>NZ_NRQU01000026.1 GCF_004119495.1 Flavobacterium sp. YO12
GTATAAAAAACAAACCCGACAGGTTTTAAAAACCTATCGGGTTATGGAAATAAAATCTACTCTTAAATATAGTATACTTATATATGTATACTTTCATTTAAACTATCGATTACTTCTTTTGTGATCTGAATACTTTTAAGCTTTGCCTGATGATCGAAGATTGGGCTTGTTACCATGAGTTCGTCTATTCTGGCATACTCTATGAACTTTTTCAAATCGGTTATTAATTGTTCTTTGTTACCTGTAAAGGTTCCAGCTGTCATTTGATTGACATGGAAACGTTCTTGTTCATTCATTATATCATCTAATGATGGAACCGGCGGCTGTAAACCTTTGCGATCGTTTCTAATTAGGTTCAGAAACATTTGATACAAACTTGTCGACAATAGTTCTGCTTCTTCGTTTGTGTCTGCTGCAATGATATTGACGCATGCCATTGTTTTTGGCTTGTCTAAATATTCTGAAGGCTGGAAATTTTCTCTGTAAAATTCAAATGCTTGAATCATTAGCTTTGGTGCAAAGTGTCCGGCAAAGGCGTAAGGTAATCCGTAAGCTGCTGCTAAAGCTGCGCTGTCCATACTTGATCCTAAAATCCAAATTGGTACTTTTAGGCCTTCGGCTGGGAATGCACGTACTTTTCCTGTTTCATTTTCGCTTGAAAAATATTCTTGAAGTTTGCTTACGTTTTGTGGAAAACGCTGAGCCTGTTCAAAAAAGTCTTTACGAATTGCTTCGGCGGTTGGCTGATCTGTTCCAGGCGCTCTTCCTAAACCTAAATCGATTCGGTTGGGATAAAGCGTTTCCAGAGTTCCAAATTGTTCGGCAACTACTAAAGGAGAATGATTCGGCAACATAATTCCGCCAGAACCTACTCGGATGTTTTTGGTCTGACTTGCCACATAACCAATTAAAACAACTGTTGCTGTACTTGCAACGTGTGCCATATTGTGATGTTCTGCAAGCCAAAACCGCTTGTATCCTAAAGTATCTGCTAATTGCGCTATGTCTTTTGTTTTTTGAAATGTTTCTTTGGCATTGCTATCCTGAGTGATGATAGCGAGGTCTAATAATGAGACTGAAATTGGGTTTTTCATATAAAAAAATGCTAGTCTACAAAATTAACTCATTTATACGGATGCCTTTTGTTTTCTAATGTTAATAGATTTATAATATTTCTAAAACTACTCAAAAGTGTATTTTTTAATAATTAATTATTGTTTTACAATAATTAATTATACATTTGCAATATCAATCTAACTTTTCATTATATGAAGACAACTCATATTGTATCTAGAATATTATTTTACTTTACCCGTTTTTTGGCTGTTGTTTATTTCTTTTTGGCCGGATATTCTGTTTTCACTTTAACAACAGGATTGTTTTTGACATTTAAAGATAGCGGAAAGTATTTTCAGGTTTGTTATCCGTTTACTACTCATCCAATAATGTTAGGTGATTACAATCTGCCGTATATTCTTTTTGATTTTTTGGCTCCACTGAGTTTATACGGACTTTTCTTTTTATTGAGCAGTAATGTTTTCAAAGTATTTTTTCAGCCTAAACTGTTTACTCAAAATGGAATTTCTCATTTAAGGCGTTTCTATTTATCCAATTTATTAATTCCGAGTATTGTAATATTTGTGGCTTTCTTTTTTGTTCCACTCGATAATGAAGTTTCGCTATTTATTCTGTTACACGGAATGCTTGGTGTTTTTGCTTACTTTTTAGCGGCCATTTTTAAACAAGGTTTAAACCTTCAGAACGAACAAGACTTATTTATATAACTATGCCAATAATTGTAAATGTTGATGTAATGCTTGCTAAACGCAAGATGCAGAGTAAAGAGTTGGCAGAAAAACTAGATATTACGCCTGCTAATTTATCGATTCTAAAAACTGGAAAAGCAAAAGGAATTCGGTTTGATACTCTCGAAGCTATTTGTAAAATATTGGATTGTCAGCCCGGCGATATTTTAGAATACGTGGCAGAATAGCTTTCTTTTAAATCTTATTTCACTCTTAATAAATCGGTTTTTGAAGCCGACAGGTATTTTATTGCCTAATTTTTTCAAATCACATTTTAATTCAATCATCTAAATCAATCAAAAAATGAACAGTTTATCAATCCAAAATCTCAGCAAAACGTATGAGAACGGCACAAAAGCGATTGACCAATTATCGCTTGAAATTACCAACGGAATGTTTGGTTTACTCGGACCAAACGGCGCTGGAAAATCGACTTTAATGCGAACTATTGTCGCTTTGCAGGAACCTACTTCGGGAATTATTGAATTTAACGGAATTAATATTCTAGAGAACCCAATGTTTATAAGGCAAAATTTGGGGTATCTGCCTCAGGAATTTGGTGTTTATCCTAAAATTTCTGCTTATCGCCTGCTCGATCATTTGGCGGTTTTAAAAGGAATCGTAGATAAAAAGGAACGTCACGATCAAATTTTGTATTTATTACAGCAGACGAATTTATTGCAACACAAAGACAAAGCGGTTCATTCTTTTTCCGGCGGTATGCGTCAACGCTTTGGAATTGCGCAGGCATTGTTGGGAAATCCTAAGATTATTATTGTGGACGAACCTACTGCGGGACTTGATCCCGAGGAAAGAAACCGATTTAATAATTTGCTGAGCGAAATTGGCGAAAGCATTATTGTGATTCTATCGACGCATATTGTAGAAGACGTTCGTGATTTATGTCCTAAAATGGCCATTATTTCTAACGGAAAATTGATTTTGGAAGGAAAGCCAAATGAAGCGATCGATTCTTTGAAAGATAAAATCTGGATGAAGGCGATTACTAAAACAGAACTAAAGGATCATCAATCGAACTTTAATATTATTTCGTCCAACTTAAATTCAGGGAAAATCAATATTCATGTTTTTTCAGATGAACGACCAGATTCTGGTTTCGAATTAATTTCGCCCGATTTGAGCGATGTTTATTTTAGTGTTTTAGCTCAAAATCAATTTAAAAATTAAGGTTATGCTTTCTAAATTAATTCAATTTGAATGGCATAACAATACCAGAAGCTGGACTTTTTATGCCATGTTTATCATTTATTTGGTTTTAGGATTTTTTGTGAGTGCTTTTGCGAATTTCTCTTTTTCGGGTGCTTACAAAAATAGTCCGTACGTATTGACTTATGCAATTGGTTTGATTTCCCTGATGACTATTTTTTCGATTACACTTCAGGTTGCACAGAGTTTCTTAAAGGAATATGAAACGAAATTCGATTCGATTATTTCCTCCGCTCCTATTTCTAAGTTTCATTATTTGGCTCCTAAATTTATTACTGCGTCTGCAATTGCCGTAGTTTCTTTTGGAATGTTTATCGTCGGAATGATCGTTGGGCATCAAATGTCGTGGCTTTCTAAAAGCGAAATCGGTCCTTTTGAAATTATAAATTATCTCTGGCCGTATTTTGTCATTGTGATTCCGAATATTTTTCTGTGTCTTTCTATATTGACGGCTTTGGCCTGGCTTACTCGAAGCAAACTCTTTATTTATGTTGGAGGTTTATTAATCTACATCTTATATATAGCAGGTTCGATTTTTTCTAATTCGCCGATCTTTGCAAATGCTTCTCCGTCTTCGGCGAAAGCCATGTCTTTGTCCGCAAAAATAGATCCGTTTGGTTTGGGAGCGTTTTTAGAACAAACGAGATATTGGACTGCAATTGAAAAAAATACCGAATTGGTCTCACTTTCCGGTAACTTTCTTTTCAATAGAATGCTGTGGTTTTCTGTTGCGATACTTTTACTTTTTGTCTCGTATCGATTGTTTTCCTTCCGAAAAACGAAAACTAAAAAGATAAAAACCTCAAAAACTATTTCAAAACAAGCAAAAGTACTTTCTTCGGAAATTCCAAAAAACATCGAATTCAAAACTTTCAGACATAATTGGGCGGTTTTTAAAAGCAATATCAAGCTGGATATTTTTTTAGTTCTAAAAGGAATTCCGTTTTTATTGATTGTTCTTTTGTTTTCGGGATTATTGGCAATCGAAATTTCGGATGAAATTGACGGCGGAATCCGATTAGCGGAAAAAATTACGGATACGGCTTTGATGATTTCTACAATAATGGATCGTCTGCCGTTTATTCTAATATTAATTCTTCTCTTTTACAGCAGTGAATTAGTAAACCGAAGCGAAAATTCGAGATTTGAAATGCTCGAAAATACTGAACCGTATTCTCAATTTGTAGTTTTACTATCAAAACTAACGGCACTTTTTATTATTCCACTAATCATAATCAGCATTAGTATTTTGATTGGATGTATATTTCAGATTGCGAATGCAAATGCTCCAATCGAAATTGGTCTTTATCTTTCTTTGTTTTATTATCTTGGTTTTCCGTTGTTGTTGATCTCGATTTTGGTAATTGCGATTCAGACTTTTATTAAAAATAAATATATCGGACTTTCCGTTGCTTCTTTTATATGTCTTCTGTTTTGCACCGGAATTGGAGAACAATTGGGAATTTCACATCCCTTACTGCGATTTGGAGATGCTTTTAAAAGAGAATATTTTGATTTGAATGGTTTCGGAAAATACACTTTTCCGTTTCATATTTCGATGTTGTACAATTTCGGATTGGCTTTACTGCTTCTTACTTTGACTGGAATTTTATGGAAAAGAAATGCTTCAATCGTAAAAACCTTTCGAAGAAATTCATTTAATGGCATTCAAAAAATAACTTTCTTCTTGGGAATTATTCTTTTTATTGGTTTTGGAAGTTATCTTTTTTATAAAACGAATATCGAATATCCTTATTTGACCGAAGAAGATCAAAATAACTGGAGCGAGAAATATGAAAATCAATTTAAAAAATACACTAATCTGCCTCAGCCCACGATTGTTTCTGTAAAAAGCAAAGTCGATTTATTTCCTGAGGAGAATCGTTATGAGGTAAAAGGTACTTATGAATTGATCAATAATTCTGAAAAACCTATTGATAGTTTACTCCTATATATAGATCGAAATTCGAAACTGACTTCTGTTGAAATTCCAAATTCAAAAAATCTAGATGATCTTTCGGCATTTCAACATTATTGGTATCGATTGGAAAAACCTTTACAGCCTCAGCAGAAAATGGAAATGAGTTTTTCTTTTGAATCGTCGTGGTCGCCATTTAAAGGTCATACTGCTTTTAATTCTATAATTGAAAATGGCTCTTTTATGCGAATAAGCCGTTACTTTCCGCTTTTTGGTTATCAGGAATCGAATGAAATTAGCAGTAAAAAAGAACGTGCGAAAAAGCATTTGAAACCGCAGACGCCTCTTAAAAAACTGGAAGACAAATCGGAAATTAGATATGATTTTGTTGATTATGATGCTGTGGTTTCGACTTCTAAAAATCAAACGGCAATTGGCGTTGGAGATTTAATTGGAAATTGGACAAAAGAAAACCGCAATTATTTTCATTATAAATCTAATGGTAAGATTCCGTTTCGATTTGCTTTTTCTTCTGCGGAATATGAAATTCAAAAAACGAATTATAAAGACATTTCGATTGAAGTTTTTTATGATAAAAGGCATTCCAGAAACATCAAAAAACTAATTCAGGATGTAAAAAACACGTTAGATTACTGCCAAAATAATTTCGGTAAATATCCTTATAAAACAATTCGTTATGCCGAAGTTTCTGCTTTCGCCGATGGATTTGCGGCGACTTCTTATCCATCGACAGTTTTTATGAAAGAGAATTTTGGATTTTACAGCAACCTCAACAATAAGGATAAGGAAGATGTAATTAATCAATTAACGGCTCATGAATTGTCGCATGAATGGTGGGGAAATTCACAGATCAATCCGGAACAAAAAGAAGGAAGCTGGATCTTGACCGAAACTTTGGCACAATACACTGAACTGATGTTGTATGAAAAAGAACATGGTTTGGAAAAAGCGGTCGAAACTTTAAAAATTCATCTCGATTTATATTTGAGCAGTCGAAGTTATGATCCTGAAACGCCTTTGTATAAAACGAATTACGAAACTCCGTATTTACCTTATGATAAAGGAATGCTGGTGATGCATCAGCTTCGGGTTTTAATTGGTGAGGAAAAAGTAAATCTGGCTTTGAAAAATTTCCTGAATCATAATAAATATCCAAATCCGTTTCCTGATTCTGAAAGTTTATTAAAGGAAATTTATGCTGTTGCAAATGTTAAACTGCATACTAAATTGGATGAAATGTTTAAGCAGATTATTACGTGTTCGTCAAAAATAGAATGGGTTTCAAGTAGTAGAAAGAATGGCTTTTATGAAGTTTCTTTTAAAGCGGTTTCTGAAAAATTCAGAGAAAATGCAACTGGAGAACGAAAATCAATTGCAAACGATGCTACAATAGATATTGGAATTTATGATGAAAACGGAAAACTGTTTCGTTATCCTTTCACTATCAAAAACAATAAAATTGAAGGTGAAATCAAACTGAAAACAAAACCTCAACGCATTGTGATTGATCCGTATTTAATGAATATTGATACTTTTATAGAGGACAACGAGAAGGAAATCGATTAGTTTTTTGCCACTAATTTCACGAATTTTTAATTTTAGTTTTTCGCAAATGCTCAAAATAGCTCGAGGTTTCAACCGTAGGAAACGTTACGAATTGGGTGTAATTTATATTGTGTACCCGTGGTTGAATCCACGGGATATGTTTGAAATAAAAACAAGTCAAAAAATAGGAATTAGAGAAATTCGTGAATTGCTTCGCCTGTTCGCTGTCGCTCGAGTCGTGGCAAAAAATAATTTCCGCTGAATCAAAAAAGAGAACTGATTTTAAACCTAAATTTGTACATCAAAATACCAATTCGGTTTTAGCTTATCTGCAAATGACACACAAAATTTTAATTATAGACGACGAAGAAAAACTCAGAAGTCTTTTAGCGCGAATTATAAAATCAGAAGGTTTTGAAGTTGTCGAAGCCAAAGATTTAAAATCGGGTTTTAAAAAACTGGAACAAACCGAAATAGATGTCGTACTATGCGATGTAAAATTGCCTGACGGAAACGGTGTCGATTTTCTTCAAAACATAAAAGGAAATTTCCCATTGACAGAAGTTATTCTATTAACGGCTTTTGGAAATATTCCAGATGGAGTTCAGGCGATGAAAAATGGCGCTTTTGATTATATTGTAAAAGGAGACGATAACGATAAAATTATTCCGCTTCTCTACAAAGCTGTCGAAAAAGTGCATTTGCAAAAAAAAGTGCAGCAACTTGAAAAACGAATCAATGATAAATATTCGTTTAAAACTATCATTGGAAAATCAAAAGGTCTTGAACAGGTAATTGATTTGGCACAAAAAGTATCTAAAACAGATTCGACTGTTTTACTTACAGGCGAAACTGGAACTGGAAAAGAAGTTTTTGCACAAGCTATTCATGAAAACAGTAATCGTGCAGGAAAATCATTTGTGGCTTTAAACTGCAGTACTTTTAGCAAAGAAATTCTTGAAAGCGAATTATTTGGTCACAAACAAGGAGCTTTTACAGGAGCTTTAAAAGATAAAAAAGGTTTTATTGAAGAGGCAAACGGCGGTACTTTATTTCTAGACGAAATTGGTGAAATGCCAATTGATCTTCAGGCTAAACTATTACGGGTTTTAGAAACCAGCGAATATATTCCTGTTGGTGATACTACCTCAAAAAAATCAAACTTTAGATTAATTGCTGCGACAAACCGAGATCTAAAAACAGAAAGTGATGAACATCGTTTTCGTTCTGATTTGTATTTCCGTTTGAATATCTTCGAAATTAAACTTCCTTCTTTAAGAGAAAGAATCAAAGATATTCCAGTATTGACTCATTATTTCGTTAAACAGTTTTCTGAAAAAACGAATAAAAAAACATTACACATTGCAGATGATTTCCTGCAGAAACTAGAAAATTATTCCTGGCCTGGAAATATCCGCGAACTTAAAAATATTATCGAGAGATCGGTTATTTTGAGTAATGGTGACACTTTAACTTCGGATGTTCTGCCTTACGAAATGCAGCATCAAGCAGAAAAAAGTTCAAAACCTATGTCAGCTTTCTCAATGCAGAGTGTTGAAAAACTTCATATTCAAAAAGTATTGAATTATACTAAAGGTAATAAAGCTGAAACGGCTAGATTATTAGAAATTGGGATTGCTACTTTATATAGAAAGTTGGAAGAATATGGGATAGAGAAAAATTAAATTCCAAGTTTCAACTAAAATAGCAATGTCAATATTAATAGCAAATTCAATTTTCAAAGCTTCGGAGAAGTGTCATATTTATAGATTATTTATTCCCAATGATAAAAAGCTCCAGCGGAGCGACACTTAATATCACCCCTTTGGGACTGTAATATCTGTACTTGTTATTTTCTATAAATATAACGCTCCGCTGGAGCTTAACAATAACATATCAAAACGAGAAAAGCTTATCAAAATGATAGGCTTTTTTTATGCCTTCTTTTTGGCACAAAACTACATTCCTTTTATTGACAACACTTTAGATACAACTTTATTTTTTCGGAACATATTTTGGCATAAGGAGAGAGAACATTAAAATTCATTCCAAATGAAAAACCAAGTCACCTCAATCTGCAAACAAGCTGAACGCTTTGCTGAGATAACCAAAAAATCTATTATTTCGGGTAATATAGTTCGGGCAAAAAAATGCCTGGCTCTTGCTGAGCGTCTATTTGTAACTGGAAGCATCGAAACTAAAAATGCCATTTCTAATGTGTATGTTTTCTCAGTTTCTTCTTTTATGGAAATGCGTCACTGCAATATTTCACATCTTTTTCCTCAAACGCTTAAAGCGGAATATATCAAGCAGATTAATGCATCGGGAGTATAAATATGTTGAATAGGTTAACTGTTTAATTGGTTAATCACTTCAACATAACCTAAAATCTGAATTCTTAAATCTAAAATAATTATCCTATGATCACTTTTCTTTTACTCGGGCTGGCCATTGTGCTATTTGCCATTTGTTTTTTATCAGTTGAATTTTTTGAAAAAATATAAATCATGACCGCACTATTTATCATTTCAATCGCTGTTTTCGTGTATTTGATTTATGTATTAATCAAACCCGAAAAATTTTAAATCATGTAAAAAGTGAAATGTTATATGTGAAATGTAAACGTAAATTTTATTCATCAATCCATTTTATAAATCACCTTTCACTAAAAAAATAAAAATTATGAACACAGAATTATTAGGCGTCATTGGTATTTTTTTCTTAACTATTGTTTTAGCGATTCCTTTAGGAAAATATATTGCTAAAGTTTATTTGGGAGATAAAACACTTCTTGACCCGATTTTCAATCCAATTGAAAAAATTATTTTTAAAATCAGCGGTATAAATCCTGCCGAAGAAATGAACTGGAAACAACACTTAAAAGCACTTTTAAGTATAAACATGATTTGGTTCTTTCTTTGCTTTTTTGTCTTATTGTCTCAAGGTTCATTGCCCCTTAATCCAGATAACAATCCATCTATGACGCCTGATCTGGCATTTAATACTGCCATTTCATTTTTAGTCAATTGTAATTTACAGCACTATTCAGGTGAAAGCGGGGTTTCATACCTTTCACAAATAGTATTGATGTTTCTTCAATTTGTTTCTGCTGGTATCGGCTTGGCTGCGGCTGCAATGGTCTTTACTGCAATGAAAGAAAGAACTACTGAACAGCTGGGTAATTTTTACAATTATTTCATCAAAAGTTGTACTCGTATTTTATTACCGCTTTCAGCAATTGTAGCAATCGCTTTAGTTTTTAGCGGAACTCCAATGACTTTTGAAGGAAAAGATGCTATTACAACTTTACAAGGTGACAAAGTAGAAGTATCGAGAGGTCCTGCTGCTGCTTTTATTGCTATCAAACATATTGGTACAAATGGCGGCGGATTTTTTGGAGCTAACTCCTCACATCCGTTAGAAAACCCGACTTATTTTACTAATGGAGTTGAACTTTGGGCACAAATGATTGTTCCGTTTGCGATGATTTTTGCTTTAGGTTTTTATTTAAAGAAAAGAAAACTATCCTACATAATCTTCGGAGTAATGACAGTTGGTTTCCTATTATTAGTAACCCCGACAGTTATGAGCGAAATTAACGGAAATCCTGCCATCGAAAAAATGGGAATCGTACAGACAAATGGAGCGATGGAAGGAAAAGAAGTTCGGTTTGGGCCAGCAATATCTGGTTTTTGGAGTATTGCTACAACCGTAATTTCTACAGGTTCTGTAAATAGTATGCACGATAGTTCGATGCCTGTTTCTGGTGCAATGGAATTACTTGCTATGATGGTTAATGCTTTTTACGGCGGATGTGGCGTGGGTATTTTGAACTACTACATTTTTATTATTCTGGCGGTATTTATCTCTGGATTAATGGTTGGTCGAACTCCTGAATTTTTAGGAAAGAAAATCGAAGCTCGGGAAGTAAAAATAGCTGCTTTTATCGCCATTCTTCACCCTTTATTAATATTATCAGGAACTGCTTTAGCATCTTATTTCGCTGCTCATGATACTGCAATGGGTTATTGGTTTAACGGAAACGCGACGGGTTGGTTAAATAATCCTGGAAACCACGGATTCTCAGAAATGTTATACGAATATACTTCGAGCGCAGCCAACAACGGCTCTGGTTTTGAAGGTTTAGGAGATAATAATCCGTTTTGGAATATCACTACAGGAATTGTGCTGTTGTTAAGCCGCTTTATTCCAATCATTGGACCATTAGCAATTGCAGGTTTATTGGCTGGTAAGAAATACATTCCAGAGAGTGCAGGAACTTTAAAAACGGATACATCAATTTTCGGAATTATGACTTTTGCCGTAATCGCAATTATCGCTGCTTTATCATTCTTTCCAGCGTTGGCACTTGGACCTTTGGCGGAATATTTTACACTAAAATAATAACTCATTTTTCAATGCTGAAAATATTTTAAACACATAGAAACATAATTTTTTCTTTACCTAAAAAAAGAAAGTTGAAAGAAACTAGTTTCTAACACATAGTTAGAATAAAAAATCAGCAGTTCGTATTTAAAAATATAGCCCGTGGTTTCAACCACGGGAAACGGATTGCGAGGACGCAGATTGCGATATACGTTGCGTCCCAGTGGTTGAAACCACTGGCTATGTTTACAATCTATGTGTTTTTTATTGCATAACATTTAACAAATAACATTTAACTTTTTACAAGAAAATGACAACTAATAAATCCACATCATTGTTTGAAAGTAAACAGGTAAAAGAAGCCTTAGTGCAATCTTTTGTCAAGCTGAATCCAAAAATGATGATCAAAAATCCGGTAATGTTTACCGTAGAAATTGGAACAGCAATTATGTTTGCCGTTTGCATTTCAATATTAATGGGAGCAAACGACCAAGGAAGTCTTACTTATAATCTAATTGTATTCTTCATTTTACTAGCAACACTATTATTTGCCAATTTCGCTGAAGCTATCGCTGAAGCAAGAGGAAAAGCACAAGCCGACAGTTTAAGAAAAACCAGAGAAGAAACCCCTGCAAAACAAATTTTACCTAACGGAGAAATTAGAAACATCAGCTCTTCGGCATTAAAAAAAGACGATATTTTCGTTTGCGAAGCCGGTGATTTAATTGCTGCCGATGGAGAAATTGTCGAAGGTCTGGCTACTATAGACGAAAGTGCTATTACCGGAGAAAGTGCTCCTGTAATTCGGGAAGCTGGAGGAGACAAATCTTCGGTTACAGGAGGTACAAAAGTACTATCTGATAAAATTAAAGTAAAAGTAACATCTGAACCTGGCGAAAGCTTTTTAGATAAAATGATTGCTTTAGTCGAAGGTGCAAGCCGTCAAAAAACACCAAATGAAATCGCATTAACCATTTTACTAGCCGCATTTACTTTAATCTTCGTGATTGTGTGCGTTACGCTAAAACCGTTTGCCGACTATGCCAACGCACCCATCACGATTGCGGCTTTCATTGCTTTGTTTGTATGTTTAATTCCAACTACAATTGGAGGCTTACTTTCTGCTATTGGTATCGCGGGAATGGACAGAGCTTTACGAGCTAACGTAATCACAAAATCTGGAAAAGCGGTTGAAACTGCCGGAGATATTGATGTACTGCTTTTAGATAAAACAGGAACAATAACAATCGGGAACAGAAAAGCAACCAATTTTTATCCCTCTAAAGGAATTTCAGAGGAAGAATTTATAAAATCTGCTGTACTAAGTTCATTAGCAGATGATACTCCGGAAGGGAAAAGTATCGTGGAATTGGCAGGAGCCGAAACTGCCAGTAAATTATCTATTGAAGGTGCTACTTTAATCAAATTTACCGCCGAAACGAGAACTTCCGGAGTTATTTTAAAAGATGGTACAAATATTAGAAAAGGTGCGCAAGATGCTGCTAAAAATATCGCACTGCAAGCAGGAAATTCTTTTCCAGATGATACTGCACAACAAGTAATTACGATTTCATCTAACGGAGGAACGCCGCTGGTTGTTATTAAAAACAATGTAGTTCAAGGTGTAATCGAACTTCAGGATATTATAAAAACCGGAATGAAAGAACGTTTTGAGCGCTTACGCAGAATGGGAATCAAAACGGTAATGGTTACAGGTGATAATCCGCTTACAGCAAAATTTATTGCCGAAGCTGCTGGTGTTGATGATTTTATTGCCGAAGCTAAACCTGAGGATAAAATGAACTACATTAGAAAAGAACAAGCCGAAGGAAGATTGGTTGCCATGATGGGTGACGGAACAAATGATGCCCCTGCCCTTGCCCAAGCCAATGTTGGAGTTGCCATGAACAGCGGAACTCAGGCTGCAAAAGAAGCAGGAAACATGGTCGACCTTGACAATGATCCAACGAAATTAATTGAGATTGTTGAAATTGGAAAACAGCTTTTAATGACTCGAGGTACTTTAACTACTTTTTCTATTGCAAATGACGTTGCGAAATATTTTGCTATTGTTCCTGCTCTTTTTATTACTGCGATTCCTGCGTTGCAAGGTTTAAATATTATGCATTTGCACAGTCCTGAAAGCGCAATTTTATCGGCTGTAATTTTCAACGCGATTATCATTCCGATATTGATTCCGCTTGCGCTGAAGGGTGTTGATTACCGTCCAATTGGGGCAAGTGCCATCTTAAAAAGAAATCTTTTGATTTATGGTTTGGGTGGTTTAATTGTTCCTTTTATCGGAATTAAAGTAATTGATTTAGTTGTCGCACTATTTATGTAAAAAAAGGTACTGAGATGCTAAGATTCTAAGGGACTAAGGTTTTCTCTTAGAGTCGTAAAATCCAAGAACTTTTAAAAACTCAAATTAAAAACACAGACTTTAGATTATTAAGCTTCTAAGAAAAAAACTTAGAATCTTAGAATCTTAGTCCCTTAGAATCTCAAAAGAAATGAAAAATCTATTTTCTATACTAAAACTTACTGTGGCTACTTTAATCTTGTTCGCAGTTATTTATCCTCTTGCGATTTACGGAATTGCAAAATTAGCTCCAAATCAAGGGAAAGGAGAAACGATTTCGGTTAACGGAAAAGTGGTTGGATACCAAAAAATTGGTCAAAAATTCGATAAGTCGAATTATTTCTGGGGAAGACCTTCTGCCGTTGATTATAATGCTGCCGGAAGTGCCGGAAGCAACAAAGGTCCAAGTAATGCTGAATATTTAGCTTTGGTTCAAAAAAGAATTGATACACTATTGCTTGTTCATCCTTACTTGAAAAAATCTGAAATTCCGGCTGATATGGTAACGGCTTCAGGAAGTGGTTTAGATCCAAATATTTCTCCGCAAGGGGCTCTGATTCAGGTTAAACGAATTGCTAAAGAAAGAAAACTGGATGAAGCTAAAGTAAAAACTTTAGTTGAATCTAAAATTAATTCAGCTGTTGTTGGTCCTGAAACGGTGAATGTTTTGGAATTGAATGTGGCGCTGGATCAGTTAAAATAATACGTTTTTAAACCCGACAGGTTTAAAAAATCTGTCGGGTTTGACAAAGATATTTAGCTATTCTTGTCATTTCGACGAAGGAGAAATCACACTCATAATTCGACAAAGATTGGCGATTAACTGTGCGGAGTTTCTAATGTGATTTGCTTCGCCAGTTCGCTATCGCTCGGGTCTCCTTCGTCGAAATGACAAAATAAGACGTTGAATCAAAAACTTTAAAATTAAATCCCTGCAAAGTTTTGTAAACCTTGCAGGAAACAAAAACGCCTTTTTTACCCCAAATACTCTAGCCCCGATAGTAGTGAAAATCCTTTTGTGCCGGCGTTCGGTACAAAAGATTGAAACGGATAGCGGGAAATAGCTCCTAAAAAAAATCTACTAATAATTAATTACCCTTTCGGGTTTGAATACCACAATTAACAATGAAAAAAATTATACTTACTGCTTTAATCGCTTTTGGTTACAGCAATTTACATGCACAAGAAGAAACAAAAAGTCCATTAACATTTTCAGGATATGTAGAAACTTATTATAGTTACGATTTTGGAAAACCTGAAAATCATACTCGACCAAACTTTTTTTATAATTTTAATAAAAGTAATGAAGTGAATATTAATTTAGGAATGGCAAAAGTAAATTACACCAAAGATAATATTCGTGGTAATTTTGCTCTAATGGCGGGAACTTACGTCGAATACAATATGGCTGCCGAGCAAGGTTTATTGAAAAATATTTACGAGGCGAATGTTGGCGTTAAGATTTCGAAAAAACATAATTTGTGGATTGATGCGGGAATCATGCCTTCGCATATTGGTTTTGAAAGTGCGATTGGAAAAGATTGTCAGACTTTAACGAGAAGTATTTTGGCTGAGAATTCTCCTTATTATGAAACGGGAGTGAAAATTGGTTATACAAGTGAATCTGGAAAATGGTATTTGGCGGGTATGTACTTAAATGGCTGGCAGCGAATTGAGAAGGTAGAAGGAAATCAAACGCCTGCTTTTGGAACGCAGGTTACTTACAAACCGTCTGATCGAGTTGTTTTAAACTGGAGTACTTATGTTGGAAATGAGCAGCCAGATATCGACAAAAAATGGCGTTATTTTAATAACTTCTACGGACAGTTTAAAGTAACAGAGAAAACAAATATAACGGCTGGTCTTGATGTTGGATCTCAGCAATCGGCTAAAAACAGTAACAAATATGACACTTGGTTTTCGCCAGTTTTGATTCTGCAATACAAACCAACAGATAAAATTCAGCTTGCAGCACGCGGTGAATATTATAGTGATGAAAAAGGTGTAATTATCGCAACTGAAACACCAAATGGTTTTAAAACTTACGGATTTTCAGCTAACTTTGATTACTTAGTAACTGACAATGTAATGTTTAGAATTGAGGCTAGAAATCTTTCGAGTAAAGATGAAATCTTCACAAAAGATAACGTTCCAACAGACACGAACACTTTTGTGACGACTTCGCTGGCGATTAGTTTCTAGGAAAATTTCTTGCCACAGATTACAAAGATTAAAAGTATTTTTTTTCGCCACGAATTACACAAATTTTCGCTAATTTTTATTCAATATAATTCGTGGAAATTTGTGTAATTCCTGGCAAATAAATCTACACACAGATATTAAAAAAATCCTTTTAATCTTTAGCTTAAAAAAAAACTTTGTGACTTAGCGCCTTAGTGGCAAAAATTATGGAAAACGAAAATAATAACGCACAGCACTTTCTCGATTTAATTCAGAAATCACGAAAGGGAAAGTTTAAAATCTACATTGGGATGAGCGCCGGTGTGGGCAAAACTTTTCGCATGCTTCAGGAAGCGCATTCGTTATTGAAAAATGGAATCGATGTCAAAATTGGCTACATCGAAACGCACATGCGAAAGGAAACGCATGAATTATTAGCGGGTTTGCCGATAATTCCGAGACGGACTATTTTTTATAAAGGAAAGGAACTCGAAGAACTCGATGTTCAGGCAATTATTAATCTTCGCCCAGAAGTTGTGATTGTTGATGAACTGGCGCACACAAATGTTGAAGGAAGCAAAAATGAAAAGCGCTGGCAGGATGTATTAGAGATTCTGGACGCTGGAATTAATGTGATTTCGGCTGTCAATATTCAGCATATTGAGAGTTTAAATGAAGATATAAAACGTATTACAAATATTGATGTTCAGGAACGAATTCCAGATAATGTTCTGCGATTGGCAGATGAAGTCGTAAATATCGACTTAACATCTGAAGATTTGATTGCGCGTTTGAAAGAAGGAAAAATTTATACTCCAGATAAAATTCAAACGGCCTTAACGAACTTTTTTAAATCGGAACAGATTTTACAACTTCGAGAATTGGCTTTGAAAGAAGTAGCGAGTCAGGTCGTTCGAAAAGTTGAAAATGAAGTTCCGAATCTTCATGCTTTACGACACGAGAAACTTTTGGCCTGCATTAGCAGCAATGATAAAACGACTAAAATTGTAATTAGAAAAGCTGCTCGTCTGGCAAGTTATTATAATGGACTATGGTATGTTTTGTATGTGGAAACGCCACAGGAAAGCAGTACAAAAATTGCTTTGGACAAACAACGGCATTTAATTAATAATTTTAAACTCGCCGTACAATTAGGCGCAGAAGTGATTAAATTAGAAAACTCAAATATTGCCAATGCTATTTTGACAACTGTAGAAGAAAAACAAATTACAACGGTATGTATCGGGAAACCGCATTTGAATTTATTTAAAGTAATTTTGTCTACAACAATTTTCAGGCGTTTGCTAAATAAACTGTCTTTATCAAACGTCGATCTTGTTATCTTATCGTGAAAAAATATTAAACCATATAAGTAATATAAGTTCATTTAATCTGGATACTTAATCAGGCGTGCTTACATTTTCTTATATTACTTATATGGTTCAAAAAAAGTTTTATAAAATGAGAATTAAAACCAAATTGAATCTGGGAGTTGGATTGTTATTTTTAATGATCATTATACTTTCGTTAGTGAGCGGTTATTCTGTTTTTTTGATAAAAGCAGATACCGAGAATATTCTGAAAGCGAATTACAACACGCTGGAATATTCTAGAAATATGATTTTGTCATTGGATGAAATTAAAACGAGCTCTGATAGTAAGATTCTTATTTTCAAGGATTATCTTGAAAAACAAACACAAAATGTTACGGAACCCGGAGAAAAGGAAGCAACTGAAAATCTGGAAAAAAGTTTTACTATTTTAGAAAAAAATGGTGCCAGCGAAGCCTTAAAAACAAAAATCAGACAGAATATTTTTGCTATTATGAAACTTAATCTGGATGCCATAAAACAGAAGAGTGACATTGCAAAACTAACTGCTGAAAATGCCAATTTATGGATTGCAATTGTGGGAAGTTTATGTTTTCTGATTGCTTTTAATCTGCTGGTCAATTTACCCAATAATATTGCCAATCCAATTAAGGAATTAACACTGAGTATTAAGGAAATTGCCAATAAAAACTATTCGGAGCGCGTTCATTTTACGAGTCATAGCGAGTTTGGCGATCTGGCCAAATCGTTTAATACAATGGCGCAGAAACTTCAGGAATATAACGATAGTAATTTGTATAAGCTCTTTTTTGAGAAGAAACGACTGGAAACGCTTATCAATAATATGCACGATCCAATTATTGGTTTAGACCATGAAGGAATTGTTTTATTTGCTAATGATGAAGCGTTGAAAATTATTGGCCTGAAATTAGAAGATGTTATCGGGAAATCGGCTTCTACTCTAGCCTTGTCTAATGATTTAATTCGTTCTTTGATTTTGAAAGAGGATATTGATGTTCCTAAAAAACAACCGCTTAAAATTTATGCACACGGAAAAGAAAGTTATTTTGAAAAAGAAATTCTGAATATTACGATAATTCCGACTGGAGAAGAAAAAGAAATCAATATTGGAGATGTGATTATTCTGCGAAATATTACGCTTTTTAAAGAATTGGATTTTGCCAAAACAAACTTTATTGCAACCGTTTCGCACGAATTAAAAACACCAATTGCTTCTATAAAATTAAGTCTTCAATTACTTGAAAATGAAAAAACGGGTGATATGAACGACGACCAAAAACAATTGGTAGAAAGTATAAAAGATGACAGTCAGAGATTGCTAAAAATTACAGGCGAACTGCTTAATTTATCACAATTAGAAACTGGAAATATTCAGTTGACTATCGAAAAAAGCAATCCGCATAAAATTGTAAATTATGCTGTTGAAGCAGTAAAAGTTCAAGCCGACCAAAAACAAATTAAACTTGTAATTGACGCTGATGAAGATCTTCAAGATGTGAAAGCCGACAGCGAAAAAACAGGCTGGGTTTTGATTAATTATTTGTCGAATGCGATTCGGTATTCATCTGAAAAAAGTACTATTTTTATCAAATTAAGAAAGGAAAATAATCAAATCGTATTTCAGGTTATCGACACTGGAAAAGGAATTGACACCAGATATAAAGACAGAGTTTTTGATAAATATTTTCAAGTTCCCGGCAGCCAGAAATCTGGAACAGGATTAGGATTAGCCATTAGTAAAGAATTTATTGAAGCTCAGAATGGAAGTGTTGGTGTTGAGAGTAATTTGGGATTAGGAAGTACGTTTTGGTTTTCGTTGAAGGTTTGATTCTTACATTTATTAAATTTATTTACATTTGAATAAATAGAAATAAATATTATGAATGTTAAAGAAGAAATATTTGAGAAAGATTTACATGAATTAACTCCTGAGCAACAATGTTCTATTGAAATTGGCAGGGATCAAATAAAAAATGGTGAATTTTCTAAAAATGAAGATGTTATTTCAGAAATGAAAAAATGGCTAAAGACAAATAATAAGTAAATCAATTTTCATGACGAAATTCTACAAAGAAACATTTTGGTTTTTAGGAACTACAATTGTTATTTTAGTCTCTTTTTATTTCTTATTCGGAATAAATGAAAATGTTGTCATCAATATAAAAGATACTTATTATGTTATAGAACCATTTACAATATTGATTCCTTTATTTATCAGTATTTTTTTCTTTGTTTACTTAGTTAGAGTTTTTATTGGAAAATTTAACAATCTAATAGCTAACTTTATTTTTCTTACTTTCAATTTATTAACAATAATACTTTTTACTTACTTACTAATTTTTGTAAACTCCCAAATTGAGCTTGCAGGCTCAATAGAATATCCTCCTATTTCTGGAGGAGTTGTTGAAGTAAAAGGAAATAATTATCAAAATTTCTTTTATTTACTTTTATTTTTTCAAATGACGCTTATAGTACTTCAAAGCTTTTTAGGAATAAAAACCGGAATGAAATATAAATCAAATAAATTTAGCAAATCTTAATCCAATTACCCTATTTAAAACCAACAAATTAATATTCGCTTAAGGTTGAATTAAGGGAAAAATACTTCGATTCGACATTCGTTATTATTGCATCAAAAACAAAAATAACGATGTCCTGCAAAGCTATTCTTCTGCTATTCCTATTCGGATTATTTTCTGCGAATGCACAGCAAAATGATTCGATCACAAAAATTGACAGTACTTCACATCAGCTAAAATTCAATTACAAACAATTGATTATTCCTGGTGTATTAATTGGGTACGGTGTTATTGGACTTGAAAGCGATCAGTTGCTGAGTTTTAATTCGCAAATTAAAAAAGAAGTTACTGAAGATATTGATAACAAAATCACCATTGATGATTTCTCGCAATATGCACCTGCGGCATCAGTTTATGCTTTGAACGCTTTTGGTGTGAAAGGTAAAAATAATATGCGGGATCGTTCTGTTATATTTGTGACTTCATATGCTATTATGGCGACAACGGTTTTAGGTTTAAAATCGATTACACACGAAGAAAGGCCAGACGGAAGTTCGAACAACTCCTTTCCTTCCGGACATACTGCAACTGCTTTTGCCGGAGCCGAATTTTTATGGCAGGAATACAAAGACAAATCAATTTGGTACGGAATTGCAGGTTATGCTGTTGCAACTGGAACGGGATTATTTAGAATTTACAACAATCGTCATTGGTTGACAGATGTCGCTGCCGGAGCCGGAATCGGGATTTTGAGCACCAAAATTGCGTATTGGATAAATCCGTATATCACTAAAAAATTATTCAAATCGTCATCTGAAAATAAATCAACCTCTATGATAATGCCTTTTTATAACGGGCAGCAATATGGTTTGGGTTTTGCGAAGGTTTTTTAGATTTTTTATTTCTCTATGTCACCCTGAGCGAAGTCGAAGGGCTTTATAACACAAAAGGTCTTCGACTTCGCTCAGACTGACATTCGGATTTAAAAATAAAAAACTCGTTTCCTTATTTTTCTTTTTACGTATTCGAAGTATTATTCTTAATCTCTCGAACTTCACGTTTCAATTCTAAAAGCAAATCTTTCATTGCGCCAGTTTCCGTTGTTTCTTGTTTTTTGTCTGAACGACCGATATTACATTCGTATTCCCAAATCTCCAAAATATCAGAAGCTTTCACTTCATAATTCGGGTAAAAACTGTTGTCTGATTCTAAAACCAAACTATTCTTTTTGTTTTTATTGAGACGCTTATACACCATTCCTTCACTTTTAGTAATAAGAATATAGGTTTTTCCATCCATCACCTCTCCTAACCTTTCGACATAACGCCCAATAATTATCGAACCTGCTTCGTGCGGAGGCATTGAATCGCCTTCTACAGGAAAACCTCTATGTTTGCCAGGTCCTAAAAACGGAAGTGAAACCTGTTGCAAACTTTCAATATATTCTGGATCAGCATATCCGTTGAGGTATCCTGCTTTTGCTTTTTGAGATACAATTTCGATATAATTTTCGCCAAAATTATCAACCTGAATGGGTAAAATAAGTCGGTTGCCCTCAAGTTTGATCAAATTTTCGATGTTTATTTTCCGAATATCGACCGACAATAATAAATCGATACTTGTATGAAAAAACAAGGCGATTTTCTTTAAAATATCATACGGTGCTTCCGAAGTTCCATCTTCGTATTTCACGTATCTTCCTCTTGTAATACTAAGGTTTCCAGCTAATTTCTCCTGCGATATTTTATGCTTAACCCTCAATGCTCTGATGTTATCTGAAAATAAAGACATAATTAATTTGTTATAATTTGGAACAGCAAATATATAAAAAAATGTTCTTATCTGTGCTAATTTTGTTCCATACAAAAACAAAAAGGAAAATGGCAAGGGCAATTGTACATATGGATTTGGATACCTTTTTTGTATCCTGTGAAAGACGCACCAACTCTGAACTCAATGATATTCCACTTATTATAGGTGGCGGAGATCGCGGTGTTGTGGCCTCTTGTTCGTATGAAGCCCGTAAATTTGGAGTACGCTCTGCCATGCCTATCCGAATGGCACTAAAACTTTGCCCAGATGCAAAAGTGATGAAAGGCGACATGGAATTATATTCTCAATTATCACACGATGTTACTGAAATTCTTCAGGAAAAAGCACCTGTTTTAGAAAAAGCAAGTATCGACGAATTTTATCTGGATATTACCGGAATGGATAAATTTCACGGAAGTTATAAATGGACAAATGAATTGGCTCAAAAGGTCATTAAAGAAACTGGATTGCCTATTAGTTTTTCATTATCCATCAATAAAACCGTTTCTAAAATTGCAACTGGAGAAGGCAAACCTGTAGGAAATCTTCAAATTCTGGAACAGGAAGTACAAAACTTTTTAAATCCGTTATCGATTCAGAAAATCCCAATGGTTGGTGCAGTTACTTTTCAACTTCTGTCTAGAATCGGCGTTCGTAAAATTCAGACTTTGGCCGAAATGCCTGCTGAGGTTTTACAGCAGATGATTGGTAAAAATGGTTTGGAACTTTGGAAAAAAGCACACGGAATTGATCATACTCCCGTTGAACCTTATACGGAAAGAAAATCAATTTCGACCGAAACAACTTTTTCACAGGACACTATCGATCTTGCAAAACTGCGAAGAATATTATTAGGAATGGTCGAAAAACTGGCTTTTCAGCTTCGTGCGGAACAATGGCTTACTTCAACAGTTACGGTTAAAATACGTTATGCCAATTTTGATACCGAAACCAAACAATGCCGAGTAGCTTATACTTCAGCCGATCATATTCTGACTAAAAATGTAACCGAACTTTTCGAGAAAGTGTATCAGCGTCGTATGCGATTGCGCTTGATTGGCGTTCGCTTCAGCGGATTGGTGCGCGGTACTTATCAAATTGATCTTTTTGAGGACACTCAAGAAATGCTTTCGCTTTATGAAGCGATGGATAAAATGAAAAAACGTTATGGATTTGATGCCGTAATGCGCTGTGCAGGAGCTCACTTTAAACCAAACACTAAAGACGAAATTTTAAAACGCAACAAATAATGTATCTTAATTGTCATTCATACCATTCATTACGTTACGGCACAATTCCGCTTAAGGAATTGATCAGCCAAGCCGTTTCATTTGGTATAAAAGCAATGGCATTAACAGATATTAATACCGTAACAGGCATTTATGATTTTATAAAAGCTTGTCAGGAAAACGGAATCAAACCTTTAGTAGGAATAGAATTTCGCTGCCATCATCAATTCCGATTTATTGGTTTGGCTCAAAATACAGAAGGTTTAGCTGAAATGAATCGTTTTTTAACCGAACATAATTTCAGCGGAGAAAACCTGCCTTTGACTGCACCCGAATTTAAATCGGTTTTTGTGATTTATACTTTAGAAAATGCTCCGAAAGTACTTCGCAAGAATGAATTTATCGGTATTCGTCCTGAAGAAATTTCGAGGCTTTTTACATCAGAACACAAAAGTAAAATTGCTCAAATGGTAGTTTTACAACCTGTAATTTTTAGAACCAAAACAGAATACAATCTGCATAAAATCCTTCGGGCAATTGACACTAATATTATTTTATCAAAACTTACAGAAGCCGATTACTGCAAAGTTTCGGATATCATGCAACCGGTAGAATCTCTTTTACCTTTCTATGAAAAATATCCTGAAATTATAAGCAATACACAAAAAATCATTGATTCCTGTAATTTCGAATATGATTTTGAAACTCCAAAAAATAAAAGATTCTATACCAAAAGCCGTCAGGAAGATTTAGAAAAACTTACTGATTTGGCTTGGGAAGGATTTAAAAATCGTTATGCTAAAGATAATTTAGAAGCAAAAGCGCGTGTAGCAAAAGAATTAAAAGTGATTGATGAATTAGAATTCAGCGGTTATTTTTTAATTACTTGGGATATTATTCAGTACAGTAATAGTCAAGGTTTTATGCACATTGGACGCGGAAGCGGTGCCAACAGCATCATTGCGTATTGTCTCGGAATTACCGATATCTGCCCTATCGAACTGGATTTGTACTTTGAACGGTTCTTAAACCTCAACCGTAAAACGCCGCCTGATTTTGACATTGACTGGAGCTGGCAAGAACGCAATATAATTTTGGAATATATCTTCGGAAAATATGGTAAAAATCATGTTGCTTTCTGCGGTACGAATGTTGAATTTAAATACCGATCTATATTTAGGGAAGTTGGAAAAGTTTTTGGGCTTCCGAAAGAAGAACTTGATATGCTGGCTAAAAATCCAATGGCTTTGCATGAAACCAATAAAATTGTAAAACTGGTTCAGCAATACGGAATGCTGCTCGAAAAATATCCAAACCAACGCAGTATGCATGCGTGCGGAATTCTGATTTCTGAAGAGCCAATTACGAATTACACACCTTTAGAAATGCCTCCAAAAGGATTTCCAATCGTGCTTTTTGACATGCATATTGCAGAAGAAATTGGTTTTGAAAAATTCGATATTCTTAGTCAGCGAGGCATTGGGCATATTGATGACAGCGTAAAGCTGATTGCTAAAAACCGAGGGATAAAAGTTGACATTCGTAATACTTCGATTTCTAAAGATGAGGCTTTGTGTAATGTTTATCTGGCACAGGGAAAAACGATTGGGTGTTTTTATATCGAAAGTCCGGCGATGCGCGGTTTATTACGTCGATTGAATTGTGATAATTATAAAATTCTGGTTGCTGCTTCGTCTATTATTCGTCCCGGCGTTGCACAATCGGGAATGATGAAGGAATATATTTTTCGTCATAATAATCCAAATCAGTTTGAATATTTCCATAAAGTTTTCAAAGAACAACTTGGCGAGACCTACGGTATTATGGTCTATCAGGAAGATGTTATCAAAATCGCTTTACATTACGGCGGACTTCCCGCTGCTGACGGTGATATTCTTCGTCGTGCCATGTCTGGGAAAGGAAGATCTCTAGAAGCTTTACAAAAAGTAAAAGATAATTTCTTTGCCTGCTGTGCTCAAAAAGGACATCCAGTTGGTTTAAGTCAGGAAATATACCGTCAGATTGAATCATTTGCGGGGTATTCTTTCTGCAAAGCACATTCGGCTTCTTATGCTGTTGAAAGTTATCAGAGTTTATATCTCAAAGTGTATTATCCTATTGAGTTTATGACTGCGGTAATCAATAATCAGGGCGGATTTTACAGAACGGAAGTGTATGTACATGAAGCACGAATGTCTGGCGGAACGATTCATAATCCGTGCGTGAATAAAAGCGAATATCAGACTACTTTATATGGCACGGATATTTACCTCGGTTTTATGCACATTCAAAGTTTAGAATCGAAAACGGCACATTTAATTGAAGAAGACCGAAATAAAAATGGTGATTATATTTCTTTAGAAGATTTCATCAATCGTATTCCAATAGGGATTGAAAATATTAAAATTCTGATTTTCATAGGTGCTTTTCGTTTTACAGGAAAAACTAAAAACCAGCTTTTGGTTATTGCTAGTTTGCTCTTGAACAATTTTAAACCTGAAAACAGAAATTTAAAACTTTTACAGGAACCTGTTAAAGAATACAAACTTCCTACTTTGGAGCGTTCTGTTTTTGAAGATGCTTTTGACGAAATCGAATTGTTGAGTTTTCCTGTTTCGTGTACGGTTTTTGACATTTTGCAAACCAAACATCGCGGCGATATTATGGCTAAAGATTTAGTCAAATATCATAAAAGACAAGTTCGAATGCTGGCGTATTTAATTTCTAGAAAACACGTCCCTACAAAAAAAGGAACTATGTATTTTGGAACCTGGATTGATCATGAAGGTACTTATTTTGATACGGCACATTTTCCTGACAGCTTAGAAAAATATCCGTTTCAGGGAGGCGGATGCTATTTATTATTAGGAAATGTTGAGGTTGATTATCATTTTCCAACGATCACCATTACTAAAATGGCAAAAATGCCTTTTATTCCAGATCCTCGTTATATGGATGCTAAAGACCAATATAAAACACAAAACCAAATTAAAGAAGATATAAGCCTAACACATAGAAAGCCTTATCCATCGGATCATGAAATTAATTTGCCGAGACATAGGATGAAGTTTTAGTAATCAGTGTTCAGAATTTAGTGTTCAGTTCTCGGTCACAATCACAGTATCTAACTGAACACTAAATTCTGAACACTGAACACTAAAAAATAACTAAAGAAGAACTTACGTTATATAAAGATGAAAAATACGGAATATGCTATAGTCGATATTGAAACCACAGGCGGAAATGCCAGTGGCAGCCGCATTACAGAAATTGCCATTATTATTCATGATGGTACAAAAGTGTTGGATCGTTATGAAACTCTTGTAAATCCAGAACAGGATATCCCTCTTTCTATTTTTGGATTAACGGGTATTAATAACGAAATGGTGGCGAACGCACCTATTTTTGATGATATTTCAGAGAAAGTATTGGAAATGCTTACCGATCGCATTTTTGTTGCTCATAATGTAAACTTCGATTATTCATTTATTCACCATCAGCTGGAGCAAGCGGGTTTTAAATGGTCAGCACAAAAACTTTGTACAGTTCGTGCAGCAAGAAAAATCAAGCCGGGTTTAGGTTCTTACAGTTTAGGAAATCTTTGCAATTCTTTAAATATATCTCTAGAAAACAGACACCGAGCTGGTGGAGATGCAGATGCGACTGCTGTATTATTCTCTCTTCTGTTAGAATGGGATGATGCGGGAGAAATCGAGAATATGATCAAAAAAACGGCTCAAGATCAGCGCTTACCTCCTAACCTTCCTCCTGATGATTTTAATAATTTACCTGAAAAACCAGGTGTATATTATTTTTATAATCAGGCAAAAAAAGTGATTTATGTTGGAAAAGCTATCAATGTAAAAAAACGTGTGGCATCGCACTTTAGCGGTAATAACATCAATTCTCAAAGACAGCATTTCTTGAGAGATATTCACGGAATTTCCTTTGAAATCTGCGCTACCGAATTAATGGCACTTTTGTTAGAATGCACCGAAATAAAACAGCTTTGGCCAACCTATAATAGAGCATTAAAACGTTTTGAAGCAAAATTTGGCATTTATCAATATGAAGCACGAAACGGTTACAAATATTTAGCCGTTGGAAAACTGAGTAAATTTCAAACTTGCATTCATGAATTTAACAGCATGCATAACGCTATAAATCTACTCCGAGATCTGTCTGCACAATTTGAAATTGATCAAAGATTCTGCAAATATTCCAGACCCGAAGAAGGAGAACTTCCGCAAAATAATGACGTCAGAAATCTGCCTGATGTTTTGTTTCATAACGAACAAGTTGATAATGCTATTGATTTTTTATTGAACAACAGACCTTCTTTTGCTATTATAGACAAAGGAAGATCAAAAGAGGAACGCAGTTGTATTTGGATTGAAAACGGTCATTTTTACGGAATGGGTTATATTCCATCAGATATTTCGATTCATGATCCTGAAGAAGTAAAAAACTATGTTACGACTTACAAGAGCAATCAATATATAGAACAATTGATTTTTGCTTTCGCAGAAAAATATCCTCGAAAAGTATTCTTCAATAAGCATTTTCAGAATTAAGCCTGAACTTAGAAAATTTAAGTTATGACACTATTTAACGACACCGAATTATTTGCGACTGGTTTGGAAGGCAAAAAAATATTTGACATTCCTGACTCAGAACTTATTCTTATAGATAATTTCTTTAGTAAAGAAGAATCCGATCGTTTATATGAAAGAATACTTCGCAAGACCAAATGGAGAGAATATGAAATGGAAATTTATGATAAAACGTATACTGTTCCCCGAATGATTTCTTGGTATGAAGACAAAGATAACCCCGGAGCTGATCTAAATGGACCTGATTGGACTTATGATTTATTAACTATTCGAGGACTCGTTGAAAGAGAAACGCAGCTTGATTTTAACAGCCTCCTTTTAAATTTGTACCGAAATGGAAATGACGGTGTAGGATGGCACAGCGACAAAGAACATAACACAGGACCTAATCCGGTTATTGCTTCGGTAACTTTTGGAGAAACGAGAATGTTCAGACTCCGACATAAGTACAGCAAGGAAATTCCACAGGTCGAAATTCCGCTGCATCACGGTTCTTTTTTATTAATGTCTGGAACTACAAATAGTTTTTGGCAGCATCAGGTTCCCAAAACAGCACGGCCTGTTTTACCCAGAATAAATTTGACTTTTAGACAAACTAAACGAAGCATATAATGTATAAACAACTCTAAATGAGCTTTTTCTTACTCAATAACGATGAGGAAAATTCTGCAAAAAAAAGTTAAATTACTCACTACGTGCACCTTTTATTAGGCAGACCCTTTCTTTTTTAGTACTTTTGCAACCCTTTTTTAAATACAATACCACAAATGGCATATTCAAACAATGATTTAGCGCGCTTTTTAGATGCGCAGAATAAACTTTATCTTACCGCACTTTCAGAAATTAAAAAAGGAAAGAAAGAAACTCACTGGATGTGGTTCATTTTTCCGCAGGTTAAAGGATTAGGTAAAAGCGATACAGCAAATCTTTATGCAATTGCCGATTTAAAAGAAGCCTCAGATTTTTTGGATCATCCTATTTTAGGAAAACATCTTATTGAGATTTCAGAGCTGTTATTAACTTTTAAAAGAAAGTCAGCTGATGGAATTTTTGGGGATTTAGATGCTCGAAAATTACGTTCGTCTATGACGCTTTTTTCTATGACTGAAAATACAAATCCGATATTTCAAGAAATATTAGATGCTTTTTTCTCGGGAGAATCAGACCCGCTTACTATTTCTATTATTAATTCAACTATAAAATCTTCTGTCGAAGCCGCTGTTGTATAACAGCCTCAATAGATTATTTGACATCAAAAGACACTGTTTTTCTAAGCAGTGTCTTTTTTTATGATCCAAGATTAGCAGCTCACTATTTTTTTATTGTCCGCAGATTTTTTAGTTTTATATTGTACTCTCAAAAAACTAAACCATGACCGAAAAAATCAAAACCCTGCAAATTATTCATCTTGCTGTTTGTGCAGGAACAATCCTTGCTTATTTCTTTTTAGGAGAACTTTCAATTGAAAAATTAAAAAATGTCCCCACTATAGATTCATCGTCAATTGTATATGTTTGTATCCCTGTTTTGGCTTTCGTTTTAAGTACATTTTTGTTTAAATCACAATTAAAACAAATCGATCCAAAATTAAAAACGGAAGACAAATTGCCTGTCTATCAAAGTGCTTCTATAATGCGATGGGCAGTTCTAGAAGGTGCTGCTTTTCTAATATTATTTTTAAAACCTGATTTTATATTATTTGGGATACTTATTATAATATATTTGATTTTTTTAAGACCTACTGAGGAAAGAATTAATAATGATTTGAGTTAAACTTCATAAAAATTTTCTTCGTGGAAATTTAATATATTTTAATTATAACGAAAAAACGCCTTATGAATAAGGCGTTTTTTTTATCTAGATATTACTTTTTGCTCCAAGCTGGTACTAAACTTCTTTTGATTTTGTTAGATAATAAACCGGAATTCCTGTAAGCATAATCAATACGCCCCAACCGCAAGTTGAAAATTTTACAACAAGCAATGATATACAAATTGCTGTTGCAATTATTATATACAACATTGGTAAAAAAGGATATCCAAACGCTTTATAAGGTCTTTCGATATTTGGCATTTTCTTGCGTAAGATAAAAATTCCATAAATCGTTAGAATATAAAAAATCAAAACAATGATGATTACAAAATCTAACAAATCACCATATTTACCTGTAAGACATAAAGCGGAAGCCCAGATACACTGGGCCCAAAGTGCCCAAGCGGGTACGCTTGAACTATTTAAAACGGCAGCTTTTTTAAAAAACAAACCATCGTTTGCCATTGTATAATAAACTCTTGCGCCAGCCATAATTAATCCGTTATTGCAGGCAAAAGTCGAAATCATAATCATTATTGCAATAATCAAAGTCCCTATATTTCCAAAAATATATTGTGATGCTACAACCGCCACACGATCAGATTTTGCTGTCGCGATTTCATCAAGCGGAATTACTGCCAAATACATAATATTTGTAAGAACGTAAATAATTGTAACAATAAAAGTTCCTAAAAATAAACTGAAACCAACATTACGTTTTGGATTTTTAATTTCGCCGGCAATAAAAGTAACTCCGTTCCATGCATCACTCGAAAATAAAGAACCAACCATTGCTGCCGAAATTCCAGTAATTAAAGCCGTACCTCCAATTGGTAACCAAGAACCGCTTTCTTTGTCAAACGAACGTGTATTCCAGGCGTCAGCCCAGTTAGCGTCCCATACAGAAGCTTTTGCCGCAAGCGTTAATCCAAAAATAATTAATCCTAATAACGATAAAATCTTGATAATTGTTAAAACGGTTTGTAGAATTTTACCGTTTTTTACTCCTCGACTATTAATATATGTCAATAAAATTATGGTAAATATTGAGACTAACTGCGCTGCATTGAGCTTAAAAGCACCTATCTCGTACAATATATTTTCATCGCTAAAGGGTTCGTACAAATAGGCAGCAAATTTTGAAAAAGCAACTCCAACGGCGGCAATTGTACCAGTTTGAATTACTGCAAAGAAACTCCAGCCGTACAAAAATGCAATTAACTTATTGTATGCTTCTTTTAGATACACATATTGTCCTCCGGCTTTTGGAAACATTGCGCTTAATTCTCCATAACTTACAGCGGCAATAACAGTTATTAATCCTGAAATTAACCAAATTAGGGTGAGCCATCCTGCTGAACCTACTTGTCTGGCGATATCAGCACTTACAATAAATATTCCAGATCCAATCATAGAACCAACCACAAGCATGGTTCCATCTAATAATCCGAGTTCTCTTTTAAAATTTTCTTGGTCGTTTTCTTGCATTTTTTTGGTTTTTGGTTGGTTAAAGATATACTTTTTTCCGAAATCTTATAATTTCACTTTCTAATTTTTAAAATTCAAAACTCTAATTCAAAAAATTAAAATTACTACTTCATATTTAATCTTCTTAAAGGTAAAAAGCATAACTGTTTTTAGTAAAATATATTTAGAATTACTTCTTATTACAAATGTTAATTGCTTAAAAAAAAACAAAAACACATTAAACAAAAACTAAATAAAAACATCTTTTATATAGATATCTTCTAACCAACAAAGTCTTGTCTTATTCCTTTAAAAAGAATAAAAAACAACATTACAGCCAAACCACATAATCACAAACAATTAATAATCAAATAATTAAACAATAGTCTATATAAAAATTTAATCTAAAAAGAAAATAGGTTAATTGTAAAACCCAATCGTTTTTTTATTAATTTTGATAGAGGTTTTAATTTTTCTTAAAATACCACAAATTTTATTAACAATTGTTTATCATTTAAACCATCCAGCAAATAATCATCTTAAACATATTATTGAAGCAAAACGAAAAGCTTAAAAAATACTTTAAAGGCAGAAATAAAAATTATTAACCTACTAATCTGAAAACCATGTCTAAAGGTCATTTTTTCAAAAAACTACGTTCCCCAAATGTTTTTGTTCTTTTGTTATTTGTGTTTCTTTCGTGTGCGTTACTAATATTTATTAATTTTTTCACAATCAAAATATTGTCTGCAAATAGAGCTTATGTAAATGGCGAATCCCATTATTCAAAAGGTCAAAAAGATGCTTCTCGCCACCTTCTCACCTATCTCTATACTAAAGATCAAAACCAATGGAATTTATATTTAGAAGAGCTAAAAGTTCCTCAAGGTGACGGGATCGCCAGAATAACACTTTTAAAAGCAGGCGACAATGCAGCAGCTCGAAAAGGTCTTCTTACAGGTCGAAATAACGAAGAAGATTTAGATGATCTTATCTGGTTGTTTGTTAATTTTAAAGAAGTTCCATTTTTAGCAAAAGCAATTCATGAATGGGAACAAGGAGACAAATTAATCAATCAATTATTCATTATTGGTCAACAAATAGATTCAAAAATAAAATGCGACCAACTAACTGATGCTGATCAACAAAAATTTCTTCAACAAATCAGCAATATCAGTGACAAACTTACGATCAACGAACGAAACTTTTCTAACACATTAGGCGAAGGAACTCGTACTATAAAAGATCTTCTCATCATTATCAATATCATTTTTATATTAATAATTATTTGCAGCGTTTCTCTTTATTATTCTATAATGGTAAAACGATTAATTGTTTCAAAAAAAGAAATTGAAATCAAAAATGAAAATCTAATACTAGTTAACCATGAACTCGATCGATTTGTGTACAGCGCATCACACGACCTAAGATCTCCTATAACATCCTTAAAAGGTCTTATCCAAATTACACAACTTGAAGATGACGTAGACCAAATTAAAGATTATTTAAATTTAATGCATCAGAGCCTTTGTAAGCAAGATCAATTTATCAGCGATATTATAGACTACTCTAAAAACAAAAGAATACAAACTATAATAGAACCTGTAAATCTAAAAGAATTGTTTGATGAAGCAATCGCTCAATTAATGCATATTGAAAACGCCAATAAGATAATTTTCACCAAAGAATTATTACTTGATCAAATTCAAAGTGATCGTTTACGCTTGAGAATAATCATTAGTAATTTACTCTCAAATGCAATAAAATACGCCGACAACAGTAAACAAGAAATGCTTATCTCTATAAAAACTTACTTTGACGGCGGTTTTCATAAAATAGAAATATCTGATAATGGAATTGGCATTAAAGAGGAATTTAGAGATCATATTTTTGAAATGTATTTCGGAACTAACAAAAACAAAGGATCAGGGCTGGGACTTTACATCGTAAAAGAAGCCGTTGAAAATATCAAAGGAAACATATCTGTATCCTCAAAAAGCAATATAGGAAGCAAATTTATTGTAACTATTCCAAACGCATATGGCGCATAAACCAGAATTCTTATTAATTGAAGATAATTTGATCGACCAAATTGTTATAAAGCAACTACTAAAAAAAGTGTTTAACATAACTGAGTTAAGCATCACTAATAACGGTAGGGAGGGAATTATATGGCTTACCAATAACAAAAAAAACATCATTCTTTAATCATATTATTAGACATTCAAATGCCTATAATGAATGGTTTTGAATTTTTAAATGAGTTTCACAAACAAAGTGAAGATTTTAAAAAAGAGATTAAAATTTATGTACTTTCATCAACATTGGATACTAATGAAATTGAAGAAATCAAGAATAGTAAGTATATAACTGATTTTTTAAGTAAACCTCTTTCGATTGAAGAATTTAAAACAAAAATCTATTCAACTCCTTATTAGGTTTATTCTAAAACACGATTTACTTGCGAAAATGCTCTTGTATAGTAAGCTTCTTTTGTTGAAGAAATCATAACACCGCCGTGAGTAGAGGAATGTACAAATTTAATCTCACCATCAACATTTTCAACAACCATACCTACGTGGTTTATATGGCGCCTTCCATTGGTTTTAAAGAAAATTAAATCGCCTTTTTGAGCTTCTTCCGAAGCTACTCTTGTTCCTATACGAGATTGTTCTATTGAACTTCTTGGCAGCTTGATGTCGAAGTTACCAAAAGTACAAAACATCAAACCTGAACAGTCAAAACCTGCTTTTGTAGTTCCGCCTGAACGATAACGTGTCCCTATATTTTCAGTCGCATTACTAATCAGCTGATTAATTAAATCGGAATGATTGCTTATTCTAACAATTCCTGAGTCTTTAACAACATTTGAGTTATCTGCAACTTCTATTGATGGCTGCGCACTATCGATTATCTGGGATGAATTCACATTTAAAGCATCTGCTTTTTCTTTGGTAGTTTTAATCTTTAAAACATAACCTACCGGAAGTTTTCCCTTTATAAATGGATTTTGTCGTTCTAATTCAGCCACTGTAATTCCATATCTTTTTGCAATAGCATACTTTGTCTCTTTTGGCTGAACCTCAACAACAACTTCTGTATTTTCTGAAGCAATAATCTCAGGTTTTGCTACATCAGTACTAACTCCATTTAGTGTAAGTGCAACTGCATTTGAAGAAATATCACCTTGCTTCCCCGTATTTAAATCGGCTGTTTCTAATACTTGATTGGCTTTTTCTGCTGTGGTACTAATCTTTAAAGATTGCCCTACTCGGAGTTTCTTTTTGATTGAAGGATTCTGACGCTCTAATTCTGCTACTGTTATTCCGTACTTCTTAGCAATTGAGTATTTTGTCTCTTTAACCTGTACTTTAACGTTAAGCTCTGTATTTGCAATAGGAACAATTTCTGGTTTTACATTATCTGTATTAACTATATTTTCTGAGACTACTGCATTAGAAGGAATATTTAGATGCTGTCCTATTTTTAAACCGTCTGTTTCTAATGTTGGATTTGCTTTTTTTAATTCGTCAACAGAAACATTGTATTTTTTAGCGATTCCCCAAAGCGTTTCTTTTTGCAAAACTTCATGTGAACCTGGAGTATCATAAGCTATATTTTTCGTTTTACTTGCTTCATTTTGAGAAGATTTTTGAACAGTACGAACATTTTTATTCGGGATTAGCAAAACCGAATTTAGTTTTAAAACTTTAGGTGCATTAGGATTTGCATCTTGAATATCTTTTACTTTTACACCATATTTTTTAGCAATTACAGTAATGTTTTCTCCTTTTGAGATTTTATGTTTGGTAAATTTTTCTTGAGAAAAAGCACCAACACTAAAAAAAACAATACTATAATTAATCTAAAAACCATACTCACCTATTAAAGTTTATCTATCTTTTTTAAGTTTAGATAATAATTTAAACTCAAAAAGAGCAACTATATTACCTAAAAAGCGAATTTAACTTTTTAAAGTAAAAAACACACTATTTTTAACAACTAATTCACTTCATTTTAACAAGTACGGCATCAAAATTGTGTCAACTTTTTGAATTGCAGTTTTTTAAATAAAAATAATGTTCCAAAATAGATTTATCCTTAACTTAACTAATAAAAACTTGTGAAAAAATTACTCTTCATCTTTCTTTTATCTTCGTTTTTATCAAATGCACAAAATACTGAAGGAGTTATTGTTTCTACAACCAATCAACCTATTTCAGATGTAAATATTGTTTGTTCTTCAAAAAACTTTAAAACTTTGAGCGATAGAAAAGGGAAGTTTATGATACGAAAAGAATCAAGCTTTAATGAAACTGACACTTTGCAATTCTCTCATATTGGGTACCAGATTTCTAAAATTTCTTTTAAAGAGCTTAGAAAGCTTAATTTTAAAATTTACCTGAAAGAGGAAACAGAGAATTTATCTGAAATAGCTGTTTCTGCCAATGGTAAATTAAAACTAAAATCAAAAATTGCTTTTACGAAATTAGCCCCTTTAAAAAATGCTATTTATTCTTTTGGATCTTTTGTAAAAGATGGTAAAATTTATATTGTCGGAGGAGATGCTTCTTATGAGTCTGACGCCTTTCAAAAAGCAAAGGAAAAAACAGTAAATACGGATACGGAAATTTTCATGAAAACTTTTTATGATGAACTTCGTCGTCAAGAAGGCTCTCATTCGTACAGAGGCGATTTTTTAATTTATGACATCAATACCGACAGCTGGCAGACTTCTGAAATTAAATTCAAAAAAAGGGCTTATAATAACCTGCATTATTACGACAACAAGATGTACGTTTTGGGAGGAAAGCGAATATCAGGAAACGCCAAATTTGAATATTTAGAAAATGAAATTGAAGTTTTTGATTTAAACAAAAATACAATTACAATTGATAAAACTAATCCGCATCAGGCGGTCAATTTTTCGTCGTTTACTTACAAAGACAATATTATTGTTATGGGTGGCTCAATAAAAACAACTCTGAAAGGCAAAAAAACATTTACTAACAAAGTTCGCTTTTACAACATTCCTTCTGGTTTGTGGTATGAACTTTCAGATATGCCAACTGCAAAAGAAGCAAATGGTGTTTTAATAGGTGATAAAATTTATTTAATTGGCGGAAATAATGGACAACCTTTATCTGAAATAGTAAGTTTAAATTTGCTTGATGAAAAATGGCAAACTGAGGGAGATCTTTTTTCTCCTTTAGAAAATCCCGCAGTTACTTCTCAAAATAGCACCATTTACATTTTTAATGATCGAAGATTGTATGTGTATGATGTAAATTCAAATCGTTTAAAGGAATACTTAATTGATCTTGAATTAAAATCCGCGACAATGCATTTTTATGGAGACAAATTATATATAATTGGCGGCTATACGTACAATGAATACAGTACAAATCCTTCTCCTAACACTTACAGTATTTCCGTTGATGAATTCGAAAACACGAAACCAATCCGTATTAAAACGTTAAATCCAAAAACTCCTTTAGTTAAAGAAAATCAATAGTTTTTTTTTGAAAACTACTTTCCCAGCCCAGATGGAAACACCATAAAATAAAAACAGGTACCATACAAATGATACCTGTTTTTACTTTAAATAGAATGTACAACCTCATCTAGTTCAAAACGAGATTTTGGCAAAACCCTCGGATGCGCCCAATCACTTAAGTCAGCATATCCAACTGTAACAGAGAATAGCGGTGCATACCCATCTTGTGGCAATATTTGCTTATAACCCTCAATGTTTATGCCTTCCATTGGCGTAGCATCAAGTCCCATACTTATACAAGCACTCAAAAAATAACCTAACGAAAGATACACTTGATGTTCCATCCAAGATTTCGTTGCAACATCTCCATTCGATTTTATCATTGGTTCGTAAAAAAGAGTTCTCCACGCCTCTGGCAGAATAGAGATATTTCGTTTTTCAAAATGCTCAATATCTTCCATTACACTAAACACCACTAAAAGACCAACATCGTTGATAGATTGTTCGTTCATATAAGATTGAGCTGCCAGCTCTCTTTTTACTGTTTCATTAGTAACAAAAGTAAACTTCCAAGGCTGACTGTTTATAGAAGAAGGACTTAATCGAATGATCTCTTTCAACTCTTCAATTTGTTCTGCTGTAATCTTTTTGGCCGCATCATACTTTTTTGTTGCGTACCTGCTCTTTGCAAGGTCTAAAAAACTCATATTTTTATTTTTTATTTATACTATACTTTTTATTGTTACAAAACTAAGTATAGTAAACTATCTTTGCAATAACGGTTAAAATTGATAGTAACAGATGTATAGTATAGACAACAAACAATATCCTTGCAGCACAAGCCTAACAATGAAATATATAGGCGGTAAATGGAAAGCAGTAATTCTTATTCATTTAATCGAAAAAAAGCGATATAGTGAATTAAGAAAAGAATGTAAAGTTATTACTGAACGAACATTAAGCCTTCAATTGAAAGAACTTGAAGAAGATGGACTTATTACACGAACTGTACACACAAATAAACCTCCTTTGAGGGTAGATTATGAATTAACTTCTTTTGGCAGAACACTTATTCCGTTACTTCAAGCCATTGCTCAATGGGGAAGTGAAACTGCTGCAGCCTTAAAGCTCTAATAAATTAATTTCTAATTATACAATAAAAAAACGTTCTGCTTTCACAGAACGTTTCTAGTATAATTGAATACAAAAAATATTAAGCTTTTCCGGCTGCAATTAAGTTCAATGCAGAACCTGCAACGAACCAGCCAATTTGACCTGCGTTGTAGGTATGATTTGCCAAGATAATATCTTTAGAACCGTTTGCATGAACAAATTCTAATGTCAATGGTTTTCCAGGTGCAAATTCGGTTAAGTCTAAGAAATTGATTGTATCGTCTTCTTGAATCTTATCATAATCTGCTTCGTTCGCAAATGTCAATCCTAAAAGACCTTGTTTTTTAAGGTTTGTTTCATGGATACGAGCGAAAGATTTTACTAATACTGCTTTAACTCCTAAGAAACGAGGTTCCATAGCGGCATGTTCACGAGAAGAACCTTCGCCGTAATTATGATCTCCAACAACAATAGACGGAACTCCAGCCGCTTTGTATGCACGAGCAACTGCAGGAACAGCATCGTATTGCCCTGTTAATTGATTTTTAACCGAGTTTGTTTTTTGGTTGTAAGCATTTACTGCTCCAATCAACATATTGTTTGAAATATTATCTAAATGTCCGCGGAAACGCAACCATGGACCAGCCATAGAGATATGGTCTGTTGTACATTTTCCGAATGCTTTAATTAATAATTTAGCACCTGTAATGTTTTTACCATCCCAAGCATCAAACGGAGCCAATAATTGTAATCGTTCTGATGCAGGATTTACTACGACCTGAACTCCTGAACCATCCGCTGCTGGAGCTTGAAACCCTGGATCTTCGGCATAGAACCCTTTAGCAGGTAGTTCATCTCCTGTTGGAGCATCCAGCATTACTTCTTCTCCATCTTCATTGATTAATTTATCTGTTAATGGATTAAAACTTAAATCACCAGCGATTGCCATTGCTGTTACTAGTTCTGGAGAACCTACGAAAGCTAATGTATTTGGATTACCATCGGCACGTTTTGAGAAATTACGATTGAAAGAGTGAACAATTGTATTTCTTTCTTCTTTTTCTGCCCCTTCTCTATCCCACATACCAATACATGGTCCGCAGGCATTAGCAAAAACAGTTGCTCCAATTTTGTGGAATGTATCTATAAATCCGTCTCTCTCAATAGTTGAACGAACTACTTCAGAACCTGGAGTAATGGTAAATTCAGCTTTTGTTTTTAAATTTTTATCTGCTACTTGTCTTGCTAAAGAAGCTGCACGAGAAATATCTTCGTAAGAAGAGTTGGTACATGAACCTATTAAACCAACCTGAATTTGCAACGGCCAGTTATTTTTGATTGCTTCTTCTTTCATTTTAGAAATTGGAGTAGCTAAATCTGGCGTAAAAGGACCATTTAAATGAGGCTCTAATTCTGATAGATTGATTTCGATAACTTGATCAAAATATTTTTCTGGGTTTGCATACACTTCTGGATCTCCGGTTAAGTATGAAGCAATTTTATCGGCTGCATCTGCAACATCAGCTCTGTTTGTAGAACGCAGGTAACGCCCCATTGAAGCATCATAACCAAAAGTTGAAGTTGTTGCGCCAATTTCAGCACCCATATTACAAATCGTTCCTTTTCCTGTACACGACATAGAAGTCGCTCCTTCTCCAAAATATTCAACAATAGCACCTGTACCACCTTTTACGGTAAGAATACCAGCGACTTTAAGAATAACATCTTTAGGAGCAGTCCATCCTGATAACTTACCAGTTAATTTAACTCCAATTAATTTAGGAAATTTCAATTCCCACGCCATTCCGGACATAACATCTACAGCGTCAGCACCACCAACACCAATCGCTACCATTCCTAATCCTCCAGCATTTACGGTGTGAGAATCGGTACCAATCATCATTCCTCCAGGGAAAGCGTAATTTTCAAGTACTACTTGGTGAATAATTCCTGCTCCTGGTTTCCAAAAACCAATTCCGTACTTATTTGAAACTGATGATAAGAAGTCAAAAACTTCATTACTTTGTGTTTTTGCTCTAGCCAAATCAGTTGCTGCATCTACTTTTGCCTGAATCAAGTGATCGCAGTGTACTGTTGTAGGAACTGCTACTTTAGATTTACCGGCATGCATAAACTGCAATAATGCCATTTGCGCTGTTGCATCTTGACACGCTACACGATCTGGTGCAAAATCAACATAATCAATACCTCTTCCAAACGCTTTGGTCGGATTTCCATCCCAAAGATGATTGTATAAAATTTTCTCTGTTAATGTAAGTGGACGACCAACAATTTCGCGTGCTTTATCAACACGACCTGGCATGTTCTCATACACTTTTTTAATCATTTCAATATCAAAAGCCATAAGTAATTGTTTTTTGTTTTATTTTTTTGAACATGACAAGTTACAAAAAATAGAAGAGCAATAAAAGAAAAAGCCCGAGTTTATCACTCGGGCTCTTTATATATTAATAATCGTAAGATTACATTACTAACGATTTATTAGAAGGCGCAAACTTAGTCAAGTTGATTCCTTCAACTGCTGTTGTATATTCAGCTAATGTTGGAGTTCTACCCAAAATTGTTGATAAAACTACAACTGGTGTAGAAGAAAGTAATGATTCTCCTTTTTTACCTTCAGTATCTTCTACAACTCTTCCTTGGAAAAGACGAGTTGAAGTTGCCATTACTGTATCTCCTTTTGCTGCTTTCTCTTGGTTACCCATACATAGGTTACATCCTGGACGCTCTAAATATAACATGTTCTCATATTCAGTACGAGCAGCACCTTTAGGCGCATTATCGTCAAATTCGAAACCAGAATATCTTTGTAAAACTTCCCAATCACCTTCTGCTTTAAGCTCATCTACAATGTTATAAGTTGGCGGCGCTACTACAAGAGGAGCATTAAATTCAACTTTTCCTGTTTGTGCTTCTACATTTTTCAACATTTGAGCAAGGATTTTCATATCTCCTTTATGAACCATACAAGATCCGATAAATCCAAGATCTACTTTTTTCTCTCCACCATAGAAAGACAAAGGTCTAATAGTATCGTGAGTATATCTTTTTGAAACATCAGCATTATTTACGTCTGGATCAGCAATCATCGGCTCTGAGATTTGATCAAGATCAACCACAACTTCTGCATAATATTTAGCATTAGCATCCGGAGTTAAAGCTGGTTTCTCTGCAGATTTAATTTCTGCAATTCTCTTATCTGCTTTATTGATCAATCCTTGAAGAACACGTTTTTCGTTATCCATACCTTTGTCAATCATGATTTGGATTCTGCCTTTAGCAATTTCCAATGATTCGATCAAAGTATCGTCTTCCGAAATACAGATAGAAGCTTTTGCTTTCATCTCTGCAGTCCAGTCTGTAAATGTAAATGCTTGATCAGCAGTAAGTGTTCCAATATGAACCTCAATGATTCTTCCTTGGAATACATTTTCTCCTCCAAATTGGTGAAGCATTTGCGCTTGTGTAGCGTGAACCACATCACGGAAATCCATATACCCTTTCATGTCTCCTTTGAAAGTTACTTTTACAGATTCTGGAATTGGCATTGAAGCTTCTCCAGTAGCAAGAGCAAGAGCAACTGTTCCTGAGTCAGCACCAAAAGCTACCCCTTTTGACATTCTTGTATGAGAGTCACCACCAATAATAATAGCCCACTCGTCAATAGTAATGTCGTTAAGAACTTTATGAATAACATCCGTCATTGCATGATAAACACCTTTCGGGTCACGAGCTGTGATTAATCCAAAATCGTTCATGAATTTCATCAATTTTGGAATATTTGCCTGTGCTTTTTTATCCCAAACTGAAGCAGTGTGACAACCTGATTGGTATGCACCATCAACGATTGGCGAAATCACTGTTGCAGCCATAGATTCTAATTCCTGAGCAGTCATAAGACCTGTAGTATCTTGCGAACCTACGATATTAACTTCTACACGAACATCTGAACCAGCGTGCAATACTTTACCTGGAGTAATACCTACTGCGTTTTTGTTGAAGATTTTCTCTACTGCAGTAAGACCTTGTCCTGCATGAGAAATTTCTTTTGATGGAGCAAATACAAGAGGTGCCTCAACATTTAAAACTTTTGCTGCAAGTGTTTGAAGTTTTTTACCAAATACGATTGCATATGAACCACCAGCTTTAATAAATTCCATTTTTTGAGGCGTAAATGCCTTAGAAATATCAATTAATTCCTGATCTCCGTTATATAATTTTTTCTCTTTAATATTGATTGTAAGCACTGTTCCTGTAGCAACAGAATATGTTTGCTCTAAAACTGGCTCGTCATTTTCATTACGAACAACATTACCTTCTGCATCAACCTTTTTTACCCAGTTTTTAAGATCTAAACCAATACCACCAGTAACATCAACTGTCGTTAAGAAAATTGGAGAAATTCCGTTTGTACCACCAACAATTGGAGCGATGTTTACGAATGGAATATATGGACTTGCTTGTTTTCCTGTCCAAAGAGCCACGTTATTTACACCTGACATTCTTGAAGAACCAACTCCCATTGTTCCTTTCTCTGCAATCAACATTACACTTTTATCAGGGTGTTGTGCTTGCAATTCTCTAATTTCTTTCTGTGCTTGCGGAGTAATCATACACTGACCATGAAGTTCACGATCTGAACGTGAGTGAGCTTGATTACCTGGAGACAGTAAATCTGTTGAAATATCACCTTCACCAGCAATAAAAGTAACTACTTTAACTTCATCTGCTACTTCTGGCAGTTTTGTAAAGAATTCTGCTTTTGCATAGCTTTCAAGAATTTCTTTTGCTATTGCGTTATTATTTTTGAATGCTTCTATTAGACGATCAGTATCTGCTTCATAAAGAAAAACTTGTGTTTTCAGCACTTTCGCCGCCGCTTCTGCAATTGCAGCATCATTACCTAAAGCTAGATCTAACAGCACTTCAATAGAAGGTCCGCCTTTCATGTGTGATAATAATTCAAAAGCAAAAGTTGGAGTGATTTCTTTTACTACTGACTCTCCTAATATAATTTCTTTTAAAAATTTAGCTTTTTCACCAGCCGCACTTGTAGTACCCGGCAAAGTATTATAGATAAAAAACTTAAGAGAATCTTCTCTGTATTCGTTATCTAAATCTTTAATCTGCGAAATAATTTCGCTTACTAATTCTGCACCATCAATTGGCTTTGGATGAAGTCCTTGGCCTTTTCTTTCTTCGATTTCTTTAATGTAATCTTTGTAAGTATTCATAATATGTTAGAAGTATTTTTGTTTTTTTGTACGCAAATTTAAATATTAAAGCCGAGAATTAAAAATAATATAATAGAAGTCGCGTTTTCAAAAATTATTATTATTAAAAAACGATTTTCGCTACTTGTTTTTGTCAAAATATCAGTTTTACATTAAAAAAATGAATTATTGATATTTTAAAAACCTTTCTTTAGCAAAGTCGAAATTAGACGTAATAAAGTAAGTGAGATTTTACCTCTATTTTAGAAAAGAACAGTTCTAAATAAGCTATTATAACGTTATAGTTACTCTTTTTAGAGTCAATTTCATCTTTCGTTCGCAATCAAATAATCAATACTTTTCCAAATTAAAACAAAAAAGCCTGATAGTATTTATCAGGCTTTTTTACAATCTAAATCGTATAATTTACATCAGCTTTTTAATAATAACTTCTTCAGTTATTCCTTCAGCGTCGGCTTTATAATTTTTAATAATTCTATGTCTCAAAATTCCAGTTGCTACCGCTTTTACATCTTCAATATCTGGCGAAAATTTACCATTAAAAGCCGCATGAGCTTTTGCCGCTAAAATCAAATTCTGAGATGCTCTTGGTCCTGCTCCCCAATCTAAATAATTCTTTACAAAATCATTAGATAATGAATTATCAGGACGTGTTTTACTCACTAAAGTAACCGCATATTCAACAACATTGTCTGCAACAGGAATTCTACGAATCAAATGCTGAAAATCAATAATCTCCTGTGCCGTAAACAAAGGTTTAACTTCAACTTTATTATCAGATGTTGTTTGCTTTACCACCTTTACTTCTTCTTCAAAAGTTGGATACTCTAATTTAATAGCAAACATAAAACGGTCTAACTGTGCTTCAGGCAATGGATAAGTTCCTTCCTGCTCAATTGGATTTTGCGTTGCTAGTACAAAATAAGGCAAATCTAATTTATAATTATGTCCCGCAATTGTAACTGAACGTTCCTGCATCGCTTCAAGCAATGCAGCTTGTGTTTTTGGAGGTGTTCTATTTATCTCATCAGCCAAAATAATATTAGAAAATATTGGCCCTTTAATAAACTTAAATTGCCTGTTTTCATCTAAAATTTCACTTCCTAAAATATCTGAAGGCATTAAATCTGGTGTAAACTGAATTCTTTTAAAATCTAAACCTAAAGCTTGTGCCAAAGTATTTATCATTAATGTTTTTGCCAGTCCCGGAACACCAATTAAAAGTGCATGTCCGCCAGAAAATATACAAAGTAAAATTTCGTCAATTACGGCATCCTGCCCCACAATTACCTTTGCTATTTCGCTTTTTAGTTCATTGCGTTTCTGAACTAAATTATGAATTGCTGTTACATCAGACATTTATAAGTGTATTTAAAATTAAAAAGAGTCAGCTTTATGAATTCATAAAACTAACTCTTTTTCTTTATTTAATAAAAATTATTTTTTCAACCAATTGTTAGCAAAAGTACAATCTCTGTATTCTCCAATAATTTTGATATAAGTATCTTTAATTTTAGCATCAAACCATTTTGCGATTGCATTGATTTGTTTTTCTTTTAATGCTAATTCTTTAATTTTAGTATAATCTTTAGCATAATCTGCTGTATGCTCGTCAATTCTATTAGTAACCGTAATTAATTTATACGTTTTTTTTCCTTTATCATCAGTATTTAAAATTGGCTGAGAAACTTCATCATCTTTTAAGTTCGAAACCTGACTGTATAAAGTTGGATCCATTTTCGTCAATTCAAAACGAGTGTCCTGTGTATTCGGATTTACCAAAGTTCCTCCGTTTGCTTTTGTTTCTTTTTCATCAGATTCAGTTCTTGCTGCATCTGCAAAAGTGATTGTTTTACTTACAATTTTAGCTCTAATATTTGCCGCTCTTTCTTTTGCTTCTTTTAAAGCATTTTCAGAGACCGTAGGAGCAATTAATATATGACGCAATTCAACTTCTTGTCCTTTAATTTTATCAACCATAATGATATGGAATCCAAAAATAGTTTCGAATGGTGCTGAAATTTCACCTTCCTGTAAACTAAATGCAACATCTTTAAATTCTTTTACGAAAGGTGTTTTACGTGTCATTTTGTAATAACCACCATTTGGTGAAGATGCAGGATCTTGCGAGTACAAAACTGCCTTTGTTGCAAAACTAGATCCTTCTAAAACGTCTTTTCGAATGTCATTTAATCGATCTATTACTTTTTGCTTATCTTCTTTAGAAACTGCTGGATCAACAACAATCTGTGCTACTTCCATCTCTGCTCCAAAAGTCGGCAATTCATCTTTTGGTATTTTTTTAAAGAAATTACGAACTTCCTCAGGTGTTATCTGAACATCTTTAACAATTTTATCTCTCATTTCTGAGGCTAATTTTTGTTCTTTCAAGATGTCTGCAAAATACGTTTTAAACTCTTCAACTGAACTCTTTTTATAGTATTCTACAACTTTATTGATATCTCCAACTTGTTGTACCATATAATTCAATCGCTCATCCATCATTCCTCTAACCTCTGCATCGCTTACAACGATACTGTCCTGAATTGCTTGATGTGCATATAATTTATCTTCTAACAATTTTCCAAGCATTTGGCATCTTGTAATATCTTTTACATTACCTCCTTGACTTGCAATTTCTAAGTAGCCTTTATCAATATCAGAATCTAAAACAATATAATCTCCAACAGTTGCAATAATACCATCTATTTTCTGTTTTTGCCCCGTATGAAGTTCTGCAGGCTTCTCGGCTACAGGATCCTTAATAATTTCCTGAGCTGAAATCACGGAGTTGAAAAAAAGTAAAAAACACATTGTTAAGACTAGTCTATAACCAATTGTTTTTAGCTGTAATTTTTTTAATAACATTATTTTAAATTTAATTTGAATGTAAAGATCTGTATTGTCTGTAATCTAGCCAACTATTCCAGTTTCTGCAAAAAGCAGTTTCTAAAAATCCAAAATAGTTAATTTCTATTTCTTTTACTTAAAACGAACAAAAATAACAATTCAATTACATAATACAACTATCAGCCATACTATTAACAAAAAATTATATGCATTGTAGAAACTAATATACTAAAAAGAATTAGTTGAAGGATTTTTGACGCGATATCTGTCTAAAATCCAAAACATCAACTCCAAAAACAGAGTCTTATTTATTTTTAAATCGGCGTAATTAATAGTACTTTTGCAACCTATTTATATAAAATATGAGTTTTTTAAAAGAAATACAACGCAGAAGAACATTTGGAATTATCTCGCATCCCGATGCTGGTAAAACAACTTTAACAGAAAAATTATTGTTGTTTGGAGGTGCTATTCAGGAAGCTGGAGCCGTAAAAAACAATAAAATAAAAAAAGGAGCAACTAGTGATTTCATGGAAATCGAACGCCAAAGAGGTATTTCGGTTTCGACTTCTGTACTTGCTTTTAATTATAAAGACAAAAAAATCAATATTCTTGATACTCCGGGACACAAGGATTTTGCTGAAGATACTTTTAGAACTTTAACCGCAGTTGACAGTGTAATTGTTGTGATTGACGTTGCAAAAGGGGTTGAGGAACAAACTGAAAAGCTAGTTTCGGTTTGTAGAATGCGTAACATTCCAATGATTGTTTTCATCAACAAATTAGATCGTGAAGGTAAAGACGCTTTTGATTTGATGGATGAAGTAGAGCAAAAATTAGGATTAAAAGTTACTCCTTTAAGTTTCCCAATCGGAATGGGTTACGATTTCCAAGGAATTTACAATTTATGGGAAGAAAACATCAATCTTTTTAGTGGAGACAGTCGTAAAAACATCGAAGAAACTATCGCTTTCTCTGACGTTCAAAACAACCCAGAGTTAGATAAAATCGTTGGTCAAAAGGCTGCTGAAAAGCTTCGAGAAGAATTAGAATTAATTGATGAAGTTTATCCAAAATTTGAGCGTCAGGATTATTTAGATGGAAAAATCCAGCCGGTATTCTTTGGTTCTGCTTTAAATAATTTTGGAGTTCGCGAATTACTAGATTGTTTCGTTACAATTGCTCCATCTCCTAGACCAAAAGATTCTGAAACTCGATTGGTTGATCCTGCAGAAGAAAAAATGACTGGCTTTGTTTTTAAAATCCATGCTAATATGGATCCAAAACACCGTGACCGTTTAGCGTTTATTAAAATTGTTTCGGGAACTTTTGAAAGAAATAAGCCTTATTACCACGTTCGCCAGAAGAAAAATTTAAAATTCTCAAGCCCAAATGCTTTTTTCGCTGAGAAAAAAGAAATCGTTGATATTTCTTATCCAGGAGATATTGTTGGTTTACACGATACAGGAAACTTTAAAATTGGAGACACTTTAACCGAGGGCGAAGTAATGAGCTTTAAAGGCATCCCTAGTTTCTCTCCGGAGCACTTTAGATACATTAATAATGCTGATCCTATGAAAGCTAAGCAATTAGAAAAAGGGGTTGATCAATTAATGGATGAAGGTGTTGCGCAGTTATTTACTTTGGAGATGAATAATCGTAAAGTTATCGGAACGGTTGGAGCTCTTCAATATGAGGTTATTCAATACCGTTTAGAACATGAATATGGTGCAAAGTGTACTTATGAGAACTTTCCTGTACACAAAGCGTGCTGGGTAAAACCTGATGATGCGAAGAACGAAGAATTTAAAGAGTTTAAACGTATTAAGCAAAAATTCCTTGCTCATGATAAATATGGTCAATTGGTATTCTTAGCTGATTCTGATTTTACAATTCAAATGACACAAAGTAAATATCCAAGTGTAAAACTATATTTTACATCTGAGTTTGATTAAATTCTTTTAGAATAAAATATAATAAAAACGGGCTGCCTAACTAATATTAGACAGCCCGCTTTTTTATTTACAAATAGATCATTATCTAGTATAATTAATTCCCAATCCACCAGCAATATAAATTTTCGTAAGCTCTTCCGAATTGATACTAATATTTTCTAGCAGCACATTATTCTTAAATGATTTTATAGAAAAAGATATTTTTTTTGAAAGATAGTAATCATTACTGGTAATTGTAACCCTCAAGCTATTACTGCTTTTCAAAACTTTTGCAGCTATAGAAAACTCCCCTGTTTTTGCATTTATTTTCACAGGATTTTCTAAACCGTTAACAGAAAGCATCAAATTTGGATATGCTTCTTTATCAAAAGCTCTATTTGTTTTACTTTCTAACAATTTACCTTTTATTAAAAACGAAATTTCGTCATTTTTAACACGATCATAAGCAATTTTACCCAACTTATAAACACTTGGCTCTGGACAATTTATCTCTGTTTTAACTGGCTCTTTTTGTTGCGCAGTTAAATTTGAAGCAATCATAAGAGATGCTGCGACTGCCGCATATTTAAAATTATTAATCTTTGATGTTTCACTATATTCAAACTGCTCGTTAAGCTGTGCTGTTTTTAGTCGGGCACAAATGCTTTGATCTTTATTCTCTGCAATAAATTTAGCGACTTCAGAGTTCGTTTTCTTACTCAAATCGATTACATTTTTCATACAAGAATCACAAAATGAACCGTTTGCATTAGGAATCATTTTATCAAAATTTTCTGAACATGGACTTGCTATTTCTAAGGTGAATTTCTTCTTCATACTATACTCAATTTACGTTAAAATCCTTTATATCGGTTCTTACTTATATAGAGTACATATTTTACATAAAGGTTGGGAAGAAAGGAAAAAAAAGCACATGATTATTAAGCATAAAAAAAAGCACTAATAAAATTAGTGCTTTTTTTAACTTTGAATTAAATCAACCTTACTAAGTCTTATATTTCAAAAATTAATCTTTCATAGGAAGGGTTAATTTAGAATAATTTAAAAACAAAAAAGAATTTAGTCGACGAAACTAAATTAAATCAGACAAACTGCAACATATTTAAAACTAAACATCAAAAAAAAAGCCCCATAAATATGGGGCTTCTTAAATTTATGCTTGTCCCGCAGGACCAAAATTAAGCGGAATTGGCGCTTGTTCTGTCTCTTTGATTTCGCCATGAGCAGCTTCAAATCGATGGATATTTTCACCTATTGCTCGCAATAATCTTTTAGCATGTTGCGGTGTCAAGACAATTCTTGACTTTACCTTGGCTTTAGGAATACCGGGCATAATGCTCACAAAATCTAAAACAAACTCTGATGATGAGTGATTTATAATTGCTAGATTAGAATAAATTCCTTCTGCAATAGTTTCGTCTAACTCAATATTAATTTGCTCTTGTTGTTGTTTCGGATTACTCATAGTTTCCTAATTAATAAATATATTCTTCTTTATTAGCCATCATTTCGTTGTAATCGTCTTTAGATCCTACGATAGTATTATCGTATTCTCTCATACCAGTTCCCGCAGGAATTCTGTGTCCAACAATTACATTTTCTTTTAATCCTTCTAAATCATCTACTTTACCAGCTACTGCAGCTTCGTTAAGTACTTTCGTTGTCTCCTGGAATGAAGCCGCAGAAATGAATGATTTAGTTTGTAACGAAGCTCTTGTAATACCTTGAAGAACTGGCGTTGCAGTCGCAGTAATTACGTCTCTTGCTACAACAAGATTTTTATCATTTCGTTTCAATAATGAATTTTCATCACGTAATTCACGAGGAGAAATTATTTGACCTGGTTTCAATACTGAAGAATCTCCAGCATCTTCAACTACTTTCATACCGTATAATTTATCGTTTTGAACGATGAAATCTTTAGTGTGAATTAATTGATCTTCTAAGAATAAAGTATCACCTGGATCCTGAACTCTTACTTTACGCATCATTTGACGAATTACAACCTCAAAGTGCTTGTCATTAATTTTTACCCCTTGTAAACGGTATACCTCTTGAATTTCATTTACCAAGTACTGTTGAACAGCAGCTGGACCTTGAATTCTTAAGATGTCGTCTGGTGTAATTGCACCATCAGACAATGGAACTCCCGCTCTTACGAAGTCATTTTCTTGTACTAAGATTTGGCTAGAAAGTTTAACTAAATACTTTTTAATTTCACCAAATTTAGATTCGATAACGATCTCACGGTTACCTCTTTTAATTTTTCCAAAAGAAACAACACCATCAATTTCAGATACAACAGCTGGGTTTGAAGGGTTACGAGCCTCAAGCAACTCAGTAATTCTTGGTAGACCTCCCGTGATATCGCCTGCTTTAGAAGAACGACGAGGGATTTTTACTAATACTTTACCTGCTTTAATTTTCTCACCATTTTCAACCATAAGGTGTGCACCTACTGGTAAGTTGTAAGAACGAATCAATTCACCTTCTTTACCATAAACTAATAAAGTTGGGATTAATTTTTTGTTTCTAGCCTCAGAAATTACTTTTTCTTGGAAACCAGTCTGCTCATCGATCTCAACCATGAACGATTGTCCTTGCTCTAAATCCTCGTAAGCAATTTTACCAGTAAACTCAGAAACAATTACACCGTTGTATGGATCCCATTTACAGATTACAGCTCCTTTACCAACACTTTCTCCATCTTTTACAAAAATACTAGAACCGTAAGGAATATTATGTGTATTTAAAACGATTCCAGTTTTCTCATCAACTAATTTTAATTCAGTTGAACGTGATACTACGATATCAACCGCATTACCTTCGCTGTCCTCACCTTTAACAGTTTTTAAATCTTCTATTTCAAGTCTACCAGCGAATCTTGTAACAATACTAGACTCTTCAGAGATACCTCCAGCAACCCCTCCAACGTGGAACGTACGAAGTGTTAACTGTGTACCTGGCTCTCCAATAGATTGAGCTGCAATAACTCCGACAGCTTCTCCTCTTTGTGTCATTTTTCCAGTAGCTAAGTTTCTACCGTAACATTTAGCACAAATACCTTTTAAAGCTTCACAAGTTAATGGAGATCTAACTTCTACTTTTTCAATTGGAGAAGCTTCAATAGTTCTCATAATTGCTTCAGTAATTTGTTGACCAGATTGAACCATTACTTCATTAGTAAGTGGATTTATAACATCTTGCAATGCAACACGTCCTAAAATTCTCTCTCCTAATGATTCAACGATTTCCTCATTTTTCTTCAATGCAGCAACTTCAACACCTCTTAAAGTTCCACAATCTTCGATGTTAACAATAACATCTTGAGAAACGTCATGAAGCCTTCTTGTTAAGTAACCAGCATCGGCCGTTTTAAGAGCCGTATCCGCAAGACCTTTACGAGCACCGTGAGTAGAAATGAAGTACTCAAGGATCGAAAGACCTTCCTTAAAGTTAGAAAGAATCGGGTTTTCAATAATCTCACCACCACCAGCAGTAGATTTTTTAGGCTTAGCCATCAAACCACGCATACCAGTTAACTGACGAATCTGTTCCTTAGAACCCCTCGCCCCAGAGTCAAGCATCATATATACAGAGTTGAAACCTTGTTGGTCTTCTCTAATATTTTTCATTGCTAATTCTGTCAGCTGAGCATTTGCTGAAGTCCATACGTCAATAACTTGGTTGTAACGCTCGTTATTTGTGATAAGACCCATGTTGTAGTTAGTTGAGATACCTTCAACTTGCTCTCTAGCATCTGCAATTAACTTCGTTTTTTGTTCTGGGATTCTAATATCACCTAAAGAGAATGACAAACCTCCTCTAAATGCAAATTTATACCCCATATCTTTCATATTGTCCAAGAAAGCTGCCGTTGTAGGTACATCAGTCACACTTAAAATGTGTCCAATAATATCTCTAAGGTTTTTCTTAGTCAATACGTCATTGATATATCCAGCTGCTTCAGGTACTACTTCGTTAAATAATACACGTCCTGCAGTTGTTTGAATAATTTGGTACACTAATTCTCCAGCATCATTAAAATCTTTTGCTCTAATTTTCACACGAGCATTCAATTCTAATCTTCCTTCGTTTAATGCAATGTTTACTTCTTCAGCAGAATAGAAAGTCAAATCTTGACCTAAAATAATGTGATCTTCTGTAGAAATACGCTCTTTGGTCATATAGTATAGACCCAAGACCATGTCCTGAGAAGGTACAGTAATTGGAGCACCATTTGCAGGATTCAAAATATTATGAGAAGCCAACATTAATAATTGTGCCTCTAAAATAGCCTCTGGTCCTAATGGTAAGTGAACTGCCATCTGGTCACCATCGAAATCGGCGTTGAAAGCCGTACATACTAATGGGTGTAACTGGATCGCTTTTCCTTCAATTAATTTTGGCTGGAAAGCCTGAATACCAAGTCTGTGCAAAGTAGGAGCACGGTTCAGTAATACTGGGTGTCCTTTAATTACATTTTCTAAGATATCCCAAACTACCGGCTCTTTTTTGTCTATGATTTTCTTAGCAGATTTTACTGTTTTAACAATACCTCTTTCAATCAATTTACGGATAACGAAAGGTTTGTATAATTCAGAAGCCATATCTTTAGGCAATCCGCACTCATATAATTTTAACTCTGGACCAACAACAATTACCGAACGAGCAGAATAATCCACACGTTTACCAAGTAAGTTTTGACGGAAACGTCCTTGCTTACCTTTTAATGAGTCAGATAATGATTTTAATGGTCTGTTAGATTCTGTTTTAACAGCAGAAGCTTTACGAGTATTATCAAACAATGAATCTACAGATTCTTGTAGCATACGTTTTTCGTTTCTTAAGATAACTTCTGGAGCTTTAATCTCCATTAATCTTTTCAAACGGTTGTTACGGATGATTACACGACGATATAAATCGTTCAAATCTGAAGTTGCAAAACGACCTCCATCAAGTGGCACAAGTGGACGTAATTCTGGTGGAATAACTGGAACCACTTTCATAATCATCCATTCTGGACGGTTTTCGCGGTTTTCGTTAGACTCACGGAAAGACTCAACAACTTGTAATCTTTTTAAAGCCTCAGTTTTTCTTTGCTTAGAAGTCTCGTTGTTAGCGCTGTGTCTTAATTCATAAGATAAAGCATCTAAGTCAATACGAGCTAATAAATCCATAATACACTCTGCTCCCATTTTGGCAACAAATTTATTTGGATCTAAATCATCTAAATATTGGTTTTCTTGTGGAAGAGTATCTAAAATATTCAAATATTCCTCTTCAGTTAAGAAATCTAATCTTTGTAAAGATTCTCCATCTGCATTTTTAGCAATACCAGCTTGGATTACTACATATCTTTCGTAGTAAATGATCATATCTAATTTCTTAGAAGGAAGACCAAGGATATAACCAATTTTGTTTGGAAGAGAACGGAAGTACCAAATGTGAGCAATTGGCACAACAAGGTTGATGTGTCCTACTCTGTCACGACGTACTTTTTTCTCAGTAACTTCAACACCACAACGGTCACAGATGATACCTTTGTAACGAATTCTTTTATACTTACCACAAGCACATTCGAAATCTTTTACTGGTCCGAAGATTCTTTCGCAGAAAAGTCCGTCACGCTCTGGTTTGTGAGTTCTGTAGTTAATTGTTTCTGGTTTCAACACCTCTCCTCTTGATTCTTTCAAGATAGATTCTGGTGAAGCTAATCCAATTGAGATTTTATTAAATCTTTTAACTGGATTTTTATCCTTATTATTATTTCTATTATTCATCATAGTTTTTACTATTGATTTATTTGCAATTAAAAAATTGAATTTAGATTTAAAATCTACTCTTAAAAAAATGAAGAGTTAATCATTCAGCTACTACCTCGGGTTACTTCTCTAAACTTCAAAATTAAATTTGAAGCGCTAGTTATAAAATGCCTTGCATGATATAAAAAATCGGAACGGGTTACGGGTATAAATCTTTAAAAACTTTTATAAATGAGTAATCAGTCCCATTAAAAAATGAGACTGATTACAAAACTTTTATTTATTCTTCTAAACGAATGTCTAGTCCAAGACCTTTCAATTCGTGCATCAATACATTGAATGATTCTGGTAAACCTGGTTCTGGCATAGACTCTCCCTTAACGATAGCTTCGTAAGTTTTAGCTCTACCAATAACGTCATCAGACTTAACAGTTAAGATTTCACGTAATGTACTAGAAGCTCCATAAGCCTCAAGTGCCCAAACCTCCATCTCTCCAAAACGCTGACCTCCAAATTGAGCCTTACCTCCAAGTGGTTGTTGCGTAATCAATGAGTATGGTCCGATAGAACGTGCGTGCATCTTATCATCAACCATGTGTCCTAATTTAAGCATGTAAATTACACCCACAGTTGCTTTTTGTGCAAAACGCTCTCCAGTTCCACCATCATAAAGATAAGTATGTCCGAAACGTGGTACATTAGCTTCATCAGTCAAAGCATTGATTTCGTCAAGAGAAGCACCATCAAAAATTGGAGTAGCAAATTTTCTACCCAAGTTCATACCAGCCCATCCAAGAACAGTTTCATAAATCTGACCAATGTTCATACGTGAAGGTACCCCAAGTGGATTCAATACGATATCTACTGGTGTTCCATCCTCTAAGAAAGGCATATCTTCGTGACGAACGATTCTTGCAACAATACCTTTGTTACCGTGACGTCCTGCCATTTTATCACCCACTTTTAACTTACGTTTTTTAGCGATATAGATTTTAGCCAATTTCAAGATTCCAGATGGTAATTCATCACCAACTGTAATAGTGAATTTTTCTCTTCTTAAAGATCCTTGTAAGTCGTTTAGCTTAATTTTATAGTTATGAATCAAATCATTAACCATTTTATTAGTAGCATCATCAGCAACCCATTGACCTTTGCTTAAGTGAGCAAAATCTTCTACTGCGTAAAGCATTTTTTGAGTATATTTTTTACCTTTTGGTAAAACTTCTTCACCCAAATCATTCATTACACCTTGAGATGTTTTTCCGTTAACGATCAAGAATAATTTCTCAACCAATCTGTCTTTTAATTCAACAAATTTAGTTTCGAATTCCATTTCTAAAGCGCCTAAAGCATCTTTATCCTGAGTACGTTTACGTTTATCTTTTACGGCTCTTGCAAATAATTTTTTATCAAGAACTACACCATGTAAAGATGGAGAAGCTTTTAATGAAGCATCTTTTACATCACCCGCTTTATCCCCGAAGATTGCACGAAGCAATTTCTCTTCTGGAGTAGGATCTGATTCTCCTTTTGGTGTAATTTTTCCGATTAGAATGTCGCCAGGTTTAACCTCTGCTCCAATTCTAATCATACCGTTTTCATCTAAATCTTTAGTAGCTTCTTCAGAAACGTTAGGAATATCGTTTGTTAACTCTTCATTTCCTAACTTAGTATCTCTAACCTCTAATGAATAATCATCAACGTGGATAGATGTAAAAATATCATCACGAACTACTTTTTCAGAAATTACAATCGCATCCTCGAAGTTGTACCCTTTCCACGGCATGAACGCAACTTTTAAGTTTCTACCTAAAGCTAATTCACCATTTTGAGTAGCATATCCTTCTGATAATACTTGTCCAGGAACAACTCTATCACCTCTTCTTACGATTGGTTTCAAGTTGATACTTGTACCTTGATTGGTTTTTCTAAATTTAATAAGGTTGTATGTTTTCTCATCAGCATCAAAACTAACCATTCTCTCGTCTTCTGTACGATCGTATTTAATAGTAATGATATTTGCATCAACATATTCAACAGTACCATGCCCTTCAGCATTGATTAATACTCTTGAATCTGAAGCTACCTGACGCTCTAAACCTGTACCAACAATAGGAGCTTCAGGACGGATCAAAGGAACTGCCTGACGCATCATGTTCGATCCCATCAACGCACGGTTCGCATCATCATGCTCCAAGAAAGGAATCAAAGATGCAGAAATCGAAGCGATCTGGTTTGGAGCAACGTCTGTATAATGAACTACTGATGGCTCAACAACCGGGAAGTCACCTTCCTCACGAGCAATAACATTGCTAGCTGTAATCTTACCAGTTTCGTCCATTTCAATGTTTGCCTGAGCAATCATTTTACCTTCTTCTTCTTCAGCACTTAAGTAAATTGGAGTACTTTCTAAATCAACTACACCATTAGTTACTTTACGGTATGGAGTTTCGATGAATCCCATTCCGTTTACTTTTGCATAAACACCAAGAGATGAAATCAAACCAATGTTTGGTCCCTCTGGAGTTTCAATCGGACATAAACGACCATAGTGCGTATAGTGAACGTCACGAACCTCGAAACCAGCTCTCTCTCTCGAAAGTCCACCTGGCCCTAGTGCAGAAAGTCTTCTTTTGTGTGTAATCTCAGCTAATGGATTCGTTTGATCCATAAATTGAGATAACTGGTTAGTACCAAAGAAAGAGTTGATAACTGATGATAATGTTTTAGCATTAATCAAATCAATTGGTGTAAACACCTCGTTATCTCTAACGTTCATTCTCTCACGAATAGTTCTAGCCATACGTGCTAAACCAACACCGAATTGTTGAGACAATTGTTCTCCAACTGTTCTAACACGACGGTTTGATAAGTGATCAATATCATCAATCTCTGCTTTAGAGTTGATTAACTCGATCAAATATTTTACGATTGTAATGATATCTTCTTTGGTAAGCACTTGCTTATCCATAGGGATATCTAAATCTAATTTTTTGTTCATTCTGTAACGACCAACTTCACCTAAGTTATAACGTTGATCAGAGAAGAACAATTTATCTATAATACCACGAGCAGTTTCCTCATCAGGCGGTTCAGCATTACGCAACTGACGGTAAATGTGCTCTACAGCTTCTTTTTCAGAGTTTGTTGGATCTTTTTGTAACGTGTTGTGGATAATAGCATAATCTGCTTGATTATTATCCTCTTTGTGCAACAAAATAGATTTTACGTTAGAATCGATGATCTCTTCAACATTATCTTTGTCGATAATTGTATCACGATCAAGGATGATTTCGTTACGTTCGATAGAAACTACCTCTCCGGTATCCTCATCTACGAAATCCTCGTGCCAAGTGTTCAAAACACGCGCAGCAAGTCTTCTTCCAATATATTTCTTAATACCCGTTTTAGAAACTTTAATTTCTTCTGCTAAGTCGAAAATTTCAAGGATATCCTTATCTCTTTCGAAACCGATAGCACGGAATAAAGTTGTAACTGGTAATTTTTTCTTTCTATCGATATAAGCGTACATTACACTGTTGATATCTGTAGAGAATTCTATCCAAGATCCTTTAAAAGGGATTACTCTGGCAGAATAAAGTTTTGTTCCATTTGCGTGGAATGATTGACCAAAGAAAACCCCAGGAGAACGGTGTAATTGAGATACTACTACACGCTCAGCACCATTGATAACAAAAGTACCACTTGGAGTCATATAAGGTATTGTTCCAAGATAAACATCTTGTACAATAGTTTCAAAATCTTCGTGTTCTGGATCTGTACAGTATAGTTTTAACCTAGCTTTTAAAGGCACACTATAAGTAAGACCTCTCTCTATACATTCTTGAATTGTATAACGCGGTGGATCTACAAAATAATCTAGGAATTCCAATACAAAGTTATTTCTTGTATCTGTAATTGGGAAGTTTTCCATGAAGGTGTTGTATAACCCTTCGTTGCCTCTTTCGTCAGATTTCGTTTCTAATTGAAAGAAATCTTTAAAAGATTTAACCTGAACATCTAGAAAATCTGGATAGTCAGGGATATTTTTTGTAGAGGCAAAATTCAATCTTTCAGTCTGATTTGTTATCATCAATGGACAAAATTTTGATTAAAAAAAGTAATTTTTTTGTGTAAAACACACTGTTTAATCTATACTTTCTTATTATAATCAATACATCTTTAAAAATAAACCAAAAGTAAGTTCAATTTTTTTTCTTCGTATTGATCAAAAACTTTTTCGTATTTTAAACTATTTGATAATAAAACTTGATATATTTTATTATACGAAAAATGGTTTAGGCCTTTGAGTGTTAACTCAGGACCTAAACCTAGTTCTTAAAACCGTGTTGAATTATTTAAGCTCAACTACAGCTCCAGCTTCTTCTAATGATTTTTTAAGACCTTCAGCCTCTTCTTTAGAAACACCTTCTTTAACAGTACTTGGAGCACCATCAACTACATCTTTAGCTTCTTTAAGACCTAAACCAGTTAATTCTTTAACTAATTTTACAACTGCTAATTTAGAAGCACCAGCTTCTTTTAATACAACTGTAAATTCAGTTTGAGCTTCTTCAGCAGCACCTTCTCCACCACCAGCAGCAACTACTACAGCTGCAGCAGCAGGCTCGATACCATACTCGTCTTTTAATATTGTTGCTAATTCGTTAACTTCTTTAACTGTTAAGTTAACTAATTGTTCTGCGAATTGTTTCAAATCTGCCATTTTTTCTATCGTTTAAAATGATTTGTAAAATATAATTTATTTATTGTGCGCTAATTAAGCAACAAGGAAAATTAATTCCCTGCTTGAATTATTATGCCTCAGCTTCTTCTTCGCTACCAGCGAATTTGTTTTGTAAAGCTGAAATAATTCTTTGAGCTGGTGATTGTAATAATCCAATGATTTCACCAATAAGCTCTTCTTTAGATTTAATAGTTGCTAATGCATCTAATTGATCATCACCAATATAAACTTCAGAATTAATATAAGCTCCTTTTAATACAGGTTTAGCTGATTTTTTTCTGAAATCTTTGATTATTTTTCCAGGTGCATTTGCAACATCTGAAATAAATATAGCACTATTACCAGTCAATACTGAAGGTAAATCTCCATAGTCATTAGCAGAAGCTTCCATTGCTTTAGCAAGCAAAGTGTTTTTTACAACTTCTAATTTTATACCTGCTTTAAAGCAAGCTCTTCTCAAGCTTGAAGTTGTTTCTGCATTTAATCCAGAAATATCAGATACATAAATAATATTTGTACCAGCTAACTGTGCAGTTAAATCTTCAATCGCGATTGATTTTTCTTCTCTAGTCATACTAAAAATTATTAACTACCAATTATACTGCTTTAGGGTCCAATGCAATTGCTGGACTCATAGTGCTTGTAAGGTGAATACCTTTAATGTAGGTACCTTTAGCAGCAGTTGGTTTAAGTTTGATTAATGTTTGAATAATTTCGTGTGCATTGTCATAAATTTGCTCAGCTCCAAAAGAAACTTTACCAATTCCTGCATGTACGATACCAGTTTTGTCAACTTTAAAGTCAATTTTACCAGCTTTAACCTCTTGAACAGCTTTTGCAACATCCATAGTTACAGTACCTGTTTTAGGGTTTGGCATTAAACCTCTAGGTCCTAAAATACGACCTAATGGACCTAATTTACCCATAACAGCTGGCATAGTGATGATTACATCAACATCTGTCCAACCATCTTTAATTTTTTGTAAGTAATCATCAAGACCTACATAATCAGCTCCAGCTTCTTTAGCTTCAGCTTCTTTATCTGGAGTAACTAATGCTAATACTTTAACATCTTTACCTGTTCCGTGAGGTAATGTAACTACACCTCTAACCATTTGATTCGCTTTTCTTGGATCTACACCCAAACGAACTGCGATATCAACAGACTCATCAAATTTTGCAGAAGCAATAACTTTAATTAATGCAGCTGCATCTTTTAAAGTATATAGCTTGTTCTTTTCAATTTTTGAAGCAGCCTCTTTTTGCTTTTTTGTTAATTTTGCCATTTCTTTCTCTTAATTAAAAAGGAGCATCTCCTGATACAGTTATACCCATAGATCTAGCAGTTCCAGCGATCATGCTCATTGCAGATTCGATTGTGAATGCATTTAAATCTACCATTTTATCTTCAGCGATTGCTTTGATAACGTCCCAAGTAACACTTGCTACTTTTTTACGATTTGGTTCACCTGATCCAGACTTTAGCTTTGCAGCTTCCAATAATTGGACAGCAGCTGGAGGAGTCTTAACAACAAAATCAAATGATTTGTCTTTATACACAGTAATTTGTACTGGGCATATTTTGCCAGGTTTATCTTGTGTTCTAGCATTGAACTGCTTACAGAACTCCATGATATTAACCCCAGCAGCTCCTAAAGCAGGTCCAACCGGTGGCGACGGATTCGCAGCACCTCCCTTAACTTGTAGTTTAACTACCTTACTAATTTCTTTAGCCATTTTTTAAAAAATTTAACACTATAATCATTGGAAGCGATTATAGTGGTTATTATAGATGTAACAAAAATTATACTTTTTCAACTTGCATAAAACTTAACTCTAATGGTGTTTTTCTTCCGAAAATCTTAACCATAACTTCAAGTTTACGCTTCTCTTCATTAATTTTTTCAACCGTTCCGTTGAATCCGTTAAATGGACCATCGATCACTTTAACAGTTTCACCTAAGTTGAAAGGAATAGCACGAGTATCTGTATTTACAGCTAACTCATCAACTTTACCTAACATTCTATTTACTTCAGAAAGCCTCAAAGGAACAGGTTCTCCGCCTTTGATCTCACCTAAAAATCCAATAACACTAGTAATTGACTTAATAATATGAGGGATTTCACCAACTAAATTAGCTTCAATCATAACATATCCAGGAAAGTAAACTTTATCCTTAGATGATTTTTTCCCATCCTTTACAGTAACTACTTTTTCAGTAGGAACTAAAACTTGAGAAACATAATCCTCCATACCTAATCTCGCAATCTCAGTCTCAATGTAAGCTTTCACTTTATTCTCTTGACCACTAACCGCTCTAACTACGTACCATTTTTTCACATTATTATCTGCCATCACAAAAAAATTATCCTTTTAACCAGTTAAAAAATCCAGCCAAAGCTTTTGCAAAAAATTCGTCTACTCCCCATGTTGCCAAAGCAAATAGAATCGAAAATACAGCCACGACAATTGTCAATTTTTGAACCTCAGCCCAAGCAGGCCAAGTAACATTTGACTTTAACTCTTCGAAAGCCTCTGATAAATAATTAGTAACTTTTGTCATTTGATATGTTTTTTATTGCACGGGCGGAGGGATTCGAACCCCCATCAACGGTTTTGGAGACCGCTATTCTACCCTTGAACTACGCCCGTAATTAAAGCCAGTGACTTCAGTTAAGAAAATCAACTGGCTTTTTTTTATAATTTTTATAGAAATTACTCTACAATCTCAGTAACCTGTCCAGCACCAACTGTTCTACCACCTTCACGGATAGCAAAACGTAAACCTACGTTCATTGCGATTGGGCTTAATAAAGCAACATTAATAGTTAAGTTATCTCCTGGCATTACCATCTCTACTCCTTCTGGTAAAGTAATAACTCCTGTTACGTCAGTTGTACGTACGTAGAACTGTGGACGGTAGTTATTATGGAATGGAGTATGACGTCCACCTTCTTCTTTTTTCAAGATATAAACCTCAGCTTTGAAAGTAGAGTGTGGTTTTACTGATCCTGGCTTAATGATAACCATTCCTCTTTTGATAGATTCTTTATCAATACCTCTTAATAATAAACCTACGTTATCTCCAGCTTCACCTCTATCAAGGATTTTACGGAACATCTCAACTCCAGTAATAGTAGAAGTTAATTTATCAGCTCCCATACCAATGATTTCAACAGCATCACCTGTATTAGCAATACCAGTTTCGATACGACCTGTAGCAACAGTTCCACGACCTGTAATTGTAAATACGTCTTCAACCGGCATCAAGAATGGTTTTGCTACGTCACGCACTGGCTCTTCGATCCAAGCATCAACAGCATCCATTAATTCAATGATTTTTGGTACCCAAGCAGGATCATTATTCAATCCTCCTAAAGCAGAACCTTGAACTACAGGACCATTATCTCCATCATATTCGTAGAAAGATAATAAATCTCTAATTTCCATTTCAACAAGCTCTAATAACTCAGCATCATCAACCATATCCACTTTGTTCATGAAAACAACGATTCTTGGAATACCTACCTGACGACCTAAAAGGATGTGCTCACGAGTTTGTGGCATTGGACCATCTGTAGCAGCAACTACTAAGATAGCTCCATCCATTTGAGCAGCACCAGTAACCATGTTCTTTACGTAATCCGCGTGACCAGGACAGTCAACGTGAGCGTAGTGACGGTTAGCAGTTTCATACTCTACGTGTGATGTATTAATAGTAATACCTCTTTCTTTCTCCTCTGGAGCGTTATCGATTTGATCAAACGATTTTGCTTGACAGTAACCAGCATCTGACAATACTTTTGTAATTGCAGCAGTTAATGTAGTTTTTCCGTGATCTACGTGTCCAATTGTACCTATGTTTAAGTGCGGTTTGGAACGATTAAAATTCTCCTTTGCCATTTTACTTAATTTTTAATCTTAGTTATATATTAATTTTCAATTTCCTACTTACTTGAGCCAATGTCGGGATTTGAACCCGAGACCTCTTCCTTACCAAGGAAGCACTCTACCCCTGAGCTACACCGGCAGAGAGTTCTAATTTTAGAATTTAGACTTCAGATTTTAAAAATCTAAAACCCAAAATCTCACTTTTTTTGTGGGGAGAGCAGGATTCGAACCTGCGAAGTTCACACAGCAGATTTACAGTCTGCCCTCGTTGGCCGCTTGAGTATCTCCCCTAAATTTTAAAATCCAATCTTTTAAAAGAACTTGTTTCAAATCGCATTTGAAACTTTTTTTTGAGCCGATAGAGGGACTCGAACCCACGACCTGCTGATTACAAATCAGCTGCTCTAGCCAGCTGAGCTACATCGGCGAATACATTAAAAAAGTCCGCTATTTCTAACGGACTGCAAATGTAGCTATTTTATCTTTTAATCAAAACATTTTTTAAAAAAAATTTCAATTATATATGTGCTCTTATTTTTTCTTTCCTTTTCACAAGCAATCGCTCTAACGATTCTGCTGAATTTTCAACAGCTTCTTCAAAGGACTTACATTGCTTTTTTACTAAAAAATCATCTCCCGGAACATTAATCTTAATCTCTACTGCTTTATTCTCCTTATCACTCGTTCTTTCAACTTTTAAAAAAACATCTGCCGAAACAACTCGATCATAATACTTCTCCAGCTTATCCATTCTTTCTTGAATAAAATCAACCAATTTTCTGTCAACAGTAAAGTTAACTGCATGAACATCTACCTTCATAATACTAATTTTAGGGTTAAACATTTCAGAATTATTATTTATTTCTAGGATGCGCATCGCCATATACTTTTTTTAGCTCCGCCAAACTATTATGAGTATAAACCTGAGTCGACGCCAAACTTGAATGCCCTAACAATTCTTTAACTGAATTTAAATCTGCTCCATTATTTAATAAGTGAGTTGCAAAAGTATGCCGTAGCACATGCGGACTCTTTTTCACCTTTTCAGAGACCCTACTAAAGTAAGAATTTATTAATCGATACACAAAAGATTCACTCAATTTTAACCCTTTTTTTGAAATAAAAAAATATTCTGAATCACGAATTTCATCAAGCCGAATTCTCTCCTGCAAATACAAACCAACCTGATCCGCAACAATAGGCAAAAGCGGAACAATCCTTTCTTTATTTCTTTTTCCTAAAACCTTAATTACATTAGAAGACAAATCAACATTCTTCATCATCAAACCAATCAATTCAGCACGACGCATTCCTGTAGTATAAAAAAAATCCACAACAAGCCTATCTCTTATTTCTTCAAATTCAAAAGAAGAACCAACTCCCAACATTAAATCATTTACTTCTTTTTCAGAAAAAGGAATCTGGACAACTTTTGGCGTTTTGAGCGCCTTATGTTTCAACATCGGACTAATCTCTATTTGTTTTATTTTTAATAGAAATTTATAAAACGCTTTCAAAGAAGCCATTTTGCGATTTACAGACACATTTGAAATTCCCTGATCTACCAAAGAAACAATCCAACTTCTAATTTGACTATAACTAACAACATCCACCTCCTCTTGCTCAAACCGCACTTTATTAAATTCTTCAAAACAATCCAAATCAGATAAATAAGCATTAACAGTATGTGGGGAATATTTTTTCTCCAACTGCAAATAATCACGAAAAGCTTCTTTATTAGACTGCATAATATTTTTTTTCGACTTACCCAATTACAGACAAATCATTTAGAAAAGATTACAAAAACAAAAAACCGTTAGGATCAAAGTTAAAACTTTTTGATCACTAACGGTAATTATTTTAAAAAAGCAGTATACTAACTCTCTAAACCATCTTTCAATGTTTGGATGTAAGCAGCTTTTTGAATTTGAGCTCTTTTGATTACAGAAGGCTTAATAAAAGCAGTACGTGCTCTTAATTGACGAACAGTTCCTGTTTTATCAAATTTTCTTTTATAGCGCTTTAATGCTCTATCGATATTTTCTCCGTCTTTAATTGGTATAATTAACATAATATTGACACCTCCTCTCGTTAAGGCTGCAAATGTAAAAATTAATTATTAATTATGAATCATAAATTTTAAATTATTTTTCTAGTAAAATATCAATCTATAAAAAGTGAGATGCGACTGGCTTAATACCTAAAACTATTTTACATACTACTTTTTACAATTCACAAAACCTATTCTTTCAACAAATTTCTTGAGATAACCAATTTCTGAATCTCAGTAGTTCCCTCTCCTATAGTACATAATTTAGAATCTCTATAAAATTTCTCTACAGGGAAATCTTTGGTATAACCATAACCCCCATGAATTTGAACAGCATCATTTGCAATTTTCACACAGGCTTCTGAAGCATACATTTTTGCCATCGCTCCCAATGTAGTTACTGGTTTGTGTTTTTGCTTTAAGAAAGCAGCCTTATGCAACAGCAATTCTGACGCTTCAATTTCAGTTGCCATATCTGCCAATTTAAACGAAATTCCTTGAAAACTACTAATTGGCTGCCCAAATTGATATCTTTCTTTTGAATATTTTAAAGCCGCCTCATATGCTCCTTTTGCAATACCTAAAGACAAAGCTCCTATAGAAATTCTTCCTCCGTCTAAAATTTTCATTGCCTGAACAAATCCCTCTCCAACTTCTCCTAATCTATTTGCATCTGGCACACGACAATTATCAAAAACCAATTCAGCAGTTTCACTTGCGCGCATTCCTAATTTATTTTCTTTTTTACCTGACGAAAAACCAGGTATTCCTTTTTCGAACACGAAAGCAGTCATTCCTTTAGAATCCCCTTTTTCACCTGTTCGAACAATAACAACCGCTACATCTCCAGATATACCATGAGTAATAAAATTTTTTGCACCATTTACAATCCAAGAATCTCCATCTCTAACAGCTGTTGTATTCATACCTCCGGCATCAGAACCAGTATTATGCTCTGTTAATCCCCATGCTCCAATAAACTCAGCTGTTGCCAACTTTGGTAAAAACTTTCTCTTTTGCTCTTCGTTTCCAAAAGTTAAAATATGATTTGTACATAACGAATTATGAGCCGCAACCGACAAACCTATTGAAGGATCAACTTTTGATATTTCTTCGACTACTGTAATATATTCATGATAACCTAATCCCGATCCTCCGTATTCTTCAGGCACTAAAACCCCCATGAACCCCATTTCTCCAAGTTTCTTAAACAAATCAATTGGAAAAATCTGAGCTTCATCCCACTCCATTATAAATGGCTTTATATTCTTTTCGGCAAAATCTTTTATAGATTGTGCAATCATTGACTGCGTCTCGTTATAATCAAAATTCATTGTATACTATCTTTTTAGAACTCCAAATATAAACTAATTATTTTTGCTTTTTCAACAGGAAAACCTTTAATTTTTGATAATTCCTCAATATTATTAAAATTTCCGTTCATGCTTCTATAAGTTACAATTTGTTTTGCAAGAGAATATTTAAAATACGGAAACTGCGATAATTCTTTTAAAGAAGCATCATTTATTGCTATCTTTTTAAATCCTGAAGGAGTAACGGCTTTAAATCGTCGGTTTAATTCAACTATCACCTCAGGCGAAAGTCCCCAAACATCCTCCATCTGTTCCATAGAAACAAAGCCTCCTAGAATTTCTTTTTGTTTTAATATTCTCAAAGATAAAGCTTCTCCAATACCATATACTTTTATTAAATCTTCCTGACTGGCGGTATTAATATCTGAAAGTACGATATTCACTTTATTAAAAGGCGTTTTCGCAGGATATTCTTTTTTCTCTATTTTGAACTCATTCTTTTTCTGTGTCCAATCGGGAAATTTAAACAATGGAGAAATCACTTTTAAAAGTGAATCAGAAATATGTGTCACTTCCTGAAACTCTTTTGCAGAGTTTACATATTTATTCTCTTTTCGAAAAGCCAATAATCTATCAATTTCTTGAACTGACATCCCAAGCTTATAACCTTTATAATCTGAAATAAAATTTGGATTAAAAGTATACACTTTTCCTTTTTCAGTTAATTTCTCCATTCTAGCCGCATCTATATCTTTTTGCAACGCCATCCATTGTTTTTCTCCACCAAAAGAAACCTCTGATTTATTAAAATCGAAAAAGAAATAAAATAGCTGCAAAATAATTATGACAACAAATAATAAAAAAATACCAGTTCGCTGTTGACTAGTAAACTTAAAATGCATCATAATCTTCTTAAAACTCATTGCTTTTATAAATTAACCTATTTGTAAGGGATCTAAAATACAAGAAAACCATCAAAGTTAACAAGAAAATTCATTAAAAATTAACTTTTGTCAGAATTATACATTCCGCAAATTTCTATCAATTAATTTAATGATTGTCAGCTTGTCATAAGGCTTTACCGAGTGTTTCTTTAAAATTTTAAATATTTTATAACTTAAAACATGATAATTGTTTTTATTTTTTACAAAAAACGATACATTTGGAGCTTAATAACAAATAAACCAATATTATAGTATGTCAATTTGGAAAACTAAACCTCTTTCGGTATTGCTCGGTGAAGCATCCGAATCTGAAAAAGGACTAAAAAGAACCTTATCTTCACGTTCGCTTGTTGCACTTGGAGTTGGCGCCATCATTGGAGCCGGGCTATTCTCCTTAACTGGAATTGCCGCTGCAGAACATGCCGGACCAGCTGTAACTATCTCATTTATATTAGCCGCTATAGGTTGTGGTTTTGCAGGACTTTGCTATGCCGAATTTGCTTCTATGATACCTGTTGCAGGTAGTGCCTATACTTATTCTTACGCTACAATGGGAGAATTCATGGCTTGGATTATTGGTTGGGATTTAGTTTTAGAGTATGCCTTAGGAGCTGCTACGGTAGGTGTTAGTTGGTCCAGATACCTATTAGAGTTATTAGCAAAATTCAACATTC
>NZ_NRQU01000027.1 GCF_004119495.1 Flavobacterium sp. YO12
AATAAAAATATAATCGATAGTTTCGTCAAATAATAAAGTTTTCAAGCGATTTTTTTCGCCTTTTTTTGATCTATTTAAGTCTCTTTTTAGTCAGTAAAAAACCAAAAAAATAAAGACTAAAAAACTTAAAAAATCAAAATAAAAACGACCAGACAAAAAACACATTTAGTAACCAAAACCAAATCAAGAGTATGAAGAAGGTATTCTCAAAAAAACCTGAAAATTTCAGGTTGCATACTGTACTTGAAAAAACTTTAAAAACAACATTATTATCTCTGTTGTCCTTAAGCTTTCAAATTACAACTGCGGCACCTGCAAAAGAAATTTCGACAAACGACACCAGTTTTCTGGCATTTCAAAAAATTGTAAAAGGTAAAGTTGTAGATGAAAAAGGAATTCCTGTTCCGGGAGTAAATGTTAATATAAAAGGCACTACAAAAGGAGTGCAAACTGATATGGATGGAAGTTTTGCCATCGAAGTTCCTAATGACAGCGCTATTTTGGTCTTTACCTTTATGGGAATGCAGGATCAAGAAGTTCCAGCTGGAAACGGTATTCTGAAAATTGTTATGAAAGAAGCTGGACAGCAAATGGACGAAGTTGTTGTAGTAGGATACAGCAAAGTAAAAAAAGAAAGTTTGACAGGTTCTTTACAAACTTTAAACAATAAAAAAATTGTCGACGTTACGACACCAAATGTTGAAAACATGCTTGCTGGTAAAGCAACTGGTGTTTATGTAAACACTGGAGGCGGACAGCCTGGAGCGCCAGCCAAGATAGTTATTAGAGGTAAAACAACCGTCAATGGAAGTACAGATCCTTTATGGGTGATTGATGGTGTTATCGTGGGGAATAGCTCTGCCAATATGAATCCAGCTGATATTGAAACCTTGACGGTTCTTAAAGATGCCGCTTCTACTGCTGTATATGGATCACAAGGTGCAAATGGTGTAATTGTAGTAACTACAAAAAGTGGAAAAGCAGGTAAACCTGTAATCAATTTTTCTGCAAAAACAGCCATGACAACCTTAAACAACGGAAATTTCAAAATCATGAATGGTGCTGAATTGTATGACTTATACGATTCGTTTGCCAACAAAGAAACTTTTCAAAACGTTTGGTGGTGGAATCCTGAGCTAAGAAACAAAAACTATGATTGGTGGGATAATGCAACCCGTACTGGTATTGCAGAAGACTACAACTTGTCATTCAGCGGCGGAGGAGAAAACTTCAAAAGCTATGTTTCTCTAGGTCTTTATAATGAAACTGGTGCTGTTAAAGGTTATGATTACAAGAAATACAATGGTCTTATGAAGTTTGAGTACAAACCAAGCAGTTGGTTCACACTTCGTCCGCAAGTAAACTTAACTAGAGAAACTACTTACGATCAGCAGCATTCTGTTGGTGCATTATATGGAAATATGCCATGGGACAGCCCGTATTTACCAGACGGTACTTTGGTAGGAAACGCTCCAAACCCGACTTGGGTTAACACTACAGGTTCAAACTACTTGTACGATTTACAATGGAATTATGGAGAATCTGAATTGTATACAGTAAGAACCAATCTTGATTTTGATATTAAATTTACAAACTGGCTGACTTTCGCCTCTGTAAATAATTTCATTTTTGGAAATTCAAACTCATCTTATTACACAGATCCAAGATCATCTAATGGTGAAGCTGTAAAAGGAAGAATCGAAGATAATTTTGATACTTATAATAGAATCTACACCAATCAATTATTAAAATTTAATAAATCATTTGGTAACCATTCTATCAATGCTGTTGCAGGTTATGAGTGGAATGAATACAACCGAAAATTCAGCCAAGCAATTGCAACAGGAATTCCTCCTGGAATTGTAGCTCCAGATGCTGCTGCGGTTCCTGAAAAAGTAGCGGGCGGAAGATCACAATGGGCAGTACAATCATTGTTATCAAATGTAAATTACTCTTATGACAATCGTTATTTAGCACAAGTATCTTTCCGTCGTGATGGTGCGTCAAACTTTGGAAAAAATGCACAATATGGTAACTTCTACTCTATTAGTGCAGGATGGAACATTCATAATGAAGCTTTCTTTAATGCAGATTACATCAATAATTTAAAACTTAGAGCTAGTTATGGTTCAGTAGGTAATCGTCCTAATAGCTTATATCCTCACTTACCATTATATTCTTTCTCTAAAAACAGTTATAATGAAAGTCCTGGAGCCTTAATCTCGCAATTAGCAAATCCTGATTTAAGCTGGGAAAAAACATTTACCGGCGGTGTTGGTCTTGATGTAAGCTTCTTTAAGCGAGTAAATCTTACTTTTGATTATTACAACAAAAACACTTCTGATTTGTTGTACCAAGTACCGCTTCCAGGGGTAATTGGAGTTACCAGTATTTGGAGAAACGTAGGTGCAGTAAACAACAGAGGTTTTGAAGCTTCTCTTAACGTAGACATTATTAAAAATGAAAACTTTAACTGGTCTGTAGATGCCAACATTGGTACTAATAAAAACAAGGTAACAAAACTTTACGGAGACAAACAGGAAATCATTGTGGGTGACGGAAGTGGTGTTGCAGGTTCTGCAAACAAATTATTAAAACCAGGAAATGATGTTGACAGCTGGTACGTAACGGAGTGGGCAGGTGTTAATCCTGAAAACGGAAAACCACAATGGTACACTACTGATGCCGCTGGCGAACGTGTAAAAACAAGCAACTATGGTGAAGCTTCTAAATACAGAAAAGTAATGGGAACTTACACTCCTGACTTTTTTGGAGGATTCTCTACAAGTTTAAGCTATAAGAAATTTGATTTTGCAGCTATTTTCAGTTATTCTGTTGGAGGTCAAATCTACAATTATGCGAGAGCAGAGTTTGACTCAGATGGTGCTTATAATGACAGAAACCAAATGAATCTTCACAGTGGATGGAGCCGTTGGGAAAAACCAGGAGATATTGCAACACATCCGCAGGCTCTTTATGATAACAACAGCCAATCAAACAAAGCATCATCACGTTTCTTAGAAACGGGTACATACTTAAAAATGAGAAGTGTCACTTTTGGATATAACATGCCAATAGAAAGCCTTAATATTTCAAATTTAAGATTGTACATCGCTGGAGAGAATTTATTTACCATCAGCCATTATTCTGGAGTAGATCCTGAACTGCCTCCTACATACAATGATGCAACGAAGCAATATTCTATTACAGGTGTAGCAACACAAGTATATCCTTCAACACGCAAAATTGTATTAGGACTTAACGTAACTCTATAAAACAAAATCATGAAAAAAATATTTATATTATGTATGGCAATTAGTTTTCTGTCCTCATGTGAGTTAGACAGAGAACCCTTTAACGCATACACAAAAGACAAAATTGAAGAAGATAAAGTAGCAGCAGTAGCCGTATTATTAAACGGTTGTTACGCACAATTAAAAGGATGGTCTGATGTTATGCATCGTGTTGGAGAATATCCTGGCGACAACATCATGATTAGAGGAACATCTACCGATTCTTTCTACTCGTTTATTTCGTATCAACACATTCCAGATAATGATCGTTTATCTGTTTTTTGGAACAATAGTTATAAAATTATTTCGCAATCAAGTGATTTGATTAAAATGATTACAGAAGGTGAAAGTGCAACTGTAAATCAACAACTAGGTGAAGCTTATTACTTAAGAGGTATGATTTATTTTTACTTATGCCGTACTTATGGAAGACCTTATTCTCAATCGCCTGAAACTAATTTAGGTGTGCCAATTGTAAATGGTTTACCAGCAGATTTAAATAACCTTGTCTTACCAGATAGATCAACGGTAAAAGATACTTATGCACAAGCAATCAGCGATCTAAAAAAAGCAGAATCTTTAATGACTGTTGACAGATCTGCAGCTTATGCAACAAAAGAAGCTGCTCAAGCAATGCTTTCAAGAGTATATTTATATATGAGTGGTACTTATGAAAATCCAAATCAGGATTATGCAACGCAATCTATAGAATATGCTAACAAAGTAATTGCTAGTGGAAAGTACAAATTATTGAGCCGTGAAAGTTTCATGAAATCTAATACTTATGCACCAGATTCTGATGAACAAACCGAAACTATTTTTGCTGTTAAACGTGTAGCATCAGAATTTTCAGGTTACGATCACTATTACGGAATTGGCGGTATGTATGCAAACATTCAAGGTCAAGGATGGGGCGAAATGTACGCAAGTGCAAAATACTTGGATTTATTAAGAAAATCAGGTTTAAAAAAAGATGCTCGTTGGGCTTTTATTGATCCGCAATACGATACAGACGATGCTGGAAATAAAACTCAAGCATTCCGTTTTATCTACGACATTAAAAATACTGCAGGTACTCAAACTGGTTATAACTATATGCAGCAGCCTCTTAAAACAAATTCTAATGGTTCGTATTATATCACAATCGGAAGTACAAATTACAACTTAACCGTAGTAAATGCAGCCGAAAATCAATATTCAATTGTGTACGAAGGAAAAACGTATATAGGAGAAAAGGATTACATGATGTTGTTAAACAGAGTTTATCCTATGTACTATGTTACAAAATGTTCTTTGCAAAACAATGATTCTCACTTGTACTCTCCTCCTATTTCAAAATTAGATGAGTTGTATTTGAATATGGCAGAAGCCTATGTTAAAAAAGGAGATTATAACAGTGCATTAACGAACTTAAATATTATTCGCTCAAGATCAATTGTTGGCGGCGGCTATACCTCATTAGACAATACAAATGCTGCACAGCGTGTAGACGAAGAACGTCAATTAGAGCTAGCTTTTGAAGCACATCGTGGTTATGATGTATATAGAAACGGACAAACTATGACACGTCGCTATCCAGGACCTCATTTACCAATGGTCGACTGGCCTGCTTCTAGCCCTAGAGTAGTACAATACATTCCGCAGTCAGAAATAAATGCTTACCCAGGAACACTGACTCAAAACCCATAATTGTTTAGAATTGTTTTTGTTTTTGAAGCCTCTCTAATTTGGTTCATTAGAGAGGAACTTCAAAAAAAAGAAAAACCTAAATTACCTATAACTATGAAAAACATATTCTGCTTAATTCTCGCTTTAACCGCTTTTTCCTGCACAGCCAGTAATGATGCTTTTAGCGAAAAAACAAGTTTAGAAAATCCAAAAGCAAAAATTTCACTCCCTCTAGCCGGTAATGCATACAGTTCTAAACATGTAGACGAAAGCAATACAATTACGGATAACGGTATTGAAAACTGGACTAATTCTGACGAATATTTTACAGCTTATTTTAGAGTTTCGAAAGCAGGAACTTTTCAAATTACTGTAGAAGAATCAGTACAAGTTTTTGGAAAATCAGAACTTGAGTTTTCCATCAACAATGAAGCTAAAAGAGTAAAATTTACAGCATCAAAAAAAGCAGTTACAGCAGGAACTTGGAAAATAAACCAAGAAGGATATGTTGCAGTCAAAATAAAAGGAATCAGCAAAACAGGTGATCGTTTTCCGTCAATTAATCGTCTAACGATTTCAAGTGATGATTACGATGCAAAAATAGCTTTTGTTCCTAACAACGAAGGAAACTTCTACCATTGGGGTCGTCGCGGACCATCTGTGCACTTAAACTATCAAGTTCCAGAAAACACCAATGCAAAATGGTATTACAACGAACTTACTGTTCCTGAAAATGAGGACAAAATTGGTTCCTATTTTATGGCAAATGGCTTTGGAGAAGGATATTTTGGAATTCAAGTCAATTCCGCTTCCGAAAGAAGAGTTTTATTCTCTGTTTGGAGTCCATTTACCACGGATGATCCGGCCAGTATTCCAGAATCACACAAAATAAAAATGCTTAAAAAAGGTGAAAATGTACATACCGGCGAATTCGGAAACGAAGGTTCAGGAGGACAGAGTTACCTAAAATACAACTGGAAAGCAGGAACAACTTACAAATTTTTACTACAAGGATTTCCACTAAACAACAACACAACAACTTATACAGCCTACTTTTACGCACCAGAGCAAGGAAAATGGCTTTTGATTGCGAGCTTTAACCGCCCGCAAACCAACACCTATTTAAAAAGATTTCATTCATTTCTAGAGAATTTTATCCCAGAACAAGGCGATTTTTCTCGTAAAGTCTTATTCAATAATCAATGGATTTGCGACGAAAAAGGAGTTTGGTCAGAAATTAATTCGGCGCGCTTTACAACTGACAATACGGGTGCTAAAGAATACCGAATGGATTTTGCAGGCGGACTTGACGCTAACTCTTTTTATTTAAAAAATGGAGGCTTTTTTAATAACTATACAGCACCAAAAACAATTTTTTCAAGACCTTTAGCAAATAAAAAGCCAGAGATAAATTTTGAAGCTTTACCTTAACTGGTCTTAAAAATCACAAATACAAAAACAATAATTCCCGATAATCAGCATTTAGATTATCAATCATTTTCAAATCAAATTAATTCAAATTATGAAAACTAGTATTTTAAAATTCATGTTAGCTGCCTGTCTTTTGTTTGGATGCACAATCGCGTCGGCACAAATGATCAAAACCAAAACGCCGGCTCGTGCAAAAGGACAACAAGATGTACTGCAATTAGCAACTACTCCAATTCCAACTGTTCGTGTAGCCTTTATTGGTTTAGGAATGCGTGGTCCAGGAGCTGTAGAACGTATGACACATATACCAGGTGTCGAAATCGTAGCACTTTGCGATATGCTTGAAAAAAACACACAATCGTCTAACGAAATTTTAACTAAAGCTGGTTTTCCTAAAGCACAAGAATTTTTTGGAGATGAAAATGCATGGAGAAAAGTTACAGCATTACCAAATGTTGATTTAGTTTACATCGCTACAGATTGGAAACACCACGCACAAATTGGTGTTCAGGCAATGAAAGACGGAAAACACGTTGCTATTGAAGTTCCAGGTGCAATGACAATGAAAGAAATCTGGGATCTTATCGATACTTCAGAAAAAACTCGTAAGCACTGTATGCAGTTGGAAAACTGTGTGTATGATTTCTTCGAACTTACCACTTTAAACATGGCACAACAAGGTTTATTTGGAGAAATTCTTCATGCAGAAGGATCTTACATTCACGGATTACAACCATTTTGGGGAGAATATTGGAACAACTGGAGAATGGATTACAACATTAAACACCGTGGCGATATCTACGCAACACACGGTATGGGACCAGCTTGTCAGGCATTAAACATTCACCGTGGAGACAAAATGAATTTCTTAGTTTCTATGGATACTAAAGCAGTTGGAAATCCTGCTTACATCAAAGAAAAATCAGGTAAGGAAATTAAAGATTTTAGAAACGGTGACCACACCATGACTATGATTCGTACTGAAAACGGAAAAACAATCCAAATTCAACACGACGTTACTTCTCCTCGCCCGTACAGCAGAATGTATCAGTTAAGCGGTACAAAAGGTTTTGCAAACAAATATCCATTAGAAGGATATGCTTTAGACGGTAAATCATTAAGTGATGACGTAAAACCAAATCATGAAAAATTAAACGCTCACTCATTTGTTCCAGAAGATGTGAAAAAAGCATTAATGGAAAAATACAAGCACCCAATTGTAAAAAATATCGAAGAAAAAGCTAAAAAAGTAGGTGGTCACGGTGGAATGGATTTCGTCATGGATTACCGTTTAATTTATTGCCTTCAAAAAGGACTTCCTTTAGATATGGATGTTTATGATTTAGCAGAATGGTCTTGTTTAGGACCTTTGACAGAAATTTCTCTTGATAATGGTTCTGCACCTGTAGAAATTCCTGATTTCACACGCGGCGGATGGAATAAATTAAAAAAATTAGAATTCGCGGAATAAATTTATTGGTTAGTTAGTAGAAGCAAGAGGGCGCAAATTTATAGCGCTCTTTTGTTTATTAAAAAGATTTTTAATTACTTTGAAAAATGAAAAAAGTTTACTACACCCTCCTATTTGCCTTTTTTACACTGCTCTCTGCATCAGCACAGCAAAAACAAACTTTCGCTATAAGCGGAGGAGATTTTTTATTGAATGGAAAACCAATACAGATTCACTCAGGTGAAATGCATTATTCGCGTATTCCACAGCAATATTGGCGTCATCGTCTAAAAATGATGAAAGCCATGGGATTAAATGCCGTTGCTACTTATGTGTTTTGGAATTACCACGAAACTGCTCCCGGTGTATGGGATTTTAAAACAGGAAATAAAAACTTAGCAGAGTATATAAAAACAGCTCAAGAAGAAGGATTATTTGTAATTCTTCGTCCAGGTCCGTACGTATGTGCTGAATGGGAATTTGGCGGTTACCCTTTTTTCTTGCAGAATGTACCTAATATGGTTATTCGCGGTAACAACGCAGCATATTTAGCAGCTACAAAAGCTTACTTTACACAATTATACAATCAGGTTAAAGATTTACAAATTACCAAAGGCGGCCCAATTATTATGGTTCAGGGTGAAAACGAATTTGGTTCGTATGTTGCACAACGAAAAGATGTTCCTTTAGAAGAACATAAAAAATACAGCGCAGCCGTATTTCAGCAATTAAAAGATCTTGGTTTTGAAGTTCCTTTTTTCACTTCAGACGGAAGCTGGTTATTTGAAGGCGGTGCATTACCAGGCGCATTGCCAACTGCAAATGGTGAAAGTGATATTGCAAAATTAAAAGAAGTTGTAAATAAATTCAATAATGGTCAAGGGCCTTATATGGTTGCCGAGTTTTATCCAGGCTGGTTAGATCATTGGGCAGAACCTTTCCCAACGCAAAAACCAGAACAAACCGCTCGTCAGACTAAAAAATACTTAGATAATAAGGTTTCATTCAACTATTATATGGTTCATGGCGGTACTAATTTCGGATTCACTTCTGGTGCTAATTACGACAAAGAACACGATATTCAGCCTGATATGACATCATACGATTATGATGCTCCTATAAGTGAAGCAGGATGGGCAACTCCTAAATACAATGCTTTAAGAGAATTGCTTAAAACAAGCGAAACTCCTGCCGTTCCAGAAAAAATGCCAATTATCGAAATTCCGAAAATAGCATTAACAAAAACGGTTGATTTAGCTGATTTAAAAGCAAAAATAAGCCCAGTATACGAAGATACTCCACAAACCTTTGAACAATTAAATCAAGGTGATGGTTATGTTTGGTACAGCAAAAAATTCACACAGCCAATCAGTGGAAAACTGGAATTAAAAGGATTACGTGATTATGCAATCGTTTATGTTAACGGAAAAAAAGTAGCAGAATTAAACCGATACTATAAAAAATACGATTGCGACATCGAAGTTCCTTTTAACGCTACTTTAGATATTGTAGTCGAAAACATGGGACGTATTAATTATGGTTCTCAAATCAACGAAAATAACAAAGGAATTATAAGCCCTGTTATTATTAATGGTCAAACTATTACAGGTGATTGGGAAATGTATAAATTACCTATGAGTCAAGAACCAGATTTGACAGCTTATAAAAATTCTGGAAAAGTAAATCGTCCTACTTTATACCAAGGAACTTTTACACTTAGCAAAACAGGAGACACCTTTTTAGATATGCGTGATTGGGGTAAAGGAATTGTGTTTGTAAACGGAATCAACATTGGTCGTTATTGGAGTGTTGGACCACAGCAAACTCTATACCTTCCGGGATGCTGGCTTAAAAAAGGCAAAAACAATATTGTAATTTTTGAGCAAAAAAATGAGACGTTGCAAAAAGAACTTAAAAGTATAGCAACTCCAATTTTAGAGGATTTAAGACCTGAAAAAGGACAATAATATACAAAAGCAAAAAAGCCATTCACAACAATGAATGGCTTTTTTTATGTGAATAAAAGATTACTTCCAGTTGAAAGTAACTCGTTTTTCAATTTCAGGATTTAAACTAAACAAAACAGGGCAAGTCATTGCAGCACGCTCTAGGATAGTTCTGTTTTTCTCATCAGATACACCGTTCATTTCAAAAACAATTTCGATTGCACCAATACGACGTGGTTCTGCATTCATAATTTTAGTTACTTCAGCAGTCGAATCGATTAGATCTACTTCCATATCACGAGCTTTAATCCCCATAATCGTCATCATGCAGCTTGCTAAAGCATTTGCAACAAGATCTGTTGGAGAAAACGCTTCTCCTTTTCCGAAATTATCCACAGGCGGATCAGAGATAACTTCGCTTCCTGATTGCACATGTATTGATTTTGTTCTTAATTCACCTAAATAAGTTACTTTTGATGTCATAATGTTGTTTTACAATATTTATATTCTTTTTTTTATGTTTTTAGTTATTGAGGAGATTACTGATCTAATCCTAATTTAAAAAGTTTTCCATAAGCCAATGCTGCTTTATGAACCTGAACCAGCCAGTCTTCTGCTGCATTATCATCCGCACCATCCGAAATGTATTTTAAACATAAAAACGGAATATCCTCTTTCATAGCAATCAGTGCCAATGCATAAGCTTCCATATCTACAACATTATACAAAACCTCAGAATGCCCCATTTCAAAACTATCTCCAGTTCCGCAGATTCCTTCCTGTAAACCATCCATTTTTAAGCCATATTCAAAAACTGTCGGCAGACCAGAAAATGGAGTTTCGTAGAGCTCATATCCTAAACCTCGAACATCCATATCTCTTTGTATAAATTTCGTACAGCAGACAATATCACCTTTCTTAAAAAAATTACTTCCAGCAGATCCAAGATTAACAATTAATGAAGGCTTTTTATGCTGCAAAACTTTCGACAATTCGTAAGCAGCATTCACCTTCCCTATTCCGGTCATAATCGTATTACATCTTTCAAAAACCTCGGCAGCTTCGGCTTTCAAAGCAAAAGAAAACAATATATCCTCTATTAAAAATGACTGTTCGTGGTTTATTTTTACCATCAATTTATTTTAATTTTTGAGATACAAAAATACCATTTTTAATCTGTCACGATAATCTATATCACGATTCTTTTAAAAAATCACAAATAAAAAACCCGTGTTGCAAAAAAGCAGCACGGATTTTTTATTCTATATCCTAAATTAAATAATTAGTAAACTTTCACATCTAATTTACTGGATTAATGCTAGTATTAATTTGCAGTTTTTAAAGTTAAATCAGAATCATAATATAAAATGTAGACCCCTTTATTAGCATGTCCGCCATCTTCTTTTTTATAAAACTGAAACTTATTCTCCACTTGTTGTGTAGTCATTAAATCTGCTGTTTCTTGATATGTTTTTCCTTGAACCAAACGCATCATCGTATCAAAAGTTACATCAAAACCTCTTGTCGCATATGTATTTGGATAGATTTTGTTTTTTAATCTATAGTCTTTCTTAAAGATTGAAACCGCCTGATCATCGCTGTCACGAGTAACTGATGGATACATTAATTTAAGTTTTACCAGATTATCAAAACTAATCTCATCTGTATCAAGCGTGCTGTTTGGTTCTAAAATTACCAATTGCACCTGACACGTTTTTTGTGCATCCAACAACGCTTTTATAGTCGTTTTTATCATTGCTGTATTCCCTGTTTCCATCACAACATAATTCATTCGGTTTGGCAGTAATAAGCTTTTTAAATTAGCAGCGTCTAAACCTCCTGCCTCAGTCAAAGCTGCAAAAACAACTCCTTTTTGATTTTGTTTAATATAACTAATTACTGATTCCTTTTTCTTGTCTACAACGGCAACAATATTACCATTTTTAGCACGCATATACTCGAAAACAGTATTTCGAACAACCTCATTTGACGGTATCGTTTGATATAAATTTTCGATTGGGTTCGCAGCATCTTTTGATAATGGCGAAATAACTGGAACATTATACAATCTTAATGTATTTGCAGTAGATTCGGCATTATTTTGATAAAATGGGCCTACAACAGCATCAGCATCTTGCAATTTTGGAATTAAACTTGAAATATTTGACGTTGTTTTTGTTTCCTGCGAATCATAAATTGAAACATCGATTGGAAGTTTTAAAACTTTCGCTGAATCGATCGCCATCATTGCTCCTGAGTAAAAATCAAGAGTCATATTTAGAAATTTATCCGTTTTCAAGCGAGCAGCAGTTCCCGTTGTGTCGCTTTGTAATTTAGCCAAATTAAACGGAAGCAGTAAAACCACTTTTTTACGATCACCCTGACTTCTTTTTTTACTAAGTTCTACTATTTCAGGATTTACAGAAACAGTTTCAGATTTTACTTTGTCTACAATTTGTATTCCTCCAGAGCTTTTATTTTCAAGCACTTTCTCAATCGGCTGCTGTTGTGCAATAATTGGAGTCGGCGCTAAATATCCTGTTGGAACTTTTAAAACCATTCCTTCCTTTACACCTTCTGAAAGTGCAGGATTAAGTGCCGTTAATTCTTCTTGCGATAAATGAAACGTTCTTGATAAGCTGTAAAAAGTTTCCTTTGGTTTTACCTGATAATCCATGTAGCTGACTGCTTTTTTTGCAGGTTCAGCAGGTTTTTTAACTTCTTCATGCTTAACAACATTTGCAGCAGTACTTTCTGTTTTTGGTGCTGTTCCTTTAATCGTTAATCGATATCCAACTGGCAGATTTGAAACGATATCTGGATTTCTTTTTTCTAAATCTTCAACCGTAGTTTTATATTGTTTTGCAATAGAATATTTAGTTTCTTTTGGCTGAACATCATGGTATATGTACTTTTCTTGTACTTTTTCTTTTGTTTTTTTATCTGCTGCAGCCACAGATTTTGAAGCAGATCCTTTTGCGGGAATTACTAATTTCTGACCAATCTGCACGCCTGTTTTTTCAAGAAACGGATTTGCTGCTTTTAATGCTTCATCAGAAATATTATATTTTTTTTCGATGCTGTAAAACGTCTCTTTTGGCTGTACTTCATGAATAATTTCTTTTGAACTTTCAGTCATTTTTACCGCAGCAGTTGTAGTTTTTACCGCACTTTTAACAGCAGTTGTAGGAATTAATAAAACTGAATTGGGTACTAAACCTCTTCTTGCATCTGGATTTAATTCGTAAATATCAAAAGGCGTAACCTTAAATTTCTGTGCAATCTGATTTATTGTTTCTCCACTCGAAACAGTATATTTTACTACCTTTTCCTGAGAAAAAGCAGAACAGGTTACAAAAAAAACAAGGAATAATAAGGTCGAAAAATACTTCATAATATGGCTTAAAACAATTTAATTTCTAATTCAATTAACAAGATAATAATTTCTTTTATACAAGATTCAAGCCACTTGTTAAATCTTGCAGTTATTATCTAAGATCAACTTCCAATTTTGCAATAATAATGTTCTTATATAACTCATCTTCTTCTTTTTTCTTGCATTGATACAAAACTTCTTCCATGTTTTTAAACTTATCTGAGTAAACATAATACGAAAGACTGTTTATATTAAAGAAAAAGCTGGCGTTAAAATCGCCAGAATCAATGAGTTTCATAATAAACTTATCACGCAGCATTGCGTCTGTAAATATACCTAAAACTAAGTAATAGCCGTTTGAAACTTCTCGAAGATTATCATAAACTTCAACTTTTACTGTTTTGTCGCTTTTAAGCGGGTTTTCTTCCAATTCACGCTTCATTTCTTCTAATGAAACTACTTTTGAAACACCTGTAAAATTTGACTTTTTAACTGCTTCATCCTGATACTTTTTCAGTTTTACAAGTGCTAGTTTATCATCAAATTTTCTAGCTTCCATACTATAATAAGAAGCTTTACTAATGTGACGTTTTACTTCGATTTTTTTCTGAGTATCCAGAGAATCTATTTTTGCAATCAATAATTGATTTTGTGCATCTCCTTTTTCCTGCTCAATCTTGTAACGTTTTACCTCCTCCACCGAAAGTCTTTGCTGTATAGATGATACATTGTTATTTTTTTCGCTTTCGCGGATTTTCTTTTTGTACTCTTGATTTTCTTCAACAGCAATTTTCTCGACTTTGTTCATCAAACCAGCATATGCTTTTCGATTTTCAGCCAGTTCTTTTTTTAACTGCGACGACAACTCACTTGTTTGCGAAATACTCGCATAAGATTGCTTTTCTAAACGTTTAGATTCATCAACATTTAAAATATCCATTCGTTTTAATTCGACCAAATCACTATTCATCGTGTTTACCAGTGAATCCAGCTTAGCCATTAAAACATCCTGAACATTTTTATTAGCCTCCAGAACCAATCGCAATTTTTCGACTGAATTTTCTTTTGAACCATTCATATCATTCAAATTAACCTTTAAATCATTAATTTTAATAATCTTCTGATTCATCTCTTTTTGAATAACAAGTCTGTCTTTCAAATCAGTAATTTCTACCGTTTTAGCTTTAGTTTTTTCAACCACGACTTGTTTTTCTGCCAAAGCAAGCATCAGTTCCTCATTTTCATTTGTTGGCTTAATTTCTTTTGTATTAATGGCTAACTTATTACCAACAACTAATCCGTTTACAATTTCAGGATTTTGTGATTCTAATTGATCTATAGAAATTCCATATTTTTTTGCAATCGAAAATTTAGTTTCTTTTGGTTCAACCACATGAAAAAAAGTTTCCTGATTGATAACACGAACTCTTCCGTCTAAAGTTTTTCGCTTATTCGGAATTACAATTGACTGCCCAATCTGCAATCCGTTTTGCAATAAATCCTTGTTTTCATTTTCTAAATCAGAAACTGAAACATTGTATTGTCTGGCAATACTGAACAGCGATTCTTTGGCCGCAACCAAATGTGCAGCTTTTGAAGAACTTACATTCTCTGTTTTTGAAAGATTTAAAGGATTTGGAATACTTAATTCTTGACCTATTTGAAGTCCGTTGGCAAGAATTGGATTTGCATTTTGAATAGCTTCTACAGAAACATGGTATTGTTTTGCTAAGCCAAAAAGAGTTTCTTTTGCGCCAACAACATGAGTAATCTGCTGGTCTTGTTTTATTTTTTCTGCAGAATGAATAGGGATTTTAATAATCTGATTGTCCTGAATTCCATTTTGCGATTCGGGGTTGAGTTTGTAAATCTCATCTACAGAAACTTTATACTTTTGGGCTATAAAATAAGCAGTTTCTCCCTTTTGAATTTTGTGCTCAATAATTGAGTCTTGTGCAGTTATTTTGTTAAAAGACAAAACAAACACAAGAGAAATCGTTAAAAATTCTCTCATAAATAGTAGGTTTAAAAAATTAAGGCGTTACAAATGTAACGCCTTAATTTGAAAAACAATACTATTCCCACTCAATTGTTGCTGGTGGTTTTGAGCTGATATCGTAAACCACGCGGTTCACGCCTTTTACTTTATTTATAATGTCATTTGACACTTTCATCAAGAAATCGTACGGTAAATGAACCCAATCAGCAGTCATTCCATCTGTTGATTCTACTGCTCTAAGCGCCACTACTTTTTCGTAAGTACGCTCATCGCCCATTACACCAACACTGTTTACAGGAAGCAAAATTGCTCCAGCCTGCCAAACTTTGTCATATAATCCCCAAGATTTTAATCCTTCAATAAATACAGAATCTACATCTTGTAAAATTTGTACTTTCTCTGGAGTAATATCTCCTAAAATCCTAATTGATAATCCTGGTCCTGGAAAAGGATGTCTTCCTAATAATTCAGGATCTATGCCTAAAGTAGCTCCAACTCTACGAACTTCGTCTTTAAACAACATTCTAAGTGGTTCTACAATTTGTAATTTCATATAATCTGGCAATCCACCTACATTATGGTGTGATTTAATAGTTGCCGATGGCCCTTTTACCGATACAGATTCGATTACGTCTGGGTAAATAGTTCCCTGTGCTAACCATTTTACATCTTCGATCAAATGAGATTCATCATCAAAAACTTCGATAAATACACGTCCGATAGTTTTACGTTTCGTTTCAGGATCGCTGATTCCTGCTAATTCAGAAAGAAAACGATCTCCCGCATCAACACCTTTTACATTTAATCCCATTCCTTTGTATTGATCTAATACACTTTGGAATTCGTTTTTACGCAAAAGTCCGTTGTTTACGAAAATACAGTACAGATTTTTACCAATTGCTTGGTTTAATAAAACCGCAGCAACTGTAGAATCTACTCCGCCTGATAATCCTAAAACTACTTTATCGTTTCCTAATTTCTCTTTTAATTCTCCCACCATTTCTTCAACGAAAGCATTTGGTGTAAAGTTTTGAGGAACTTCGGCAATTTTTACTAAAAAGTTCTCCAGCATTTTTGATCCATCTGTAGAATGGAAAACTTCTGGATGATATTGAATTCCGTAAGTTGTTTCGCCTTCAATTTTATAAGCGGCAAATTCTACGTCATGTGTGCTTGCTAATTTTACAGCATTTGTTGGAAGTGCTTTAATACTATCACTGTGGCTCATCCAAACTTGGCTGTTTTCTGAAACGCCTTCAAAGAAAACTTCGTTCTCTTTTATATAAGATAAATTAGCTCTACCGTATTCTCTAGTGTTTGAAGCTGCTACTTCTCCACCGCTGAAATGAGCTAAATACTGCGCTCCGTAACAAACGGCAAGCATTGGAAGTTTACCTCTAATTTGAGATAAATCAGGATGTGGAGCATCTTCTGCACGAACAGAAAATGGGCTTCCGCCTAAAATTACTGCTTTGTAAGCTGATAAATCACTAGGAAAGTGATTGTATGGGAAAATTTCGCAGAATATATTTAATTCGCGAACTCTACGCGCAATAAGCTGAGTATATTGCGATCCGAAATCTAAAATAAGTACGTTGTGTTGCATGCGCAAAAATACTTTTTATATTCGAAATTGAAAAATCGGAACGTTGAAAAATAAATATTTTTTTTCAACGTTCCGATTTTTAGGCTCAAAGGCTTAGAGTAACAGAGGTTCAGAGGTTTATAATTTTATTAAAAAACATTTGCTTTTTTTCATTGAACCTTTGCATCTTTGAACCTAAAAACAAAAAATCCAAAAACCAAAATATTTCGTATCTACCGAAAAACCCAAACTAATTTTAAATATGAAATCAAAATTTATTGCAATCGCCCTTTTATTAGCAGTAGCATTAACGTCTTGCGATGCTGTTGATGACTTACTAAGTTTTAATATATCAAATGAAACTTCTATTAAAATTAATAGCACATCGCCAATCAATCTGCCATCAGAAATAATTACTCCAGAGGTAACCACAAATTCATCAGCAGAATTTGAGAACAATAAAACAAAGGCAAGTTTAGTAAAAGATGTAAAACTTCGATCTTTAAAATTAGCTATTGCTGATCCTTCAGACAAAACTTTTACTTTTCTAAAATCTGTTCACTTATACATTTCAACAACAGATTCTGATGAAATAGAATTAGCGTATCAGGATAATATAAATGCAACAACAAACACGATTGATTTAATTTGCACTGATAAAAAATTAGATCAATACATCAAGGCAGATAAATATAAAATCAGAACTAAGGTTACCCTAAAAGAAACACTTACAAAAGATGTTACTATAAAAGCCGAAATGAAGTTTAGAGTTACGGCAGATCCGTTTTAGTCTAAGATACTAAGGTGCTAAGATTCTAAGGTTCTGAGTTTTTTCTTGGCTTTTTAATTTCAGTTTTAAGCTGCTAAGGTTCTAAAATACTACTTTTTTCTTAGTATCTCAGAACCTTAGCACCTTAGTATCTTAAAAAAATTACTCTTTTGTAACAATAATCGAAGCCTTAAAACCGGCAGCCAGATTATCCCAATAATCATTGGTTACTAATTCACCTTTATCGTCATATACTCTAATTTCGGCAGTATTTCCTCCTAGAGAACCAATATTTAGAGCTTCAAAATCTAATTTATTGAAACCGTTTACCAGATCAATTTTTACATCTTTAAAATTAGAATCTAAAAATATCTGATCTCTAATTACTTTATCATTAGAAGAAACTTTTACTAAATCGCCGTCAATAGCACCAAAATCACGGAATTTTACAATAAAATACTGTGACTTGGTTCTAAAATCTCCTAAGGAAATATTTTTCTTCACCAGCGTTCCTCGACCTTCTCTTAAACCAGCATCTTTTAAAGCTTTGTTTATATCTTTTTCCATTTTTGCCACATATTGATCCCCTGGATTGGCAAAATCTGTTTCTGTAGACATTGTGAACTTGCTCTTTTCTTGTCCGATCTGGAATTGAGATGTTGGCGTTATACTTTTATTTTCAAAAATATTTGGTGCTTTTATACTAGGTACATCTGCAGTTTCTGCCTGCGGATTTTTGACTTGCGGAATTGGTTCTTTTTTCTTTGCGCCAAACTTAGGTGCCGGAATTGGCTTCATCTTGCCTCCAAATTCAGTCTGCGCTGAAACTGTTAGAGCTGTAAAAAATAATATGAAAAATAAAAGATGCTTCATTGAAAAGGTGTTATCGAATCGGCTTTAAAATTTTTATAAAATCGTAAGTCAAGCATCACAAAAATAATATAAATAAGTTTGGTGCGACAACTTTAAGACTATTATAACAATATATTAGGCTAATTTTTGGAAGCAAAAAACCTGCCAAAAATCTCTAACAAATATCTGACAAAACTTTCATAACCAAAATTAATCCTACATTTTACAAATAAAAACTAACATTATTTCTTTGATAGTAAACAACTTATTACTAACTTCAAAACTTTAAAAAGTTATTCTAAAATTTCAAAAAAATAACTTCTTCCAAAATAAAACCAAGCGGCTAATTCTTTTAATATTATAAAATTCTAAAAAATGGATTATATCGATTATTATAAAATATTAGGCATTACCAAATCTGCTACTGATGCCGATATCAAAAAGGCATATCGAAAACTGGCACGAAAATATCATCCCGATTTAAATCCGAATGATAAAGAAGCGGAACAAAAATTCAAAGAGATAAATGAAGCAAATGAGGTTTTAAGCAATCCCGAAAATCGTAAAAAATACGATAAGTATGGAAAAGACTGGAAACATGCCGATGAATTTGAAAAGGCAGGCTATGACCCAAATCAGCAGCAATATTCGAGACAACAGCAAGGCGGAAATCAAAGTTATACTGATTTTGGCGGAGGTAATTTTTCTGAGAGTGATTTTTCCGATTTCTTTAATTCTATGTATGGCGGTTCTGGAAGAGGTTCAAGAGCTCAAGCAAAATATCGTGGACAGGATTTTAATGCAGAATTACAGCTTGATTTAGCATCTGCTTATACCACTCACAAACAAAACTTAAATGTAAACGGTAAAAATATCCGAATTACGATTCCGGCTGGTGTTGAAAACGGACAGATTATAAAAATTCCAAATCATGGAGCGCCCGGAGCAAACGGCGGGCCTAACGGCGATTTGTACATTACTTTTATAATTAATAACAGCTCTGACTTTAAACGTGAAGGCAATAATTTATATGCCGATGTTGATCTGGATTTGTACACGGCAATTTTAGGCGGAGAAATTTATGTGAATACTTTTGATGGAAAAGTAAAAATAAAAGTAGCACCCGAAACTCAACCGGGAACCAAAGTAAAACTAAAAGGAAAAGGATTTCCTGTTTACAAAAAAGACAATCAGTTTGGTGATTTATATATAACGTATACTTTAAAATTACCAACTAAATTATCTGAAAAAGAAAAAGAATTATTTGCAGAATTAGCTAAACTAAGAAATCATGAATAACAAAAGCTTAATCTTAATAAAACAGTTTTGTTTGTATAACGAAATTGAAAATACTTTTATAAAAGAGCTGCATAATTATGGCTTAGTCGAAATTGTTGTCGAAGAAAACGAAGAATATTTACAGCCTGAACAACTGCCTGCCATAGAAAAAATGATTCGTATGCATTATGACCTAAAAATTAATTTTGAAGGAATTGATGCTATTTACCATTTACTTAACAAAATTGAAATTTTGCAGCAGCATCTTACCAGCACACAAAATAAACTTAGAATTTATGAAGAGCATCAAATATCATAAAATTCAAGAATTATAGCCCTTTGCACGTAATTAATTCAACAATTAGAAACATAGACTATAGTTTATCAAAAAAAGGCGTTTCACTTATTTAAAATACACATAGCACAGCTGTGTGAGAGAAATATGCTTCTTTTTGTATTCTTTTCGAAATATAAAATCTATATGTTTAAACAAGTTTTTAGAAATTACATCCAACAGATAAATTATCCTTTTAAAATATCACAAAAAACAATAATTACCAAAGGGATTTCAAACAATTACGACTCTTTTTACCAAGCATATTTTATAAATTGCAGCACATTAATTAACCTGAATTTGTTTTTAAAAACGTAAAGAACAATTCAAAAAAACACACAAAATGAAAAGAGAAAATATCTTAACAGGATCACCGTGGGAAGACAAAATGGGATATTGCCGCGCTGTAAGAATTGGCAATATCATTGAAGTTTCTGGCACTGTTGCAATTGTTGACGGCGAAAATGTTAAAGCAGACGATGCTTATGCTCAAACTTATAACATTCTTGAACGTGTAGAAAAGGTTTTAGAAGATTTGAATGTTGGAATGAAAGACGTTATTAGAACACGAATTTTCACTACCAATATTTCTACTTTTGAAGATGTAGCCAGAGCACATTCTGCTTTCTTTAAAGATGTAAAACCAACTACAGGTTTTTATGAAATAAGTAAATTAGTTGCTCCTGAATATTTAGTTGAAATTGAATTTACAGCTGTTGTTCAATAGTTTTTTTGCCGCTAATTTCACGAATTACCACTAATTATTTTTTTTGTTTTATCACTGATTAAAAAATTTTAAAAGATTTCTTTTGTTTTCTTCAATAAAAAAAACATTAATTCGTGAAAATTCGTGAAATTCGTGGCTAAAATATTTTTAATCTTTGGATGGCTTTTCAAAACCCAAAACAACTACTACTTGATATTCCTAAATGGATTCTTATCTGTGCTTTAATAGGTATACTTTCAGGATCTGCTTCTGCATTTTTTCTTGTTTCTTTAGAATGGGTTACGCAGTTTAGAATACAGCACGATTGGATTATCTTCCTTTTACCATTTGGCGGTTTATTAGTTGGGTTAAGTTATTATTATTGGGGAGAATCTGTTGTAAAAGGCAATAATTTATTGCTTGAAGAATATGAAAAACCCAAAAAAGTAATTCCGCTTAAAATGGCTCCTTTAGTACTTTTAGGAACCTTAATTACACATTTATTTGGAGGTTCAGCGGGTCGTGAAGGAACTGCTGTACAAATGGGCGGCGCTATCGCTGACCAATTCACCAGAATTTTCAAATTAGACAATTCTGAACGCAAAATTCTAATAATTCTGGGTATCAGTGCAGGTTTTGCTTCTGTTTTTGGAACACCTTTGGCGGGTGCCATTTTTGCGTTAGAAGTTTTATACTTCAGTAAAATCAATTTCAAAAGCATCCTATTATCATTTCTAGTAGCATATGCCGCTTATTTTACGGTAGAATTTTGGGAAATAAAACATACCCATTACAGCATTCCTGTAATACCAGAATTAAGTATTTTGAACCTCTTTTACACTTTACTAATTGGTCTTCTTTCAGGTTTTGCGGCTTTACTTTTTTCAAGAAGCACCCATTTTTGGAGTTCGCTTTTTTCAAAAAACATCAAATATCCTCCGCTTCGTCCTGTTATTGGAGGAACAATTTTAGCCATTGCAATTGCAGGATTTGGTTTTACTAAATTCTCTGGACTTGGTGTTCCTGTTATCGTTGAATCATTTTCAAACCCAAGTCAATGGTATGATTTTTTGCTTAAAATTTTATTCACAGGATTCACTTTAGGAGCTGGTTTTAAAGGCGGCGAAGTAACTCCATTATTTTTTGTAGGAGCCACTTTAGGCAGTGCCTTATCTTTAATTATCCCGATGCCTATCGCTCTTTTAGCAGGAATAGGATTTGTGTCTGTCTTTTCAGGAGCAACCCATACTCCTATCGCCTGCACCATTATGGGAATGGAATTATTTGGCATTCAACCCGGAATATTTATCGCACTTGGCTGTACAATTGCTTACTTTTCTTCAGGTTCAATTGGTATTTACAAATCACAGATTGTTAAGGGGGCTAAATATAAGCTGTACCAAAAATGGCTTTAATTTACTCTTTATCAACGTTTTCAATAATCATTTGCAATAAAAAATAGGATCAAAAACTAACAACTGATAAAAGTGTGTTAATCTATAAAATGATTTCAACATTACATTAAAAAAATGTAAATTCGCACACTATGAAAATACAAGATATTCAAGCAATACAATTGTTGCTTGCCGCTCCAAAGAAAATCGTAATAATTCCGCATAGAGGTCCAGATGGCGATGCTATGGGATCTACATTAGGTTTATATCATTTTTTACTCAAAAATAACCATCAGCCAACTGTAATTGCGCCTAATGATTTTCCTGATTTTTTAGCTTGGCTGCCAGGCTCAGAAACCGTTAAAATCTTTGAAAAAGATACTGAAAACTGTACCAAAATATTAGAAGAAGCCGAGTTAATTTTCACACTTGATTTCAATGCTCTGCATCGTGTAGGCGAAATGGAGCACACTTTGGCTCGATTAACTGCACCTTTCATTATGATTGATCATCATCAAAAACCTGATGATTATGCAGCTTATACTTATTCTGACACTTCGTACGGATCTACTTGCGAAATGGTTTATAACTTTATTTCCTTTTTAAACAAAAAAGAAGATATTGATAAAACTATCGCAACTTGCATTTATACAGGAATTTTGACAGATTCTGGTTCATTCCGTTTTCCGGGAACAACAGGAAACACGCATCGAATTATTGCAGAATTAATTGATTTAGGTGTAGAGAACACTCAAATTCCAGTTTTATTATTTGATAATAGCTCGTACAGTCGTCTGCAATTATTAGGACGTGCACTTCAAAACATGAAAGTTCTAGAAGAGCATCAAACATCATACACATCACTTACACAGGACGAATTAGATTCGTTTAATTATGTAAAGGGTGATACTGAAGGAATTGTAAATTACGGATTAAGTATAAAAGGTATTGTTTTTACAGCTATTTTTATAGAAAATAAAGACGAAAAAATCATCAAAATTTCATTCCGTTCACAAGGAGGTTTTGATGTTAACCAATTTGCACGCGACCATTTTAACGGCGGAGGCCACAGCAACGCAGCTGGCGGAAGATCTGAAGCTACAATGGAAGAAACGCTTAAAAAGTTTGAAAATTTGGTAAGTAAACTAAAAATATAACCCCGTATGAACTACTTAAAAATTAGTATTTACACACTGCTTTTTACTGTTTTACTGGCAAGCTGTAAACATCACGAAGAAGCTCGAAAACCAATTTCAAGAGCTTCGGGTACTTTTATGAAAAAGTCAGCCGACAGAAACAAAAAACTGGTTGCAAATGAAGAAGATGTTATCAAAAAGATCATCAAAACAAATCCAAAAGTAAAGTACTATGCTACTAGAAAAGGATATTGGTTTTCTTATGATGAAAAAAACAATACGGATACAGCTACACCAAAAAAAGGAGATATTGCCTATTTTAATTTAGAAGTAAAAGACATTAATGGCAAAATCATCTACTCAGAAGCTGATCTTGGCCCTCAGACGTATTATGTAGACAAACAGGATATTATGATGGGATTACGTGACGGAATCAAGTACATGAAAAAAAATGAAACTGTTACCTTTTTATTTCCATCACATATTGCTTACGGCTATCATGGCGATAATAAAAAAATAGGAACAAACCAACCTTTAATCTGTACTGTTACGCTTCGTAATTTTGTTCCTGATCCAGCAGCAGCTTCAAAAACTGCGGCAGCTCCAAAACAAACTGTAAAAAGTACAACAGCAGCTCCGGCAGCGACACCAAAAAAAGATACAATAAACCCATAAAAAAACATTTTAAAAATGAAAAAAAGTATTTTAGTATTATTACTAACCGCTGCTTCGTTTTACTCTTGTAAAAATGAAAACAGCAGCCTGCCTGATGGTTTATATGCCGATATTGAAACGAACAAAGGACATATAATTGTTGAATTAGATTATAAAAAAGCACCTGTTACAGTAGCTAACTTTGTAACCTTAGCCGAAGGCAAAAATGAGTTTGTTACCAAAGATTACTTGAAAAAGAAACATTTTTATGATGGTTTAAAATTTCATAGAGTTATAGAAAATTTCATGATTCAAACTGGAGATCCTGAAGGAACTGGTTCTGGAGATGCAGGTTATAGATTTAAAGATGAAATTTCAGATTTGAGATTTGACAAAGCTGGTGTTTTAGCAATGGCAAATAATGGTCCTGGCACAAACAGCAGTCAGTTCTTTATTACTCATACTGAAACTCCTTGGTTAGACGGAAAACATACTATTTTTGGTCACGTTGTCGACAAAGGTCAAGAAGTAGTAAACAAAGTGGTACAAGGTGATAGTATTGTTTCTGTTACTATTGTTAGAAACGGAGAAGCTGCCAAAAAATTTGATGCAGAAAAAGTACTTCATGATTATTTTGCAGAAGCTTCAAAAGAGAAAAGTAAGTTTGCGGGAGTGCAAAAAGAAAAAGTAGATTATTACGCTTCTTTAAAACCAAAAGCAACAAAAACCCACTCTGGTTTAGAATTCATAATCACTGAAAAAGGTACAGGTAAAAAACCAGCTACTGGCGCTCAAATATACATTCACTATGCTGGTTTCTTAGAAGATGGAACTTTGTTTGATTCAAGTATTGAAGATGTAAACAAAGCTTTTGGAAAATTTGATGCAGCAAGAGCTGAAGCAAAAGGTTATCAGCCAATTCCTTTTCAAGCAGGTCGTAAAGACGGTATGATCCCAGGTTTTATCGAAGGTATCGAGCAGCTATCATTTGGAGATAAAGCAGTTCTTTTTATTCCTGCACATTTAGCATACGGAGAAACTGGAGCCGGCGGTGTTATACCACCAAATGCAAATATTATTTTTGAAGTTCAATTATTAGAAAAACCATAATTATAAAACTTGTAATTATATTTCTTGACTTAAATTTAAAATGCAATGAAGTTTAAACTTTTATTTTTATTTTGTTTAGCGGTTGTAAATATTCAAGCGCAAACCACTAAAAAACCAGCCGCAAAACCTGCTGCTAAGCCAGCAGTAACGACTGCAAAACCTACAGCTAAACCTGTTGCTAAACCAAACCCGGATGAGGGAATATTTGCTACTATTTCTACAACAAAAGGAGACATCGTTCTATCGTTAGAATATGTAAAAACTCCTGTAACAGTGGCTAATTTTATTTCTCTTGCAGAAGGAAAAAATCCTAATGTAAAAGTAGAGAGACTTAAAGGAAAACCATTTTACGATGGTTTAAAATTTCATAGAGTTATTAATGATTTTATGATTCAAGGAGGAGATCCTGACGGAAATGGTTCTGGAGGCCCTGGATATTCATTTAAAGATGAATTTGTCGAAGAATTAAAATTCGAAAAAGGAGGAGTTCTTGCAATGGCTAATTCTGGACCTGCAACAAATGGCAGCCAGTTTTTTATTACGCATAAAGAAACTCCATGGCTTAATGGTAAACACACTATTTTTGGACATGTTGTATCTGGAATGGATAATGTAAATAAGATTGTTCAAGACGATATAATGACAAAAATTACTATTACTCGTAAAGGTGTTGCTGCTAAAAAATTTGATGCGGTAAAAGTCCTTACAGATGATGCAAAAAAACAAGAAGCTAAAAAAGCCGAAAGTCAAAAAGTAATTAAAGATAAGGCTGCTTACTTTGCAGCAACAAAAGCTAAAGCAACTACAACAGCTTCTAACTTAAAATATGTAATTACACAAAAAGGAACTGGCGTAAAAGGTGCTGAAGGTTCTTCAATTTACTTTCATTATGCAGGTTATTTTGAAGACGGAAGTCTTTTTGACAGCAGCATGAGCAATGTAGCAAAAGCTTATGGCAAATACGACGCAAATAGAGATGCTCAAGGCGGATACAAGGCTTTTCCTTTTACAGTTGGTAAAAAAGATGGTATGATTCCTGGTTTTATTGAAGCTCTAGACATGATGACAGATGGAGAAAAAGCAATTTTCTTCCTTCCTTCAAACTTAGCTTATGGCGAAAAAGGAGCTGGAGGCGTAATTCCGCCAAATGCAACTTTGATTTTTGAAATTGAAACCTATCAAAATCAACCAACAAAATAATACTTTCAAATTCCTTTTTTGAAATAACAATTAAAGTTCCCAAAAGTTCAAATCTTTGGGAACTTTTTTTATTTCTGCCAAAAATATTCTTCTGAAGAATCCCTAAAATAATACTAAAATAAAAAACCAAAACACGCACAATGATAACGTTTGCGTATATTTTCTATTAATTCCTAAACAAAATACCTTACCTTTGCCCGCTTAATTTTTTCAAAACAAATCATAAAGATGTTACAAAACAATGTATTAAAAGGAGTATTTTTAGTTGCTTTAGGAGCTACAACTTACGGAATGTTAGCTACTTTCGTAAAAATGGCTTACACTGAAGGATATACAACAGCCGAAGTTACAACTTCTCAATTTATACTTGGTATACTTGGTATCTTGCTTATAAATGCTTTTCAAAAAGCAAAAAACAAAGGAACCGTTGTAAAAGCTTCATCAAAAAAACATATTCAGTTTAATGCTTGCGGGAACATCGTTAGGAATGACAAGTTTATTTTATTATCTGGCAGTAAAATATATACCAGTTTCTATAGGTATCGTGTTATTGATGCAAACTGTTTGGATGGGTGTTTTACTTGAAATGATTCTAGAAAAAAAACTGCCTTCAAAACAAAAAGTTATTGCCGTTTTAATTGTCCTTGTTGGAACGGTTTTAGCCACTAATATCATCAATAATGATATTGCACTAGATTGGCGCGGAATTGTTTGGGGTGTGTTAGCTGCTGCATCTTTTACTACAACAATGTTTACTGCTAATCGTGTCGCTACAGAAATTTCATCGGCTCAGCGTAGCTTATATATGCTTTTGGGCGGTGCTGTAATTATATTCTCCTTTGCTTTTTTTACGCAGACTGGTTCTTTTAATCTTGATATTTTCTTTAAGTGGGGAATCATTCTAGCTTTGTTTGGCACTATCATCCCTCCTATGTTATTGAACTTAGGTTTTCCGTTAACCGGAATTGGATTAGGCAGTATTGTTTCGGCATTAGAATTACCCGTTTCTGTAATGATGGCTTATGTTTTATTGAATGAAAAAGTGATTTTTTCTCAATGGATTGGAATTATTTTAATTATTCTGGCGATCATTATTATGAATGTAAATTTTAAACGCAGTAAATAAGCTTTTAATATACCATTAAAAAAAAGCAGCTTGTAATGTTATAATTGTTAATTTTTTTATAAATTCGTGATAAACTACTATCTATCATGAATTTACCTTGGCATTTATATTTGATGGCGATTCTTTATATACTTGCAGGACTAAATCATTTTAGAAATCCTGGAATGTATATTAAAATTATACCTCCTGTATTCAAAAACCCCAAAGTAATAAATATTTTAAGTGGAGCTGCCGAAATACTATTAGGCATTCTTCTAACACTTTCTTTTTCGACACATATTGCAGCTTGGGGAATTATTGCATTATTAATTGCAATTTTTCCTGCCAATTTGTATATGTATCAAAATAAAAAAGCGAGTTTTGGTTTACCAAAATGGATTTTATTTGTACGTTTGCCCTTACAGATCGTCTTGGTTTTTTGGGCATATCAATACACCCAATATTAATCAAATCTATTAATCTAAAATTATTTAATTATGAAAAAATTATTTGCTGAATTTTTTGGAACTTATTGGCTGGTTTTTGGAGGTTGCGGAAGTGCACTTTTTGCAGCAGGAATTCCAAATCTAGGAATTGGATTTGCGGGCGTTGCTTTAGCTTTTGGTTTAACCGTATTAACAATGGCGTATGCCGTAGGGCATATTTCAGGAGGACATTTTAATCCAGCCGTATCGTTTGGATTATGGGCTGGAGGAAGATTTCCTGCAAAAGACCTTTTACCTTATATCATTTCGCAATGTATTGGTGCACTTGCTGCTGCTGGAACATTATTTATTATTTGGACGGGTAAAGCAGGAAACGCAATTAACAATACACAAGCAGGTGCTTTTGCATCAAACGGATATGGAGCATTCTCTCCTGATGGATATTCACTGCAATCTGCTTTTATAGCTGAGTTCGTTCTAACATTATTCTTCTTGTTAGTAATTTTAGGTGCAACAGATAAGTTTGCAAACGGAAGATTTGCCGGTATCGCAATTGGTTTGGCTTTAACTCTTATTCACTTAATCAGTATTCCTATTACAAATACATCGGTAAATCCTGCGAGATCATTATCGCAAGCTATTTTTGTTGGCGGAGAACCTCTTTCACAAGTTTGGTTATTTTGGGTTGCCCCTATTTTAGGTGCCATTGTAGCTGGATTTATTTATAAATCATTGCTGCAAAACCACGACGCTGCATAATTTAACTTGTATAACTATTAAACTTTAAAACTATGGAATTTTTATATTTCTTACTTATAGGAGCTATTTCAGGCTGGCTTGCGGGTCAGATTTGGAAAGGTGCAGGTTTTGGATTATTTGGTAATATTATCGTTGGAATTATCGGCGGTTTTGTTGGCGGCTGGATTGCCGGCAAACTCGGAATTGGCGGCGGCGGACTTTTATGGCAGATTATTGTTGCCGTAGGAGGAGCTTGGGTATTACTTTTCATAATCAGCTTGATAAAAAAAGCTTAAAAATAGTACAGCTAAAAAACATTCTAAGAGGAAATCAGATATTCAAGTATTTGGTTTCCTCTTTTTTTTAAAGAAAGAACATTTCAAATCTATTTAAACCAATTTGTTATGAACGAAATTATTTCTTATTTCAGCACCATTCCATCATCACATCGCAGTTTAATTTTAGTGGGAGGCATTACTTTTTTTTGGATAATAGAGAATACTTTTCCTCTCTTTCAAATGAAATACCATAAATGGCAGCATGCAGGAATCAACTTCTTTCTAACATTTACCACTATAATCGTCAATTTTGTACTGGCTTTTATTCTAATAAAAACTGCAAGCTGGACAACCGAAAATCATTTTGGCATTCTACAATGGCTGCCCGAAATTCCTATTTGGCTGTATACCATTATCGGACTGCTTTTATTAGATTTAATAGGTGCTTATTTAGTGCATTTTATTGAACATAAAATAAAGTTTCTGTGGCGCTTTCACATTATACATCACACAGACACTTGGATCGATACAACAACTGCAAACAGACATCATCCGGGAGAAAGTATAATTCGATTTGTATTTACTACTCTTGGCGTTCTTGTAGTTGGCAGTCCTATGTGGATGGTTTTTCTATACCAAACATTATCTGTAATTGCAACTCAATTTAATCATGCCAACATTTCGCTGCCAAACAAATTAGATGTTTTCTTAAGTTACTTTTTAGTTTCTCCAAATATGCACAAAGTACACCATCATTATGTACTGCCTTACACAGATAGCAATTATGGCAATATTTTCTCTGTTTGGGATCGACTATTTGGAACTTTTACCACTTTACCAAAAGAAGAGTTAATTTACGGAGTCGACACACATATGCTGCCTGAAGAAAACAATCAATTAAGAAATTTATTAAAAATTCCGTTTCAAAAATTGCGATCCTTTAATTCCGAAAAAAAACAGTAAAAAAAACATACTTGATCGAACCAACTAATTATTTTTTTTATTAATATTGATACATAAAATGAAAATCAATCTATTAATCATTAACCTCTATTTTTGAATTAATTTTCACGAGATGAAAAAGAGTAACCGCAAAGAATTGAATTGGGAACAAACCGAGAAGCTTGTTTCATTAGCCTTAGAAGAAAAAAATCCATTTGAAGTCATAAAAAAAGAATTTGGGTTGGCAGAAAAAGAAGTTCTTGAAATCATGAAGAAGAAAATGCCTCTTGAAAAATTTGAGATGTGGAAAAAGAAAGCCATTGCCAATAAACCAAAACCGAAACCCGTTAAAATTGATGATTTTGATGAAGATTTAGATGGTAAATATTATATAAAAAACAAATTCGACTAAATTAAAACTCCTGAGTGTCAGGAGTTTTTTTTATTTTTTGCTTTATTGTAACAATTTTACTTTTTTTAGTCAAATACGAATAACTAAACTTAAACAAATGAAAAAAATACTTTACACTTTAGCTCTTGCTGTAACGCTTTGGAGCTGTAAAACTGGAAGTACTTCAGCAGGAAAAAGCAATGTTGTAGATGTTAACATCAATCTTGTAGATGTAAAAGACGACAAAGTTTTAGTAACGGTAACTCCTCCTCAAATCAAGACAGACGAGATTGTTTACAGCATTCCGAAAACGGTTCCAGGAACTTATTCAACTGATAACTACGGAAAAAATTCAGAAGATTTCAAAGCTTTTGATGCAAAAGGAAATGCTTTAACTGTAAAAAGAATCGACGATAATTCATGGTCTATTTCGAATGCAAAAGCGTTAAAAAAAATCACGTATTTAGTTAATGACACTTTCGATACTGAAAAAGGAACTGGTTTTGGCAATGATGATATTTTCTCGCCCGCAGGTACTAACATCAATGCAGGAGTTAATTTCTTAGTAAATACACATGGCTTTGTAGGGTATTTTCAAGACAAATTAGAGATTCCTTATAAAGTTACTATTACACATCCTGAAACACTTTGGGGAGCAACTTCTATGACAGATCAGGATCCAAGCAAAACAAGCGATGTTTTTACAACTCCACGTTATGCTGTTTTAGTCGAAAATCCTATTATGTATTCTAAACCAGATTATACTGAGTTTAATGTAAATGGTATGGATATTTTAATTGCTGTTTACTCGCCAACTGGAAAATTTACTGCCGAAAGCATCACGCCGGAAATGAAAACAATGATGACGGCGCAAAAAAACTTTTTAGGAAAAGTAAATGCAAATAAAAAATATACTGTTTTATTGTATTTATCAACCTTAGCAAAAGATGATGCACACGGTTTTGGAGCTTTAGAGCACCCAACTGTAACAACTGTTGTACTGCCAGAATCAATGCCAAAAGAAAAACTGGTAGAATCAATGAAAGATGTCGTTTCTCATGAGTTTTTTCATATCGTAACGCCATTAACTATTCACTCAAAAGAAATCCAGTATTTTGATTATAATGCACCTAAAATGTCTGAACATTTATGGATGTACGAAGGTGTTACAGAATATTTTGCCAACCTTTTTCAAATCAATCAAGGTTTAATTAACGAAGGTGAGTTCTACACTCGTATTGCAGACAAAATTGAGCAGTCTAAAAGTTTAGATGATACTATGTCTTTTACTAAAATGAGTGCCAATGTTTTAGAACAGCCTTACAAAGATCAATACTTAAATGTGTACCAAAAAGGAGCTTTAATTGGTATGTGTATTGACATTATTATTAGAGAAAAAAGCAATGGAGAAAGAGGAATCCTTGATTTAATGCATAAATTATCTAGTGAATATGGCGTTGACAAACCATTTAATGATAATGAGCTATTTGCAAAAATCACGCAGTTAACTTATCCTGAAGTAGGCGAATTTTTAAACAAATATGTAGCAGGAACTACTCCTATTCCTTATGATTTTTATTTAGCAAAAGTTGGTGTAACTAAAGCCGTTGAGAAAAAAGCGGCGCCAGTTTTTATTAAAGGACAAACTCCATACATTAGTGTAGATAAAAAGACTAAAGAAATCGCAGTTCGTTCTGATGTTGGAACTAACGAATTCTTTAAAAATTTAAATCTAAAAGGCGGTGATATTATTCTTTCGGTAAACAACAAACCTTACTCTCTAGATAATATCTACGATCTAATAACTGAAAGTGAGAACTGGAAAGAAAACGATCCTATTACTTTAAAAATTAAACGCGGCGGTAAAGAAGAAACGATAAAAGGAACAGTAAAACTGCCTTACGAAGAATCTGAAACTTTTAAAGCTACTGACGCTTCAAAAGAAAACTTAAAAATGCTTGGCTGAAAGGTTAATTTCCTTTTGACTGAAAACAAAAAAACCGACAAGTGATTGCGGTTTTTTTTATGCTGTAGTTTGTCAGGCTGAGCGAAGTCGAAGCCATTGCAAGTTAAATTAGCACTGAGTTGGGCTTCGACTTCGCTCAGCCTGACAAAAAAGAGTTTATTTCTTCACTGGAAATTTCCAAGCAAATTCATCCTTATCATTGATGATTGCTCCAATTTCAAATTTCACTACTTCATCAAATTCTGTTTGCAGAATAAACCAATTGTCTTCGTTGAAATAATTCTCAAACGTATCAAAAGTTTCTTGGGTATATTTTGTTATTCCTTTTGCTGCAAAATCTTTCTTTACATCAGCAATTTTTCTTCCGATTAACTTGAAGCCAAAAACTTCTAAATCATTACTAGAAGCCACTATATAACCTAATTTCAAGTCTTCTTCTTGATAAAATGTTAATCTCATTTTGTATGCATTATATACAAAAATCACATTATCATCTTCGTCGTTATAGTTTTTATCAGGTTTTCCTAAAACAGCTGTTACATCGTTCTGCTTCATCCCGAAAAGCAGTTTATCAATTCCTGATTTTAAATTTATTTTCATAATGATTTTTCTAATATTTGAAATGCAAATTTCGTGAACTTTTTTGTTGTTTAGCCACGAATTACGCAAATTTTCACGAATTTTAATATTACACCGTTTGGCTCATTTACAAACTTTTGTCAGGCTGAGCGAAGTCGAAGCCCATTTTCGTTATAAAAGCTCTTCGACTACGCTCAGGGTGACAAACATAAAACTAATTTTAATATTGTTTCTTATTCGGTTTACTGCTCATATAAAATGTTATTTTCCCGCCATTCATAACATCAGCATGTTTTAAAAATGGTTTTTCTAATTGTTTTCCATTCAGCAGAACTTTACTCACAAATACATTTTTATCAGATTGGTTTACGGTTTCTACTTCGAAAGTTTTTCCGTTTTCTAAATTTAAAACAGCATTTTTCAGCAACGGACTTCCTAATGCATATTCATCAGAACCGGGAGCAACGGGATAAAATCCTAAACTGCTAAAAATATACCAAGCACTCATTTGTCCGAAATCATCATTTCCTCCTAAACCATCAGCACCATTTCTGTACATTTTTTTCAAGATCATTCTAATTTTATCTTGAGCTTTCCATGGAGAATCTGTCCAATTGTACAAGTACACAACGTGATGCGAAGGCTCATTTCCGTGAACATAATTCCCAATTATTCCTTCTCTTGTAATGTCTTCTGTATTCTCAAAATATTTGTCCGGAAGATGCATGTTGAATAACGAATCTAAACGAACTTTAAACTTCTCATTTCCGCCCATTAATTTAATCATATCAGCAGGATCTTGCGGAACGTACAAGCTGTAATTCCAAGAATTTCCTTCAATAAAACCTTGACCATGCGTGTCAAGCGGATCAAACTCTTTCTTAAAAGTTCCATCGTTTAATTTCGGACGCATAAAACCTGTTTTTTCATCATAGACGTTTTTATAATTTTTCGATCTATTGATAAATTCATTGTAAATTTCTGTTTTACCCAATTTCTTTGCAGCTTGTGCAATTGCCCAGTCATCATAAGCATATTCTAAAGTTTTAGAAACCGAAGCACCGTTTTTGTCTTCTGGAACATATCCTTTATTCATGTAAAATTCTAATCCATCATAATACGGCACTTTTGCAGTATTTACACAAGCCTGAAGCGCTTTTTCGGCATCAAAACTAATATTTCCTTTTACAATCGCATCTGCTACAACTGAAACAGAATGGTATCCAATCATGCACCAGTTTTCGTTTGCATAATGTGACCAGATTGGAAGCATTTTATGAACGCTTTGATCTGAATGTGCCAGCATTGAACTTACCATATCTGCATTTCTTTTTGGCTGAACAATATTAAATAAAGGATGTAAAGCACGATACGTATCCCAAAGTGAATAACTGGTATAATTGGTAAAGTTTTCGGCTTTATGAACATTCATATCTAAACCTTTGTAATTTCCGTCTAAATCCATGTATTCGGTCGGGCCTAAAAATGCATGATACATTGCGGTGTAAAAATTAACTAAATCTTCTTTTTGAATGGTTTCAATCTGAACTTTATTCAATTCTTTATTCCAAACTTCCTGACTTTGTCTTTTTACTTTTTCAAAATCCCAATCAGGTGTTTCTTTTTTCATATTTTCTAATGCGCCAGCCGAACTAACAGGGGATAAAGCCATTTTAATTTTGATTTTTTCGCCTTCATTCGTATCAAAATCAAAAAACAATTTTAGGTTCTGACCTGCCATTTCTGGGAAGTTTTTCGTTTGATCAAATCTTCCCCAAAAACCTCTGTACACACTTTTTTCTTGTGCTGCCTGTCCGTAACTTTTAATTGGTTTATTGAAAGACATTGCAAAATAAACCGTTCTGGTTCTCGCCCATCCATTTGTCTGACGGTATCCTGTTATTAACGTATCATTTTCTATACGAACAAAAGTCCAGACATTCTTTTTATCATAATTGTAAATTCCAGAAGTTAAATCCAGAATTACATGTGCATCATCAGATTTTGGAAATGTGTATTGGTGCATTCCAACGCGAGTTGTTGCCGTAAGTTCTGCTTTTATTTTATGATCTTCTAGAAAAACACTGTAATAAGCCGGCTCTGCTTTTTCTGTCGAATGAGAAAATGCCGATCTATAGCCCGATAACGGTTTTGATGCAACACCTGGATTTAATTGTAATTTTCCCGTTGTAGGCATAATTAAAAAATCACCTAAATCTGAATGCCCAGTTCCGCTGAAATGAGTATGACTAAAGCCTACAATCGTTTTGTCTTCATACTGATAGCCGGCACAGTATTTATAAACTTCACCATTATATTTCCCATTTAAACTGTAAGCAATCGTATCGGTTTCCGGGCTTAATTGTACGCTTCCAAAAGGCACTGTAGCACCTGGGTAAGTATGTCCCATTTTTGCGGTTCCTATCATTGGATCGACATATTGAATTAAGTTTCTTTTTTCCACTGTTTTTTTCTGTGCATTTGAAATGGTAGCAAGCAGCAAAAATGAAAATCCGAAAAGAAGACTTTTGCACTTTATTCTATTCATTGGGTGAATTTTTTAATCATTCTATTTTTATCTAAAACATATCAGGTAATTACTAAAACAATTTGCCTTTGTTTTTAGTTTAGAAAATTACAACTAAATATGTTTTTAAAAAAACATAAAATATAGTCTTCTAAAAAGGTTTTAAATATCTTTGAAATATAAAAAGATTACATTTCATGAAAAAATATATCTTATTAGTTTCAGCAATTATAGTATTCATTACATCTCAATCTTGTTCTCACAAAAAAGAGAATACAGATATAAAAGTAAAAGATTACTGTACTATCATTTTTGAATCAAAAAAGAAAATTATTTATGTAACTTATGATGATGCCTATTCAGAAGAATGGATTAAGCAAAAGGATGGAAAAGAGAAAAAAAGTTCAAAACAAATTAAATTTCACTAATAAAGAACTTGACAGCTTAGCAAAATATACACATCAAATCATAAAGGATCCAGCTATTGCCACTACACAACTGACTTGTGGCGCAGGTGAAAATATAACAATTGAGATTAGTTATTGTAGTACAAGTATTTCATGCAAATATTCGTCCATACAGAGTTGGTCTACATTATCAAATGACAACAAAAAATTGTATGATTTATTAAGTTCCAAAACTGCAATTCCAAAATAAGCAATTGCTAAAAAGCGACTTAGAAACAATATAGAATAAATCTTTGCTGGATTAAAATCTAGCTTTATACTATCTCTTGTTTTTGTTTAGACTGGACTGAAGTCCAGCCCTACAATATGGTTCGAGCCTTTGGCTCTTTTATTAAAGTTTTTGTTTTAAGTTTTCTTTTACCTCATCAAACCATTCGTTTCTTAAAATACTCAAAACAATAGAATCACGACGAACATCGCTGTTTGCTGTTGGCATATGACTGCGCAAAACGCCTTCGACTTTACAGCCAATACTTTTCATTGCGGCAACACTTCTTTCGTTATTATTGTCTGCGCGAAATTCTACGCGCTCCATTCCTAAAGTTTCAAAAGCAAATTGAAGCAGTAAAAACTTGCAGTGTTTATTAAGTCCTGTTCCTCTAAAAGCAGAACCATACCAAGTGTACCCTAATTGCAGGGTTTTATATTCGAGATTAATATCGTAAAAACGTGTTGAACCTGCGTATTTTTTAGCTTTTTTATCGAAAACTAAAAAAGGGAATTCTTTTTGATTTTCTCTTGCTTTTACAGCGGACTGAATGTATTTGATCAAATTTTCTTTACCATCGGCACCAATTAACGAATATTTCCATGTTTCAGGTTCATTAAGTGATATTTCTAATAAATTTTCGACATCTGATTCTTGAAGTGATCGTAATAAAACAACCTCATCTTCTAAAATTAAAGTATCTGAAAAAGAAAAATTGGAAACAGTCATAGTTTGCTTTTTGGTTATTCTTTGTAAAATCTTCGGGTTTTTAGCAAAACTTTTATCACGACGAAATTCATAAACTTATTGAACTAAAAAATTTATTCACTCATTTCATCATAACGCTCCGGAACTTGAGGATCGTAAAGCGGACATTTAAATTCCAGCATCAAATCGACCAATTGATTCATAGTTTTTCCTTCGGTGCCATAACAATCTATTTTGACACTTTGCGGAGTTGTAATAACTTGAAAAGCACCTTTTCCTGCATTATTTTTCCAGCTATTTTCATCAATTCTTTCCCATTTTGAAAAGACAGAATTAATGCGATTTATAATTACCTCAACAGGAAGTTTCTCCAGGCCGATAACTCCTTCTTTTTCAACAAGAGCTTCGTAAACTTCATGATGGTTTAGGTAAATTTCGTCTAAATATCTCCAAAAAAGCAGTTCGTACATAATGAAATGTTTTTAAAACATATAAGTGATATAAGTTCATATTAAAATCGCTTGAAAAGTAACTAAAATGAACTTATACCACTTATATGGTGAATTATTTTAATATTCGAATGTTCCGTATTCGCTGGTAATTGTTAGTTTTTTAGCATCAGCTGCTTCTACTCTACCTACGATTTGTGCATCAACATTAAATGATTTCGAAATGGCAATAATATCTTGTGCAATATTCTCAGGAACATAAATTTCCATACGGTGACCGCAGTTGAAAACTTGATACATTTCTTTCCAATCTGTTTTTGACTGTTCTTGAATTAACTTGAACAATGGCGGAACTGGAAATAAATTGTCTTTTATAATGTGTAAATCTTTTACGAAATGTAAAATTTTAGTTTGTGCGCCTCCGCTGCAATGCACCATTCCGTGAATATCGTTTGGTGTATAAGTGTCTAAAATTTTCTTGATAATTGGTGCATACGTTCTCGTTGGCGAAAGCACTAATTGACCAGCATTTATTGGGCTGTTTTCAACATCATCAGTTAAACTAACCTGACCTGAATAAATTAATTCTTCTGGAACTGCTGCATCGTAACTTTCTGGATATTTTTTAGCCAAATATTTCCCGAAAACATCATGACGTGCAGAAGTTAAACCGTTGCTTCCCATTCCGCCGTTATATCCTTTTTCGTAAGTTGCCTGACCAAAAGAAGCCAAACCAACAATTACGTCACCAGCCTTAATATTAGCATTATCTACAACATCGCTGCGTTTCATACGAGCTGTAACAGTTGAATCTACAATTATTGTACGCACAACATCGCCAACATCTGCAGTTTCACCGCCTGTTGAGTGAATAGTTACTCCAAATGATTTTAATTCGTTAATTAATTCTTCTGTTCCGTTTATAATTGCCGAAATAACTTCAGCAGGAATTAAGTTTTTGTTTCTTCCAATTGTAGAGGAAAGCAAAATATTATCTGTAGCTCCTACACATAATAAATCGTCAATATTCATGATTAAAGCATCTTGCGCAATGCCTTTCCAAACTGAAATATCTCCAGTTTCTTTCCAGTACATATATGCCAAAGATGATTTTGTACCTGCTCCATCTGCATGCATAATCAAGCAATGCTCTGAATCTTGCGTTAAGTAATCTGGTACAATTTTACAAAATGCCTGCGGAAACAAGCCTTTGTCAATATTTTTTATAGCGTTATGTACGTCTTCTTTTGATGCCGAAACACCTCTTTGTGCATATCTTTTGCTAGAATCTGAACTCATGAAAATTAGTTTGTGTTGATGTGGTGCAAAGATAATCCCTTTTTTTAATTCTTTGACTTATTCGATTATATGATTCACAAAAAAATCGGCAGAAACTAATTTCTGCCGATTTCCCCTGATTAACTATTTTGAAAAAATTGGTCTTTTAAGTTTATTTCCAATCTGGCATTGCTGCGTTTTGGAATAGAGTTGTCCTTGTTGAACTATCAGATATACTTGCTGTTTGAATGTTTTTAGCAGATAATCCATCATTCGACGTATTAACAAAGATGACTTTTGCTTCGTTTGGCGAGAATTTAACGTCTAAATCATTAAAACCATTCTCTTTTTGAGTGTCTAATTCAGCCGAAGTATTTGTTGCTACTGTGTAAATAAATATTCTAGAATCTAATCGTCTGTAGGTCGAATTTTCGAAACCAGAAACATCTTTGGTATAAACTACTTTACTATTATCTATCGTAATACCAAGACCGCTCGCAGCACCTTTTTCTCCAGAAAGTATTTGATACAAGACATCTCCAGCCATATTTATAGCATATATTTCGACATTATAACCTGAGGCGTCATTTACTTTTAGTACAATCTGACTGCCGTCCTGACTCCATTCGCACTCTGATATAAACTTACCATTAGGGGTTTTAAATATCTGGACTAAACCTGAACCATCTGAGTCTATACGAAGGAGCTGATCAAAATTAGGATAAATTATCTGTCTACCGTTTGTACTCCAGCAATAATTAACATGATCCATATTAAATCCAGCGATTGGAATAAAGTTGGTCACTTTTTTGACATCTGTACCATCAGGATTCATGGTAAAAATTTGATTTAATGAACCGTCAGAACTTATGTAAGCAATTCTATTGATACTCAAATTTTTTCTCGGCCTGTAACTATTAACTGATGATGGCGATAACTGAAGCTCATTTCCAGCTTCATCTGCAGTATAAATGACATTATTATTTTTTACTTTTTTAACATACAAATATCTCGGATTTGGAAATGCTAATGTTGTAAAAGAAGTTATTGCACTATTTGTAGGTTTATTGATTCCGTCATTTGCCGATACTTGCCAATAGTATTTTGTACTATAATCTAAACCTGTAATTTTTAAAGTTGTAGCCTTAAGATCAGAATAAGTTTTAACTTCATCAGTCGTTCCGTTTTTAACGGTAACTTGAAACGTCATTGGATCTTTTTCCGGATCTGTCGAAGTCCAAGTCAAGTCTAAACTTAAAGCCTGAGAAGTAGCATTATCCAAAGGAGCTGTAAGCGTAGGAATTTCAGGTGGTTTATTATTTGCTGTAGATACTTCTAACTCAAAAATAATTTCTACCGGAACATCTTTTTCAACTGTAGCGGGTTGAAATCTGGCAATAAATCCATCTTTCTGCGCTTGAAAAGAATATTTTCCTACTGGTACTTTTTCCATAATAAAGTAACCATCTTTATCTGAGAATACAGTGCTTGTTGTTGGGCTCGATAAAACACGGGCATTTGCGATTCCTTCGTAGGTTCGAATATCAACAACTCTTCCTTTTACTACTGCTGTTCCTGTGTCGTCAACTTGTTCTTCACTACAAGACATCAAAAGAATAAAGCACGCCAAAATTTTTAATCCTATTTTCATTTGAGACATAATTTTATTAAACTTACATTGTATTTACTCCTGTAATCATTTTATAAAGAACCTGGAAATATCACGAGGTTTTATTATTTCTTCTTGTACTTATAACTTTTTGGGAAATAATAGGTCAATCCTAAACCAAACCGCCAGTAGTAATCATCTCGAACGCCGCTGACTAAGTAATCTACATTATCACTAAAGGGAACATTAAACTCGCCAAAGGCTTTTATTCCCAGATAATTTGTTGCGAGATATTCGACTCCGCCGCCAAACTGAACTTTACTGGCTATGTTTTCGTATTTTTTATTGAACTCAACCCCGGTTCCAGCAAAAATATAAGGGGTAAATACATCACGAGGTAAGATTAAACATTCTAAATTGAGGTCTAAGGAAACATATCCTGCATCGAGTTTATTTTTGTTTGCCAGCCAAAATGCATTTGACGATGCACTTAAAGCAAATGTTGGTGTAAAGAAAAATTTTGCGGCACCTCTAATCAGTGGTTTTGGAACTGGATTTGCATAATCACCCTGCATTAAGGCAACTCCTCCCGAAGCTTCCAATCCAAAACGGGCTCTTCTTTCACTCAAATTTCTATTGTATAATTGAGCCAAATCGGCTTCGCTTTTTTCTTTATCATATTCAGCGACAAAAGCATCAATTTTATTCTGAGGAGCATTTACTTCCCATAGTTTATCTTTAATTCCGTCTACAATAAGTCCTTCAACAGCTTTTTCGATTGCTTCTGTTACTGCTAACTGAATAGGTTCGTTTCGAGTAAAACCGGTTTCTACTTCTAAAAGTCGGTTTAGATTTACATATCGAAATAAACTCGCATCTACACTTTGAGACAAAATAGTTTTAGAAACATAAACCGTATTTAAGATTTTTCCGTTAGAAGTTGAAACCAACCTTAAGTATACTGTTACACGATCTTGTCTGTAACGAGTAGAACCACCCGCACCAAAGTATCTTGCACCAAAACCTCCTGTAATAATATTAGTATCATAAGAAATAATTCCACCCTCAAGTAAAACACCTGCAAATAAAAGCGGTGTTAAAACGGCTTCATTAGCTTCTGTTTTTGAGGCATATTCCTGACGTGTCGAACGGATAATATTTCGTTCATTTAAAAGGTTACCCAGATTTTCACGCTCTATAGGAATAAACCACTTAGAGTCTTCCAGCGCTTTAATTAAAATTGAAGTTGCACCTTGAGTAACCGCAGTGCTAAAAGTACTTCCTAACTCAGTAGCTTTATACTGCCCAGTCTGATCTTTAAATTTGTAAACCCCAACAACAATTTGTTCTTTAGGTTTAGGCATATCGACTAATGCGGTAGTTGCAGGAGTATTTTCTCCAAAAACTGCCTTTTGAACTCCTACTGGCTGGTTAAAATAAGCTCCACATCCTGAGAATAGGCAAGTTATTAAAAGTATAAAAAGGGGACTTTTATTCATAATAAGTTATTTACAGTAAAACATGAACCTAATTGACGTATAAGAAAAAAAACAAGGAACCAGAATTTATCGAGCTGGTATAATTACTTGTGTTTGTTCGCCTGTATCGATATCTAAAATATCTACTACCATTCCTAAATTAGAATTATAAATATCTACAGACAATGTTCCAAAGACATATGTTCCTGGTTTTAGTCCGCCGCCAGTTCCTGTTCCAGTACCTGTGCCTGTCCCCGTTCCTGTTCCGGAACCTGTTGCTGATCCAAATTGATCATCGAATAACGAATTTGAAATCCTATTTAACAGCTGATTATTCAAAGTACTTTTAAAACGTTCCAAATCAGTCTGTGGTTTATATCCTGTAGTTGGATCTTCTTTAAAATCATTTTGTGCTTGGGCAGAACTAAGCAGCCATTGATAATTAAAAGTATCACCACCGCTAAAAGCAGGATTAATAGGCTTATAAGCAAGATCCTGCGCATTTGAGACTGCGCTAAAACCTGCTAGACAAACTAGTAAAGCTAAAGTTTTCATATTGATAAATTTTATTTCCTACATTAAAAACACAACTCTTCTTGACACAAAACGTTCCTCAATTTTAGTATTGAGTTATAATTTTGCTTTGTTTTTCAAGATCCTTAAAATATTTAAATGCTTTAGAAGCAGCTGTATCAGCCATATATTTTAAGAAATCTTCATCTGGACGTGAAATAAATTCTTCTATTATTTCGCCATCCACTAAAATCGTAATCTTTGTTGTACGCCCAAAAGTCAATTCCTCTTGAACAGTTACGATTTTACTGGTATTGATTTTTAGTTTCGAATATTGCGAATAAAAATAATCGTAAAAATCATTTCCCAATTTTGTTTTAGTGTCATTAGCAACAATTCCAATCATTTCGATTCCGTCTTGTGGAATAGCTTTACCGGAATCTGATTCATTTTTCTCTCCAAAAACAACTCTATCCTTGCCTATAATGGCATTATTTTCATCATAAATTAATAACAGTATTATGATCTCATCCTCTTTTGTAAAATTGACCTGTGTTTTTGATAACTCAACTTTTTGAATGGGCTCTAATGTGACTCTGCCGTCTTGTCCGTTATTTGATTTATTTGAACCTGATTTGCTTTTTTTGAATACTGTCAACTTATACGAGATATTCTTGAACTCAGATTTTAAATTCTCTACGGTTCCAGTAATAGCAAGAAGATTTTCAATTTCTTTTACTTCTATCTTAGCTTTTACTTCTTTATAAACTACCTGCGAGAATCCTGATTCAGAAAAAAAAGGGCAAAAAAAACAATTCCTATGTTCCAATACTTTTTCATAATTCTAACGATTGAATATAAATATTGTTCCTGAATTTCCAGATTGATTAATAATCAAATCTTTAGATATAGAATTTGAACCTGAATTAAAAACCGTTAAATTACTGCCGTTCTGATTTATTGACATTGAAGCGACTCCTCTTGTGTACAAGGAATAATCGCTTATATAATTATTGTTGCCTGTCTGCGTGTAGGATTGATTGATTTCGTCAGCTTTTTTGTAAACATTCATATAATTGGTGTTTCCTGTTTGCTGAGCGGTTACATTTGCATTATTACTGATAATGGTTATATTGGCCTGATTGTAATTTCCAATTTGCGAAACCGTTACAATATTTCTGCTTTTAATGTATTGGTTTATTTGATTTTGATTGCGATTGTTCATTTCATTTAAAACGTAATCACTTCTATTCCCATCAATTGATTGAGAGAATAAAATTCCTGTAATGAATAGGAAAATATAAGTGGCAAAACGTTTCATAATTGTGGTATTGTGGTAAAAAAGAATTCTAAGAAAAAAAAGGAAGAACTTAATAAATCAAATTCTTCCTTTTCTTGGTTCTATTTAGTTAGATTGGATTACTATACTTCCGTTTAGGAATCCAGTTTGAGTAACTGTACTAATATGGTCGTTTCCAAATTGAGCAGTTGCTGCAAAGTTTCCAATTCCATATTGTTCAATGCTAGAGTAGTTATCCCATCCTAATTGCAATGTAGCGGCATTGTTGAAGAAACCTACTTGAGTAGTTGCTGCAGTGTTGTCATCTCCAAATTGCAATGTTGTTGAATTATTAAATGCTCCAAATTGAGTAGTGTAAGCATCATTAAAATTACCTACTTGCAATACATCAGAATTGTTGTAAGCTCCGATTTGAGTAGTAACTGCTAAGTTTCCAACCCAGATTCCTTGTGCGATAGTTGAACTGTTGTCATCTCCAATTTGAGTAACTACAGCAACGTTTCCTGCTCCTAATTGTGCAACACTAGACTCATTATCATCTCCGTATTGTCCAACAATTGCAACGTTTGCAATACCTATTTGATCAACATCTGAATTGTTTGATGATCCCACTTGGATTACCAATGCACCATTTAACAAACCTAACTGATCTACATCACTCACATTACCTTGAGCGAACGCTACACCTGCAAATAGCATCGCGGAGATGCTTAAAATTACTTTTTTCATAATAAATATATTTAATTGGTTATTAATACAAATTATTATGTAGGTATATGCAATTTGGGGAGAAAATCTGGGGGATTTTAACCATCATTTGAGAATAGTTTTTTCTGCTAATTCTCTCATTTTCATATTCAAAATTAGAAAACTTCTCGATAATCAAAACAGGTATAAATACGTATTTTACAAGATCTTAATCTGTTTTCGATGAAATGCGAAACTATAACGACGAACTGCTGTATTTCAATTTTACCTTAATAAGAAAAAAGTTACTTTTTACATTTTCCTTACATTTATGCCAAAACAAAAGATATATTTCAAACCTGAAACAGTTATATTAACATAATCACAAAAAAAGCCTATCTTTTTACAGACAGGCTTTAACTTAATGTTAATGAAAGTTATTTAGTAAACAACAATTCTCTGTATTTGGTTAATGTCCAGCTTTCATCATCAACCAAAAGCTCCAGTTTATCACAATGGTTACGAATGTCTTCGAAATAAGGTTTTACCTTATCGCAATAAGCTTCTGCCATTTTTTGTGCATCAGTTAATTGATTTGCTTTCTTTCTTTCGTTTGTCATTGCCAATACTTTAGAATTGATTCCTTCTATATGACCTGAAATTTCTTTTATTAAAATAATTTGCTCTTTTGCAATCGTTTCAAATTCTTTTCCAAAGATCTCTTTTAAACCTTTTACATTCTCAATCAAAGTATTTTGATAGCGTATTGCAGTAGGAATAACATGATTTCTAGCGATATCACCTAAAACTCTTCCTTCAATCTGAATTTTCTTAGTGTATTCTTCTAATTCTATTTCGTAACGCGCTTCAGCTTCAACATGATTAAAGATGCCTAGTTCAGAAAATAAGTCTAAAGCTTGCTTAGAAACTTTAGCTTTAATAGCCTCTGGAGTAGTTTTAAAATTACTTAAACCTCTTTTTCCTGCTTCTTTTTCCCAAGCTTCACTATAACCGTCGCCTTCAAAAAGTATTTTTTTAGACTGTTTGATGTATTCTCTTAAAACGTTAAAAATAGCATCATCTTTTTTCATGTCTTTTGACTCAATCAAATTCTCCACTTCCTTTTTAAAGTCAAACAACTGTTTTGCTACAATAGCATTTAAGGTTGTCATGGCATTAGAACAGTTAGAATTTGAACCAACAGCTCTAAACTCCCATTTGTTTCCTGTAAATGCAAAAGGCGAAGTTCTGTTTCTGTCTGTATTATCTAATAATACGTCTGGAATTTTACCAACTACATTTAATTTAAGATCTGTTTTTTCTTCTGGAGATAATTTTCCAGTTGTTACACTTTCTAATTCAGACAATACTTTTGTTAACTGTGCTCCAATAAATACAGACATAATTGCCGGCGGCGCTTCGTTTGCTCCTAACCTATGATCGTTACTTGCTGTAGCGATAGAAGCACGAAGCAAAGTTTCGTTATCATTAACCGCTTTGATGGTATTAATAAAGAAGGTTAAAAACTGTAAATTGCTCATTGGCGTTTTACTCGGACTCAATAAATTAACTCCTGTATCTGTCGCCAGCGACCAGTTATTGTGTTTTCCCGAACCGTTTACTCCTTTAAAAGGCTTTTCGTGAAATAAAACTTTAAAATCATGACGTTCTGCAACCTTTTGCATTACATCCATTAATAAAGAGTTATGATCTACAGCAAGATTTGTTTCTTCAAAAATTGGAGCCAACTCAAACTGATTTGGCGCAACCTCATTATGACGTGTTTTTACAGGAATTCCTAAAAGCATACATTCTTGCTCTAAATCTCTCATATAAGTAAGTGCACGAGTTGGAATAGATCCAAAATAATGATCGTCTAACTGCTGTCCTTTTGCCGAAGTATGTCCTAATAAAGTTCTTCCAGTCATCATTAAATCAGGACGAGAATTTGCCAAAGCTTTATCAATCAAGAAATACTCTTGCTCCCAACCTAAAGTTGCTGTTACTTTTTTTACGTTTTTATCAAAATATTTACAAACTTCTGTAGCTGCTTCGTCAATTGCAGACAATGCTCTTAATAAAGGTATCTTATTATCTAAAGCTTCTCCTGTATAAGCAATAAATACAGTAGGAATACATAAAGTTGTTCCATATATAAAAGCTGGCGAAGTTGGATCCCAAGCTGTATAACCTCTAGCTTCGAAAGTATTTCTGATTCCGCCGTTTGGAAAACTTGAAGCATCTGGTTCTTGTTGTACCAATTGCGCACCTCCAAATTTTTCTACAGGATCACTGCCATCATACGAAGTTTCAAAAAAAGCATCATGTTTTTCAGCAGTTGTTCCTGTAAGAGGTTGAAACCAATGTGTATAATGTGTAACACCTTTTGCCAACGCCCACTCTTTCATTCCCATGGCAATATAATCTGCCAGTTTTCTTTCGATTTTAGTTCCATGCTGAATAGCATCTCTTACTCCTTTTAAAGCATCTGAAGTTAAATATTGCTTCATGGCTTTTTCATTAAACACATTTGAACCAAAAAGATTTGATTTTCTACCAATCTCTTCAAAATGTACCGGCTTTCTAGTAGAAGCTTCTTGCAAAGCTTGGAAACGTAATGTTGACATGTATATAATTTTAAAAATTCGTACTAATTTTCATTGAAAAATGATCGACAAATATAAACAATAAAATCCCCTGTTTTAAACATAAATTCGAGAATTTTGAACAACGATTTCTCAACAGAAGACACTTTTTTCAAAGAATAATGAATCTCTCGCAAAGAATTATAACAAAAAACAACAGTATTGCTCAATAAATAAACATTTTTTCATAATTCCTTAACCTTAAAATTCAAAAAGAGCCCCAAATTATTACGAATTTATTTTTTTATGGTGTTAAAAATTGCTTTTTTTAAAAATATACCCCTCTCAAAATTGCGCTTCTCAAAAAAATTATAGTCCGATAAACAAAATAGCCCCCTAATTTTTAGGACTAAAAAAATAAATCTATATTTGACCCAGCGAAAAAACAAAAAAACAAAATTATATTATTATGGCTAAAATTAAGTTAGAGTACATTTGGTTAGATGGATACGAGCCAACTCAAAATCTTAGAAGTAAAACTAAAGTTGAAGAGCATGAAAATTTCAAAGGAACATTAGAAGAACTTGGAAATTGGTCATTTGATGGTTCGTCAACAAGACAAGCTGAAGGTGGATCTTCTGACTGTTTATTAGTTCCTGTTGCAATTTACCCTGATCCAACTCGTATTAACGGATATTTAGTAATGTGTGAAGTTATGTTTGCTGACGGAACTCCACATCCTTCTAACGGAAGAGCTACGATTGATGATGATAATGATGATTTCTGGTTTGGTTTCGAACAAGAGTATTTCATCATGGATACTAAAACTTTATTGCCATTAGGTTTCCCTGTTGGAGGTTATCCTGCTCCACAAGGTATGTACTACTGCTCTGTAGGTGGAAAAAACACTCACGGAAGAAAATTAGTAGAAGAACATGCTGATTTATGTATCGCTGCTGGAATTAACTTTGAAGGTATTAACCAAGAGGTTGCCTGCGGACAATGGGAATTCCAATTATTCGCTAAAGGTGCTAAAAAAGCTGGAGACGAAATTTGGGTTGCTCGTTACTTATTAGATCGTTTGACTGAAAAATATGGTTACTATATCGAATACCACCCAAAACCACTTGGAGATACAGACTGGAATGGTTCAGGTATGCATGCTAACTTCTCTAACGAAGTATTAAGATCATGTGGAGACCAAGCTACTTACGAAAGAATTTGTGAGGCTTTCCGTCCTGTTACTGCTGAGCATATCGCGGTTTACGGTGCTTACAATGACCAACGTTTAACTGGTAAACACGAAACTGCTTCTATTCACGATTTCTCTTATGGAGTTTCAGACAGAGGATGTTCTATCAGAATTCCTTTAATGACTGTTCAAAAAGGATGGAAAGGATGGTTGGAAGACAGAAGACCAGCTTCAAACGGAGATCCATACAAAATTGCTGCTAGAATTATCAAAACTGTTAACTCAGCGCTATAATTCAAAGCTTACATTATATTATAAAAGTGCCTTCGTAATTGTTGGCACTTTTTTTATTTATTAATCCGTTTACGCAATCTTGTCATTTCGATCGAAGGGAGAAATCACACTCGTTGATCGACACAGATTGAAGAGTTTCTTTACAGAATTTCTAGTGTGATTTCTCATTCTTCGAAATGACAAACTTTGTGTATAAACACAACGGGGTTTGCAAACACATTCTTTCCTTAAAATTCACCATTAACTTTTCAATAATTAATTTTCAAGTTAAACTTCAAAACTTATCTTTGTACATCATTTAAAAAATTCATCATGATAGTCTGGACTTTCTTTTTGTTAGCCGTAATTTTTATTCTTGCTTTAGATTTAGGTGTATTCAATAAAACACCCCATATCATCAGCACCAAAGAAGCCAGCAAATGGACCTTAATTTGGGTTACTTTATCTTTTCTTTTTTCAGGAGTTATTTACTGGCTGTACACTACAGACTATATCGAAAACCCTGATAATTTAAAACCAGCTGTAGCCGCAATGAAATTCATTACCGGTTACCTAATCGAGTTATCCTTAAGTGTAGATAACATTTTTGTAATTGCTATTATTTTTGCGTCATTCAAAATTCCGCAAAAATACCAGCACCGTGTATTATTCTGGGGAATTTTAGGTGCAATTGTTTTCCGTGGTCTAATGATTTTCTTCGGAGTAATGTTGATCAATAAGTTTACTTGGACGACTTATTTATTTGGAGCTTTCTTATTATTTACAGCGATAAAAATGTTGTTTTCAGGCGAAGACGAAGATTTTCAGCCTAAAGATTCGTTCGTTTACAAAGCATTAGGGAAAATCATTCCGATTACCTCTCATATGGAAGGCGAAAAGTTTTTCATTTCGACAAAAACAGCCAAAAGAGCCGCAACACCATTGTTTGTTGCTTTGATTGTAATTGAAGTAATGGATGTTTTATTTGCTGTTGATAGTGTTCCTGCCATTCTAGCCATTACATCTGATCCGTTTTTAGTATTTAGTTCTAATATTTTTGCCATTCTTGGACTGCGTTCTATGTACTTTTTCTTAGCCAATATGCTGGCAAAATTCAGTTATTTAGAATACAGCTTAGTTGCTATTTTAGCCTTTGTGGGATTAAAAATGTTACTGCACGATTTCATCCACGTACCAGAATGGGCTTCTTTAGGATTTATTGCACTTTCACTTTTAGTTGGAATTATGGTTTCACTTAAATTTGGTAAAGAAAAAGAACTTACTGATAACAGCGAAGAAGAATAATTTTCAAAACATATAAATACAAAAAAAGGAAATCTTAGGATTTCCTTTTTTTATATCTAACAAGAATACAAACGTTAAATTATAAAACAAATACTACATTTTAACATTAAAAAGAAAGATTACACGTCTTTTAAACTTATATTTATCTCATTACAAACTATTTAAATTATTTATTATGAGAAAAAATTACATTTACCTCGTTTTAGCTTTTATACTAAGCATCTCGATGTTTGGGCAAAAAGTTACACTTACACCAACTTTAGTGAATGGTGCAGGTTTTGATGGAAGTTCAATTAATCTTGGAGGCACACCTTACTCAAGTATATCTTTAGGTGTAAAAGTCGAAATGCCAACTATCCCTGGAAACAACGGCACACTTACTATTTATGTTGTAAGCGGACTAAACCCCAGTGTAGCAATTGGCGGAAGCAGTGTACCTTTATTCTTTGGTGAAGGTAAAACAGCCTCCCAAAGTTTTATAATTAATATAAACTGGAACAGTATTTCTGAATTGGGTGGTCAAATTTATGCTGAATATAAAACCAGCAGCAACGTTGCTTACAAAAGCGGCTATATTAAAGTTACCAAAAACCCAACAATGAACAATAGCGGCGCTAATCCTCCTGCTGATGCACCAAACCCAACAAAAATACCAAATACTTTATGCTGTAACCAAACTGTGCGATTAGGAGACAAACCTGCTCCAATAACTGGATCTCAATATTTAAATCCTTATCAAGATCAATCCTATGGCATAAACTCATCTTGGGCATCCAATGGAAACACAAGTGTGCGATTCTTAAATTTAGATAATGTAAATAAGATTCTATATATAGACTATGTTACAGAACCTGGTAATTTTACTATTACCAGAAGTCTTGGCTATAATTATAGTTATGACAAACCTAATAAAAGCAACAGTGTAACTATTACTCTTGTACCTTCACCAATAACATCGAATACCATTTTAGTATACGCAGAGCCAAATTCAGATGGTTTTATTGAACACATAAATATTAATCCAATTGATGTAAGTGGGGGTCAAAATAAAGTTAAAGTTAACTTAGACATTTTAGACGATCCATTCCATACATACTCTAGACTTGATAGATTCACTGATGTTGAAAGATTTGAATGGGAATATGCTAAAACCAATAAAGCTTTAGGAGGTTCTCTAAAATGGATTACAATACCAAATGAAAACTCTTCAACATTAAATTATTTTAAACCCACTGAAATATCAGATGCAGAAGACAACTACTACTTATTAAGAAGAATCTCAATATACAAAGACATCAAAAGCTGTAGTAATTTATTAAAGGTTTTGGTCAGAACAATTGGCTACAACAATACTATCTGTTGTGATCAAGTCGTAAAGATATTATCGAGTACAAGTTTTGAAACACCTGATACTATAATTGGATCTACACCTATAATAGATAATACTGATATAACAGGCAAAAATTTCATGATTAATGATATTTCCTATCAATGGCAAGTTCAATCAATTGGCACTCAAAGCAATTCTACAGCTACATGGTCAAACATTTTAGGAGCTACATCAAAAAATTACTTACCTTCTCAAAAATTTACAATAAGAAGCTCTGGTAGAACTGGTATGGTTTTTATATTCGATGAATCATACAAGTATAGACGAATTTCTAAAATAAACTATATCAACATAGATAAATCAACATATGGAAGCGTTTCTAGTTATAGTAATGAAGTTTCTTTATACGGAAGCACATATGAAGATGGAACAAAAATATATCCGAATCCAACATCATCATTATTAAATATTGAAAGCCGCGATATATCACTCTATCAAATTAATATTGTAAATATTAAAGGAGAAACAGTTAATACGCCAATAACAATAATAAACTCAGATCTAGTAAGTTTAGATGTCTCAAATTTAAAAACAGGAACATATTTTATTACAATGCAAAGAAGCTCTTCTTACGGCATTATTCAAAAACCATTTATTAAGAACTAAAAAATACATGCAACATAAAATAAAAAAAGGAAATCTTTACGATTTCCTTTTTTTATATGCTACAAACTCTATAACTACAATTTAATTTCTTGTATTTGGCTTTCATTCAAATTTAAAGCTTTCATCACTTCAAAATAATTACTTTTATTAACTGACACCCCAAAATCAGCAGGAATAACAACAAACCTAAACACTTGTTTGTTAATAAAAGATGGCTTTCCTGCTACATTATCCCCTCCAACAAAAATTGTAAATGCTTGTTTACTAAAATTGTAATCATAGGTGATAGAGTCACCATTTGGGAAAAATACAGTAGTTGGTATTAACTGCCACACATCAGATCCTGAATTATTAACTCCTTCTAATCTGTAAATTAAAACTGACTCATTCTGATATAAATCTGTTTTCAAATACTTAGAAAAAGAATCAGAAATTATGTATCCATCAGTCGTATTAAAACTAAAACTAGTTTCTATTTCAAAAGCCACAGGCATTGGAGCATCCAATCCCGGAGGCCCTTCTGGTCCTTCACAACTTGTAAAAGCGATTAATCCAACAACCGCAAAAAGGGTAAGTATCTTTTTCATAATTTTTATTTTTTAGATTTATAAAGGTATTCCAAAAACCAAACCAAAAAAAGTTTTTAGTTGGCTTTGAAACGAGATTTTCATTTATTTTTTTGCAACAACCTGATTTTTAAGCAGTATTTTATTAAAAAATAATACATGATACGGCAGCGAATTTTCCCAATATTCCCAAGTATGCGCTCCCGGACGCTCTGTATAATCGTGTTCTATTTTATCATAAACCATTCTGCGATGCAATTCTCTATTCGGTTCAATCAAAAAATCATCAACACCACAATCAATTATTAACGGCAGTTTATTGTCTTTTATTTTATCCAGCATTCCCATAACGGCGTGTTGTGCATATAATGCCGAATTATCGCTTTTATCTCCAAAAACGGGCTGCATCAATTTTACCACTTGTGCCGAAGATTCGCGATTAAGCATTGTACCCATATCTACTGCTCCGCTCATACTGCCCGCAGCGCAAAACAAATCAGGATGTTTGGCTGACAAGTACAAAGCCCCGTGTCCGCCCATAGAAAGTCCCGTTATTACTCTTCCGTTTCTATTGCTGATGGTTTTATATGTTTTATCCACTTTCTGAATTACTTCCTGCGTAATAAACGTTTCAAACTGACTTCCTGGATTTACAGGGCTATCTAAATAAAAACTAAACGTTTCGCCCTCTGGCATTACAATAATTATATTGTATTGATCTGATAAATTTTGAACTAATTTTTTATTTGGAGTATTTTTTAACCAATCACCAAAATGTCCGTAAGCGCCATGCAGCAAATACATTACCGGAAAAGCCGATTTACTTTTAGCATACGAATTGGGTAAAACCACAGCTGCTTTGTACGTTTTACTCATCGCTGTACTGGCAATTTGCAGCGTGTCTACTTTTGCCGCGTACGACATTGACGAAACACACAAGAAAACGGCAAATACCCAAATTTTAAAGTTTTTCATTTTTATCATTTTTCGATTAAGGAATGTAAATATACCTTTTTTCAAAATAATTATATGAAAAATCCGACCAGTTTTCACTAATCGGATTTATTTTCTTTTGCCACAGATTGCACAGATTTAATAGATTATTTTCTCTTAAAGCTGGTTTGCCACTAATTACACAAATTTCCACGAATTTATTTTTTTGTGTGACTTATATAAAGATTCTAAAAATCAATATAATCCTTTAATCAGTGGCAAAAAGTGTCACGAATTCTCCACAAACTAATTCGTGTAATTGCTTCGCCTGTTCGCTATCGCTCGGGTCGTGACTGATAAATTTAATCAAAACTATTAACTAAATCCGTTGGGTATAATTGTTCAAAAAACAATCTAACACATAGAAACATACGATTTTATACCTAAAAGGAGACAAAAGAAACATGTTTCTTTCGCATAGCGTAGCTATGTGTGTTTAAAAAAAGTGAAACGCCTAATTTTCGACTGTAAAAGCTATGTTCCTATGTGTTGAAAATAAATACACCCACCGGGTTAACTAATTATAATTTTATGCTCGTGGCGGTATTGCGAGGCACTTTTACCTGTATATTGTTTAAATGATTTACTAAAGTGACTGAAATTATTAAAACCGCTTTCGTAGCAGACTTCGTTTATACTAATTGCTTTTTCGGCCAATAATTTTGAAGCATGAACCAAACGATATTCATTCACAAACTCTGTAAATGTTTTATTTGAAATCTTTTTGAAATAACGACAGAATGAAGGTGTAGTCATACTCACCAAATTCGAAACCTCATCGATAGCAATCGATTCTTGAAAATGATCTTTTACATAATTAAAAATCACATTCATACGATCACTGTCTTGCGTTTGAAGCTCCAACGAAAAACCATCAGCATTTAAAATGGTGTATTCTTCAGAAGATTCAAGTTCGTCCAAAACACTCAAAAGTGTCAGCAAACGCTCAAACGGAAGCTGATGTTCCATCATTTCTATTTTCTTTCCAATTTGTTTTTTAGTCTCACCGCCAAAAGCAATTCCGCCTTTAGACTGACTTAAAATATTTTGGATTTTCTTCATCTCTGGAACTACAAAAAAGTCATTTCCTAAAAATTCAGGTTTAATATGAATGACTGTTTCGTTTGTATTTCCCGTATTTTCATTTGTAAAACCGCAATGCGGTAAATTAGAGCCTATCAGAATCAAACTGCCATTTGTGTAATAAGAAACGTGGCTTCCTATTTGTCTTTTTCCTGCCCCGCCGTTTATATAAACCAACTCAATTTCTGGATGATAATGCCATAAATGAGCTTTGCTATTGGTCTTTTCGGCGTGTTTAGTATAGGTAAAAGAACTTCCGTATGAGCTAGTTATCACTTCAAGAGCTGGGGCAATTGTCTTCATGATAAAATCTTTAAAAAATAATAGCAAATTTAACAAAATCACCTAAAATAATTCAAATTTTAACCTATAACGGTTTCGTAACTGAGAATTTTGCACAAAAATACAATTCAAAAACAGGAGAAAATCGTCGTTTTTTTCATAACTGATATTTTTCTGAATGTTTTTTTTCCAAAATCGTATTTAATCAAACGTTTTTATAGTCATCTGGTATTTTTTGTAAGAATACAGGAGTTTATAAAAAATATTAACAATCTTAAATCATTAAAAAATAACAACTGAATTAACAAAAACACCTACAATAATTCAAATTTTAACCTATATCGGTTTCGTAAATGAGAATACAGCATATAAATTGGAAAATAGAGTAAATAAAAAACAGGAATCACTGAAGTAATTTTACATCAGAAAATTAGTGATAACAATTTAAAACGAAATACTATGAAAGCGATTTTAAAATTAAGTTTAGTATGTGCAGTACTTTTATCAGGATTCAGTACTTATGCAATTGATGGAAATGAAGACTTTAATCTTCATGTATTGAAAAACGGAAAAATGATCACTTTTGGTCTTAACCAAGTTCAAAAAGCAAAATTAGCAATATACGATAAAGAAGGAAATTTGTTCTACTCTGAAAATGCCGCAGGTAAAGATGGAATTTTAAGAACTTTTGATTTACAAGATTTTCCAAACGGAACTTACTTTTTAGAAGTGGAAGACAATTCTAAAAAAGTGAGATATGAAATTATCGTAAACGATGATTTTACAACATTATCATCAAAAGCAATTTCGGCAGTATACAAATCAGATTCTTCTGCAAAAAATACAAGCGTAGCAATACGCTAAAAAAGTTTATACTCTCATACAGTATAAAAATGAGGTTAGATAGTTAGTAAAGTTAAAAAACGTAAGTTTTAGAAACAGCTCTTTGTGGTTATTGAGCTGTTTTTTTTGTCCTTATATTGAACTAAGATTTTAACCGGTAAGATTTAACCTTAAAATGTGCAAAGAGTTTTATGAAGATCATTTTTCTAAGAAACTTCGGTAAATCAACCCTATCTTATTTTTAAACAAAACATTAAATAATAACAAGCGAATTAACCAAAACATAACAAATAACGCAAAATTTAACCTATAACGGTTTCGTAAATGAGAATATAGCACATATATTGGAAAATAGAGTAAATAGAAAACAGCAATCTAGAGCCTAATTTTACATTCAGAAATTGGAGATAAATAATTAAAACTAAATAGTATGAAAAAGATTTTAAAATTGAGTTTAGTATGTGCAATACTTTTATCAGGAATAAGTTCATATGCAATTGACGGAGGTAACGCTTTCAATTTGCACGTATTAAAAGCTAATGGAAAAGTAATCACTTTTGCTTTAAATCAAACTCAAAAAGCAAGCCTTAGTATATACGACAAAAACGGAAGTTTAATTTATTCTGAAAATGCTTCTGGTAAAGAAGGAATTCTAAGAACTTTTAGCTTAGAAGAATTTCCTGCTGGTACTTATTTCTTAGAAATTGAAGACAGCGTTAAAAAAGCAAGACATGAAATTACAATAACAAACGAAAGTTCGCTTTTATCTTCAAAAGCTCTTTTGACTGCTTATTAAACAAAAAATAAGCGCCGCAATGCGCTGTAAAAATTTATACTTTGTTTGAAGTATAAGGTTAGATAGTTAGTAAAGTTAAAAAACGTGATTGTTTTAAAACAGCTCTTTGTGGTTATTGAGCTGTTTTTTTTGTGCTTTATTGAAATGAGATTTTAACCGCAAAGCACGCAAGGATTTTTAATATGCTAAATTTATAAAAACGCAAAGTTCGCAAAGTATTGTGTTGAAATTGCTTTACGAACTTTGTGTTTTCTGAATGTAATACGAATTAAAACTCATTGCGTGCTTTGCGGTTAAACCCACATAATACATGTAAATAAATTCTTAACTCAACGTAAATTCAAAATCAAGAAAATCATTGAAAAATAACAACCAAATTAACAAAAACAGTAAATAATATTCATATTTTAACCTATAACGGTTTCGTAAATGAGAATACAGCATCGAAATTGGAAAATAGAGTTGTTAAAATACACGCACTTCTGTAGTAATTTTACATCAGAGAATTAAACTAATAATTTAAAACTAAGTATTATGAAAAAGATTTTAAAATTGAGTTTAGTATGTGCGGTACTTTTTACTGGAATGAGTACGTATGCAATCGATGGAAATGAAGACTTTAATCTTCATGTAATAAAAGCTAACGGAAAGCTTATAACATTTGCTCTTAATAAAGTGCAAAAAGCAAATCTGGCAATTTACGACAAAGACGGATCTCTAATTTATTCTGAAAATGCTTCAGGTAAAGATGGAATTTTAAGAACTTTTAATCTTGAAGAATTTCCAGAAGGAACTTACTTCTTAGAAGTTGAGGATAATGTAAAAAAAGTAACGCATCAAATCACCATTACAGATGATGCAACTGTATTATCAAAAAAGCGGTTTCATCAGTTTACAAAGCAGGTTTTTCTGCAAAAAATACAAGCGTAGCAGTACGCTAAAAAAGTTATACTTCTCATAAAGTATAAATCAAGGTTAGATAGTTAGTAAAGTTAAAAAACGTAAGTTTTAAAAACAGCTCTTTGTGGTTATTGAGCTGTTTTTTTTTGTTTTAAACTCAAGCAGATTTCATTGTTTATTATTTTTTGAAAAACTATTCTTAATAAATGTATAACACTGGTTTTTATGTCATTAAAAAAATGATGTAAAAAAACATCCAAAACACCAGTAATTACGTATATAGTGTAAACAAAATACAGAAATAGTTTTAAATCAGCATTTTACACCATTAAAAAAGAGCTTTTTTTTGCATAAAATTAAATTTGTATTTGTAGTTTTGCGCGTTCCACATTAGTAATAAACATTAAAAAAAACATGACAAGATTTACCAAAACAGGGTTAGTTGCGGCCTTTTTTTTAGCAACTGTATTTTCTTATGCCATTGATGGAAAAGGAGATTATATTTTGAACATTAAAACCGGAGAAGGAAAAGTAGTAAGTTTTACTTTAGACGCTGTTCAAAAATCATCATTTTCTATCTACGACGAAAATCACAATTTACTTTATGCTGGAGAATCTGCAGCAAACAAATTAGAGGTTTCAAAAACAATAAGTCTTGAAGGTTTTCCAGCTGGAACTTATGTTCTTGAAGTTAAAGCAAATGATAAGGTTGCAAAACATGAAATTAAAGTTGCTTCTAAAAAAGTAAAACCGTAAAGTTAGACGAATCAGTAAATGAAAGTCCATCTTTTCGCCGCTAATTTTTTGCCCTAAAAATTAGAAAGCATCAGCCATAGCTGATGCTTTTTTATTTATTCCCTTTCTTGATTTCGCAAAGTACTCCCAATTTGAATCAGTTTCCAAAACACGTTAGAATCCATAGGAAGAGGGATTTTCTGAATATCATTCTCTAAATCCTTATTATAAAGTGACGAATGCAAAACAGCATAACATAAATCTAATAAATCAAATGCGGTAAAACTTTGTTTATACTCTAAGCGCAGTTCTTCGCTGTTTGCAAAACACACATTTCCCGTTTCTTTTTTATCAAGAAACAATAAACCGTATCGATTTGTAATACTCTTTAGTAATTCAGAATTTAATTCTGATCTTTCCTGAAAAAGACTATTAAGCGTAAAATAAATTGCTTTTTCATCTAATGAAATTTTTAAAACAAGCTTTTCTAAATCAACTTTCAGAAGATCTTTTTCCTTGCTTTCATCAACACGAAAATTAATTATTTTATCAAAATATTGTCGAACTGTCATAATATTCTTAACTTTATAACTCTAAAGTTATAATTTATCCTTTGCATAAATGAAATATTTATTCTGAAAAATCGTTTTTCATTATAAGAAATTTTCTATTTAATACGTTAATTCGTTTCTAACAGCCGTAAAAAATCGATAAAACTAAAAAAAACACCGTCTAAATACACGTTATATAGTTGATTTAGATATATTTGCAAAAATAAAAAATAATAACCAAACCATTCATTTAAACCAATATTCATGAAAGAAAAACTAGCTGTATTAGTGCTGTTGACTGTTTTTTCACTTCGTGTTTCTGCTCAAAATGAAAAGCCTTTCATAACAGACAAGATAAGCGACAAGTATGCTTATGTTGATGTGATTAAAACTTACGAACGTATTGCGGCAAAAGGATACAAATCTGTCGACTTGTTTCAAAAACTAGGAAATTCCTCTTACTCTAACTACAAACTAGAGAAAGCTGCTGCGTGGTACGGTGAACTTTTCGCTATAACATCAGATTTAGAACCTGTTTACTATTATCGCTACGCAGAATCTTTACGCTTTATTTGCCAAAATGAAAAAGCCGATGCTGTTATCGAAAAACTAAATCGTAAACCGAAAGTTACTACCCGAAAAAAGGTTTAAAAGAAACTGATATAAATAAAACCTCTCAGAAATGAGAGGTTTTTTCTTTTATTCCGCACCAGCACAGAATATTGTCATTTCGACCAAAGGGAGACTCGAGCGTCAGCGAACTGGCGAAGCAAATCACACTCGGGAATCGACAAAGCAAATCGCCAATCTTTGTAGAAATACTAGTGTGATTTCTCCTTACGTCGAAATGACAAACTTTATGGAGTTTTTGAGGTTTGTTGGAGAGATTGTTTGAAAACGATTTTCTTTTTTGCTATTCCGAAACGTTATAAACATAGCCCGTGGTTTCAACCACGGGAACGTAATATTGTCTTGCTCGTATTGTGTACCCGTGGTTGAAACCACGGGCTATATTTGACAATAGGATTTTGTATGTCATTTCGACGTAAGGAGAAATCTTCGTACGCTGAGCAAGCATTGTTGCGGAGTTTCTTTGTCATGAACGGATTAAAATCCGCCCCTACAATATGATTTGTTCCTATGGAACGTTTTTAGCCACAATATTGTCATTTCGATCCCGAAGCTTCGGGATCGAAATGACAAACTAGAGAGATAAACTTTAGATTTATGAGCTAAACCTTATTGAACGTAACAAAAAACCTCTCATTTCTGAGAGGTCTTTTATTATTCAAAAGTTTACTATTTCTGATTTAGTAATTTTTCTAAATATTCGATTTTATCTTGTTCCGCTTTCAACAAACGTTCATAAAGCTTTTTATTTTCTTCTACCGTTTCCATTAATTTATCTAATGGATTGAAAGTACAATGATTTCCAAAGTTTACATTACTATTTTTTGTATCAGTAAAATTATTGAAATAATTAATTGCAGCTTCGTCCGAAAAATTCTTAATAGCTTCAACCGTTACACCAAGTGCTTTTGCAACCTCAACAAGTTTTTCGTCATCAATGGTTTCGCTATTTTCCATAGCCGAAATCGCCTGTTGATTTGTTCCTAAAGCTTGCGCCAAAGCTTCCTGCTTCATATCTCGAAGTTCACGAATACGGCTTATTTTTCGCCCTATATGATTTGGTTTTGTTAGTGTGCTCATAATTCAAAGATAATAATAAAGTATCAAAATCGGCAAAATGTAAAAAACAGATTTTATGCCGTGCAATACAGTAAAAAATGATTTCGTACAGCAAAATCTATTTCTTCCTTCGCCGAACCAACACAAAAGTACAATTTTTCTTATAATAAATTTTACAAAAACCAAATTGTAAAGTAATTATCAAACAAAACTAAATACAAGCCTTATGGAACCAAATGAAACTGAAATTGTAAAAAACCTAAAAAGATTAAAAACCCTGCATTTCCGCACTCTAAAACCCGCCAATGACGAATCTAAAACTTATACAGCTCAAATTGAAGTTTTAAATTATCTCGAATTAGGCTGCATAATTACCGATATGCTAAAATTATGCATCCTAGCACTCGATCACGATATGCAAAATGTTCCAGAAAAGAAAGACCAATCTATAAATGTGAGTCTTATTTTAGAAACTGTTTTGCAATTGTTTCCTTTAAGTGAAATGGAGTTTTTGAGTTTTGTTGGGGAGGTTATTGAATGATTTCTATTTGCAGATGCAAAGATGAAAGGTCTAAAATTAAAAAATCTCGCAAAGACGCTAAGTCTCAAAGTTTTTACGCAATCTTGTCATTTCGATTTTGAACTTAATCTATTCAAAATATATGCAAGTAGAAAAATTATTATTTCTAAAGCTATTAAAATTGACACACCACATTGCAAACTAATATCAATAAACAATTTTACCATTAATGGAATATAGATAATTGGCAAAGAAATTACATTTCCTAGTATTATTATAAGCTGCAAATTATCATCTAGGTTATCATTTCTTTCAGGTTCTTGAAGTAAGCCTATCAGAAAGCTATTAACTAAGGAAATGGGCATTGTAATTGAAACACTTAAAAGGATCAATTTAAATGTATCTGTTTCTAAAAATAATTCTTTACTAAATAAAAATACAAACATAATCCCAGGACAAATTATCGTAATGCAAAATAACATAACTGTCACAAAAGTTATTGATCTGATTCTATGTAAATCTAAGTTCATTTTAAGCTAATTTTTAAATTTTATATTATAAAT
>NZ_NRQU01000028.1 GCF_004119495.1 Flavobacterium sp. YO12
AAAAATTTAAACTAAATTTTTAAACGTTTACTAAATAATTAATTAAAATTTAGTTAGTATTTATTTTCTAAAAACAAATAAATTATCAACTTATTTTTTTATTCGATACTATTTTTACAAATTTTCAATCAACAAAAAAACCTGCTCAAAAAATGAACAGGTTCTGAAAAAATATCTTTTTAAGATTTAAGAAGCAATTTCCATACGCTTCAATAAGTTTTTACTCAAAGTATGTTCTGCATAATCTTTATCGATCGATAAAACTTTATCATCAGAACTTGGCAGTTCGTACATTGCATCTGTTAGGATTGCTTCGCAAAGCGAACGTAATCCACGAGCTCCTAATTTATACTCTAATGCTTTATCAACAATGAAATCTAATGCTTCATCTGTAATTGTAAATTCAACCTCATCCATTAAAAATAATTTCTGATATTGTTTTACTAATGCATTTTTAGGCTGTGTTAAAATAGCACGAAGTGTTTCGCGATCTAACGGATCCATATGTGTTAAAACTGGCAGACGACCAATAATCTCTGGAATCAATCCAAAATCCTTAATATCTTTAGGAATAATATATTGCAATAAATTGTCTTTGTCAATATTATCGACATTTTTAGAAGTTGAATATCCAACTGCTTGACGGTTTAAACGTTTTGAAATAATACGCTCCACTCCATCAAAAGCTCCTCCAGCAATAAACAAGATGTTTTGAGTATTCACCTCTACAAATTTTTGATCTGGGTGTTTACGTCCTCCTTTTGGCGGTACGTTTACAACTGTTCCTTCTAATAGTTTTAATAATGCCTGTTGAACACCTTCTCCAGAAACGTCACGTGTTATTGATGGATTATCGCTCTTGCGGGCAATTTTATCAATTTCATCAATAAATACAATTCCTCTTTCGGCTTTGGTTACATCATAATCCGCAGCTTGCAGTAAACGTGTCAAAATACTTTCAACATCTTCTCCTACATAACCTGCCTCTGTTAATACAGTTGCATCAACAATAGCCAAAGGAACGTCTAACATTTTTGCAATTGTTTTAGCAACTAATGTTTTTCCTGTTCCGGTTTGACCAACCATGATAATGTTACTTTTTTCAATCTCTACTTCGTCGTCTAATTGCTGCTGCATTAAACGTTTGTAGTGATTGTAAACGGCAACCGACATTACTTTTTTAGTTTGGTCTTGCCCGATAACGTATTGATCTAAGAATGCTCTAATTTCTTTTGGTTTCTTTAAAATTAAGTCACCAACAAGTTTTGAGCTTCCGCTTGATTTTAATTCTTCTAATACAATTCCGTGTGCTTGTTCAATACACTTATCACAGATATGTGCATTGATACCCGCGATTAATAAATTAGTTTCTGGCTTTTTTCTTCCACAAAACGAACATTCTAATACTACTTTTGCCATTCTTTATTTAAGTTACTAAGCTGCAAAGATACTAAGTTTCTAAGCTTTTTAATTTAAAACTTAAAAACTTAACTCCTTTACAGCTTAATCTTTATTTTTTGTTTCAAGTTTAATTTTGTTTCAGGTTTCATGTCAAGCTTAGTCCCGAGGCCTCGGGATAGTTCCTGCAACTTTCAACCTTAAAGAAAATTATCCTCTTCTTAATACTTCATCAATCATTCCGTATTCTTTTGCTTCGTCAGCAATCATCCAGTAATCACGCTCACTGTCTTTGTGTACTTTATCAAAAGTTTGTCCTGAATGATGCGAGATGATATTGTATAATTCATCTTTCAATTTCAACATTTCACGTAAATTGATTTCCATATCAGTTGCAACTCCTTGTGCTCCTCCTGACGGCTGGTGAATCATAACTCTTGAATGTGGTAAAGCCGAACGTTTTCCTGCCGCTCCTGCACATAATAAAACTGCTCCCATAGAAGCTGCCATTCCTGTACAAATTGTTGCTACGTCTGGTTTGATGTATTGCATTGTATCGTAAATCCCTAATCCTGCATAAACGCTTCCACCTGGAGAGTTTAAGTAAATTTGGATATCTTTTGAAGCATCAGCACTTTCTAAGAATAGTAATTGAGCCTGAACGATGTTTGCAATTTGATCATCGATACCTGTTCCTAAAAAAATAATTCTATCCATCATCAATCTTGAAAACACATCTAATTGAGAAATATTCAACTGACGCTCTTCGATAATATATGGAGTCATATTAGTTGGATTCATCGCCGCTATGATTTTGTCATAGTACATCGCGTTTACTCCTTGGTGCTTTGTAGCAAATTTTTTGAATTCTTTACCGTAGTTCATATGTATCTGTTCTAAGTTTTACTTTATTTAATGTATATATTCTTTTATCAAAGGTTGTACCTCTTTCTAAAGGATGTCAATTTGTCTTCTTTTTTAAGATACTAAGATTCTAAGCTGCTAAGATTCTAAGTTTTTTTTAAACTAAGAAACGTTCACCAACTGAAACCTGAAACAAAAAAAGAACGTCAATAGAAGAAAAACTTCCATTGACGTTCAAATATAATTATTTTTATCTTTCAGTTTCTGTAATAAAATCTTAATTTTTAGAATCAAGTTAATGAAGTCTTCTTCTTAACTTTTGACTTTACAACTCTCGACTTTCAGACTAAAATTTATTCTCCGTAAGAAGCAGCAATAAATTCTTCGTAAGTTACTTCTTTAGTTGTTGGATTTGCTTTTTCTTTAAACAATTCTAACAATTTCTCTGCTACAACTTGCTCAGAAAGTCTTTTCACCTCTTCTTGGTTAGATAAAACTCTTGCTACAATTCCTTGAACTTCTTCGTCAGTTGGGTTAGTTTGACCAAATTGAGCCATTTGCTGTTTGATAGCATTTGTTGTAAAAGCTTTCAAATCATCAAATGTAATTTGGATATTACTTTGAGCCATAGCTTTTCCTTCAATTAATTGAAAACGTAAACCTTTTTCAGATCTTGCGTATTCAACTTCAGCTTCTTCTGCAGAAAGTTTTTTCTCTCCAACAGTTTGTAACCATTTTTTAAGGAACTCAGCTGGTAAATCAAATTTTGTGCTTTCGATCAAGAAATCTTGAACGTCTAATAATAATTTTTGATCTGCTTGTTGTGCAAATTGAGCTTCAGCATCTTCTTTAATTTTAGATTTTAAATCTTCTAAAGAAGCTACTTTTCCTTCTCCAAAAAGTTTATCAAATAACTCTTGGTTTAATTCAGCTAATTCAGCTCCGTTGATTGCTTCGATTGTAAAGTTTACTTCGATATCTAAACCGTGAACATCATCATGAGATACTTTTAAGTAATCCATTAATTGGTGATCGTCTTCAAATAAACCTTTTGTGCTTACTGCAACAACATCTCCAACTTTTTTACCGATGAATTTGTCTCCAGCAGTTTTATTGAAAGTAGATAATGAAATTGTAGTTGTATTATTGATACCTTTTTCTTCGTTTGAGAAAGTTCCAGTTAAATCAGAATCTGCAGACACCACTTCTTGCGGGATTGCTTTTCCGAATTGTTTTTGGATACGCTCTACTTGACCGTCGATTAATTTATCATCAGCCGTTACGATATATTTTACGATATTATTTTTTGCTTCTAAATCAATTTCGAAGTTAGGAACTAAACCAATTTCATATTCGAAAGTTAGTTCTTCAGCATCCCAATCAAAGTTTTCGTTTTCTTTAGCAAGAGGAGTTCCTAAAAGATTTAATCTTTCAGATTGAACAAAACGCTCTAAAGCTAAATCAACTACTTTTTTAACTTCTTCTTGCTTGATTGCTTTTCCGTATTGTTTTTCAACAAGGTCTTTAGGAACTTGTCCTTTTCTAAAACCTTTAACGGTAGCCAATGGCATTTTTTCGTTTATTCTTTTTGCTACTTGACCTTTATAATCCATGTGAACAACGTTTAATACAATCGTTTCATTCACAGCGTCTATTGCTACTCTTTTAATATCCATCTTCTTCTTTAATTTACATAATAAAATTGGGTTGCAAAATTATAAAATTTTTGCAACCCAACCAAGTTTTTAATATATTGTATTTGAAGTGGTTTTTAAGTCACTTTAATACCTTTTATTTATCGTCTCCTACTATTTTATATGCAATAGATTGCAGAATAGATAATATAACACTAAACAATAAAGCTGTCCAGAGTGAATCAACTGCAAATCCTCCTACAATATTAGTGCACAACAAAATGATGACGGCATTAATAACCAATAAAAACAATCCCAAAGTAATCACTGTTACCGGCAATGTCAAAATAACCAATATTGGTTTTATAAAAAGATTCAATAATCCTAAAACCACTGCAACGATAATTGCTGTAGTAAAACTGGCCACATGCACACCCGGCAAAAAGTTAGCTATTAACAAAACCAAAGCAGCCGTAACAAGAAGTCTAAGTAATAATTTCATATCTTTTTCTTTTTAAATTTTAATAAAAGTAACACTTTTTTTATCAAAAAAATTACTCTTTTAAAAACGTTGTTGTCAATTCAAAAAACATTTTTGGATTTTCAGCATGAAGCCAATGCCCCGCATTTGGAATGGTTTCTAATTTTAAATTTGGAAAATGTTTTCGAATATCTTCAAGATCTGAATCCTGAATATAGCCTGAATTTCCACCTCTTATAAATAATGTCGGCTTAGCAAAAACCAAATTGTCTGCCAGCGGTTTTCCAATTGCATCCAAATTATTATTAAAAACAGCGAGATTAAATCTAAACGCTAACTGTCCAGGTTCCTTCCAATATAAATTTTTTAATAAGAACTGACGAGTTCCAAAGTCAGGCACATATTGCGCTACTATTTCCTCAACATCATTTCGACTTGGCTTTACAGAAAAATCAACCGCATTCAACCCCGCCAAAATATCTTGATGGTGCTGTTTGTAGAATTTAGGCCCAATATCTGCAACGATTAATTTATCTACAATCTCAGGATGTGTTGCCGCAAAAAGCATAGCTACTTTTCCACCCATTGAATGCCCGAGAATATCAATTCTGGTCAAATTATTCGCATTACAATATTCAAATACATCCTGAACCATTGCTTCATAACTCCATTCATCAGAATGAAAACTACGCCCATGATTACGTAAATCTAAAATATGAACCTGAAATCCTGCTTCTACATATTGTCCTGCAAGTGTTTTCCAATTGTCAGACATACCAAGAAATCCATGCATGATAATAAATGGTTTTCCTTCGCCTTCTATTTTTGAGTATAACATTTATTTTTACATTAAATATTTATTTATCCTTTCTAAGAGTCTTTTAGAAAACTTATTTCAATTTATTCAAATACATATTTACAACATTATCCAAACCAAGATAAAGCGCTTCTGAAATCAAGGCGTGACCAATAGAAACCTCTAATAATCCTGGAATGTTTTGTTTGAAAAACTGAATGTTATCTAAGCTCAAATCATGTCCGGCATTTATTCCTAAACCTAATTCATTTGCCAGTTTTGCAGCTTCAACATAAGGATCTATTCCTTTTTTATTTCCCAAATCATATTGATGTGCAAAAGCTTCAGTGTACAATTCAATTCGATCTGTTCCTGTTTTTTTCGCTCCTTCAATAACCTCCAAAACCGGATCTACAAAAATAGAAGTCCTAATTCCGTTTCGTTGAAACTCTTGAATAACTTCTGTTAAATAAGATTGATTTGCAATCGTATCCCAACCTGCAGAAGAGGTAATTGCACCAATTGCATCTGGAACTAATGTTACCTGATCTGGCTTACATTCAAGAACTAAATCAATAAAATTATGCTGCGGATTTCCTTCGATATTATATTCTGTAGTAACAATTGCTTTTAAATCGCGCGCATCTTGATAGCGAATATGTCGTTCGTCTGGACGTGGATGAATCGTGATTCCTTGTCCTCCAAAACGTTGAATATCGACAGCAACTTTTAATAAATCAGGAACATTTCCGCCGCGAGCATTTCTAAGCGTTGCGATTTTATTGATATTTACACTTAACTTTGTCATATAAATAGATAATTAATTCTAGTAACACTATATTTGTTACGACAAAAATACAAAGTAAAACGCAGCAGTTTTTGGTATTTTTTGATTATTTTGCATGAAATATCTCCAATTGATTTATGACAGAAATTACAAACTATATCACCAATGATTTCGGACCAATTGATGGTCAGGAAACTATAGCATCGGTTCAAGACTTTTTTGCCGAGGTAAATTTTTCTCATTTCCCTGTTTTGGAGGAAGGAATTTTCATTGGAAGTATTTCTTCTGATGATGTTGAAACTTTTGATTCAGATAAAAAAATAATTGATTACAAATATACTTTAGAACGTTTTTTTGCTAGAAAATCAATGATTTGGCTAGATGTCCTGGAAGTTTTTGCAAAAAACCATACTAATACTATTCCCGTTCTTGACGAAAACAACTCCTATGTCGGCTATTATGAAATAGAAGATATAATGAAGTTCTTTCAAGAAACTCCTTTTATAAAAGAGCAAGGCGGAATTATTATTGTTCAAAAAGGTCTTTTAGATTATTCGATGAGTGAGGTAACGCAAATCGTTGAAAGTAATAACGGAAAAATATTAGGATGCTTTGTCTCTGAAGCTGATTTAGAAAATGTTCAAATTACCATAAAAATAGGATTAGGTGCAATGAATGAGATAATTCAAACTTATAGAAGATATGGTTACGAAATAATCTCAGAACATCAAGAAGACACTTATATCAACAGCTTAAAAGAACGCTCTGATTATTTAGACAAATATCTCAATATTTAAATTAGAAAATGTTCTCAACTAAATAAATTATCAAATTAACACATTTCCTCATTATCTAATTAAGACGAATGAAAATAGCCATTTACGGACAATACTATCAAAACAGCACTGAACCAATTATAAAAGACATTTTCTTGTTTCTTACTTCAAATCATGTCGAAATTGTAATTGAAGAAAACTTTTTGGAAATGCTCTATGAAAAGCAGCTTGTCAAAAAAGAATATGCTACTTTTTCATCAAGTACAATTTTAGATGATAGCTTTGAGATGTTGATTAGTATTGGAGGTGACGGAACAATGTTAAGAGCTGCAGCTTTAGTTCGCAGTTCAGGCGTTCCGCTTTTAGGCATAAACGCTGGCAGATTAGGTTTCTTGGCGAAAGTTCAAAAAGAAAATATCGACAGCTTACTACAGTATGTTATCGATCAAAACTACACCACATCTGAACGAACTTTACTTGGTTTAACGTGCGAACCTAAAAATGATGCCTTTGCAGAACTTAATTTCGCAATGAATGAAGTTACAGTAAGCAGAAAAGATACTACTTCGATGATTACTGTTGAAACTCACCTAAACAACGAATACTTAAGTTCGTATTGGGCAGACGGCTTAATCATTTCTACCCCTACTGGCTCTACAGGATATTCATTAAGTTGCGGCGGACCAATTTTAACACCGGATGTAAAAAGCCTAGTCATTACTCCTATTGCGCCGCATAACTTAACCGCAAGACCACTTGTTATACCAGACGACACAGAAATTACATTGCGTGTTTCAGGCAGAGAAGATCAATATTTGGTTTCATTAGACTCTAGAACTTCTTCCGTAAAAAATGAATCGATTTTAAAGATCAAAAAAACTGATTACAAAATAAAAATGGTCGAAATACCAGGCGAAACTTTCTTAAAAACATTAAGAAACAAACTGCTCTGGGGCGAAGACAAGAGAAATTAACCCTATTTCTTACTGAACACTATACGATAATAGAACATTTTCTCGTTCTGCCTGTAGTGAATCATCATTAAATGTCTCAAATTCATATTGTAAATTGAAAAAAAAGCACATTTATGTAAAGGAACGTTGATTCGTATCGATAATTATTATATTTGCACGCAATTCTGAATTAAATGAAGAAAATTTTTAATTTATTGTTATGTTTTTTTCCCTTTATTACACTAAATGCTCAAATCAATGAGATTGGTGTTTTTCTTGGTGGAAGCAACTTTGTAGGCGATGTAGGAAGCACAACTTACATAAATCCAGATAGGCTGGCTTTTGGCGTTTTGTATAAATGGAACAAAAGCCCTCGTCACTCTTATCGAATTTCTTACACTCAATCTACAATCTCGGGAAATGATTTAGACTCAGATGAAACAGGAAGAAACGGAAGAGGATATCGCTTTGAAAATAATGTAAAAGAAATCTCTGCGGGTTTGGAGTTTAATTTTTTTGATTTTAATTTGCATGATTATCACAGAAAAATTACACCTTATATATACTCTGGATTAAGTTTTTTTATTTATGATGGATTGTATCGCTATAAGACAACCCAAAATATTACACAAAGTACAAACTCAAGCTCATTTGCAATACCAATGACACTGGGTATAAAATCTAATATAACATCTCGCTTTGTCCTAGCGGCCGAAGTTGGAGCACGATATACATTTACAGATAACATTGATGGCAGCAATCCAAACACCAGCAATGCAAACATTTTAAAATTTGGAAATTTAAACAACAATGATTGGTATGTTTTCTCAGGTTTAACGCTAACGTATACCTTTGGACAAAAACCTTGCTATTGCGCACAATAATACAATGAATTTAATAGACTCTATAGATCAATCAAACTTACCAAAACATCTGGCCATTATTATGGACGGAAACGGACGCTGGGCTAAACAACAAGGCTTCCTAAGAGCATTTGGACATGAAAATGGCACAAAATCTGTAAAAAAAACAATTACAACTTGTGCTAAGCTTGGTATCGAGTACTTAACCTTATATGCTTTTTCTACCGAAAACTGGAACCGTCCTAAACTAGAGGTTGAAGCATTAATGAAAATTTTAATCAATTCATTAAAAAAAGAGCTAGTTACACTTCAGGAAAACAACATCAGACTTAATGCAATTGGGAATCTTGAAAAATTACCAAAATCTGCACAAAGAGAACTGCTTGATGTAATTGATAAAACTAAAAACAACACTCGTCTTACTCTTACACTAGCTTTAAGTTACGGATCAAGAGAAGAATTGGTAAATGCCGTTAGAATCATCAGTGATAAAGTTAAAAATAATATAATTTCAATAGACGCTATTGACGATTCAATTATAAATGAGCATCTTTACACGCAAAATTTACCTGATGTAGATTTGTTAATACGAACAAGTGGAGAACATAGAATAAGTAATTTTTTGCTATGGCAGATCGCCTATGCAGAATTGTATTTTACTAATGTCTTGTGGCCAGACTTTAAAGATCAAGATTTATATGAGGCTATTATTAGTTATCAAAAAAGAGAACGTAGATTTGGAAAAACCAGTGAACAAATTAAATAATTTTTTAGTGTTACAAAAAAGAATACAAATAGTCTTTACCCTTTTACTTTTGGGTAGTTTTTCACAAATTAAAGCACAAGAAAGAGTTCCTTTTGATCAAGGAAAAAAGTATATACTAGCCAAAGTTTCTGTAGTTGGTAAAATTAGCTTTAACGAACAAACTGTAGTAACGTTTTCTGGACTTCAAACAGGTCAAGAAATAACTGTACCGGGAGAAGAAATCACTGGTGCAATTAAGAAATTAGGTAAACTTGGTCTTTTTGATGAAATCGCTTTTTACATTAATAAGGTTCAAAATGACAGTATTTATTTAGACTTAAATATTGTTGAACTCCCGAAACTTAATGAAGTTAAAATCACTGGTGTAAAGAAAAGCAAAATCGAAGCTTTAATTAAGGATAACAATTTAACCAAAAACAAAATTGTAAACGAGAACTTAATTACTACCACGAAAAACTACATCGAAAACAAATACAAAAAAGACGGTTTTTACAATACTAAAGTTACCATTACAACGACACCAGATACAATTGCTGGTAATCAGGTTAATATGTTGGTGCGTATAGATAAAGGTGACAAAGTAAAAATCAGCAGCATTGACTTTATTGGAAATAAACAACTTACAGAAACTCAATTAAGAGGAGCGATGAAAGACACGAAACAGAAAAATGTTTTCCGTGTTTTAAAAGCCTCTAAATTTATTCCCGAAAAATACAAAACTGACTTAGAAAAAGTTATCTCGGCATACAAAGAAAAAGGATATCGTGATGCACGTATTATTTATGACTCTGTTAAATATAACAAAGACAAAAATATGCTTGGCATTAAAATTAATGTCGAAGAAGGAAACAAGTATTACTTTGGAAATATCAAATTCTTAGGAAACACAGTTTACTCAGATCAGCAGTTAAATCGTTATTTAGGAATCAAAAAAGGAGAAGTTTATAATGGTGTAATGCTTGAAAAAAGAATTGCAGATAATTCAAAACCTGACGGGGAAGACATTACAAACTTGTACCAAAACAATGGTTATTTGTTCTCAAAAATCAATGCTGTAGAGGTAAAAACTGTAAATGATACTATTGATTTTGAAATTAGAATTACTGAAGGTCCAATTGCCTATTTCAACAAAATATACGTTACTGGTAACGACAAAACAAATGACCACGTAATTTATCGTGAGTTAAGAACTAAACCAGGAAACAAATACAGCAAAGAAGAACTAGTTAGAACAATTCGTGAAATTGGACAATTAGGATTCTTTGACCCTGAGTCTATCAAACCTGAATTTAGAAATGTTGATCCAGGAGCAGGAACAGTAGATATCGAATACCAATTAGTAGAAAAAGGATCTAGCCAGGTTGAACTTCAAGGAGGTTACGGCGGCGGCGGTTTCATTGGAACATTAGGATTATCATTCAACAACTTTTCGGCACGTAAATTATTTGACAAAGATGCTTACAAACCGCTTCCAATGGGAGATGGACAAAAAGTATCATTACGTTTACAAGGAAGTACTTATTTCCAAACTTACAGTTTATCATTTTCTGAACCTTGGTTTGGAGGAAAAAAACCAGTACAATTTAGCTCGTCTATCTCGTACAGTAAACAGTTTAATAATAATTATGTTACAAGAACTGTTGATAGAAGCCAAAGTTTTAATATTTTTACAGTGCAAGTTGGTTTAGCAAAACGTCTTACTGTGCCAGATGATTATTTCGTATTATCACAATCTGTAAGTTACCAGCACTATGATTTGAATAATTACTTTACTGGTTTGTTTACCTTTGGTAATGGAGCGTCACGAAATTTAGCTTACACTATTGGAATTTCAAGAAGTAATAAAGGGGTTAACCCAATATTCCCAACTTATGGTTCTGAGTTTAGTGTCTCAGCTAAAGTAACACCTCCATATTCATTATTTAATGGAGTAGATTATGCTAACTTAGGAAATGAAAAAGAATACAAAACAAGATATACTGGTACAACCACTACTACAGGAGCTGACGGGCAACCAATAAATCCTGGAGATTACACAAAAAGTGAATCTATAAATGGTAGTAATCAAACAGTAAGTGTGGGATCTGACTATGCAAATGCAGATACGGATCAAGCAAAAGTGGATCAGAAAAAATACAATTGGTTAGAATATTATAAAGTTAAATTTAAAGCAGACTGGTATACTAAGGTATATGGAAAATTAGTTTTAAGAACATTAACAGAATTTGGTTTCTTAGGTGCTTACGATCAATCTAGAGGTGTTGTACCGTTTGAACGTTTTTATTTAGGAGGAGACGGAATGGCACAGTATTCTATGGATGGTAGAGAGACTGTACAGCTAAGAGGTTATCCGAACAACTCATTGACGCCAATTATTGAAGACAAAACTAGTTCTAGATACGGGCAGCAAATTGGAGCAACTATTTACAACAAATTCTCAATGGAGTTACGTTATCCAATAACATTAAAACCATCTGCATCAATCTATGCATTGACGTTTTTAGAAGCAGGTTCTTCATATCCAACATTCAGGGATTACAACCCGTTCGATTTATATCGTTCTGCTGGAGCTGGTTTACGTGTATTCATGCCTGCATTTGGATTATTAGGTATCGATTTTGGTTATGGTTTCGATGCTCTGCCAGGATCTGTTACAAACAAAGCAAATGGCTGGGAAACTCACTTTATAATTGGACAACAATTTTAGGAATAATACGTTTGGTTAAAAATCATCGAATAAAGTAATGTTATGAGAAAACAATTTTTATTTATATTTTTAGCCTTGATTGTAGCTAATACAAGTCAGGCACAAGGCAAGACAACAAGAATTGGTTACATAGATATGGAATATATCTTGGAGAATGTTTCTGATTATAAAGAAGCAAAATCACAATTAGAGTTGAAAGCTCAAAAGTGGAAACAAGAAATAGAAACAAAAAAAACAAACATCAATACGCTTAAAGAAAATCTTAAAGCAGAAAAAGCTTTGTTAACCAAAGAATTAATTGATGAAAAAGAAACTGAAATTAAGTTCTTAGAAAACGAAATGCTGGATTATCAGCAAAAACAATTTGGAGCTGACGGAAATTTAATTCGACAAAAAGCAGCTTTGGCAAAGCCAATTCAAGATCAGGTATTTACTGCCGTTCAAGATATTGCAGAAGCTAAAAATTATGATTTTATTTTTGATAAATCATCAGATTTGACAATGCTTTTCAGTAACAAAAGATTTGATATCAGCGATCAGGTTATACGAATCTTGAACAGAACTGACAAAAGAGAACAGTTGACGAAAAAACAATTGAAGGATCAGGAAGTACAAGAAAGTAAAGAAAATGCCATCGATGAAAATCCTGCTATGGCTGATCGACAAAAAGTTCTAGATGAAAGAAAAGCAGCTAGAGAAAAGCTTATTGAAGACAGAAGACTAGAGCAGGAAGCTAAGAAAAAAGAGTATGATGACAGGCGAAAAGCAATACTAGAAGAAAGAGAAGCTAAAAAAAATGGCACGGTTTCTGAACCTGCAAAATCAACTCAGGCAGCAAAAACAACCGAAGCAGTTAAAACTGATGGCACAACAGCAAAACCTGCAGCAGCAACTGAAACAACAACAGCTGCACCTGCAGTAGATAAAGCTGCCGAAAGACAAAAACTTTACGAACAGCGTAAAAAAGAATTAGAAGAAAGAAGAAAAAAAATATTAGAAGAAAGAGAAGCGGCGAAAAAAGCAAGAGAAGCCGAAACACAAAAAACTAATACGACCAATAATTAATTAATATTTTAAAAATGATGAAACAAATCAAAACTTTACTAATTGCTGCAATACTAATTTTAGGAGCAAGTAACACAATGAACGCACAGGCGAAGGTTGCCCATGTTGATGTAAGCGACATTATGTCGAAAATGCCTGCTATGCTTGATGCTCAAAATCAACTGCAAAAATTAAGTGGTACGTATGATGCTGAATACAAAAAAATGGTTGATGAATATCAAACTAAAATCAAAAAGTACGAAGCTGAAGCTGCAACTGTAACAGAAGCTGTTAATGGAGATCGTTCTAAAGAAGTTCAAGACATGCAAAAAAGAATTGTTGACTATAGAGACAATGCTCAAAAAGAATTGCAACAAAAAGAAACTGACATTGTAAAACCATTAATGGAAAAAGTAAGAGCTTCTATCCAAAAAATTGGAAAAGCTAAAGGTTTCCAATATGTTTTAGATGGTTCTACTCTTTTATTAGCTGATGGTCCAAACATTACTGCTGACGTAAAAAAAGATTTAGGATTCTAATAAAACCGAATTCTTGAATTAAAACTGTTCAAATTTTTTAAAAAATTTGAACAGTTTTTTTTTACATTTATTTAAAATAAAAAAGACGTATCATTCGCAAATTACAATTAATTTCAACTATCATTTTGTTTCAAAAAATACTAAATTTGTACTATGACAAACGATAATCCTATAGGTGTTTTTGATTCTGGAATTGGAGGAACTTCAATTTGGAGCGCTATTCATAACTTACTTCCAAATGAAAAAACAATTTATCTAGCCGATAGTAAAAATGCTCCGTATGGTCAAAAAAACAAAGAGCAGATTGTTGCTTTAAGCAAAAAAAATGTTGATTTTTTACTGGAAATGAAATGCAAATTAATTGTTGTAGCCTGCAATACAGCGACAACTAATGCTATTCGTGAACTCCGTAATGATTATGACATTCCGTTTATTGGAATTGAACCTGCAATAAAACCTGCAGCCAATAACTCTAAAACACAAGTTATTGGTATCCTGGCTACAAAAGGAACATTAAACAGTGAGTTGTTTAATAAGACTGCAGAAATGTTTCAAAATACAACCATTATTGAACAGGTTGGTTATGGACTTGTTCAGTTAATTGAAGATGGAAATTTGTATTCTCCGGAAATGACACAGCTTTTAGAATCATACTTGCAGCCTATGATAGATGCAAACATTGACTATCTAGTTTTAGGATGCAGCCACTACCCCTATTTAATTCCTCAGATTAAAAAAATACTTCCTGAACATATTCAGATTATAGATTCTGGAGAAGCAGTAGCAAGACAAACTCAAAATATTTTACGCGATAAAGTAGGTTTTACAACAGCTCAAAAAAGCGAACCTATATTTTACGTTAATTCAAATCCAATTGTTTTAGACTCCATTTTAGAACATAAGTACAACGTAGTCCAAAAAGATTTTTAATTTTATTCTATTTTTCTCTTAACAAACCAAATACCATCTAAAGATAAGTTTACAGACAATTTATGATAATTTTCTTTAATTAAATTGTTTGAAATACTTCCTTTTTGCCCGTACGAATATGAAATATTTAAGGCAGAAAAAGTATTTTCGATAGGCAGATTAACTCCAATTGAAATTGAAGCATTGTTGATTCTTTTTCCGTCTATTTCAAGATATCCCGTATCAAAATTTGCACCTGCAGAATATTTGACCCTGTCCCAATATTTTCTGTAATTTCGTTTTTCGTTAAAATAAGTAAAACCTAACGCAAATCTGTCTTGATTTACATAATCTCCATAGAAATCAGATTGTTTTGTATCATTCCATAAACTTTTTTCATAATCAAAAGTCATATTCAATACTTTTTTGAATCGTTTACTAATACCAATTCCAATTTCTAAAGGCATATAATAATCCTCTACATCAGAAACTGTTTCAGGTTGAATATCACTCACCACCTCATCATTTATCGACTCAACCGACTGTACTTTTGAACCTTTAATTTGTGCCGGTAATTTAACTGTTGCGCCAATAGTAAACGTAGAATCAATTTTATACTGAGTTCCCAACGTTGCACGAAGTCCATTATAATCTGTGTTTTTATGTATAGTGGTGATTGAATTGAGAATTGTAAAAACTCTGTCATCAACTGTGTTTCCAAACAACAAAGCTGCAGACGCTCCTACTGTAAGTTTTTTACCAAATCGATATCCATAAGAAAAATCAAAATTATTCAATCCTCCTGAACCTGTTGCTGATAAACTATACGATTCCTGACTATCTGAAATTGGCAGGATAAGATTAGAAATTTTAAATGCCGAGCTAGAATACGGACGCAATGCAACACTAAAACCAGAATTTTTAGTAACTGGAAAAGCAAAAGCAATATGAGAAAATTGAAAATTGTTACGATTCTCCTTTTTTGAATTGTTTTGATAGGTTGTCGCAATAGCTTTTCCGCCAACATCAAACATAAAATGATTTAATGGCAGCGAACCTAAAGAAGCTGGATTAAGATTATTAATAAAACTATCTGATGGCAGTGCAATTCCTGCAGAACCTATTGAAGGAAGCAATCCAAAATCAGCATCATACAAACTGCCTACTCCATACAATGAATATGGCGAGCTGGAAATACTTTGAGAAAATGATGAAAACGATATTAAAATGGCGCAGTAAAAAAAAACTATTTTATTTTTCATTTAATAAGAGATGTAATATATTTTTAGTTGAATTTTATTGTTTAAATGCTTTTGATCTCCTAAAACAATTCGATTTACAGTTTTAGAAATACCTGGAAGCGTAAGGATTAAAGAAGATTTAGAATCAGAGGCTCGAAGCATTTCCTTTTGCAAAAAATTACCTAACGGAATTGTATATCCGATGTTCTCATTAAACTCATCACTTTTCTTATTCAAAATACCATACACTTGTGCTCCCGCAGAATTTAGCAACGAACTGCTGATTCTATTTAAATTGTCGCCTACGTATATTTTTAAGGAATCAGCCAGCGGATATTTTTCAGAATAAGAATTATTAACTGGTTTTAAAATCAATTGTGCGTCGACAATGGCGCCATTATCTGAAATATATTTCAATTGTCTTAAGTTTGGAAAATCGATCCGACAAGCCACTCCTGTTCCAGACTGAATAAATCCCTGTCCGTTAGTCGCTGTGCTCAAAAGTTTACTGCTCGATATAGGCAGGTTTTGAATTAAAGTTCCTGTTTTATCTAAAGAAATAGAATTAAACTGCTTTGTGGCATCTAAAATAGAAAAATCTATCACAAAGGGAACCTCATCAACGCCCGCTCGATATTTGGAGTAATACAAACGTACTAAACTCTTAGAAGTATTAAACCCAATAACACTTGACGAGTTAGATGATGATGGTACAATTACAAGCCCTTTTAGATACTCTGTAAAAGTGTCAAAATCTGTAATATCTCTTTTCTTTATTTTTTGAAAAAGAGCTTCTCCAAATGCATTACTCATTTTTATATTAATCGAATCTTTTCCAACTGGGCGCGGCTTGTATGAGAATGTTCCCAAACTTTCCTCCTCATAACTCAAACTCGAATTATTGTAAAAACTTCCAGAATCAGTATTTGGTTTAACTTTTTGCGTTAAGCGATGAATATTAAATGTTTGAATTTTAGTTGTATCGCCATAAAAATAGTTATCATACTTTAATACCATGGAAATAGAATCAAAAACGTAATTTACATTCTCGGTATCGGAACCTTCATTATTTAAAGCATAATTACTTGATGACAATTGAAAATAACTACTCGATTTTATCTTCCCAAAAATGGGATCATCGTAGTTTCCAACCAAGATTCGACTCTGGTTTGAAGTCACCAGCGAATCAAAATTTATGGTAGACATTTCGACCGTTACAGTATCAATCATAACAACCTTATTGTTCAAAGCCAAATAATCAGATCCAACTACAAACTCTCCTGCATCAGTATCTGTTCCGCATGAAAATAATGTAAAAGCAAAAAACAACACAAACAATAACTTACGCATAATCAATTTTTTGCGCAAATATATAATGGCGTGGTTTAGACGGCATCATAACATATACAGTCTTACATTTTTGCTCTATAAAAGGCAAAAAAGCATCTATAATAGATAAAGTAACGTCAAGAACTCATTCGCCTTTAAAAAGCCTGATTTAGTCTATCAAAATGGGCAATACATATATCTTCTTTTTTTTAAATCCTTCCCCTGCCTACTTTTGAACCAATAAATAAATTTTAATACACTATGAATAATTTTAAAAAAGGAATATTATTCGCTTCATTACTTTCTAGTCTCTTCTTTATAAGCTGCAGCAATGACAACGAGGATGATGAATTAATGGGAAACTGGGTAAAGAAATCGGCTTTTGATGGGCCGGCAAGGTCTAGCGCCACAAGTTTTGTAATTGGTGATTATGCTTATGTTGCCGCTGGTTATACTGGCGATGTATACTTGAAAGATTTATGGGCTTACAACTCAAATGGAGACTATTGGGAGCAAAAAGCAGACTTTATTGGTGTAGGAAGAAGTTCTGCCTCTAGCTTTGCATTAAACAATAAAGGCTATATTGGACTTGGTTATGACGGAACTAATAGACTTAAAGATTTTTATCAATACGATCCTTCCAACAACAGCTGGACTCAAAAAACAGATTTTGCTGGAACAGCTCGTTATGCTGCTGTAGGTTTTCAGGCTGGCGGTAAAGCTTATTTTGGAACGGGCTATGATGGAAATTATCTAAAAGATTTTTATCAATATGATGATCAAGCAAACACCTGGACACTTGTAAATGGTTTTAGCGGTAATAAAAGACGTAATGCAACCGTATTTGTAATTGCTGATAAAGCGTATCTGGCAACAGGAATTAATAATAGTGTTTATCAGGGAGATTTTTGGGAATTTGATCCTGCAACTGATACTTGGACAAGAAAAAGAGATATTGACAAAAATACTACTGATGATTATTCGTATAATGACGAATATGCAATTGTACGTGCCAATGCATCAAGTTTTAGCATGAATGGACTAGGATATGTAGTTGGAGGCGAAAACATAAAAACAATTTGGGAATATAACCCAAGTACAGATCTTTGGGTTGAAAGAACACCGCTTGAAGGAGCAACAAGAACTGATGCTGTAGGTTTTGCTATAAATAATCGCGGTTTTTATATGTTAGGAAGAATTGGCTCTTCTTATTTTGATGATGCCTGGGAATTTAAACCTTTAGAGGAACAAAATGACAATGATAATTAATAATAAACGATTCTTCTGGAGTAATATCCAGAAGAATTTGTTGCTTTTGTGTCTTGTTTTACAAATGGTTTCTTGCGGGAAAAAAGAGATTTATAGAACAGAGACATTTCAAACCAATTCTGGCTGGGGATACTCGATTTCATATAAAGATAAAATTATCATTAAACAATCGATTATACCCGTAATCAGTGACAACAAAAGTTTTTCGACAGAAGAAGATGCTTTAAAAACTGCCCATTTAGTAGTTGAAAAACTCAGCCAAAACTTATCGCCAACAGTAACTAAAAATGAATTAATTTTATTAAAAATAAAATTATAAATGAAAATCGGAGCCATCAAAAATACTAACTCAAACAAAATTCTATTCCATTGTATTATATGGGTTTTCTTTATTCTGACTTCTTTAATTCAGTTTTATGAAAGTCCGTTTAGAATCAATAATGATTTTTATGTTCAGTGGGCATCAGGAATAATGTTGTTTTACCTCAACTATTATTATATGGTTCCATCTCTTCTTTTACAAAAAAAGTACTGGCAGTATTTTTTATTTGCATTTATAATCATTGCCGTTTTCATGATTATCAGAATTAATTATTTTATTCCTGAATTCAGACATTTACCTCCTTCAAATATTGCTCGTCCGCATTTCATGCCAAATGACACTATTCTTTTACGAAAAACTGACAACTTAAAAATTGAGATGAAACGTCCGCTTTTCTTTAAAATCGGCCCCTCCTTTTTCTATATTTTAATTCTTACTATAAGTGCAATTATTAGAACCTTGGCAGAGTTTTACAGTAACGAACAAAACAAATTAATTGCCGAAACTCATCGAACAAATACGGAACTGACTTATTTACGCAAACAAACCAATCCGCATTTTTTATTCAATTCTTTAAACAGTATTTATTCTCTAGCACATAAAAAATCTGATTTGGTGCCTGACGCCATCGTGACATTATCTGAGTTAATGCGCTATATGTTGTACGAAACAGACAATAAAACGGTGGCTTTAGAAAAGGAAATAAATTACATTCAGAATTATATTGAACTGCAAAAACTACGACTTAACAACATTGAAGATATTGTAATTAATGTTCATGGCGACACTAAAAACAAGTTTATTGAACCTTTGCTGCTGATATCGTTTGTTGAGAATGCCTTTAAATACGGAACAGATTATAAAGGTGCGGCGCATATCAAAATTAAAATTTTCATTTCAGAAAACAACCTTGATTTTTGGATTGAAAATACAATTGAGAATTATACAAAAGACCCTGAAAATTCAGGAATTGGATTAGTAAACATTCAAAACAGATTGGATTTACTTTATCCAAATGCTCATGAACTAACTATAAACCAGGATAACCAATTTTACCGCGTGCATTTAAATCTAAAATTAGATGAAATTAAAACAACTGTAAATTAAATTTTGAGATTATGGACAGAAAAAAATTCATCCGAAATGGTCTTTTGGGCATCACAGCTTTGGCTGGTGCTTCAAAATTATTAGAGTCGTGCTCTAAAAGTGATAATGATGATTCTGGCACTGATTCATCTGACGACGGAAGCTGCACAGTTTCGCCATCTGAAACTAAAGGTCCTTTTCCTATCAAAACACCAAGTCAATTAGTTTTAGAAAATATAAAATCTGATCGAGTTGGAGTTGCTCTATTAATCAATTTAATTATTGAAAACAAAAACAATAACTGCCTGCCGCTCTCGAACGTTTTAGTTGACGTATGGCATTGCGACAAAGACGGCAATTATTCTGAATACGGCGGAACTCAAATGCAGCAGACAGATTATACTTCTGTTCATTTTTTAAGAGGTAGACAAACGACAAATGCCAAAGGAGAAGTTTCATTTATTTCTATTTATCCCGGCTGGTACCAAGGCAGAGCTCCGCATGTACATGTTGAAGTTTTGTCAAGCAGCGGATCTTCATTATTAGTTACTCAAATTGCTTTTCCTGAAAGTACTTCGAGTACTGTTTACTCAAGTACTAATTATGCTGCTCATGGACAAGCTGACACCTCTAACACGAGAGATAATGTTTTTGCAGACAGTCTTGCCAGCGAACTGGCAGTTTTAACAGGTAATTTGACTGATGGTTATACTTTGACCAAAACAATTACTGTAAACGGATAATTGAAATCAAACCAGTATTTTATGATAATTTTAAAACTTAATTTACTGGTTTAAAACTACTTTTGAACTCCAAACCGAATAAATTTAAACTCCTGCAGATGAAATGTGTAATTATAGATGACGAACCATTAGCTGTTGAATTACTGGAAGATTTTGTACAAAAAGTCGATTCACTTGAATTGATCAGTACTTTTAATAATGCTATTGATGCCGTTTCATTTATCAATCAAAATAATGTTGATTTGATTTTTTTAGACATTCAAATGCCGCATTTTTCTGGGATAGATTTTTTAAATACTATCGAGAAAAAACCGCTTGTCATTTTTACAACTGCTTATTCTGATTATGCTGTAGAAGGATTTAATCTTGGTGCTGTCGATTATTTAGTAAAACCAATTCCTTTTCACCGTTTTCTAAAATCAGTAGTACGCGCGCAGCAAATTGTTAATCCTGCTGCAACTGTTTCTTCAATTGCTGAAAATACACTTACTCCAGAACTTGAGCAGGATTTTATGTTTGTAAGAGCTGAATACGAAAATGTTAAAATGAATTTTGCTGATATCTTATTCATCGAAGGTTTAAAGGATTATGTAAAAATCTATACAACCGATAATAAATATACACTAACATTAATCAGCTTGATAAAACTTGAAAATTTACTTTCAAGCAAAGGATTCTCCAGAATTCATAGATCTTATATCATTAACATAAAACATGTGAAATCAATACAAAAAAATAAGGTTTTGATTAGTGATAAACGGATTCCTATTAGTGAAAGCTACAAGAATGCTTTCTTTGAAAAAATCAATTTATAATTCGATTAAATAAAAAAATCCAAATTCAAAGGTTTGACTCTTTTGGAATTTGGATTTTATATTTTTTGTGATTTTTTATAATTTATTCTTCATTTTTAAACCATCCAGAATACATCACATAATTGTTTGAAATACGTTCGATTTCACCTGCAAAATCAGACTGGTCAATATCTTTTACTTTCTTCGCTGGAACACCCGCAAAAATAGTTCCCGAAGGAACAACTGTATTTTGTGTTAAAACCGCTCCAGCGGCAACAATCGAGTTACTTTCTACAATACAATTATCCATTACAATTGCTCCCATTCCAATTAATACATTATCCTGTATTGTACAGCCGTGAACAATGGCATTATGTCCTATCGAAACGTTATTCCCTATAATTGTTGGATGTTTTTGATAAGTGCAGTGAATTATCGCTCCATCTTGAATGTTTACTTTATTTCCAATTTTTATAAAATGAACATCTCCTCTAATAACGGCGTTGAACCAAACACTGCAAGAGTCACCAAATGTAACATCTCCAACAATTGTAGCATTTTCAGCAACATAGCAATCTTCTGGAATCAAAGGCGATTTCCCATTTACAGATTTAATAAGCATGATATTTTTTTAATTAATTGCAGGACAGTTACAATCGTAACGTTCCTTTTTACAAAATAAATTAATTCCTAAAGTTATTTGATGATATCCTCCAGTATCAAATTTTACATCACCCATAACTTGAGAATAGGTATAAGCAAACATAAAATTTTTATAGTTTACTCCAATAATAGGAGTGAAATATTGCAATTTTTGAGATGAAACACCACCTCCCGAAGTAAATTGTGCACCATCAAAACTTCTTCGATAAGACAAAGCTGCCCACAAACTTCCAAAATCCATATTTTTGTAAGCTTTCATGTTTAAATCGATTGACTTTTCTTTCGTTTGATCAAACAATTGAAACAAAATTGAAGGCTCCCAAGTGATCTTGTCTCTTTTACCAAATACATATCCGGCACTTAAAAGAAACTTTCTTAAATTATTACTTTCGTAATCTGTATACAACTCTCGTCGTGTTTCAATCAGCCCCTGAATTGTAGCGTGTGCATAAAAATCAAGAAAATTATACGAAGCACCAATGTCTACATTAAAATAAGAGTCTTTTTGAATTGAACCAAAAACAATAGGATCAAAAGTTCCTCCAAATTTAGTTTCATCTAACTGGCTTTGAATCAATCCGCCGCTGATACCAAATGAAAGCTGATTTAAGTCGATTTCATCTCTTGAAAACATAAGATGATGTGCATATGTAACTTTTACGCCTTTTTGAGAATGATACCCATTTTTATCATTAAAAACAATAATACCTGCTCCTGATCGCTCGCCTACTCTGCCATTAAAACTTAAAGTTTGAAGCGAAGGTGCATCTTCCTGACCAAACCATTGTTTCCTAGCTGTCAATCTAATTTTTGCACAATTTGCTGCTCCAGCCATTGATGGATGAATCAAGTAATAATTATCTGACAAATAATCTGAATAAACTGGAATTCCTTCTTGAGAATAAGAAAAAAAAGTCGTGATTAAAAAAATAAATAAAAACCTGATTCTTAACATCATAATAACCGATGAGTTTACAAATATTTTATACTCTTAATAATTAAGTACGAATTTCTTGAAAAGAGTCATAATTATTTTATTAAAAAATCAAATATAGGTATTAGTAGAAAATAACTTTAGTAAATTTGCAAAAAATTACTACCATGACAAAAATCACTATAAAAGAAACACAAAATCCTACTATATTAAAGTTCGAATTTGAAGACTTCATTACTCAAAATCAAAACTTTGAGTTCAAAAATATCGACGAAGCACAAGCTTCTCCTTTAGCACAGCAATTGTTTTATTTACCATTTGTAAAAACGGTTTATATCTCAGGAAATTTTATTGCTATCGAAAGATACAGTATTGTTGAATGGGATGATGTAAAAGATGCTGTTGCAGAACAAATTGCAGCATTTGTAGACAAAGGCGGTGTTATTATAACAATCGATGAAAATAAGACTAAAAAGCAGCCTATTACGGTTTACGGAGAAACAACTCCAAACCCGGCAGCTTTAAAGTTTGTGGTAAGCAGAATGCTGACTAGAAATGCAATTGAGTATAAAAACATCGATCAAACGGCTTCGTCTCCGTTAGCACAAGAGTTATTTAAATTCCCTTACGTAAAAGAGGTTTTTATTGATGAGAACTATATTTCTGTTACTAAGTATGAAATCAACGACTGGGCAGAAATCACTTTGGAATTAAGAACTTTTATCAAACAATTTATCGAAAACGGAGGAACTGTTTTAGATGAAAGCTTAGTTCAAACAGCCACTAAAAATGACGTTACAAAAGATGAAGCATTTGACAAACTAGATGTTACGTCTCAGCAGATTATTAATATTCTTGAAGAGTACGTAAAACCTGCAGTTGCTGCAGATGGCGGAAATATCGCTTTTGATTCTTATAATGAAGATGATAAAACGGTAAAAGTGATTTTGCAAGGAGCTTGCAGCGGATGCCCATCATCTACTTTTACTTTAAAAAGTGGTATCGAAAACATGTTGAAAAGCATGCTTAATGATGAAGCTATTAAAGTTGAAGCAGTAAACGCATAACAATAGTTTTGCTTTAAATAAAGAAAAGCGTTCGATAATCTCGGACGCTTTTTTTATATCTCATTGTTTTTCAATAAATTATTACGTGATCAGATTACTATTTCACGAAAAATTCGTTAATATTGTATTATAAACCAATCAATTAGAAAATTATGGGATTAAATTCATTCTTTAAAAATTTATTTGGCACTGCCAAAGAAACTGTGGTTGATCTGGCTGACCAAGCCGAAAGTACTTTTGAACAAGCTAAAGAAGCCGCTGCTCCTTATATTGATAAGGCAGAAACCTTTGCTGATGAAACTATTTCGAAAGTCAAAGAAGCTTCTGAACCTATAATCGCGAATGCGGCTGATTATGCGCATCAGGCAAAAGACATTGTAAGCGAATATGCTGATAAAGCATCTGACGCATTAGACAATGTAGTTGAATCTGTAAAAGAAAAACAAACGAATTTACCAACAATACTAAAACAATTGCATCAGAAACCGTTGCCGATGCAAGCGAAGCCAGTGCTGCAGAAATAGACAAAATTTCTGATAAAACAGACAAAGATTAAGAATACATGGCTTTTCTATAAAAAGAAATATTTTTATATTTGCACCATTAATACACCTTCTCTGAGAGAAGGTTTTTTTATTCAAAAAAAAGATGAACATGAGTCCAGAACAACTGAGTAATTACGCAGCAAAATTTATTGACATTCTAATCGATTATTCGCCAAAGCTAATCTCAGCCTTTTTAATCTTATTTGTAGGTTTATATGCAATACGATTAATCAATAGAGTTATTAGAAAAATAATGGTTAAGAGAAATCTTGATCCTACTTTAACTAAATTCCTTGCCGACATTTTGTTGTGGGCACTTAGAATTTTATTATTCGTTACTTTTATTTCAAAACTAGGAATTGAAACTTCTTCGTTTGTAGCTATTTTAGGAGCAATGGGACTTGCTGTTGGTTTATCACTGCAAGGATCTCTTTCTAATTTTGCAGGCGGTATGCTGATTATTGTTTTCAAACCTTTTAAAGTAGGCGATACTATCGAAGCTCAAGGGGTTATTGCAACTGTTTTAGAAATTCAAATTTTTGTTACCAAAATGCTTACAGGAAATAACCAAACGGTTTTTGTTCCAAATGGGGCGTTATCAAACGGAACAATTATTAACTACTCAATGCAGGGAGAAAGAAGAGCCGATTTGACATTTTCAATTTCATATGATTCTGATATTAAAAAGGCAAAAGATATTCTTTTAGATGTTTTAAACAAAAATCCAAATGTACTTAAAGCGCCGGCACCAGAAGTTTTTGTAAAAAATCTGTCTGCCAGCTCTGTTGATTTTGCAGTACGCCCGTGGGCAAAAAATGCTAATTATGGTACTGTTTTTTCTGAAACATTAGAGAATTGCAAAACAGCTCTAGATGAAGCAGGAATTTCTATTCAGCCATTTACAATTCAAAAATAAAATAAGTGTTATTTTTTTGATGGCAGTGTCATCATAAAATCTTTTAGATAATACGGTTCAAAATAAGCGACATCTACAGTGTCGCTTTTTTGATACTTATCATAACTGATTTTACTCATTTCTCTAGCCGAAGGATATTTAACTTCTTCTAAAAAGATAAAATTTTCTTTTGTTAAAACAGCTTTACATTTATCAGCACAATCTCCAACAAAATAAATAGTATCTGTATAGTCAACAAAAGAATCTTCGTTTATAATCTCTGCTTGAATTGGTCTTTCTATTTCAATTTTTGCATTAAAAACAGCGCTGTAAACTTCCATTCTTCTAGCATCAAGCATTGGAATAATTTTTCCTTCAGAAACAGAAACCTGCGAAGCTAAGGTTTGCAAAGTATCAACTGCAATTAGCGGAATGTTTAACGCATAGCACAATCCTTTTGCAGCCGAAACTCCAATTCTCAAACCTGTATAAGATCCTGGCCCTTGACTTACTGCGATTGCATTTAAATCTTGAACTGAAACTCCAGATTCAGCAATAACCTCTTCAATGAAAACGTGCAGTTTTTCAGCATGTGAGTAACCTTCTTCAGCGATCTCTTTACATAAAATAGTTTCCCCGTTTTTTGCAATGGATACTGAACAATTTTTGGTTGCTGTTTCGATATTTAAAATAAAAGACAAAATATTAATTTTAAAAATTTGTATTATTTAGAAACTACTTTTTAGCTGTTTCTTCTTTTTTAAGCTTCACTTTATCTCCAGAATTTAAATCTTTAGATACTGTTGTATAAGGACCTGTAATTACAACATCCCCTGCTTTTAAACCAGACATTACTTCGATATTCGTATCATCCTGAATTCCCGTTTTAATGATTCTGATTTTTGCTTTATCTCCTACTTTTACAAAAACACACTCAAACTTTTTATCGCTTTTTGGAGCTGCTTTTTTGTCTTCATTTGGATCTTCAACTTTAAAGTCTTTTACAGCAGTAGTATCTGATTTTACAACTACAGAACTAATTGGCACGGCTAAAACATTAGTTTTAGTTGTTGTAATAATATCAACTGTAGCGGTCATTCCAGGTCTAAAAGGAGAATACGTACTAGGTTTTCCTTCTAATAAATCTTGGTAAGATTCTTTTAAAATACGAACCTTAACTTTAAAATTTGTTACTTGGTCTGACGTCAAAGTTGTACTTGCTGAGTTTGAAATACTGGTTACAATACCTTTAAATTTCTTTTTTAAGTAAGCATCTACTTCAACATTAGCTTCGTCGCCAATTTTTACTTTTACAATATCATTTTCGTTTACATCAACTTCAACTTCCATATTGTTTAGGTTTGCCACTCTCAAAAGCTCTGTACCAGCCATTTGTTGCGTCCCTAAAACACGTTCTCCTAACTCAACATTTAAAACTGAAATCGTTCCGTCTGCAGGAGCATAAATTGTTGTACGGCCTAAGTTATCACGTGCTTCTGTTACCGATGCTGATGCACTTTGAACATTGTAATAAGCATTTTGCTTTGTCGCTTTTGCAACTTCGTAGGTTGAAATAGCCTTATCCCAATCTGATTTTGAAATTACACCTTTATCGTACAACGTTTTATTACGTTCGTAACTTGCTTTGGCTTCTTTAAAACTCGCTTCAGATTGCGTTAAACCTGCTTTTGTTCCAGATAAATTGGCAACCGAACGCTCTAAACCAGAAGTATACAAATCAGGATTTATCTTAACTAGTAAATCTCCCTTTTTTACAACTTGACCTTCTTTTACATTTAAAGCAATAATTTCACCTGAAACCATTGATGATAATTTTACTTCTATTTCAGGCTGAATTTTACCAGTTGCTGAAACTGTTTCAACAATTGTTGATGATGCTACTTTAGAAATTTCAACTTCTTTTCCTTCATCTTTACTTCCTATTACTCCTGCTTTGGAAAGACCAACTAATGCGAAAATAAGTACAACAGCTCCGCCGAGTAAGAAGTAAATTGTTTTTTTTGACATAATAAATTATTTTGAAATAATTGGAACAATTGGAATTCCGAAATAGAATTCGATTATTTTAATCTTAAACATATAATCGTATTTCGATCTAATAACATTTGACTGTGCATTTGTCAACAAAGTTTGTGCTTGTGTAAAATCGAATGAATTCATTAAACCAACATCATACTTTTCTTTAGCATAATTATATGCCTGCTGTCTCGCTTCTAACGTTACTACTGTTGACTCATAAGTATTTAAAGCGCCTTTTGCATCTGTAAAAGCAGTATAAACGTTACGTTGCAAATCTAAACTTTTTTGCTCTAAATCTATTTTAGATTTCTCTAAAGTTACTTTGTTTCTTTCAACATTATTTCTAGTAGCAAAACCATTAAATATAGGAACATTCAATTGAAAACCAAAGTTATGTCCTTTATTCTTACTAAACTGATCAAAAATAGGATCAGGTCCTACTGTATAAGGTTTATCATTTGCATCTAGTTTAATCTGATCGCTGTAACTTGCTCTCGTATTAAACCCATAAAAACCTGTAAGTGTCGGCTGATAAGCTCCTTTTGCGATTGCTACATTTTTCTCAGCAATTTCAAGATTAGTTTGAGCCAATTTTAACTCTGTTCTAGTCTCTTTTGCTTTATTGTAAATATCAATAGGATTTTGCGCCATGATGTTATTTTCATCTTTTGCATTAGTGTCATCAACAACATCAAAATCTGTAAATTCTTTAAGCTGTAAAAGCTGTGCTAAACTTAGTTTCGAAATCAATAAATTATTCTCTGAAACGGTAATATTTTGCTGATCAGTAGCAACTGTAGCTTTTAAATCATATAAATCGCCACGAGGAATTGTACCTGCATTTACCATTTCTTCAGAACGTTTTAAACGCTTTTCATCAATAATAAGCTGCTCTTTTTTAATTTTCAAATCTTCTTTATTCGATAAAATTTGAAGAAAAGCATTTGCCACATTCAGCGAAATATCTTCCTGCATTTTTAACAATTGATACTTTGAAGCTACAATCGCTAATTTAGCTTTTCGATATGCGTTTTGATTTTGCAGACCTTTGTAAATATCAACACCAGCATTAAGTCCTACAGAAGAATATTGCGTGGTTTGATTACGCAAAAGTCCTGTTGTAACATCCTGATTCAAACCAATATTCCAAGAATGCGAAGCATTTCCGCTTACTGATGGTAAGTAGTTGCCAAATGCTCCTTTTTTATCAATATCAGCTGTTTTAACATCTAGTTCTGTCTGCTTTATAGTTATATTATTATCTAATGCATATCGTACACATTCCTCTAGTGTCCATTGTTTTGTTTGAGCATGCCCTGATAATCCTAAACCGAACAACATGGCGAAAACAAGACTATTATATTTATTTATTTTCATATATTTTGAGTGAAAGTACAGCGGCCAAGCTGCACAAATTTAACATTTTTTAAAACCAAAAAACTTCTTACAATTTCAATCTATTTTTTCTCGCCTTCGTTGATTAAACCTTGGTTCCAGATTTTAATATTATCGGTGTTTTTAATACCGCTTTTAACCTGAACATAAATTCCATCGCTTACTCCTAAAACTAAATCTCTTCTTTCGAATTTCTTAGGAGCCGTTTCGACTTCAACATATGGTTTTTGTGTTTTTTTGTCAAACTGAACCAATGACTCTTTTATAGCCATTACTTTATCCGCTTTTTCAAGAATAATAGATGCATTTGCACTTAAACCAGCTCTGATAAAAGTACCGTCATTATTTTCTAATTTGGCTTTAATTTCAAACTGAATTGCTCCATTTTCTGTTACTCCTTTTGGCGCTATATCAGTAAGTACGGCTTCAAATTTTTTGTTTTCAATTGCTCCAACTGTAATTTCGATAGGCATTTTCTCTTTAATTTTACCTACTTCAGATTCATCAATTTTTCCAATAAAAATCATTCTTCCAACATCGGCAACGCTGGCAATAGTAGTACCCTCATTAAAGTTGTTACTTTCAATAACCTGATTTCCTACTTTTACAGGAACCGCCAAAACCATTCCGTTTACAGTTGAACGAATTAAGGTATTTGCGTAATTTCCTAATGATGTTGTTGTTCCTGTTTTAACAATATCTAAGCTTTGTTTTGCAGCTAAATAATTTTGCTTCGCTTGTTTGTAAGCCAATTGCGCTGCATCAAAATCGTTAGCAGAGATTACATCTTTATCAAAAAGTGTTTTTTGTCTTTGATAAATTTTCTCTTGATTATCTAAAGCAATTTTTGCTGTTTGCACTTGATTTTGAGTACTGCTTACATTAGATACATTGGCAACGACTCTAATTTTTGCAATCATGTCGCCTGCTTTGATTTTTTCTCCTGCTTTGATATAAACTTCTTCAATAATACCTGAAATGTTTGGTTTGATTAAGACTTCTTCATCAGGTTGAATATTCCCAGTCGCAATTGTATTTTTTACAATTGTTTTAATTTCTGCTTTCTCAGTTTTAAATACTATAGGCGGCTCTTGATTCTTTGCGTACAAATAGTAAAGTGCGCCAAAAAAAACTACGGCAATTAAAATTAAAATGGTTACAGTAAATCCTTTTTTCATTTTGTTTTTGGTTTAATCGATTATTTTTGATTGATAATTTTATTCTGTTCGTAAAGCATCTACCGGCTTAACATTAATGGCAGTTTGTGCAGGAATAAAACCTGCCAGCAAACCGGATCCTACTAGTATAAGTAAAGCAACGAATACAACTCCTAAATCTACACTTGGATTGGCAAACATAGTATTACTGCCCGGGGGCATCGAATCTAAAACCATATTTAAAATCGCAATAATTCCAGTTGCGACGGCTATTCCTAACATACCTGAAATAATAGTTAAAAATATAGATTCAGCTAAAATTTGACCACGAATAGCAGCAGGTGTTGCGCCCAGTGCTCTTCTAATTCCAATTTCTTTGGTTCGTTCTTTAACTACAATAAGCATAATATTTGAAATTCCGATAACACCCGAAATCAAAACCAGAGTTCCAACAAAATAGGCAATGATTTTCAAAATATTAAACAAACTTTGTACTTTATTAAATTGCTCATACAAATCAAAATTCCCCACTGCTCTGTCATCAGTTGGATTTACAGAATGAAGCGCTTTAATTAATTCTAGAATTTTTGGTTTTAATGAAGTAATCGAAGTTTCATCTTTTGCAGTAATAGCCATCCAACCCACTTTGTCTCCAAAATTAAAAGCCTGCTGAAAAGTGGTAAAAGGAATAAAGATATTCTTTTGCTCTTGCTCTGCATTTCCTCCTTGCTGTTTAGAATTATAAACTCCAACAACCATAAAGTTTATGCCGTTAATTTTTACATAGGTTCCAATACATTCCTCTTCTTTACCATAAAGTTCGCTGATAACACCTTTACCAATTACTGCAACTTTTCTTCTTTCTTGAATATCTTGCTGATTTACAAATCTACCTTTTATGATATCCATCGGCTGCTGTTTTATCAGCTCTGGATAATCTCCGTATACTGTAAATGCAGATGTTTTTGTACCACGAACCACGTTATTTGTCCCATTAAAATCTCCTAACTGATTCCTTGGCGAAACATATAATAAGTCTGGTAATGCCGCTTTTAAGGCTGCAACATCACTATTTCTAAAATCGTAACGACGTATTTTAGGAAGTCCTTTATAGGCTTTTGAAGTCGTCTGACTCCACATAAACATGGTATTAGTAGCAATTCCGTCAAATCCTTTTTTAATTCCATTTTCCAAGCCATTACCTGCCGCAAGTAGAATTACAAGAATGAAAATTCCCCAAAAAACACCAAAAGCAGTCAGAATCGTTCTGAAAGGATTTGCCGTTAAGGCCTGTAAAATCTCGTCCCAATTATCTTTCTTAAACATAATTATTCGTCTCTAAGTGCTACAATAGGTTTAATTTTGGCTGCTCTGTATGCTGGAAAAAATCCAGCAAGTGCTCCTGCAAATACAAGCAATGCAAGCGTTGTTAAGGCTACACTGAAATCTACCTCAGGATTCTGAAAATATTCACTCTGTACCATCGGTCCAACAAATTCCAACAATAACAAACTGGCAAGCAATCCGACAAAACCAGCAATTGTGGTAATAAATATAGATTCATGAAGAATCATTGTAATAATAGAAAATGGAGATGCGCCTAAGGCTTTTCTAATTCCAATTTCTTTTGTTCTTTCTTTTACAATAATCAACATAATATTACTAACACCAACAACCCCGGCAATAATAGTACAGATACCAACCCACCAAAAAAACAATCTGATGTATAAATTTAGATCATAAAACTGCTTTGCATCTTTAACCGAGTTGTAAACTCCTACTCCACCATCATCATCTGGAGCAACTATATTTTTACTCTTCAATAAATCTTTTAAATCCTGAGTAAACTTTTCAGATTGCGCCAAAGCTTCATCATAATCATTTGTCTTTTTTAAAGTAAAAACAAATTACTGATTTTATCTCCGGCACCAAAAGTTCTTTGTACAGTACTCAATGGCAGATACGCTCTCGTTTCTTCTCTTTCTCCTCCCGGATCACTAAAAATTCCAACTACTTTAAAATTAATTTTATTAATTGAAATTTCTTTCCCAAGAGCTTCTTTGTCTTTAAACAAATCCGTTTTTAATTTCATTCCGATAACAGCGACTTTTTCATTATTCTGTAAATCTTTAGCATTTACATATCGCCCCTGAACTATCGTAAGATTTTCAACAGCGCCATAATCTGGATCAACTCCTCTGTACTGATAATTCCCTGATTCCTTTCCGTATGCAAAAGGCGCTCCCCAATAATTCTGTGTTGAAGCTCTTAAATCTAGTTTATCTTCAAACTTTTGAACTGCTTGATTAAAATCACTGTTTCGATACTGAATTCTTCTGCCTGGGTTAAGTCCTTTGTACTCTTTTGTTGTTGTACCAGACCAAACCTCGATAAGACCAGCAGCATCACGTTCAAATTGTTTTTCAATACCATTTTGAAGACCTTTACCAGCTCCTAGTAAAATCACCAAAATAAAAATCCCAGAAGCAACGGAAACACCTGTTAAGAAGGTTCGCAGCCGATTTTTGGAAATTGCCTCAAATATTTCTTGCCAACGCTCAATATTAAACATAAGATGAAGCTCTAACTTGTTCTACTAATTTATCATCGATAATTAATCCGTCTTTCAGGACAACATTTCTTTTGCACATTGCGGCAATATCTGGTTCGTGCGTAACGATCAAAATAGTCTTTCCTTCATCGTTAATTCCTTGAATAAGCTCCATAACTTCGTATGAAGTCTTAGTATCCAATGCACCTGTTGGCTCATCAGCCAATAAAACTTTAGGATTTGATGCTAATGCTCTTGCAATCGCAACACGTTGTTTTTGTCCTCCTGAAAGTTCATTAGGTAAATGATGTGAATGCGAGCCCAAACCTACTTTTTCAAGATACTTTAACGCAATATCATAACGCTCTTTTCTTTTTATTCCTTGGTAGTATAAAGGCATTGCAACATTATCAAGAGCTGATTTGTAGTTTATCAAATTAAAGGATTGAAATACAAAACCTAAAAACTTATTACGATATTTTGAAGCCAAAGTCTCGTTTAACTTCTTAATTGGAGTTTTGTCTAAAATATAACTTCCCGAATCGGCCTCATCTAAAATTCCCAAAATATTAAGAAGCGTAGATTTACCAGATCCAGACGAACCCATAATCGCAACTAATTCTCCTTCGGCTATATTAAAATTTATCCCTTTTAACACATGTAATTCCGAACTTCCCATTTTATAGGATTTGTGTAAATCTTTGATCTCGATCATGGTATTGTTAAATTTTTAAACAATAATAATATTTTTTATAAGTAATTTATGATAACAAAACGTTAATAATTTCGTTTCCATATCTAAATAAGACGGCGATCTTAACCAATTGTTACACTTTTTTAAGATAATTTAATTGTTTTCTTAATTTTGTTGCACTTTAAAAATTTAATACAAATGAAATTTCTTTTAAGGTTATCATTATTTACTGCATTTACAGTAATTTCCAGCTGTTCAACAACTCAAAAACTTGAAACGCTAAAGCCTGAGCCAGATGACGCAAGCCCGTTGGTTTATGATGCAAATCCATCATTTATAAATTTACCAATAACCGTAAAACTTACCGATATTGAAAGCCAGACAAACGCTTTATTAACGGGATTAATTTATGAGGATAATGATATCGAAGATGACGACATTCAAATGAAAATTTGGAAACAGGCTCCTATAAAAATTCAAAATGATCCTGCCAATCCGGATAAAAAAATAAAAACAATCCTGCCATTAAAAGCCAATATAAAATACAGAATAGGAACCAAGAAACTAGGAGTGGATCTTTACGATATACGCGAATTTAATTTAAACGGCGTAATTACTTTATCCAGTGAAGCGGCTTTGACAAATTGGAAACTGAATACCAAAACAGAATTCAAATCACTTGATTGGAACGAAAGTCCTACAATGAGTGTTTTTGGAAAAAATATGCCTATTACTTATTTAATAAATCCTGCTATCTCCATTTTCAAATCTAAATTGGAGCGCAAAATAGATGACGCAATTGAAAAGTCTATGGATTTTAAACCTAATGTTTTATCTGCTTTAGAAAAAATCTGTACACCATTTCAAATGAGTGATACTTATGAAAGCTGGCTTCGAATTGTTCCTGTCGAAATTTACTCGACAAATGCAAAGCTAAAAAACGATTCTTTTTTAATGGATATGGGTATGAAATGCAATATGGAAACTATTGTAGGCAAACAACCAGAATCTAAATTCAATGCTAATAAAATTGTTTTAAAGCCCGTTACAAAAATTCCGAACCAGATTTCAGCAAATATTGCCGCAATTTCAAGCTATGTAGATGCTTCAAAAATTATGACTAAGAATTTTGCCGGACAAGAGTTTGGTTCTGGAAGCAAAAAAATAACAGTTAAAAATGTTACTATTTGGCATAAAGACGGAAAAATGGTAATCGCTCTAGATGTTTTAGGTTCTATAAATGGAACGCTTTATTTAAACGGATTTCCGCAATACAATCCACAGACTAAAGAAATCTATTTTGACAAACTTGATTACGTTCTAGACACTAAAAGCAAGCTAATGAGAACTGCAAGCTGGCTTGCGCAAGGATATGTAATTCGAAAAATGGAACAAAGCTGTCGTTATTCTATACAGCCTAATTTAGAAGAAGGCAAAAAAAACATGGCTGCTTATCTTAAAAACTACTCGCCAATGCCTGGAGTTTTTGTAAATGGAAAAATGGAAGATATTCAGTTTGACAAAATACAGCTGACGAATCAAGCGATCATTGCTTTTATAAAAATCAACGGAACGGTTAATGTATCGGTTAACGGATTGAAATAAAAAGAAAAAGGCAGAATAATTATTCTGCCTTTTTCTTTTTAGATTGGTACATCTTATAAATAAGATACCCAATTATACCTACAAGTAAATATGGAATAACCATTAAATAAACGATTCCATCATTTACTGCTTCCGCTTTTTTTACATTTGAATCACCGCCAAGTGCCGCTCTACACATTGCACATTGGGCATTTGCAACAACTCCAACAAAGAACAACAAGATTACAAAAAATATTCTCTGCATCTTGAAACTTAAAACTTGAAACTTACTTTTATTTTTAATTAGCATAATAAGGAGAAATCATTAAATAAACCACAACACCTGTAACCGCAACATACAACCAAAGCGGAAAAGTAATTTTAGCTATTTTTTTATGTTTGTCAAATCGTTTTGCAAGTGCTCTTACATACGTGATTAACACTAATGGAATTATCGCAATTGACAACAAAATATGAGTTAATAAAATAAAGTAGTATACATAACGTACAATACCTTCTCCTCTAAACCTAGTAGAATCTGCCGTCATATGATACGCCACATACATCACTAAAAAAGCAACCGACAAGCCAATTGCAAGAGTCATTAATCTTTCATGCAGCTTTCGTTTTCCGTTTTTAACAGCAATTACTGCCCAAACTAAAACAATTGCTGTAATACCATTTGTTGTAGCGTATATAGGAGGTAAAAAAGAAAGCGGCTCTACATTAATTCCAAAATTTTTCAATTTGATTCCGAACAAAATTCCGACAACCACCGGTATCACAATCGAAACGGCAATAATAAATTTGCTGAACTTTTTTTCTAAAGACTGATCTTCCATTTTTATTCTTCTAATAATATTTTAATATCTTGTTGAATTTCTCTAACTCCTTTTTTATCTAAACCATCATAATAAATACTTGGGTTACCATACTCATCTTTTCTGCAGCGTATATTCCCATCTTTATCTATTAAAGCAAATAAACCTGAGTGCTCAAAACCACCGCTTACTTTTTCATTTTCTCCTGCATAAAGATTAAATCCTTTATTCGATAAATCCATAATTGTAGTTTTATCTCCAGTTAGAAAATTCCAAGTTGATGATTTCACTCCTAATAACTTTGCATGATCTTTTAACACTTGCGGTGTATCGTGAGCCGGATCTATGGTTATAGAAACTATTCCGAAGTTTGGATTACCAAAGAACGTTTTCTCAATCTCCAACATGCTTAAATTCATTTTTGGACATATTGACGGGCAAGTAGTAAAGAAAAATTCTAATACATAAACTTTCCCTTTGTAATCAGCGTTAGACACTTTAACGTTGTCTTGATTAGTCAATTCGAATTTCGGCGCCGGGCCAATGGTTATTAATTTTCCATCTGCTTTAGAATTTTTCAATCCTACGTTATCCAAACGGTTTCCTTTTACAACTTCACCATTCTTTATTCTATCTACTATTTTAGGTACTGCATAAATTCCAAAAATTAGAATAATAAATGAAATCCCTATGTATGATTTATTTTTGAACATTATATGTGAGTTTAAAGTTGTTTAGTAGCGTTATGATTCTTTTTTAATGCTGCACGGTATTCGTACAAAATAATCTTAAAATCATCGAGCATTTCATTACTCAATTCTGACGGATGAAAAGTATTGTACCCTTCTTTGTACTCGTCCTTTTTATCTTTATCTCCGCCTTTACGACCTCTTAAGTTTCTTTCTTTATCTATGATATAAACATTTGGAGTTCCAAGGTTTTTATCTAGTTTTCCTTTTAAATGCAATTGATTGTAAAAAGTTTCAATTTCAGCAGGTGGAGCAAAAATAAAATTCCATCCTTTAACATCTGTAAAAGGCTTAAGTGCGTCAAGTACTTTTTGAGCTTCTTCTTCTGTACCTTCTGGACAGACTACTACGAATTGAAGGTCTTCAAAACCATAATAACGTTTGTATATTTTTTCGTTGAGATTAAAATAATTTCCTCTGTTACTTAAAATATCAGAACCCGAAAATCCTAAAACCGTAATTTTTTATCGAGAGAAACTTTTTTGCCATCTAAAGATTTCCAATCTCCAAAATCAGCAATCTTTGGTGTAATTACCGGAAGTGTTGTAAAACTATTTACGCCTGAAGCAAAAAACAAATAGGCTACAATTGGCAAAACAAAAAGTACAAAAAGAACTATATTTTTTTCATTGTATTAACAGAAGTTATTGAGGTACAAAAATAAAAAAAGACTCCGCAAAACGGAGCTTCTTTTCGAATTAATATCATGTTAAAAAATTCCATTTAATAGTAGAATCTTTAAAAACCCCATAAATATAATGTCCTTCTGTCAATAGAATAAACAATAAATATAAAACTAGGAATATAACAGGCGATACAACAGACCATCTAAGGTTGCTTTTTTCACCTTCCATGTGCATAAATGCCCATACTATATAATATGCTTTGAAAATAGTTAAGATATAAAATATCCAGTTTAATAAATTCAAACCAACAAAATGAGTAAGTTCTAATGATTCTGGTTTAAGAATACCTAAAATAACTTCTACTGTAGTTACTACTGATAGTAAAGCGAAAACAAACCAGATTCTTTTTGTATTTGATACGTGCTCGTGTGACATAATAATTAAAATCTAAAATTAAACTAAGTAGAAAACTGTAAATACAAATACCCAAACTAAATCTACAAAGTGCCAGTATAAACCAACTTTCTCTACCATTTCGTAGCTTTTTCTTTTCTCGTAAGTTCCTAATAATACATTAAAGAAAATAATGATATTAATAATTACTCCAGAAAATACGTGGAATCCGTGGAAACCTGTAATAAAGAAGAAGAAATCAGCAAACAATTTGTTTCCGTACTCATTTCTAATCAAGTTTGCACCTTCTACTACATATTTTGCAGTTGCTAAATGAGCTTCAGATTCTGCTCTATCAAGAACAGTTTTCTTCTTTTTCTCAGTAAGCTTTTCTGTTCTGATCAATAATTCAGGATGTGCTTTAAATCCTGCTTGAACTTCGGCAACTGTGTAAGATGGCAATGCATGAGCATCTTCCATGAACCAAGTTGTTTTATTTCTTGTCAAAGCTTCTCTTTGTTCTGGTAATTTTACAGCAAAATCTGCAAGAGCAACTCTTTTACCGTCTTTGTCAACAAATTGTAACAAACTACCTCCTACTGTTTCAACTGCACCGTACTCACCTTTAATGAAGTTTTTCCATTCCCAAGCTTGTGAGCCCACGAAGATTAAACCTCCAATAATTGTTAAGAACATGTAAATTGCAACTTTTGTTTTCTTTAATTGATGCCCTGCATCAACAGCCAAAACCATTGTTACAGATGAAAAAATCAAAATAAAAGTCATTAAGGCTACATAATACATAGGAGCCGAAACACCATGCATAAAAGGAAAGTGTGTAAACACATCATCAGCCAATGGCCAAGTTTCAATAAATTTAAATCTAGAAAAACCATAGGCTCCTAAAAATCCAGAAAAAGTCAAGGCATCTGATACGATAAAAAACCACATCATCATTTTACCATAACTTGCTCCTAGTGGCTGAATCTCATGACCGCCTCCCCAAGTTTTTTCGTCGTTGTTTGCAGTAGTAACTGTCGCTCCCATAAAAGATATTCGTTAAAAAGTTCCCAAATTTACGTTTTTTTCTTATTTAAAGAAATATAAAAATAAAAATAAATATAACCATAATAAATCCAAAAAGTGCCAATACATCGCACCTAGTTCTATTCCAAGAGTTTGAGTCGAATTGTATTTTTGTTTAAAATGATTATAAATTATAATTAAAAGTGAAATTAACCCTCCAGCCAAGTGCAATAAGTGCGTAACGGTTACTACATACAAGAAAGTTGTAGTAATTGAGCTACCTTCTCCAGTAAAATAATACCCGCTTTGAACGATTTGTCCAAAACCAGCAAACTGCAGCACAACAAACAAGATTCCTAAAGCTAATGTTCCTAATAAAAAAGCAGTTGTAGCGCTTCTATTTCCTTTTTGAATGGCTTTTTTAGCCAAATAAAAAGTAACACTGCACCCAATAATAACTGCTGTACTATAATAAAACGCTGTTGGCAATTCAAAATTCTTCAACCAGTCAGCTCTTGACTTACTCACCACAAATGCACTTGTAAGTCCAGCAAACATCATGGTCATACTAACCATCGCGAACAACAAAATCAACTTAGCTGATTTTGATTTTCTTACTTGCTCTTCACTTTTTGTCATTGTCATTTCCATAAATAACTATCTTAAAAATTTATCTACTATATATACTATCTGCAACAGCGAAATATAAGACACACTAACTAACATTAATGTTCTTGCTGCTTTTGCAGTTCGAAGCTGATACAAACGAACAGCAAAAAATAACATCCATAAACCTAATAAAAACACTAGAACTGCAGCTATTGGCGAAATAAACAATTGCCCTGTATACCCTAAAACCGGCAGTAATGAAGCAATAATAAGCCAAACTGTATATAAAATAACCTGCAGAGCTGTCCCTTTATCTTTTTTTCCGGTTGGAAGCATAAAGATTCCTGCTTTTTCGTAATCTTCATATAAAAACCAGCCAATTGCCCAAAAATGAGGAAACTGCCAGAAAAATTGAATTAAAAATAATGTACCTGCTTCTATGCCAAATTCTCCTGTCGCAGCAACCCAGCCTAACATAAAAGGAATTGCTCCAGGAAATGCACCTACAAATACAGACAATGAAGTTACTGTTTTTAATGGTGTATAAATACTTGTGTATAGAAATATTGAAATTGCAGCAAACATTGCTGATTTCGCATTTATTGTATAAAGCAATGAAATACCAATAATAGTAAGTAAACTAGCAACAATTAGCGCTGTTGTTGGTGACATACGTCCTGAAGAAACTGGACGGTTTTTTGTGCGATCCATTAAAGAATCGATATCTTTTTCTATTACTTGGTTAAAAGCATTTGATGCTCCAACCATACAATAACCTCCAACTGCTAAAACCGCCAAAACACTCCATTTAAAAGGATGCTCATCATTTACACCTAATAAATATCCAGCAATTGAAGAAAACAAAACACTAATAGCTAAACCTGCTTTAGTAATCTCTTTGAAATCCTGAAATATTGCTTTTATTGAAAATGTTTTTTTTGAAGCGTTCAATACCGTAGTGTTTGTATTTTTTTTGAGTGGTGCAAATGTACAAATTTGATTGTAGAATTTAGAACTATAAATTTAGATTTTTTTCAATAAAACTGTCCCAAATCGAGAAGTTTCAATTCTTTAACACAATTACTTCGAAAAATCTTATTAAAAATTTCAATAATCGAAGTACCAATTAAAAATATCAGAGCGCAATCCTACCGTAAACCAAGTGGTATTTTGTTTAAAAGTTAACGTAGTTTCTTTTGTTGGATCAAAATTTCTATAAATAAAATTTCCAAAAAGCTTTAAATTAGTAATTGGGTTTATTAAATAACCGCCTTGAATATCGCTAATAAAAATACTTGTTTTATTTCCCTGCCCTACTTTTACGCCAGTATTATAAGGTCTTTTTTCATCATAACCTTTATAAATATTTCCACCATAATTGTAATTGTCTTCTGCAGTGTCAAAATCTAATCCTCTTGTACCGGTTGTAATTTTGGCATCTGCAAAAATACGCCCTTTATGATAACGTGCAATTGCCGCTAGTTCTTCAAAATTACCTCCCCATTGATGCCCAATACTTTGATTATTGTGTCCGTAGTTTGTAATTACAGCACTGTGCGAGTACACATAAGGTCGAACGTGATTGTATTCTAACTGCAAAAACAGATTTTTTACTTGAAATGCATTATAATATTTGGCTCCAATTTGACTTCCAAATTTATTCTTCCAACTTTTATTTGCTGCTTTTACATCTGATACGGAAAATTCATCTATTAAAAACTGTCCGTATAAATTGATCTGATTATTCCATTTGAACTTTGACGTTATCCCTAAAAGTGCATTTCCGCTTTTTGAGGAAGATGTAAATTCAACTGTGCGATAAAAAATAATTGGGTTTACAAAATTAACATCAAATCCTCTATTATTAGAATCTGTCCAAACTACAGATTCAAAAAAGCCAAAATTTAATTTGTTTGAAACATTCCAGCTTAAGTAATGATTTGCCATAAACTTTGATGCATATGTTTTCTCGATTGTCACATCTGGGCGAACATCCTTAAGCCACATATAAGTATTGGTGTATTTTATCTTCCAAAAAGTGGTATTAATTTTAAAATAAGGATATGGACTGGCTCCATCACTTTCAAACAAAGAACGATACCCGTCTCCAATAAAATTTCTTCCATAACCCAACTGAAAATCGAAAACTTTACTTGGTGTGAAAGTTATATCAGCTTCTGCTAAAGGAAAATCATAAGCATCAGTTTTAAATCGCTTGGCAATTCCAACTCCCGGGATAATTGCAGGATTTCCCCCTGACGGTTTTATCGATTCGGCATAATCATTAAAATAACCAGCAAAACGACCTTGACTTTCAAAAACTGTTGTAGTGAAATTAATTTGCTTTCCTAATCCTCCTCTAAAATTCAACGCGCGAGTATTGACATAAGTATATGAAGCATCAATATCTGAGGCCTTTCCCATTTGCAAATCGACAATTGGATTTAATGCCAGCCAATAATCCTCTCCTTGAATCTGAACCATATTTTCATTCCAAAATTTTCTTCCCAACCAAGTCGAACCTTTTTTTTGAAGTGATTGATTTACCGCTTTCAGATTATAATATTTAGACACTTCTGTATAAGTATAGGGTTTTGAAGCTGTATGGTTATTAATTCCTACTTGATTGAGAGCTCCATCAAACTGTGCATAATAACTGTGTGAAAAAGGTACATTTAAATGACTTTCAAATTCAGGCATTTTGTACTTTTTATAGACTATACTATCTAATTCTGTTGTAGGTTTTTCGACTGGTCTTAAAATTTCGGCGGCAGCCAAAGCTTCTTGGGCTATTTGATCTGCATTTTTTAAAGGTATGTCAACGGAAATGGTATATTGGGAGTAAGTTGGTTTTCCACTGTAAGTTGAAGGTTTTACTTTAGGAAAATTACTAAAAACGCGTTTGACTTCATCAGACAATAACTCATTTGCCGCATTGACATAAATTACTTTAAAACTGCCATTGGCATCAACTTCAAAAAGCACTTTAACTTCTCCTTTATAATTGTTGTGCCGAAGATTTTCGGGAACTTTAAAATTATTAAATACAAAATCCTGAACTTCTTTATAAAAGCAGTTTTCAAGATTTTTAGATTGAAGATTTTCACAATTTGAAAAAACTGGAAATTGCTCTGTGGAAAAACCGAGCTTTATTTTTGTTTCTTGTGAAAAGAGAAAATAAGGATATAAAAGAGCTACAACAAGTAAAAAAATCTTGTTCACGTAAATTTAGACTTATAATTAATACCGATTTGTAGTATTGCCACCGTCTGAAATTACTTTTGCTGCTGAAGTTCCAATACGTTTAACTCCTAAACGAATCATTTCTACTGCATCTTCATAAGAGCGAACGCCGCCTGCAGCTTTTACAGACAAAGGAGATGCATTTTCTAACATTATAATTACAGCAGGAATTGTTGCACCGTTTGGCAGATCATTTTCGGTTTTATAAAATCCTGTTGAAGATTTCACAAAAACTGATGCGTAATCTTCTTCATTAAAATTGGATACAACTACATTTTTTATAAGTGAAGAAAGCTGAATAATTTCTTTCTCGTTTAAAGCTGCTACTTCTATAATCCATTTTACGGTTTTATTATTTGCCAGCCCAATCTGAGTTCCTATTAGAACTTCTTGTTTCACTAATTCCGTATTACCATTTTTGAACGCTTCATAATTACAAACAAAATCCAAATCATCGGCTCCATTTTCAATTGCTTCATTGGCTTCTTTTATCTTAATTTCTAAACTTGATTTTCCTTCTGGAAAATCTATTACGGTACCAACAAGTAAAGCTGAGTTTGCTTTTACAATCATTTCTTTAGCCATAGTCACGAAATTTGGCCTAATCATAATTAATTTAAACTTCTCCTGAATCGCTTCTTCAATTGCTTTTTTTACGACAATAGTATTCTCTTCTTCTGTAAGTCCGGCTTGAGAAGCTGTTTTTAAATATGTTGAATCTAAATATTGGTTAACATTCATAATTTTGAAATTAGATCGAATTCTACAAAAATACATTAAAATTCTGACAAAATAAGTTTTTACAAACCTTTATTTTAAATCATAAAAAAACCCACCGAAGTGGGTTATTATATTCTTATATTTTGCTAATCTGTTTTTTAAAAGCTATCGCAGAAAAAACTGCTACGACTGCACCTAATGCATTTGCTAAAATATCTGTTACATCTGAAGCTCTGGTAACTGTTAGAATACTTTGCAAAATTTCGATTGTAATTCCGAAAAAAACGGAAAATATAAACGAAATCAAATAGGCTTTATAATCATCTGCTTCTTTGCCTTTAAGTTCCTTTTTGAAAAACAAGATCCATGAAATTGTAAATCCAAAATGAAAACAAAAGTGCACGATTTTATCTATACTCGGAAAATTAACTGCTGGTATTTTGCTTGAATCTATCAAACAAAAGTATGCAATGATTCCCGAGCAAATAATCGCCCAGATTAAAAGGATTTGTTTAGGCACCTATTAATTGTTTGTATGCTTCATCAGACAATAATGATTCTATTTCTGAAGCATCTGCAATTTTTATCTTAATCATCCATCCTGCTCCGTAAGGATCAGAGTTTACTGTTTCTGGAGCGCTTTCTAAACTATCATTAAAAGCAATAATTTCTCCTGTTAAAGGCAAAAACAAATCTGAAACTGTTTTTACAGCTTCAACTGTTCCAAAAACCTCGTCTTTATCAAGTGTTTGATCTAAAGTTTCTACTTCAACATACACAATATCTCCTAACTCTTTCTGTGCGAAATGAGTAATTCCTACTGTTGCAACATCTCCTTCGATGCTAACCCATTCGTGATCTTTTGTGTACTTTAAATTTGCTGGTATGCTCATAATTGTGTGTTTGAAAATTGATAATTTAATAATTCTGCAACAAATGTAATAATCTTCTAAGAAATTCCTGTTTAGAAACCCAAATTTAATTTCCGAAATTATATCGAAGCGTGAACCCGGATCTAATATTCGTTAAAGGAAATGATGTTGAAATAACAGCCTTTGAAAATGAATGATCGTAATAAAATATTGCTGTCAAGTTTTTACTAAAAGAATAATCAGCTGTTAATTTTAACGACCAGATATTTTGTCCTGCCGCAAGTTGATTATTATCGTAATCTAAATATCGTACTAATGTTTCATTATTTCTAAATGAGAAATCGGCCTTAATATTTATATCACTCTTAATAATTCCTGTTGGAGAATCTGCTAATCTTGACGAGAAAATAACATCTTTAAAACGATATCCTAATCCAACTATATATTCGACTCCTCTAACTTCTGTCAATAAGTTATTATCAAAACTCATTGATAATGCTCTATCTTTTTTAATCTCAGAGAGCACTCGTAAAGAACTCTTCAATTCAAAATCCATTCGAATTAATGGACTAAACTGCTCAACTAAGTTAACGTTAGACATAATAATTTGATTATAGAAATTAGTATTAACGTCTTGCGTTTTAGCAGGATCATTAAAATCAAAGTTAGATCTAAACTGATTCACAGTATAAGATGCTCTATAATTATGCTGTAATGAGAAACGCTTAAACTTATCTTTAAAATACTTATAGCGCATTAATCCATTATATTTAATACTCCAGTTTGGAATTGGAAAGCTTCTAAAAATATCTGTAGATGAACCAGAAGCATCAGCGCCTGTATATGCCGCCAAAAATGATGGTAACAAAACAGCTTGATTACTTTTTGTATATCCAATAGGATACCCTTGATTGGAAACATATATTTTATAATTAGGATCTGTTTCTGCTGGAATTGGATTATTTGCATCTCCATATCTAGGAATTTCTACTCCTGCGCCATAATGTTCTTCTGCCAAACGGTTTGCAATTATTAAACGATTGTTTCTAAAATCATCAAATGCTGCAGACTGTGTTTCATTACTAGTTGAAAAAGCTGTTTTAATCAAAACTGTCGAAATAGAAAACATTCCATAAGTATAAGGCGACAACGGCAAATATTCTCTCGTTGCTGGATCAACACTAAACTGTTCTGATGAGTTTTCAGAATAGGCGCGATCCATTGCCAAATCAATTTTTAAGTCGGGAAGCAAATCAATGTTTGCTGTAACTTTTAAAAGCTTATTTGAAACTTGTGTAAAACTTTGATTGAAATCTTGGTAAGTTGTCAGCCATCCATTTTTTGCAGCTTCGTAACGAACGTCATCTTGGCTTCCAAATACAAATCCTAAACTTGGTTTTGATGTTCCTAAGAAACCAATACTTGGCGTATATCCAGGTAAAACGGTACCGCTGTTTTTGGTGTAATTAATTTGAACATTTTTCACACTGGTCAACACTCCAATTAAACCATCATAAAAAGGACTGCTGCTTACAACTGGTTTTGCTGTATTAACAATTTTCTCACCTGGTTTTGGCGGTGCTGCTGTTTTAGGTTTTGCGGGAGATTTTGCACCCGGCGTTAATCCTAAATACTTATACAACATATTCATGTTTAAGGTTGTAGTAAGTGTATTAGAATTTGCGTTTTGAATTGTATTTCCTAAATCATATATATTACCATTGGTATCTTCGTATTGTGTAAATGCAGTTGAAGCACGATTCCAACTGTAGTCTGCTGTATAAGAATAACTCGCTTTTACAAAACTAAAGATTGGAATTTTATTGATTGGAATATCATAGTTCAATATTAACTGTTGAACGTGCTGATTTGGCGTACCAATGTCCCAATAATCATCCCAAATATTAAAATCTTCTTTTGGAGAGTTATCATCGTTTAAGAAATTTCGAACTATATTATTTGATGCCGCTGAGTAATTTAGTTTTAATGATTTAGTTAAGTTGAAACCAAAACCATATTGATAATTAAAGGCAAAATTTCTTCTGTATAAAGGATCAAGTCCAATACCTTCAACTTCAACTAGTCTATACTGCTGACGGTTGCTTTGTCTTAAAATATTAGTATTAAAAGATATGTTTGACGGCAGATAATTAAAATTGATGTCGCTTAACATTTTCCAATAATCGCTTTTCTTCATAAACTTTGTAGTCTTGAACGGAACTACTTCTTTGGGCTGAAATGTATAGGCATAATTTACTGCTGTACTAGACTGCTCGTCTTCATAACTTTCAACTTCATAATCGTGTCTTTCGACCTGATTGTATGATTGTGAAAATGTAAAATTCTCTACATCATAAACATGAGGTTTCTGCTCTGGAGCTCTATCTTTTCTAACACCTATAAAGTTGATGCTTTTACGTTTCGTATAGTCTACAGCACGAGTTCTAATATTGTCTTTTTCAGCCTCGTTTGTCGTTTCTCTTATTAACTGATCTAACTTAATATCCTGATTAAAAGGGTCATATTCTGGCGTAATTACTTCTTCACCGATTGCATAATTAAACGGCAGGTTGATTCCCCATTTTGGAGGCAATAATTTTCCTAAATTCAAATTCGTTACAATGTTGTATTGCTGTACATCTTCACGACTGCGTTCGTTTGCTCCTTGCTCTAAAGATCCAAAACCTATTGTACTTTTTCTACCAGTTGCAGAAACAGTTGCAAAATCGGCCATATTAGTATCAACATTTAATATTGCTGCCATTCCGCCTTTATTCTCTAAATCTGCTAATCGAAGTTCATTAAACCACACTTCTCCTTTTATATCTTTATGATCGGCCCTGCTTTTTACTCCAACCATTAAGTTTCGCACTAAACCAAAATTAGGATTTCCTTTTATACCTAATTTTAATCTTCCATCACCATCTCCTCCACTTGATAAATCATCATCTGGATAATAAATTCCGTTAATATCACGCTTATCAGAATTGATATCAATAGACATGGCTTTAATTTTCATACTGGTCAATAAATCAAGAGCTAAGTCTATGTTATTCTCTTCCATCCAAACCAAATCTGGACTTATAGTACACGAACCTCCTGTTCTGGTAACTTTTAATGGAATTTCTACTTGATAGAAGTTTTGTGTAAAGTCATTTCCAAAACGAATGAAACCAACCATTTCATCATCTTCAAGTGTATTTTCATTTGGCAGAGATTCAGCATGTAAAAACATTTTAAGTTTTTTGTATTGACGCATATCAACACTTACGTTTTTAAAAACTGCTCTTGAATCTTGATACTGTAAACCTACACCGCCAATTCGCACTGCCAAAGATTGCTCGTTTTGATTGATAACAGTATTGTTATTATACAGTTGCTCTCTTCGAACTCCGGGTGGAATTACATAATTTACTGGACACTTGGTTCCGTTTTCTTGAATATTTACTGCTGCTACATCAAACTCTACTCCATCATCGTCTGGATTTGGGTCATTTGCATCAAGGGTTCCTGTATATCTTCTCCATTCTCCTCTCACTAAATCTAAGGCTCCAAAACGCACGGTAGTCTGATTATTAAATCCAGTCATGAACATACGCATGAAACGAATAGATCTAAAATCTGTAATATTACCAATCGTGTTTTGTGGCTGAGAAACTGGAATTTTAAACTGAATCCATCTTGCTGTTGTTGTTCCTCCGTTTGGCAGTTCTACATTACTTACTTCTCTAATATCTGTAACATAATTTTGCCCTACCTGCATTCCCGGCTTTACATCAATACTATATTCATAATAAGCATTTATGGTACTCATTGTATTATCGCGATTAATATCTTCAACATCTGGAAGAGTCGTTGAACCACGATTTGGATCATTAATACTTACTGCTGAGTTGCCTTCAACTCCATTATAGTTTTTATAACGTTCAAGAACCCCGCCATCAGTATTTAAATAATAGGTATAATCGTCTGCTGCAGGGTCAGCTTCTCCTGCATAATTTGTATAAATTGCTCCTTCTTTTGAACTTGGCAGACCGTCTAAACCAACATCTTGATTTCTTCGGTTATCTGGATTGGTGTCAAAAGCATAGATTAAAGATTGTGATGCAGGGACATCTCCCCAAAGCGGCTGCGGATTAACCATAATTTGATCTGGCCCCAATCCGTTTTCATATTGTTTTCTTCCGTCTTTTAAAACGTCTTCGGAAATTTCTCCTAAGTTGAAATATATTTTACCTGTATTAGTTCCCGGTGTTTCTCCATTTCCAACATAAGGATCCAGCACCCAAAACTGAATATACTCTACATTTCCTTGTTCAAAATTTGTTGAGTTTAAAGCTCGCATGATTCCACCAAAATTTGACGATGGATTGCTTGAACTAAAATTTGGGTTATTATTATAAGGTCCTCTATCTGATGGATAGTATGTTAAATCAAGTGTATTAACTACCTGAATCTGTCCTTGAGCAATATCGGTATTTGGATATAATTCTCGGCTGTAAATTCTTCTTGTTGTATTTAAAGACAAATCATCATTTGAAATTCCAGATGGTTTTGAGGAATAAAAAATTGGATCAATGGTATACCAAGATAGTTTTGCTCTTTTATAACCGTATTCTAAAGTGTTTGAATTGGCATTAAATGTATTATCATTTATAGAATTTACAAATGGTGTTGATGCTAAACTCCAAGCATAAGCAGATCGCATATCGATTGTAGTCTGTGAACCTTCAAAATCATCAACATAAATGGTTGCCTCTCCTTCAAAATCACTTGCTTTTGGAGCATCTGGTCTTAAAAATGCAACTTCACCTCGTATAGATAAATTCGATGGCACATCTGTATCAATATTAGGCAATTTGTTTGCTAATCTTGTCAAAAACGGAACTTCTGTTGAGTAATTTCCATTAAAACCAAAAATGGTATTATTTACTGACTCTTGACCATAACTTGATTTTTGAGTAAATGGTCTTTCGGTCATTTTTAAGTAAGTTCCTCCAACAACAAATTTATCTGAAATTTTATGCTCGACATTGAACCCCATAAATCTTCTAGTCTGCTGCCCGAAGATTGAATTATTTTCTAACGAAACTTCGATTGGCGTATTTGATGCCTGAAGTGAAGGATCTAAAATTTGTACTCTTCCTAGTTGGTAATCGACACTATAATCGATCCCTTCAACTAGTCTTCGTCCGGCTGCAGTAACAACGACAGATCCTTGAGGTACATTAAATGCTCCAATAGGTATTCCGTTGCTTCCTGACGATTTATATTTTCCTCTTAATAAGAATTTATTTTTATCACTGTCTTGCAATGCTCCTGCCTGAGTGTTTTTATACATATTTCTAAAAACATACTTTTGCTGATTGGCATTGTAAGTTGTTGGATCGTTATATGTTTCTCCTGCGCTGTTTTGTAATTTTTTAAAGATAAGCTCTCCAAAAGGTTCTTTTGTTGTAAAAATTACACGCCCGTTCTGAACATCGACTGTTATTCCAGGAATGTAATCAAAAAATCCATCTCCACCTGTTTGCGGATCATTATTGTAGTTTAAGCGATCTAAGTTGAAAACGTTTAATAATGGCGTTTGTTCCACTTTACTATCTGGCGCTGGATTTGGAGGAAAAGTAGTTCCTTGAACTGGTGTAATGTAGTTTATAGGCGATGGATCTGTGTAAAGGATATTTAACCTAAAATCATCTTGTTTAATTTGATAGGCTTGTGGAATCTGATAAACGTTTTTCATCATCAAATTCCAAACTGGATTCTTAACGTTTGTCAAATTACTTTTCAGCATTTTCAAAACTAAGCTCTGTGTTATAATTGCCTGATTGCCATTATTGTTTCCAGTAACGACTGTTCCGTCAATACCATCACTTCCAAATTCTCCTACTTGGTACACTTTCCCGCCAACTGTATATTCAAAAGCTACTGCTAGAATTTCATCGTTTGCCAAACGCTGCTGTAACGATAAATATCCTAATTGAGGATTAAATGTATATTCTGCCGCTGTTAATTTTCGAGCATTTTCTAATACTGAATAATCAGTGGCTTCGCTTACATTGGTGTTGTTGAATCCTGATTTTGCAGTTACTATCTCTCTAATATTAGAATTTAAATATGCTCCTGCTTGACCAATGGTCGCTGGATCATATTTATTATTGGTATTATTTGTTGGTGTATCTACAGGATTATTAAAAAATCCAGTGCTAGAACTTATTACAACAACTTCGTTATCTGGAATACCACTAATCTGGCCTTCACCTAAATCCTGAAGCGCTATAATGTTTCTTAAGTTATTATTGTTTGTGCTTATACGATTTTGTTTGTTGGTTACCCAAACTTCTAATCTTGTTATCTGTACACGACTATCAATAATTGGATAATTCCTTAGAGATGCGTCATACTTATTTCTAAAATATTGAGATAAGAAAAAGTGTCGATCGTTATCATAATCTAAAGCATACAAATCAAAGTTTTGAACTGTTCCTCCGTTTTCGGCAACGACGCTTTTTGTTTGTGATTTTTGTTCTGAAAAAACGCCTGTAATGGTTGTTTTTCCAAATTGCAACTGTGTTTTAACTCCAAACAAACTCTGAGCTCCACGAATTAAGGTACTATTAAGCGGCATGCTGACATTACCTACTTCTACTTTTTGGATGATATCATCTTCTGACGGGGTGTATGCCAGTTTAAACAAGTTTTGAAATGCAAATGTTGATTGTGTATCGTAGTTTGCATTTACCTCTAATCTAGTTCCTACTTTACCCATTAAACTCATACTGATTCGCTGATCGAAATCAAATGTAAGACTTGATCTATTGCGAGGTGAGAACGAAGGGTTGTCTTGTTTTGTATAACGCATACCTAAATCCATCTCAACAGATCCGGTAGGTTTTACGTCGATAGTATTACTTCCAAATACGCTTTCAAAAAGGCTTGAATTAATATAGTAACGTGGCAGTAAATCTTTTTTGGCAGCTTCGCTGTTTGCTTTCTTGCCATCGATTGCATCGGATTTCTTTCTAAAATAATCTCTTCTGGATTCTTTTAAAACTAAATCTTCGTATTCTTTGGGTGTTAAAATAAGGGGATAATCAATGGAAAAACCATCGACTGATTTTGTATAAATGTAACGATCTGTAATTGGATCATATCGATAAGCTGAGAGTATACTAGGCGGATTTTCTAACTCTAATTTTCCAACAGAAAACTGAGTTTTGGTTGTATCTTGAGCCGCCGGATTTACTTGTGATCGCAAAACGTTACCACATAATAAAACCAGCAAAAAAATACAAATTTTACGCATACAATTCGTTTATCAAGATTGGGTTTACAAGCTTTTTAATGCTTTTTTAATAATCGTTTCTACGGTAGCTTCCGGATCTTCTTTTACAATCTTCTCGACTACTTTTTCTGAAGTTTTTCTAACAAATCCTAAAACTTCCAAAGCAGATAACGCTTCATCTCTATTTGTATTGTTTTGAACTACGGAAACTTCATCTAAATCGTACAACTTTAACACTTTTTCTTTTAAATCAAGTATTACTCGCTGTGCAGTTTTGTTTCCTATTCCTTTTATAGACTGGATAACACCAACGTCACCCGATGCTATGGCATTAATAATTTGTCTTGGTTCAATAGAAGACAACATTGTTCTTGCAATATTGGCTCCAATTCCTGAAACAGACAAAAGCATTCTAAATATTTCTCGCTCTGATTTTTCGACAAAACCAAATAAAGTATGCGCATCTTCTTTGATTTGAAGATGCGTATACAATTTTATAAAATCAGCATTAGGAATTAATGAAAAGGTATGCAACGATATGTTTACATGGTATCCCACTCCACCACAATCAATTACAACTTCTGTGGGATTTTTTTCAACTAATTTCCCTTGCAAATGTGCTATCATAGTATTATTTATAAGTATCAAATATAACAAAAATGCAATAAAATTAAGACAATATTATTTGACCCTTACTTTATTGTACTACTCTGCTAATTTGTTTTTTTTACTTTCTTTTTGCTGCGCGTCAATTACCGCAATTGCTGCCATGTTGACCATTTCTTCAACACTTGCTCCTAATTGAAAAATGTGAACTGGTTTACCCATTCCCATCATAATTGGCCCAATAGAGTTAACTTTATATAACTCTTTCAACAATTTGTATGTAATATTTGCTGACTCTAAGTTAGGAAAGATTAATGTATTAACTTTTTTACCTGCTAATTTAGAGAAAGGAAATTTTTCTTTAAGCATATCTGGATTTAAAGCAAAATCTGCTTGAATTTCACCATCAACAATCATGTCTGGATGATTTTTATGCAAGTAAGCAACTGCTTCTCTTACTTTTGAAGCACTTTGACTTGTTGATGATCCAAAATTCGAATAAGAAACCATTGCAATAACAGGCTCAACACCAAACATTTTTGCTGTTTTTGCTGTCATAATAGCGATGTTTACTAAATCTTCTGAACTTGGGTTGATATTTATTGCTGTATCTGACAAGAACATTGGCCCACGAGATGTAAGCATCATGTTTGCAGTTGCAACAAGTGATGCACCTGGTGCTTTTTCAATTAACTGAAGCATTGGTTTTACAACACTTGGATAACTTCTTGAGTAACCTGTAACTACAGCATCAGCCTCTCCTTCATTAACCATCATTGCTGCAAAATAATTTCTTTCGCGCATAAACTTCTGAGCATCAAGCAATGAAACTCCTCTTCGTTCTCTTGTTTCCCAATAAGAATTTGCAAATCGATTTCGTCTTGCTTCTTCTTCATTCGTTTTAGGATCAATAATTTCAAGATCAGCATCAAAACCTAATTCAGCTTTTAATTCTAAAATTAATTCTCTATTTCCTAATAATACTGGCGAACCAATACCGTCTTCATAAACAATTTGAGCTGCTTTTAAAACATTTAAATGATCTGCTTCTGCAAAAACAACTCGTTTAGGATTTAATTTAGCACGATTGGTAATTAAACGCACCATTTTGTTATCGTTACCCATACGTTCACGAAGCACATCTTCATAAGCTGCCCAATCTGTAATAGGTTTTTTTGCTACGCCAGATTCCATTGCTGCCTTAGCAACTGCAGGCGCTACAATAGTAATTAATCGAGGATCAAAAGGCTTAGGAATGATATATTCTTGACCAAAACCAAGCTTTGTTGCACCATAAGCTACGTTAACTTGTTCTGGAACTGGTTCTTTTGCTAAAATAGCTAAAGCTTTTACAGCCGCCATTTTCATTTCTTCATTAATTTTAGTAGCACGTACATCTAACGCTCCTCTAAAAATATATGGAAAACCTAAAACATTATTTACTTGGTTAGGAAAGTCTGAACGTCCTGTAGCCATAATAACGTCTTTTCGCGTTTGAACAGCCAAATTATAATCGATTTCCGGATTTGGATTTGCCATTGCAAACACAATCGGATTTTCTTTCATTGTCAATAACATTTCTGGTGACAGAATATCTCCTGATGATAATCCGATGAAAACATCTGCTCCATTAACTGCATCTGCTAAATCAATTTTAGGACCGTTAACTGCGTACTTTAATTGTAATTCTGAAAGTGAAGGATTGTCTTTTGTTAAAAGTCCTTTACTATTATACATTAAAATATTTTCGACTTTTACTCCTAATAAAACATATAGATCAGTACAAGCAATTGCTGCCGATCCTGCTCCTGAAACAACCACTTTTACATCTTCGGCTTTTTTGCCTGCTAATTCAAGTGCATTGATTAAGGCTGCAGAAGAAATAATCGCAGTTCCGTGCTGATCATCATGCATTACTGGAATGTCTAATTCTTCTATTAATCTTCTTTCAATTTCGAAAGATTCTGGTGCTTTGATATCTTCAAGATTGATACCTCCAAAGGTTGGAGCAATATTTTTTACGGTTTGAATAAATTCTTCAACATTTTCTGTATCGATTTCTATATCAAAAACGTCTATATCTGAGAATATTTTAAACAATAGACCTTTCCCCTCCATTACTGGTTTTCCTGCCTCAGGACCTATATTTCCAAGACCTAAAACAGCTGTACCATTTGAAATTACAGCTACTAAATTTCCTTTTGCGGTGTATTTATAAACGTCTTCTTTGTTTGCTGCGATTTCTAAACATGGTTCAGCAACTCCCGGCGAATAAGCCAGTGATAAGTCTCTTTGGGTTGCATATTTTTTTGTTGGAACTACTTGAATTTTTCCTGGAGTTGGCTCTGCGTGGTACAGTAATGCCTCTCTTTTTTTACTCTCTTTGTTCATTATTTTTAGCTTTTATTCTAGCTTACAAAGATATAAGTCTTAGCTTAAAAAGGTATGTTTTTACTACTTTCTTTTGTTAAAATGTTAAATTAATAACGTCAAAAAAATAGCCCATGACATAATGGACTATTTAAAAAGTTATATTTCATAAAATTATTTACTGTGAGATATAGGAATTTAAGTGATTAATGGTGTCTTTTTGAATTTCGATAACAGCTTTTACCACATCGCTGATCGAAATTATTCCTACTACAATTTCGTTTTCTAAAACTGGGAGATGCCTGATTCTCTTTGAGCTCATCAACTCCATACAATCCTCGATATTATTAGATAATTTAACCGAAAAAACATTGCTTTCCATGATTTCATGCACAAGGGTTTCTTTGGAAGATTTATCTTTTAAAACTATTTTTCGAGCATAATCCCTTTCAGATAAAATTCCTTTTAAGTCATTTCCGTCAATAACTAGGATTGCTCCTATGTTTTTTTCGCCCATTACTTTCAAAGCTTCATAAACTGTTGTTGTTGAATGTACCGAATAAACATTTTTACCTTTTGCGTTTAGTATTTGATCTACAGTCATATCTGAAAAATTTTAGATTTATAAAGTTAAAAAAAAATCGCACACTATTTACTTCTAACACTATATTTTAAAAACACAACATACTCATTTTAAACATTATACATTGTTTTATAACTTTTTAAAACTATACACTAAAGAACAAAAACATTTACGGCTCTTTTTTGCCAAAAATCAGCTTTTTTAACTTTTAAAGTATTCTCAAGAAAAAAGCCCTTTTCTAGATTTAGAAAAGGGCTTATTATATTTTAAAGAAACTTATATTTACATAGCAACTACAATAAATTCGCTGCGTCGGTTTAATTGGTGTTGTTGTTCGGTACATTTTACGCCGTCTGCACATTTATTAACTAACTGTGTTTCACCATATCCTTTTGCTGTTAATCTACTGGCATCAACTCCTTTACTTATTAACCAGTCTCTTGTTGACTGGGCTCTTTTATCAGATAAAATTTGATTACTTTCAGATGAAGATCGGCTGTCTGTGTGCGATCGAATATCTAATTTTAAATTCGGATACTGATTTAAGGCTTGTACAACCTTAATTAGTGAAGCTTCGGATGATTTTTTAATTGTAGCTTTTCCTAAATCAAAAAAGTTCATCGGAATGTGAAGTAATTTTACCAAATCTGACCCGACGTTAATAGTTCCTATTTTCAAAGGTTTAATAGCCAATTTATTTACCGCTATTTTCTTAATTTCGGCTGGCTGCACATTTTTATGCAATCCAATTGGTAATTCAGTTTTACCATTTTCTTTCTTTAAAGCAATTGAAACATCTTTTCTGTTAAAACCGTCTTTGACAACTCTGATAGAATATTTCTTTCCGCATTTTACATTTTCAAAAGCATAATTCCCTTTTTCATCTGATTCAACATTTTGCAGCGTATTGAAATTTTCATCAAACAAAATAAGAGAAGCATTTGCTAAAATTTCATTTGATTCAGCATCTGTAATTATTCCTGACAGTCCTTGTTCGCATACCAATTTTTTTATTTCTGTAAATCGATAGATATTATCTGAATCATTCATATTTTCGCGATTTGACGAAAAGAATCCATTTCTCTTTTTACTGTCGATTACAAAAGCAAAATCATCTTGTTTACTGTTTACTGGCTGTCCAACATTTTGAACTTCGTCCAACGTTCCGTCTTCATTCATTTTTACAACATACACATCAAGACCTCCTAGTCCTGGACGTCCGTCTGAAGAAAAATACAATTCATTATCACCTGAGACAAATGGGAATGTTTCTCTTCCTTCTGTATTTATATGTGCTCCTAAATTTTCAGGTGCTCCAAAAGTTCCATCAGTATTTATGGTTACTTTGTACAAATCAGATTCTCCAAGAGTTCCAGGCATGTCTGAAGCAAAATACAACGTTTTCTCGTCTATGCTTAGAGCAGGATGTGCGGTGCTGTATTGATCACTTGTGAAAGGCAACTCCTTTACATTACCCCATTTATCACCAACCAATTCTGCTTTATAAAGTTTAAGAAGCGTTACATTCTTATTATTTTCTCCTCTTTTACCATCAATAAAATTATTTCGGGTAAAATACATTGTGCGTCCATCTTTTGTAAACACGGGAGAAGATTCATTAAAATTTCCATGGTCTTTTTTATAGAAAAGTTTCACTTTTCCAACACTTCCATCTGGTAATAAATCTGCTGTAAAAAAAGTAGAAAAGGATTTATTTGTCCATTTAAAGTTTTTTCTAGCTATTCCGCCAGTATCTCTTGCAGAAGTAAAAACAATCTTGTTATCATAAACTACTCCTCCGTAATCTGAAAATTCAGAATTAACTCCAGCATCGGCGATTACAAAACGTCCCGAATTGGATTTAATTTCGTCTAAATAATTTTTCTCATTTCTAACTAAAGCAGCTCTATTTTGTGACGCAGCTCTGGTGTTAAATATTTCTAAGATTTGATCTGCTCTTTGATAATGTCCTACTGATTTTAGGGATTGTGCATACTTGTATAAATATTCTGGTAACTGATTTTTATTGATTCTGTAAAGTTCTCCATACCATTTTTCTGCATTTCTTAAATCGGCTGTAAAATAATAAGAGTCTGCAAGTCTTTGAAGCAGTTTTTCGTCATAATCTCCTTTTGCCATTACGCTTTTGTAGGCCTTTATAGCGTCTACATATTCATAATTATCATATTTTTTATCTGCTTTACTTACTAGTTTTGCATATTCTTTTTTTGCTTTCTCCTCTTTTTTGGCAAGTTTAACTTCCTTGCTGCTTTTAGTTTTATTTTCTTTACTTATAAGTTTTGTCTGCGCATTTATTTGGAAAAAGAAGCATAGTAATAGAACTGAATAACCTATTTTTTTAATTTTCATTATGGCATATATTAGAAGAATCTTGGAGATATCATTTTATTATAATTATTAAAAAACTCAAAACGAAGGAATATTTCGTGAGAACCTGAATTATAGTTGTTTAACTTAGTAGTTTCGCGATCATAAGCGTAACCTATATACATTCCTTCTGAGACTTGAAAACCTGCCATTGCGCTTAATGAAGCACTCCATCTATAAGCCAATCCTACGACAAACTTTTCATTAAACATAAAATTTCCTGATAAATCAACTTGTAAAGGGGCTCCTTGCACCATTTTTGTTAGAACAGCTGGTTTAAATTTGACATAATAATTAAGATCAAATACATAACCTGCCATTAAGTAATAGTTGATTTTATCTTTAAAAATTGCGACATCATTGTCATCATATCTATTTGTTTCTATGAAGTTTGGAATAGAAAAACCAACATAAGCTTTGTCTGAGTGCCAATAAACTCCTGCTCCAATATTTGGTGAGAACTTATTATTTAAGTCTTGAAACTGTGGATCTCCCTGATCTTCGGGATTAAGTTTGTTTATGTCTAAATTGAATAAATTAGCTGTTGCTTTAATTCCAAACGAAAGTTTGAAGGTTTCAGATGTTGGTATTGAATACGATATATCTGTAGATAAGGTATTTTCATTTGTAGGTCCAATTTTGTCATTTACAAGCGAAACACCTATTCCGATATCGCTGTTATTTATTGGTGTGTTTAATGAAAAACTGCTGGTTTTTGGCGCACCGTCAAGCCCTATCCATTGGGTACGATATAATCCAAAAACACTCATTACTCCTCGTGAACCAGCATATGCGGGATTTACATTTATAGTATTGTACATGTATTGTGTATACTGAGCATCTTGCTGCGCAAAGCCTACAATGGAAAAGAATATAAAAATTAAGCTTAATTTTTTCATTTAAAAGAATTTAAAAAAACGGCTTAGCTCAATACTAAGCCGTTTGTAATTTTTATTTATTTAGATATAAATAACCTGAAAGTTCGTGAGGATTAGAATCGCTATCAGTATACTTAATAATATAAAAATAGGTTCCTACAGGTAATCCAGCAGTTTCACTAATGGTTGTACGTCCTTGTGAAAATCCTGTAAACACTCGATCTTCATTATTGTAACGGTCAATATCAAAAACTAATACTCCCCAACGATTGTAAATCTCTACTGTATTGTTTGGATAACATTCTAATCCTTGAATGTAGAATCTTGAATTTTTAGCATCTCCATTTGGAGAGAAAGCATTAAAGACTTTTATCACACATCCCTTTAGACCTAAAACAGTTGGTTTATCATCTGTAAGGCTTGCATCATCAGAAATATCTTCAACTACAACTCCTTTTGCACTGCTTCCTTTTACACTAGCTTGATTACTCACGCTTCCGAAATTAATATCACTTTGTGTGATTTTATATTCTGCAGTAAAATTGGTATCATTAGATTCGTTTACATCTAGATCAATTGCTTGACCAAAGACTTTAACTCCAACTAAAGGATCTGTAATCATAACTCCTTTTAATGGAACATTTCCTGTATTTGTTACTACAAATTTGTATGTAATTGTTTCTCCTGCATTTGCAACTCCATTACCATTTTCATCATTGAATACCGCTGTTTTTACAAGTGCAATTTCTGGAACTTCAACAAAAACATTTAACATTCCGGTACTACAATTAGATGAATCTGCTTTTTCGCAAACTTGATATGCAATTGCATAATTTCCTCCCGGCGTATTTGGTTTCACATTTACTGTTCCATCTGAATTAAATTCGAAATATGGACTTCTTGATATATTAGTAATTACAATATCTAGAGAACTAATTGGCTTGTCATTCAAGAAATCATTGTCTAAAACATTGATGAATTCAAGTGAACCATTTATTCCATCTGCAACACCTTGATCGTTTCCAAGAACAATTTTTGAAATTGGCGGTTCAGGATCAACGCTGTTTTCAACTGAAACTTTCACTTTTGCCTGACTGCAATTATCTGTATTTAAGACTTCACAAATTTGGTATGTCAATTCATAATCCCCAACTGGAGTTCCATCTTTTACTTCTATTGACCCATCCGCTTTTAAAATTAAATTAGGATTTGAAACTACTGTTGTTAAAATAACAGTTGAAGGATCTAATGGCAAACCATTATAAGTGTCATTTTTAAAGACATTTACGTTTGGTTTTTCTCCTTTATTAGTATCTATAATTCCTCCATTGTCATCATTTGCTTTTAATAACCCTGCACTAGGAGCTGAACCTGTAACAAGAACATAACTTTTGACAGTTGCACAATTTGTCGTTGGATTTAAAAATTCGCAAATTGTATATTCAACCTCATAAAGTCCTACTGGCGTTCCCGCATCTACTTTCACAGTTCCGTCCGCATTTAAAGTTAATCCTGCTGGTACACTTACACTTGTCAAGATTACTCCTCCATTACTATTTTTAATAACAACTGCAACTCCGTTTAAAAGATCATTTTTAACTAATGAATATGTCGTTCCACCAACTCTTCCATTGATTGCATCTGTAGTCTCAGTCAATGCAATGATAATTGATTTACCTACTACTATAGTTGAAGTTACTTCATCACAGTTACCTGGATTGGTTACTTCGCAGATTTTGTACGTTACATCATAGTTTCCTGCTGCTA
>NZ_NRQU01000029.1 GCF_004119495.1 Flavobacterium sp. YO12
ACAAAAACTTGCGATGGTAAATATATTTTTCATAAAGAAATTTTTGAAATTATGAAGCAATCTGATGCAAAAGCGAAAGAAAAATATCTTGCTTTTTTGAGGGAACATTTTCCGAAAATTGATGAGAATAACTCTAATCAAGAAATTAGAATTCAGGCATTATATTGCTATTATTCAACTAAACTTTCTCAAAATTTCGATTCATCTGATCTTTTTGTTTTTTTCCCAAGACTAAATGAGGACAAATTTGAAGAAGAATTTAAGAAAAATAATTATTACAACATATCTGATTTTAAAGAATTATATAAAGATACTAGATATGGAGGTGTAGGAGCTGCAGAATAGTTATCAAAGATTATTTGTAATATAAAAGTAGATAACTAGTTCCCAGGCTCCTGCGCAAATTCTTTCATGTGGCGGTATAGAAAATCAATTTTTGTATAATCAACTGCAACGGTTTAAGATTTTAAAAAGTCAATTACTTCTCAAAACAAACGAGCGCCGGCATCGGCAAAATTTTTAATTTTAGAACTATTAGGACTTAATTCAGTTACAATAGCATCTATTTGATTTAGATCGCAGACTTTATGTGGCATTTTGCCGTTGATCTTGTCTGAAGTTGCCAAGACAATAACTTTGGCAGAAGCTTTAATCATTTCTTTTTTAATAATCGAAACTTCGTAGCCCATTTCGGTAAGTCCTTGATTTACGTCGAGACTGCTCACACCCAAAAAACAAACGTCGGCTTTAATTTTTGACAGTACTTGCACTACGTCTATTCCTACGGTTACCATTGCATTTTTTTGCAATTTCCCTCCAATAAAAATCAGTTCTATATTAGGATGCTGAGATAACTGCATGGCTATGGGCAGACTATACGTATATATAGTAGCTGATAAATCTTTTGGAATAAGTTTACAAAAAGCTAAGTTGGTAGTTCCTCCAGTCATTATAATTACTTGTCCGTCAACTAAAAACGACAGGGCTTTTTGACCTACTATGTTTTTTTTATCTTCATTAACAATAGCAATATCAAACACACTGCTTGGCTTATCTTTTACTAGAAAAGCGCCTCCGTAAACTTTATTAATCAAGCCTTTATTATGCAATTCATTAAAATCTCTGCGTATTGTATCTTCAGAGATATTTAATTCTAAAGCGAGATCAATAGTATTGATTTTTTCGACATTCTTAAATTTATCCATGATAAATTGATGTCTTTCTCTTTTAAGCATCTGATTTTTTTTACAAATATAAAATATATTGCATTATTATGCACGTTTTAAGAGTGATAATTTACCAAACACGCTTACAAATCAGAAATAACGATTAAACAAAAAAATAAAATGCATTATTATGCATTTTGTATATAATAAATTAAATAAGATGCAAAAAATCGCATTTATTAAAAAATTTTTCTAAATTTAGATTCTATAACTAATCAAATACTGTAATATGAAAAAACTATTATTTATTTTATTTGGAACCATTTTGTTTGCGCAGCCCATATTTGCTCAGACAAAAACCGTAAGTGGTACAATTAAAAGTGAATCTGACGGACTTTCGCTGCCTGGGGTTTCTGTCTTAATAGAAGGAACTTCCAAAAGCACCGTAACCGATTTAGACGGAAAATTCAGCATTTCTGCAAATGAAAACGAAACATTAATTTTTAGTTTTGTTGGCTTTGGTACTAAAAAGGTCAAAATTTCCAGCGGCACTAGTGTAATTAATCTAAGACTGGCGGAAGAAACCAACACTCTTTCTGAAGTTGTGGTACTTGGATCTACTGTACGCGCTACTCGTAAAGAGTTAGGAAACGCTGTTACCAGTTTAAAAGGCGAAGACTTGATAAAAGCACAGCCAGGCGGACTTTCGACTGCATTGCAAGGTAAAATTGCAGGGGCTCAGGTTTCTCAAAACTCAGGTGATCCTGCCGGAGGTTTTAGTATTAAACTTAGAGGAACATCGTCTATTTTAGGTTCTTCGGATCCTTTGTATGTTATTGACGGAGTTGTTTTAAACAATGCTACAACAAACGTAACGAACTTAAATGTAACAACTGGAAACTCTAATATGCAGATTGGTCAAAACAGATCGTCTGATATTAATCCTAACGACATTCAAAGTATCGAAGTATTGAACGGTGGCGCTGCCGCTGCAATTTACGGATCGAGAGCAGCTAATGGTGTGGTTTTAATTACAACCAAAAAAGGTGTTGCCGGCGAAACAAGATATACTTTTTCTACTAGTGTAACTTCTAATTCAATTCGAAAAAAACTTGATCTGAATACTTCAAACAAACAGTTTGTAAATGCTTCACCTGCGTTATTCCCTATTCAAGGAAATCCAAAAAGTCCAACTACTGTAAATGTATTAGGAAGAGATCTTGAAACTAGAACTATAGATGTACAACGTTACGATTATCAAGATGACATTTTTACAACTGGTGTTGGAACAGATACTTATTTCTCATTGCAAGGCGGAGATGAAAAAACAAAATACTTTGCATCGCTTGGTTATTTGGTAAATGAAGGAATTATAAAAAATACCGATTTTAAAAGAGCGGGCGCAAAAGTAAGATTAAAACACGACTTTAATTCAAAATTATCTGCGACTGTTGGTTTAAATTACATTAATTCTGCTTCAAATGAAAAACCAGATGGAAACGTTTTCTGGAGTCCAATTAATGCTATAAATATTACCAATAATACTTATGATATTAATAAAAGAGATGTTAATGGGAACTTATTAGCAGTTGATCCTAATAGAGTTAATCCGCTTTCTATTATAGAAACGTTCAAAATCAAACAAAATACAGATCGTATTATTTCGGACTTGCAATTAAATTATGTTCCTTTTAAAAATTTCAATGCCGATATGATTTTTGGTATTGACAATTATAACCAAAGAGGAAATGTATTTATTCCGAGATATCCATATGTGGTTAATCCTGCTTATTATAATGACGGTTATGTTTCTGAAGCAACGAACAGAGTGGTTCAATTTAATAATGACTTGAACTTAAGATATCTTTGGAATATAAACGACAAATGGAAAGCAACAACTTACGGAGGTTACAACGTACAAACGTATCGTGATAATTTTGCTGCTGTTGAAGGACGTAACTTAAAACCATTTATTGAAACTATTAATGCTTTCAATACCTTGATTCCGGGTTCACCAAGTTCAAGTCAGTCAAAATACAATTTATGGGGTTTTTATCTTCAGGAAACGATTGGTTATAAAGACAAATTATACATTACTTTGGCAGGAAGACAAGATGCTTCAACTATTTTTTCTAAAGACAATAGATCTCAGTTTTATCCAAAAGCAAGTTTAAGTTATGTCCTTTCTGACGAAAAATTCATGGACGGTATTCATGATGTTGTAAGTTCAGCGAGACTTAGAGGTTCATGGGGAAAATCAGGAAGTTTAACAGCTATTAAACCGTATGCTCGTTTTACAAATTACTCTACAGGAACACTTTTAGGAAATAGTACTTTTACTATTGAAGGTTTCAAACAAGGAAACCTTGATTTAAAACCAGAACAAAGTGTTACTTATGAAATAGGTGGTGATTTTGGTTTTATAAAAGATCGTTTAAATTTATCGTTCAGTTATTACAATGCTGATATTGATGATTTGTTACTGCCTGTTCAATTAGCAGCTTCTGAAGGTGCAACAAATACAATTAAGAACATTGGTCAAATGAACAATAAAGGTTTTGAAGTAAACCTTAAATATGATCTTATCAAAAAAGAAAACTTGCATCTTGATGTTTTTGTAAACTACAGCAGCAACCGAAATAAAGTAACCGGCTTACCACAGCAGCGTTTTAAACTAGACAGCAATTTAGCCGGAGCACCTGTTTTTGTTGAAATGAACCAGCCAATTGGTATTTTCTACGGTACATACTTTGCTAGAAATGCAGATGGAAGCTTATTACTTACACCAACTGGTTATCCTCAAACTGAAAAAGGAGACGTAAATACTGGAGCTCCGCAAAGAGATGCTTCTGGACAGCCTACAGGAACAATTTTGAACAAACAAATTGGAAACCCAAATCCAGATTATATTATTTCTTTCGGAACAAATATTAATTACAAAAAATTTGGTTTATCTGTATTATTTGATGGTGTACAAGGCGTAGATGTTTTTGATGCAGATTATAGAACAAGACAAGGTGTGGGTTCTGGAACATTAGTTGCTAAAGAACTTAATGGAGAATTGCCTCGTGGATACATTTGGTCTGTTTACAACATCGAAGAATTTAGAGTTGTAGACGGAAGCTACTTAAAATTAAGAGAGGTATCTTTAAATTATTCTTTTGGAAAATTAAATAGTTTCTTTGATGATTTAGTGATTACTGCAAGCGGAAGAAACCTAATTTCATGGGATAATTTTACGAGTTTCGATCCAGAAACAAATTCTGGCGGACAATCTTCGGTGGCGAAATACAATTTTGGAACAGTGCCAATTCCTAGTTCATACTCATTGGCAGTAAAAGTTCAATTTTAATCAAATAAAAATATTATGAAAAAAATATTCATCCCTATAGTAGCCTTTGCAACACTTTTAATAAGCTGCAACGAAGAGTATTTAGATCCAACCAAACCCTCTCAGGATTTAGTTTTTGGTTCTAGAGAAGGAATTATTGGTGCTGCAAACGGATTGCAGCAACTTTGGACTATTGACAGAACCAGCCCTGTTTACAACACAATTACTGGAAACGGATTTACAACAAAAGAACTCCGATTGCTAAATGCAGGAAATGTTGACGAAGGTGAACTTTCTGTGGGCGGCGAAGTACTTTCTACTAAAAATAATGTAGTAAATAATCTATGGTCGCAATGCCTTGTGATTAAGTCAGAATCGCAAAAAGTTATTGATCATATTGATGTTTTAACTGCCGAAACTGAAAAAGCGAGCGTTCTCGTTCACGCTACTATTTTCAAAGCAATGGCAATAACTACAATGGTTCAGTATTTTCAAAGTGTTCCTCTAAAAACAGGAAAAAATGCCACTTTTGACACTAGAGCCGATGTTTTAGCCGAAGCTATAAAAATTCTAAAAGCTACAGAACCTCTTTTAGACAAAGCAACTGGAGTTACTGGTTTAGTAAGCACTGTTAATTACAAAAACACAGTCTATGCACTTTTAGCAAGAACTTATTTAATGGCTGGAGATTATGACAATGCCATTGCATATGCTGCCAAAGTTGATCTTGCAGTAAAATCTGTATTTGCTTTCGATCAAATTAGCCCAAATCCAATTGCTTATATTTCTATAACTACAAACAATGTATTTCAGCCTGTTGATTTAACATTAGGTCTGCCTGCTGCTTTAGCTCCTTCTAGCTCTGACGGAAGGTTAAATTTCTACATTAAACCAGGTTCAAATCCTACAGTTGCAACTGGCTTTTTTGATACTAATCTTAAGCCGATTCCTGTTTATTTACCAGGTGAAATGACACTGATTACAGCAGAAGCTTATGCTAGAAAAGACAATCTGCCTCAAGCTGTTATAGAATTAAACAAAGTTTTGACTAAAACTGCTGCCGGTGATACTTACGGAATTGGAGCAAATCTGCCGCCATACACGGGAGCACTAACAAAACCAGCTATTCTAACTGAAATTTATAGAAATCGCTGTATTGAAATGTATATGTCGAGTTTAAAACTTGAAGACAGCAGAAGATTTGATCGTCCAGGTGCTGGAACTCCGGGTGCAGAAAGAAACCGTAATTGGTATCCGTATCCAGATTCTGAAAGAAACAACAATACTAATACACCTCCAGATCCTGCAATATAAGATCTATTAAAATCGAGGCGTTTAGTTACGCCTCGATTTTTATCTACTAAATACATTTAATTTATTATCACAAAAACTAGTAATATCAAACAGTAATTGCCAAAAACTGAAAATCGGTAAAAACTGTCGTAAAAAACAAAAACCAATTGTAAGAAATCCGCATAAATAACGTTCAAATTATAATTTCTGAATTATTTATTATAATCCATTAAAAAAACTATTTTTGGTTTCTGTTAAAAAAGATTGAAATGCATAAAAACCAGCACTTACTGTTCTCTGTACTATTTTTATTTTTCTTCGGATGGAAATCCTTTTCACAAGAAAAAGTAATGCATCCTAAAAATGAATTTAGAGGTGTTTGGATCGCCACCGTGGTAAACATCGACTGGCCAAAAACATCAATTGATAATGTTGAAAAAGAAAAAGCTGATTATTTAGAAATTTTAAATACCTATAAAAAACTAAATTATAATGCTGTAATTGTTCAAATTAGAAGTGTAGGTGATGCTATTTACCCAACAGAACTAGCACCTTGGTCAAGATTTTTGACAGGAAAAGAAGGTCAAGCACCAAATCCGTATTATGATACATTGGCATGGATGATTGAAGAAGCACACAACAGAGGCTTTGAATTTCACGCATGGCTGAATCCTTATCGTGCCACTTTCGATTTAAATAAGCAGCAATTAAGTCCAAATCATGATCTTTTCAAACATCCAGAATGGATGATTGAATATGGCGGAAAATGGTATTACGATCCTGCTTTACCTGAAGTTCAGGAACATTTAACTAAAGTAGTTAAAGAAGTAGTTGATAAATATGATATTGATGCCATTCATTTTGATGATTATTTTTACCCGTATACGATTCCTGGAAAAGTTTTTAATGATAATGCTTCCTTCAAAAAATATGGTTCAGGCTTAAGCCGTTCTGACTGGCGTCGCGCAAATGTGAGCAACTTTGTACACACCATTTCTACTACAATAAAAGAAAGCAAACCGTGGGTTCAATTCGGAATTAGTCCGTTTGGCGTTTGGCGAAATAAAACACAAGACCCTAAAGGTTCTGAAACACAATCGACTTCAAACTATGACGATTTATATGCTGATCCTCTGTTATGGATGGATCAAAAGTGGATCGATTATATTTTACCACAACTATACTGGAGCATGAACAACCCGAGAGCTTCGTACTCAAAATTGGTAAAATGGTGGTCAGAGAACTCCAACAATACCGCTATTTATATCGGACACGCTTCGTATAAAATTAGAGGCGACGGCGATAAAAGCTGGAATTTTGCCAATGAAATTCCAACGCAGGTGGACTTTGCAAGAAGTTTCAAAAATGTTTCGGGCAGCGCTTATTTCAGCTCGAAATGGTTTATGAATAAAAACTTTGATGTAGCTCGAATTTTAGAAGAAAATCAATATAAATATCCTGCAATTCCTGCAGCCGTTCCTAATTTAAAACACATTATTATTGATACGCCTGTCGTTACTGAATTTGTAAAAGACAGTACAAAATATTCATTCAGCTTAAAAAATCCGCTTAATACAAATGTGCGTTATATTGTAATTTATGGCGGTGATCATATTTCAAAAGTTGACATTAATGATGCAACAAAAATAATCGACAAAGTAAGAGTTATTGAAAAAGATGGCGTTATTTCATTTTCAATCCCTTCTGAAAAAATCAGACCATACAAAGCCTGCGCGGTTACCTTTATTGACTATTACGCCAATGAAAGCACTCCAACCGCTGTTGACTTAAAAAAGAATTTTAAAATCTATTTACCTGCCCAACCTAATGAAAACAGATAATCACTCTCCTTGGTTTTGGATCCCACTTCTTAACTTCGCCTCTGGATTGCCATACGCCGTAATTATCTCTGTTTCGGTAATTATGTACAAAAACTTAGGAATTTCAAATGAAGACATTGGTGTTTACACCAGTTTATTATATCTTCCGTGGGTAATCAAACCTTTATGGAGCCCTTTTATTGATTTGACCGGAACCAAAAGAAAATGGTTTTTATCGATGCAGTTATTAATTTCAATTGCATTTTTACTCGTAGGATTTACAATTCCGCTCAATGGTTTCTTTATAATGACACTGGCTATTTTTTGGGTCGCTGCTTTTGCATCGGCTTCAAATGATATTGCCAGCGATGGTTTTTATTTATTGGTTTTACCAAAAGAACAGCAATCTTTTTTCCTCGGAATCAGAAGTACATTTTACAGACTTTCGATGTTAGCAGGAAATGGATTAATTGTACTTTTTGCAGGTTATCTCGAACATAAATATGGTGATAATACCAAAGCTTGGTCCTATACCATGATTGCTGTTGGTTTATTAATGACATTTATAACTGCTTACAACTTTATCTTCACGCCAAAAAATGAAATAAACGCATCTGAAAATGATAAAAAAGCACAGCAGCACCAAAGCTTTGCAACGGTATTTATCAGCTTCTTTCAAAAAAAGCAAATTGGTTTAATTTTGGCTTTTATCCTTGTTTTCAGACTTGGAGAATCTCAGCTGCTAAAAATGTTAAGTCCTTTTTTACTTGACGGAAAAGAATTGGGCGGAATGGGATTAGATACGGAAGCAGTTGGAATAATCTATGGGACTTTGGGTATTTTTGCTTTAACCGTTGGAGGAATTTTAGGAGGAATTGCAATCTCTAAACATGGACTTACAAAATGGATGCTACCTATGTTTCTTGCTATGCATTTACCTATTATTGGTTTTATTGGATTAGCTCATTTTCAACCTGAAGAAATCTTTCATCTGCATTTAAATCTGTATTTTTTCGAAATTAACTCTCCTCTAAATCTCTATACCTGTATAACAGTTGTTCTTGAGCAGTTTGGATACGGTTTTGGTTTTACAGGTTTTATGATGTATTTAATACATGTTGCCGAAGGAGAATCGAAAACAGCACATTACGCTCTTGCAACAGGTTTTATGGCTTTAGGAATGATGCTTCCGGGAATGTTAAGTGGGTTTATACAAAAATATCTAGGCTACGAAAATTTCTTTATCTGGGTATTATTAGCTACAATTCCAGGTTTGATACTTTCTAGATTTTTAGATTTCCCGAAAGATTTCGGTAAAAAAATAGAATAACCGCTATACCTTATAACGCCCATGGAAATCAATGAAACTAAACAGGCCGAAAGAAACCTGAAAGCAATTGAATTTGAAAAAGCTGGAGAAATTGAAAAAGCAATTGCGTTATACGAAGAAAATATAAAAGAAGGTTTTAAAGGAAATCATTCTTATGATCGACTTGCCGTTATTTACAAAAATCAGCTCGATCTAGACAATGAAATTCGGGTTTTAGAAAAAGCGATTATTGTATATGAAGCGATTACAATCGAAGACAGAATTGAAGGTTTGCCAAAACTTTTCCGTTTTAAAAACCGACTGGAAAAAGCAATTGAAACCAAAAAACAATTGACAAAACAAAAGAAAGCAAAACTAAAATAAAAGCGATTTTACACTATTTCAGAAATCATGATTACCATAAAACGAACAAATTCTGACGATATCGATTTTAAAAATCTGGTTGTTTTATTAGATCAGGATTTGGCCATTAGAGACGGCGACGATCATGCATTTTACAATCAGTTTAATAAAGCCGATAAAATAAAACACGTCGTTGTTTTTTATGAAAATGATAAAGCTGTTGGATGCGGTGCTTTTAGAGAAAAAGAATCAGATACGGTCGAAATAAAACGAATGTATGTTCATCCTGACTATCAAAAAAAAGGAATAGCCTCAAAAATACTGGCCGAATTAGAAATTTGGGCAGCCGAAGTAAAATACAAACACACTATTCTGGAAACGGGCAAAAACCAGCCAGAAGCCATCAACTTATATCAAAAATTAAACTATACCATCATTCCAAATTATCCGCCTTACGAAAAGGTCGATAATAGTGTATGTATGAAAAAGACTTTATAAAAATGAAAATCACAACCGAAGCATTAAAACAAAAAATTGGACAGTTCTTTTTCCCTGCCGTTTTCATCAACGATACCGAAGAAAATATTCAGGAAACAGAACGCCTTATAAAAGAACATAATATTGGCGGACTAACTTTTTTTCATAGTCGTGCAAGTGCAGCAACGAACTACGAAAGCAAGAAGAAAGTTGTTTTTAACGATGACAGCTACGAAAAAATTAAAGTCCTGATTGCTCGTTATCAAAAAGCGGCTTCTACTCCCCTCTTAATCAGTATTGATGCTGAATGGGGATTAGCAATGCGTATCGAAAAAACACCACAATATCCGTACGCCATTACACTTGGTGCTTTGCCAGCAAACAAATCTAAGTTAGTTTACGAAGTTGGAAAACAAATTGGATTAGATTTAAAAGCCGCAGGAATTCAGTATAATTTATCGCCTTTGGCAGACATTAATAATAACCCAAATAATCCGGTTATTGGATATCGTTCTTTTGGTGAAAACAAAGAAAAAGTAGCCGATTTCTCGATTGAATATTTAAACGGAATGTCAGAAGTTGGTGTTCTTGGATGCCTGAAACACTTTCCTGGACACGGAAATACGAATGTTGATTCGCATTTAGGTTTGCCCGTTTTAAAGGAAACTCTTGAGGAATTAATGGAAAACGAATTGTATCCTTTCATCAAAGGAATCGAAAATAATGTCGATTCGATTATGATTGGTCATTTGGCTGTTCCGAGTTTGAATGACGGAAAAGACACATCGGCAACTTTATCAAAAGCGGTTATTCAAGATCTTTTGCGTGATAAACTAGGTTATGATGGTTTGGTTATTTCTGACGCTCTAAATATGCACAGCGTTTCCAAACTATATGAAACCAAAGGACATTTAGAATGGGAAGCATTTAACGCTGGAAACGATGTTTTATGTTTTGCAGAAAATGTTCCCGAAGGAATCGAAGAAATCTTAAAAAATGCCTCACCAGAACGTATCGAAGAAAGTTTTAATAGAATTATGAAAGCTAAAGAAAAAGCTGGAATTTTATCTGGAAACACAGCTGTTTCAGGCGAATTAGATTTTGAAAGAACATCAGAATTAAATTTGCAGATTGCTCAAAATGTGATTACAAAACTTATTGATAATTCAAGTACAGAATTAGCTTTTGAAGCTCAAAAAAACAATAAACTTGCGAAACTAAGTTTATATAAAAATATCGAAAACAGCTTCTTCAAAACTTTAAATACAAAATTACCTTCACCAGAATTTGCTTTTGAAAATCTAGAGGTTTCAGATATCACAACGATTAAAAATCAATTAGAAAATTTTGAAACCATTATTATTTCATTATTTGTTCCAAAAGCAAAACCAATGAATAATTTCGAAATCGATACTGAAATTCTAGAATTGCTTTCTGATTTACTTCAAACCAAAAAATGTATTGTTTATGTTTTTGGAAACCCATACGTTTTACCAATAATTCCGAATCTTAAAAAGGCTTCAGGATTATTTCAGACGTATCAAGATTTTGAAGAATTTCAAAAAACAGCAGGAATTCAATTTTTAGAAAATTTTATCACCAGCGGGACTCTTCCTGTAAATATTGATATTCAATAATTTACAAACAGACATAATCAAAATTTATTAACTTATAAATTTTTATAATCACATCTTATTGTAAGAACCTGTAGTTATGCCCTACTTTTGCATCAAATAAATTTTTAACGTAAAACGAATATTATGTCTTTAGTAGGAAAAAAATTCCCAAGTATTGCAGTAGATGCTATCTCAGAAATGGGTGACAATTTAAAAATCAACATTTTTGAAGAAGCAGTAAACAACAATAAAAAAGTACTTTTATTTTGGTACCCAAAAGATTTTACTTTTGTATGTCCAACTGAATTACACGCCTTTCAAGCTGCATTACCAGAATTCGAAAAAAGAAATACTATCGTAATTGGTGCTTCTTGCGATACTAACGAAGTTCACTTTGCTTGGTTAAATACTCCAAAAAACAATGGTGGAATCGAAGGTGTTACTTACCCAATCTTAGCAGATACAAACCGTAACTTAGCTAACATTTTAGGTATTCTTGATATCGAATCTACAAGCTACAGCGAAGATACTGATTCAGTTATCATCGAAGGTTCAAACGTAACTTACAGAGCTACTTACTTAATTGACGAAACTGGAAAAATCTTCCACGAAAGTGTAAACGATATGCCATTAGGACGTCACGTAAACGAATACTTAAGAATGGTTGACGCTTATACTCACATCCAAACTAAAGGAGAAGTTTGTCCTGCAAACTGGGAAGCTGGTAAAGAAGCAATGTCTGCTGACAGACTAAGTACTGCTGAATACTTAAGCGCTAATTAAGCTGCTAAGATACTAAGGTTCTAAGATGCTAAGTTTTTTTAACTTAACTTTTGAATCTTAAACACATTCTACAATAAAAGTCAAGAGATTCTAAGATCACACTTAGATCTTAGAATCTTAATGACTTAAAAAAAAAATCAAATAAATCCACACAAAGTTATTCGGTTCAAGAGCAAACTTAGCATCTTAGAACCTTAGCAACTTAGTGTCTTAAAAATAAAACTTATGTTAATCGACTTAAACGAAGATACGTTAGCAGATTTAGTTGCTAAAAACGAAAAAGTAGTAGTACAATATTCAGCATCATGGTGTGGAAACTGCCGTATTATGAAACCAAAATTCAAAAAATTAGCCACAGAAAATGAAGCTATCACTTTTGTTTTGGTTGATGCAGAAAATTCTCCTGAATCAAGAAAGCTTGCTAACGTTAGTAACTTGCCAACATTTGCAACTTTTGTAAACGGACAATTAGTTGGAGAAACTCAAACCAACAAACAAGAAGTTTTAATCGATCTTGTAAACGCTATTGCTTAAATTTAGATTAATTAGACTGGCTTAGATTTTTAGACTTCTTAAATGTTGTCTACAATTTAAAAAAGGTCTAAGAAGTCTAAGAATGTCTAAAAATCTAAGAAGTCTAAATTATGAAATTACCAGTAATAAAGCACTTAACACAATTTATCGAAGAAAACGATCAGGATTATATCATTGAAACTATCGAAGTTCTAGAAGCTATGACCGAAATTCATTCTTTAAAAGATGAAGAATTAGATGTAATTGGCGAATTGATTTCAAATATGTATGGTGCTCTTGAAGTGCACAAAATGGTTTCGCAGGGAACTGATAAAAAAGAAGCTTTAAATGCATTCATGAAACGCGTTTTGGGCTCGATTGATAAATAATATCGACCTCTTTTTCAGAGAAAAAACAAAAAAACATGACCGAGAAAGCGTTTCTGAATAAGAGACGCTTTTTTTTAGTTTACAGTATTTAGTGTTCAGTCACAGTTTTCGCAAAACCTTTGTCAGGCTGAGCGGAGTCGAAACCTACACAAAGCAAATCGAAAAAGATGAGCAATTTAAATTGTGGAGCTACTTACGCGGGCTTCGACTCCGCTCAGCCTGACAAGCGTAATAAACCTAAAATTATGAGACAAATTCGTGAATTCGTGGCTATCCAAAAATCAACCTTAATCTCTCCTTAAACCCAAAACAAATACTTTTACATTCAAATATTAATCCTTACTTTTGAACCTCATTAATTTTAAACAAAAATCATGGCTTCAATAACATTAGGAGGTAATCCAGTTCATACATCAGGAGAGTTACCAGCAGTTGGTTCTAAACTTGCTGACTTCAAATTAGTTCAAAACGATTTATCAGTTGCTTCATTAAGTGATTTCGCAGGTAAGAAATTAGTTTTAAACATTTTTCCAAGTGTTGACACAGGAACTTGCGCAGCATCTGTTAGAAAATTTAATCAAAGTGCAAGCGATTTAGAAAACACAAAAGTTTTATGTATTTCTAGAGATTTACCTTTCGCTCAAAAACGTTTTTGTGGTGCAGAAGGTTTAGAAAATGTAGTTAATTTATCTGATTTTAAAGAAGGAAGTTTTGGTAAAGCAAACGGTTTAGAAATCGTTGACGGACCTTTGGCTGGTTTACATTCAAGAGCAATTATTGTTGTGGATGCTGACGGTACAATTACACATACAGAGCAAGTTGCAGAAATTGCAGATGAACCAAATTACGAAGCAGCTCTTGCTGCACTATAATATTTTCCTATAAATGGAGTTTCAAAAAGATAATACCTTTGTTACCGGCCGATTAAAAAGTATGACATATGCTTTTAATGGAGCTGTAAAACTTATAAAAACAGAGCACAGCATTATGGTTCAATTCTCATTGGGAATTATTATGACTATTGCTGGTTTCTATTTTCATATTTCACAAACCGAATGGCTTTGTCAAACCTTAGCCATTGGTTTAGTTTTAAGTGTTGAAGGATTGAATACGGCTGTTGAAAAAATTGCCGATTTTATTCATCCTGATTACAGCAAACGAATCGGTTTTATTAAAGATATTGCTGCTGGAGCGGTGTTTTTTGCCGCAATGACTGCAATAGCAATAGGCTTAATTATTTATATTCCAAAATTTACATAGGCAAGGAAAGCAAGAATGGCAAAAACAACCAAAAAGGAAACTGCAGACAAAAAAAACGAATCAAAAACAGAGACAATTAGGTCATGGAAATTTTCCAAACAACAAAAATTTGTTGTGGGCTGTCTTTTGGTGCTCTTTTCAATTGCACTATTAGTTGCATTTATTTCTTTTTATGTTAACGGACAATGGCAAGCAGACCAAAGTGCGGTCAGCCAGCTTGGAGATCGCAGCGAAGTTGTAGAAAACTGGCTCGGGAAATTTGGAGCATTTCTTGCTGACTTAATTGTTTATAAAGGTTTCGGAATTGCCTCTTTTATATTTGTACGTTTATTTTTTCTGACCGGTTTATTTTTAGCATTAGAACTTTCTACCAAAAAACTAAAAAATACTTGGTTTTGGGATTTATTTGCGGTTATAATCATTTCAATTCTATTTGGATTTTTCGCAACTTCGGCACCAGAACTTGGTGGAACAATTGGTTATGAATTAAATCTTTTCCTTCAAGACTATATTGGCAAAACTGGAACTTTATTAACATTACTTTTTGGATTGATTGTTTATTTAATTTTTAAAATTAAACTTTCCCCAGAAAAAATTCAATCTTACTTTGACTCTACTAAAAAAGAGTTTAAATCTGAATTGAATGCTATAAAACCGGCATCACAACCAGAGAGCGCTTACAATCTGGAAGAATTTGCAATCGAAGAAGATCCTGAATTAGATAATATTCATCTAAAAACAGACGATTCTAAATTCGAAATCAACAAAGAAGCCTTAAAACCAACTATTTCACATTCGTCAGAAATTGATTTAAATCCAGTTGTAAAACCAGTTCAGATGGATATTAATCCAGTAACTGTAACTGCTCCTGTTCATACTGAAGAATTTGTCATTGAAAAAGCCGAAGAAGAAGATATTATTGAAGAAAATCTAGCTTCAAGATTAGTTGCTGATTTTGGGTTATTTGACCCAACTTTAGATTTATCAAATTATAAATTCCCAACCATCGATTTATTAAAAGAATATTCGACTGGCGGAATCACTATTAATCAAGAAGAATTAGAAGAAAATAAAAATAAGATTGTAGACACACTTCGTAACTACAAAATTGAAATTGCGCAGATTAAAGCAACTGTTGGTCCATCTGTAACTTTATATGAAATTGTTCCGGAAGCCGGAATCAGAATTTCAAAAATTAAGAGTTTAGAAGACGATATTGCTTTATCATTATCTGCATTAGGAATTCGTATTATTGCTCCAATTCCAGGTAAAGGAACTATTGGTATCGAAGTTCCAAACAAGAATCCAACAATGGTTTCTATGAAGAGCGTAATTGGTTCAGCCAAATTTCAAGAAGCTGAAATGGAGCTTCCGATTGCTTTAGGAAAAACCATTTCGAATGAAACTTTCGTTGTCGATTTAGCCAAAATGCCTCACTTATTAATGGCAGGTGCTACTGGACAAGGAAAATCTGTTGGATTAAATGCTGTTTTAACCTCACTTTTATACAAAAAACATCCAGCCGAAGTAAAATTTGTGTTGGTTGACCCGAAAAAAGTAGAGCTTACACTTTTCAATAAAATTGAAAGACATTATCTAGCCAAACTTCCAGATACTGAAGATGCTATTATTACAGATAATGCAAAAGTTGTAAATACTTTAAATTCTCTTTGTGTTGAAATGGACAATCGTTATTCTTTACTAAAGGATGCAATGGTTCGTAACATCAAAGAATACAACGAAAAATTCAAATCAAGAAAATTAAATCCAGAAGCTGGACATCGTTTTTTACCTTACATTGTATTGGTTGTCGATGAGTTCGCCGATTTAATTATGACTGCAGGAAAAGAAGTCGAAATTCCAATTGCTCGTCTTGCTCAATTAGCACGTGCCATTGGTATTCACCTAATTATCGCAACACAAAGACCGTCTGTAAACGTAATTACTGGTTTAATTAAAGCCAATTTCCCTGCGAGAATTGCTTTTAGAGTAACATCAAAAATTGACTCTAGAACTATTTTAGATACGCAAGGTGCTGATCAATTAATTGGACGTGGAGATTTATTATACTCAAACGGAAATGACGTAATTCGTGTTCAATGTGCGTTTATTGACACTCCAGAAGTTGAAAAAATAACTGATTTTATTGGTTCACAAAAAGCATATTCAACAGCTTATTTACTTCCAGAGTTTGTTGGGGAGGAAACTGGCATTAATCTTGATATGGATATTTCCGAAAGAGACACCTTATTTAGAGAAGCCGCAGAGATTATTGTCAATGCGCAGCAAGGTTCTGCTTCATTACTGCAGCGAAAATTAAAATTAGGATACAACAGAGCCGGTCGTTTGATCGATCAGCTGGAAGCAGCTGGAATTGTTGGTCCTTTTGAAGGCAGTAAAGCGAGAAGCGTGAACATCTCTGATCTAAGTGCTCTTGATCAATTTTTTAACAATGAACAAAATTAATCCAATCATGAGAACAAAAATTCAGGAAATCAAGAACAATTCTATCACTAACGCGACTAAAAAGTGTTTTCAAATGGCGATCTTATTGCTTTTGAGCTTCACTTCTATTCAAGCTCAGGATAAAAAAGCCAAAGATTTATTGAACGAAGTGACTTCTAAAATAAAAAGCTACAACAATATTGTAATCGATTTTAAATATTCTTTGAATAATGCCAAAGAAAACATTAATCAAGACAGTAAAGGAAATGTAACCATGAAAGGAAATCAATATGTATTGAATTTTATGGGCGTAACTAAAATATTTGACGGACAAAAAACATACACAATTAACCCTGAAGACGAAGAAGTTACTATATCTAAAGTAAACGAAAAAGACGACAACGCCATTACACCTTCAAAAATGTTGACTTTTTTCAATTCTGGTTACAAATACAATATGGATATTGTGCAAAATGTTAAAGGAAGAAAAATCCAATACATTAAATTAGCCCCTACAAATGCAAAAGACCAAAGAAAAGAGATTCTTTTAGGCATTGATGTTCAAACAAAACATATATACAACTTAATTGAAACTGGAAAAAACGGAACAAAAACTACTTTAACCGTTAATTCTTTTAAAACCAATCAGCCTTTATCAAAAAATCAATTTACCTTTGTAGCGAGTAAATACCCGAAATACTACATCAATAAATTAGATTAATTACAAGGTTGAAAATTTTAGACAAATACTTACTAAAAACATTTCTGATTACGTTTACTACGGTATTCGTAATCCTTTTTTTTATATTCATATTACAAACTGTATGGCTTTTTATTGCAGAACTTGCAGGTAAAGATCTTGACTTCATATTAGTTATCAAATTCCTGCTTTTCTCAATGCCGCGTATTATTCCACTGGTTTTACCTTTATCAGTTTTATTAGCTTCGATTATGAGTTTCGGAAATTTAGCCGAAAACTATGAATTTGCAGCAATGAAATCATCTGGAATATCGCTTCAAAGAGCCATGAGAGTTCTGATCGTTTTTATATTCGTTTTGAGTATTGTAGCCTTTTGGTTTGCCAACAACGTTATTCCTTATGCTGAGTATAAATTTGTTAATTTCCGAAAAAATATTGCTCAGGCAAAACCTGCCATGGCAATTGCCGAAGGACAATTTAACGATGTTGGAACTTACAATATTAAAGTAAATAAAAAATCCGGCGAAAACGGAAACACACTAACCGGCGTTACTATTCATGAAAAATCGAATAATATTGGAGAAAACAAAACTGTTATCAAAGCCAAAGACGGAGAATTAATCAGTAATGAAAATTCTAGTATTTTAAAACTGGTTTTAAACAATGGTTATTACTATCAAGATGTTACTCCAAAAAAATACGAGGATCGCGCCAAGCTTCCATTTATAAAAGCGGCTTTTAAAAAGCACATTATCAACATTGATTTATCCGAATTAAACAAAGTTGATGACAGTAAAGAAAGTATTGCTGGAACAAATGCAATGCTTAACGTAAATGAACTGCGGTATACTTTAGACTCATTAAGCAAAAATCTAGATAACGAAATTATTTCATTTTCTGAAAACATCAATCAACGTGTTGGAATTAGAAAATCGATAGCTCCAATCAATGTAGACAAGGCTAAAAAGAAAAAAGCTTTACCAAACGACCTTTTGTCTTTATACACAAACAAACAAAAGTCTGACATTTTAAAAATGGCCAGCAGCAATGTTTCCAGTAACATTTACTCAATTGAATCGACTCAAAAAGATTTAAAAGATAAACAGCGCGAAATCAACAAACACTTAACAGCATTGTACGAAAAATTTGTAATTGCTTTTGCTTGTTTTTTAATGTTTTTTATTGGTGCCCCATTAGGAGCTATTATCCGAAAAGGAGGACTTGGATTACCAATTGTTTTTGCAGTTTTAATTTTCATTTCTTTTCATTTCATCAATACTTTTGGAAAAAGATTATCGCAAGAAGGCGGAATGTCTCCTTTTATGGGATCATGGATGTCTTCGTTTATATTACTGCCATTAGCTGTATTACTTACTTATCGTGCTACAAATGACAACGGATTAATTAATTTTGATGCGATAACTACTCCTATTTCACAACTATTTCAAAAAATTGCTGAGCGGTTTTCACCAGCTCAAAATAAACAATAATTATGTCAACAAAAATTCAACTAAATACTATTGAAGAAGCCATAGAAGATATTCGTCAAGGTAAAATAATCATTGTAGTCGATGATGAAGATCGCGAAAACGAAGGCGATTTTTTGGCTGCTGCTGATAAAGTAACGCCTGAAATGATCAATTTCATGGCTACTCACGGACGCGGATTAATCTGTACACCTCTTACAGAAAGCCGTTGTAAGGAACTTGATTTACGTGCAATGGTTACAAACAATACAGATCATATGGAAACTGCTTTTACTGTTTCTATTGATCTGAAAGGCAATGGAGTAACAACAGGTATTTCGGCAGCAGATAGATCTAAAACCGTTCAAGCATTAGTTGATCCAAATACAAAACCTCATGATTTTGCGCGTCCTGGCCACATTTTTCCTTTAATAGCTAAACAAGGCGGTGTTTTAAGAAGAACTGGCCATACAGAAGCCGCTATTGATTTTGCAAGACTAGCAGGTTTTAAACCTGCTGGTGTAATCTGTGAAATTTTAAACGAAGACGGAACAATGTCTCGCTTACCAGAACTTTATAAAGTTGCTAAAAAATTCAATTTGAAATTAGTTTCGATAGAAGATTTAGTTGCCTATAGAATGCAGCACGACAGCTTAATCATAAAAAAAGAAGATTTTGATATCGAAACTCGTTTTGGAACTTTCCGCTTAAGAGCATACGAGCAAACAACAAATAAACAAATTCATATTGCGTTAACTAAAGGAACATGGAATCTTGGTGAACCAATCTTAACAAGAATTCACTCCTCACAAGTAAATAATGACTTGTTAGGCACATTAACTAATAATGCTGAACAGCAGTTAGACGATATGTTTAAAGTCATAAATGAAAATGGAAAAGGTGCTGTTATTTTTATTAACCAAGATATGACTGCTGTAAATTTACTAAACAGAATTTCTGAACTTAAAGTATTACAAGCACAAGGAACTTTGAAAGCTCCGAAAGTAATTATTGATAGTAAAGACTATGGAATTGGTGCTCAAATACTCCATGATATTGATATTTCAAAAATCAGATTAGTTTCTAACACAGAACAAACAAAACGCGTTGGAATGATTGGATATGGTCTTGAAATTACTGAATACGTAACGTATTAATTTATGGGAACATTAGAAGAAAGAATTTCAAAATCAGAAACTCATATTTTTAAAGCTGTTTTTCCAATTACAACGAATCATTACGACACTTTGTTTGGCGGTACAGCACTTCATCTTATGGACGAAGTTGCTTTTATTTGTGCTACGCGATTCAGCCGAAAGAAAGTTGTAACGATTTCAACTGGTCAAATTGATTTTAAAAAAGCGATTCCAGCTGGTACTTTAATTGAATTAGTAGCAAATGTTGTCAGCGTTGGAAGAACAAGCTGTAAAATTCACGTTGATATTTTTATGGAGCAAATGTATTCAGAACTTCGCGAAACGGTAGTTTCAGGAACTTTTTCGTTTGTTGCAGTGGATGAAAACAAAAAACCAGTGCCAATTTTAGACGTCTTAGAGTAATTTTTTCAAAAACCTCACTTTCGGGAATACTGATAATTAGACACTTGAAAAATAACTTAAAAAAACCGCTAAAAAAGTTTTTATAATCGGAAAAGCGTACTATATTTGCACTCGCAATCAGATAATGAGAGCGACATACTGGAGAAATGGCAGAGCGGTCGAATGCGGCAGTCTTGAAAACTGTTGACTGTAACAGGTCCGGGGGTTCGAATCCCTCTTTCTCCGCAGAAATTCAAAACCCTTAACTATGTTAAGGGTTTTTCTTTTTTAAGTATATTTTTTTAGAAATAGTTCCAAAAAAATTTTCACAATTCAAAAAACAACTTATCTTTGCACTCGCAATCAGAAAACGAGAGCAACATACTGGAGAAATGGCAGAGCGGTCGAATGCGGCAGTCTTGAAAACTGTTGACTGTAACAGGTCCGGGGGTTCGAATCCCTCTTTCTCCGCAAAAGAAAACCGATTAGGAAACTAATCGGTTTTTTCTTTTTATATTCTTAATTATTTTAGATAGTACAAGAAGACTATCTAATCTTTTTTATCTACTCCACTCTAAACTAAACAAATTCATTCAACATCCAAGCTCGCTTCAAAAGGCGAAGCCGGCAATCCTTCGTTATTATACAAATTAGCTTCTATAGGATTATCTGCCCAAGCATATCTTACTTTGACTGGATCTGCGACAGAATCATTACTAACTATAATTTTATCTCCTTTAATTACAGCTTTTGCCCAAATAAACTTTCCATCAGTTCCTGCTATCGCAAATTCTTTTAATTCATTTCCATTTTTGATTACCAATCCAGTTCCAACATTTGAAAAACTTAGAATTAATTTATTTCCTTCTTTTTTTATCGATTTGTAAAGCGGTCCTGAAGCTGCTAAGTTTTTTTCACCATAAACCAATTTTCTAGCCTGAAGTGACAATCTTTTTCCAACATCGTACTTATTTAAAGGATGAATATCATTCCATTCGCCTAAATCTATTGCTACTGCCAATCCTGTATTCGGAACTTTCAAGGTATTCAACTGCTGTTGTCTCAAAGCTGCCCAATTACTTTCTGCAGGTTCTGGTTTTGGTTCCATAAAGTTTGGAAGCTGAACCAATAAAAAAGGCAGTTTTTCTTGTCTAAAAAGTGTTCTCCAATTGGTTATCAAGGTTTCCATTAGTACAAAATATTCTGATGGCTTTTTAGTGTTTGCTTCGCCCTGATACCATAAAACGCCTTTTATCGGATAATTTTTCAATGGAGCAATCATAGCATTGTAAAGTCCGACTGGTTTCCATCTCACAAAAGTTTGTCCTGGCAGCGGAAGCATTTTTGAACCTAACTTATAGCTCCAATTCCCTTTTAAATCAATTGTTTTGTCACCTATACTTAACTCGTATGGTTTATCGGTTACGAAACCTCCTCTTCCAGAATTACTGATAACTCGAATGGTAATTTCATTTTTTCCTTCCTTTAAAACATTAGCATTAAAAGAATAAATTCTCGGTGGATATTGATACGATGTTGTTCCAACAAAATTTCCATTTACAAAAACAGAATCAGCATCTACAATTCGTCCTAAAATTAATTTAGCCTGACTTTCTTTTATTTTCTCTAAAGTAAATTCTCTTTTAAACCAAACAGAACCATTTGTATTTCCTAGTTCTCCATCTGCCCAATAACCTGGAATATTCATTGTTTTCCAATCGGAAATATCGACTGAATTTACCCATTTATTCTTTAAACCAGTATCGGTCTGATTTAATAATTTATACCAATCTGAACTTACTTTTCGGTCATTTTCATCAATTTGTTTTTCTAGTTTTCCGTCTTTAAATTTTAAATATTCTGCATAATAATCCGGAAACTTTTTTATCCCTTCTTCACTGATCCAAGATTCTGCAGGCGAACCCCCCAAAGAACTGTTGATTAAGCCAATCGGGATTTTGTATTTTTCATAGATTTCACTGGCAAAAAAATAGCCGACTCCTGTAAATTGTAAAACACTTGTTGGATTTGCTTCAATCCATGACCCAGAAGAAAAATCGGTTCTTTCTTTTTCGAAATAATATTCATCCGGAACTAAAAATTGTCTGATGTTTGAATTACTAGCTTTTGCAACAATATCCTTGTATTTATCTTTAATTCTTTCCATCGGAAGTTCCATGTTCGATTGTCCCGAACAAAGCCAGACGTCACCAAAGAGAATGTTTTTTAATACAATTGTATTAGAACCTTTTAAAGTCATTTCAAAAGGTCCGCCTGCTTTTTGTGACGGAAGCTCGATCGCCCATTTTCCATCTTCGGAAGTTATGGTTTTATACTTTCTCCCTTTAAAATCCAATTCTATATTTTCATTTACCGATGCCCAGCCCCAAATATTGACTTTTGTATCGCGTTGTAAAATCATTCCATCGCTTATTAATCGGGGTAGTTTTATCTGCGCATTGATGCTGAAGGTTATTAAAAATGCTAATATAATTTTTCTCATACGGTTTGTTTGTTTTTTTTGCCGCTCCCGATAGCTATCGGGATAAAAAGATTTACACATATTATTAAAAAATCCTTTAATCTATGGCTAAATTTTTTTCTGCCACTAATTACACGAATTGACACTAATTTTTATAGTTGTCTTCAATTTCACAAATCAAAAAAATCGTGCGATTGTATATTTATAGACAAAGTATAGATTAGTGTAAATTCGTGTAATTCGTGGCCAATAAAAAAACTATTCATAAGTATATAATTTTATTTTTTGTATTTCATAATCGCCAACTGAAATTCTAAGATGTCTGCCTTGATGGGTTTGATCTCCATTAAAATGTCTTATCGTTTTCCATTTTTCATCTTCAAATTTACCTTGATCTGTTTTTAAAATTCCTGCATTTAAATTTTCTTTTAAAGGTTTAAAAGTTACAACAATTCCTGAACCCGCAATGTAAAATTCGTTCTTAGTAATTTCTATAATAATAGCACTTGACATTGGCCAAACTTCAGCCTTTGCGCCGTCAGACCAATTTAGGGTGTAATCGTGTTTGAATGTAAATTCATAATCTCCCAATTTAATAATCTGTGTATTATTTTCTTTGTCTAACAAAACACCTTCGATTTTTCCCAGACCTTTATTAACTTCAATAATTGGAGTTAACTGATGTATCAAATCATAAATTTTCCCAAGAGGTTCCTTTTTGGCATCGGCAACCGATTCTATAGAAAATGGCGAAAAACCAATTGCTTCATAATGTCCAATTGCGTACAAACCTTTAAAAGGCGCGGTTTCATCAAAACGATGTTCGGGAATAAATAACGGATCGCCTTGTCGTGTAAACAAATCATTCCATTGTTTGAAAGATGGATTATAAAAATCGGGCGCTAAAAAGTCAATCGAATTTCCCGCAGCTTTCCAAACATCCATAAGATGCGGAAGCGGTCCAGCACTCGGATATTGACCTGGCTTTTTTTCGGGTGCATTTAAAGCTGCATTGACAAACATCGGAATTGGATAAATATCTTTGCCTGCTTTTGCAATTTGATTGGTAAATTTTGAAAAATACCAAGCCATAAAAATTTCATCGGTATGCAATCCTTTTCCAAAAACTTCTTCCCAATTCCCTGAAGTTTTGAATCCGTTTTTTTTCCAAATTTCTAAAAATTCAGGAACGAGTTTTTCTTTATTTTTTTGAAGACACTGCACCAATTCTTTTGGAACTTCTTTTTTAAAAGCTTCATTTGCTAACGGATGATAATCGCGGGCAGTTGGCAGCATTCCGATTTCATTTTCGACTTGAATCATAATTACAGTCTGCTCTTTTTGATCCAATTCTTTAATATGTCTCATCAATTTTTTGAACGCATTTAAATCGGCTTGCAAATTATTTTCGCTGAAAGGCGTTAAAATTTCATGACTTTTATCTTTGTCATCTTTAACTCTCGGATATTTTTTCTGATTTAATTTTACCCAAACCGGCGCGTGACTCGACATACTATTTTTCCAAGATCCAAACCAAAGAAAAACGAGTTTTAAATTTTCTTTTCTTGCTCTAAGGATTAAATCATCAATTAATGAAAAATCAAATTTACCTTCTTCTGGTTCGATAAGTTCCCAATAAACAGGTGTTAGAACTGTATTGAGATTCATGTCAACCAATTTCGACCAAATAGTTTCCATGCTTTCCATACTTGTTGCGGAAGAATTTCCTAATTCACCTCCACGTATTAAGAATGGTTTTTGGTTTACAATTAATTGTGTTTTGTTTCCTTTTTTCTGAAGGCTGGGTATATTTTGGCAAAATCCAAAATGCACCAATAATAATGCAATTAAAAGGATTCTGTTTTTTAAGAAAAATGCCATTCGATTTAATTTAAGATTGAAAGCTGTTTAATTCTGTTTTTTTTAAATACTAAGCTGTAAAGTCAAAAAATAAATAATCCATAATATAAACCTTTTTACAGCTTTATACTATGGATTATAACCAACTCAAATATTTAAGGTTTTACTAACTCCCCTGAGAATCCTAAACTTACATCTTTTCCTGCCAGACCATCTGCAGTGCCTTTGTATGCATGTTTACGAACATAATTAGCATCCCAAAGGTTTGGAGATTCATTTGGAAGCCAATATTCATGTTCTTTTGAATTATCAGAAACTCCCCAAATTGTGATTCCATATTGCTGTGCTGCTGGAATGTGTTTTTTGTACATATCGATAACATATTGATACATTTCAGCTTGTGAAGCTTGTTGAACAACGGTTGGTGTAGCAGTTCCTAATCTAATATCTAACTCTGATATTTTAATCAATTTTCCTGAAGCAGCTAGTTTTTGAAACATCTGAACAATTTTATCTTTATCTGTCGTTAAACCAATGTGCATCTGCGTTCCGATTCCGTCAACAGTTGCTCCTTTGCTTTCAATATATTTTACATATTCGATTAATCCGTCACATTTATCTAATCTCGATTCTAAATTGTAATCGTTTATGAAAAGTTTATCGGTTGCATTTCCATATTGACGTGCTAATTTGAATGCTGAAACGGCATAATCTTTTCCTAGATATTTTACCCAAGAGAAATAATCTGTCGCTGTATCGCCTTCGGTTCCATTTCTTAAAGTTCCGTCTTCTTTCATTGGTTCATTTACTACATCCCAAGAAAAAACTCCTGTTTTATAATGTGTCATCATTTTAGAAATCCAATTGGTCATGGCATCACCAATAATTTTAGTTTTCTCAGCATCTGTTTTTTCGATTGTTATTGGAGCTGTTGGACCAGTTCCCGAAGACGATCCATCAGTTACTAAAACATTATCGATATAATAAGTTCCTGCAGCTCTTCCTAAATCAAAACCAAAGCCAGTCTCACCTCCTTTTGCAGTAAATTTCCATTCTAATTGTTTCCAAGTAGTGCTAGTTAACTCATCTGTCTGATAATTTGCTAATGATGATGGTGTCGTTGAACATCTTACAGAACCCGCTGCTTCAGAACGAATCATATAAGAAATTGTATAATTTTTTCCAGCTACTAATGCAGAAGTAAAAGTAGTTTGAATCTGGGTTTTCCATTGGTTTGCAGCATCCGATGTCGCGTTTACTACTTTCATTGACCCGCTTCCTTCGTAAACATTTGATGCTCCTGTTCCTGCACTTAAAGCATCTGCAGCTCCATTGGCTCTACTCCATCCTGTTATTCCTGAATTGAAATTTCCATTAGCCACCAAATTAACCGGTCCTGTTGCAGCATCTAAATCTACAACTGCTAAAGTATTAGCATCAATTAAATAAGTTACGTTTGGAAGATATCCTAAATCTAAATTAAATTGAAATGTTGTACTTCCTGCTTTAAAATCTCCTGGAGCCAATTTAATTTTAACTTGCTGCCAAGAAGATGTTGTTGCAAACGCTTCTGTCCCTGTTCCAGTATTCATCCAATCTTTGTATGGATATTGAGCGTTTAAAGAAGCATTAAATGAAATACGTCCTTTACCTGCAATATCTGATTTGATATAGAATGAAATCTCATAATTATGTCCTGTAACAATTGGTACATTTGGAGATGTCAATTGAAGATTATAAGCCAAAGAAGAAGTGGCACTAGAAGCTAGCTGAATTGCCGCAGAAGAACTTGTTAATCCTGAATTGGCAACAGTTGTGATTCCTTTTCCTGGATTATTTCTTGCCCATCCTGTAAAGGTTCCATTTTTGATCGGAGCTAAATCCAAAACATTTGTTCCGCTTGAACCCGGAATTACTGTTGGAGCAATAATACCGTTTAAATAACTTGCATTTTGATTGGAATGCCAAACTAAAGTATGTCCAAAAACTTTTAGTCCAGCACTTTTTGTTGCCGCGATAAAAGCATCTACATTGGTAAAATTAATTTCACCTTTTGCATTTACCATTGCACCATGTTTCATTTCGTAACCCGGTGTTACCTCATCAAAATTTTCATTTACAATCTTTCTATAATTGGCATCACTCATGTATAAACTTATTCCGATTCCGTTTCCTAATGAAAAATCTGAATAGTTTTTTAAAGGTTCGTAACGGCTGATTTTTTCTACTAAAGCTAACGGAAGCTCAGCTCCTGTTACTTCTCCATGTTCTGGGTCTTTTCCCCACTCCATCAAATTATCATCGCATGATGACAAAATCATTAATGATGAAGCAATTATTGGTAGGATATATTTATATTTCATTTTGCAGTTTTGTTAGTTAAAATCATTGTAAACTGGTGTGTCTAATGGTACAATTCTCCAATTATCAGTATATACTTTTACCGAAGTTGCTTTTGAAGGAAATTCTACTTCGCTGGTATTTCCTAAAACATCTTTCATTTTTACATCTGCATTTTCGAACCAAATTCCGAAGTTTTGATACGTTGCAGCTTCTCTATAAGCTAAAACAGCTTCGAAAGTAAAAGGTTCTTTAGACCATTGATAAAATTTATTTAATGGAATGGTAATCGTTGTCCATCCTGCAGTTTGGAAAGCAACTGATTTTCCATCAATAAGCCAAGGAATATAATTGTAAACTCCGCCAGACCATGTTCCTGCATTAAAATTATTAATTGTACATATTTTTAAGTAACCTGAATCTTTCCATGCGTCTGGTACATAAATATCAAATTGAAATGCAACTTTATCAAGCGATGTACTTGCAGGAATAAAAGGAGTTAATTGTGCTCTCCAATTATCAACACCAGTTCCTGCTGTCCATGTTTCTGTTGCTCTACCTGTTGCTGGAGCAATAGAAGCAAGACGAGCTGGGCGATGCGGTACGTATTTTCCTTGCGAAAGATTTCCTTTGCCTATAGAGGCTGATTCTATATCAGTGCCTAAAATCATACCTGTAGCAGGAGGAGTACCCCAAAAACTATGCTGTCCTCTTCCATCAAAATCTAAAATAACACCTCTTTTACAGTTAAAATATGCTGGAGAATATACGCCTCCATTTGAAGTTTGAACAAATAGTGATCCTCCTAAATCTGAGATTCCGCTTGGAACTTTAACTGTAAATAATTCGCCATCTTCTGTTGATGTAATTCCTGTTGTTACCTCAACATTTCCAGGAAAAACTACTTTACTTACTTCAGTTAAACCGGTTCCTATAACTGTTATGGTTTCACCTGCATTTGGCATTGTGTTAGAAATATTAGTTATTGCAGGTTTTCCGGAACGAATTTCAAATTTAAAAGTGGTTTCGTTAGAATCATTTGCAAAACGAATTGTATTTCTCACGGATGGATCTGCTTCTAAAATTGGTGTATCTGCCGAAACGCTCACAAGCATCGAATTGTTAGATACAAAAACTACATTAAAATAGGTAGAATATCCGTTGATGTATACTTTCTTAAGCCCCTCAAACCCCGAACCTTCAATGCGCAGCAACTGTCCTAAACGAGCAAAACTAACTTCTCTATCTGGCACTGTTGAATTGACATCTTCTAAAAATACTCTTGAAATTGTGATCGCACCGCCTTGTGAATCGTTGTTATCACAAGAGGTAAACAGCATGCCGAAAACCATCATTGCAAGAAGTGCGATGGGCGCCCAATACTTTTTATTTAAAATATATTTCATATTACTATTTCTTTAATTTTTTATTTCTGAATACTAGAATAAGTCTTTAATTTTCTCTTCTGTAAACTGATACGGAACAGGGTTTTCTCTCAATAACGGATTCTGAACTAACTCAGATTCTGGATAAGGAAGTGTAAAAATTGTTGCATCAATTACACCAATAGCTCTTGGACTAGTACTTTTTGAAGCGTCAACTGTAACTTTATTAGTAGCTGTGTCATACAAAATTGGAGTAATTACACCTCTATTTTGTGCTGTAACATAATTGATTACTTCTTGTTGTTTGTAGTAAGCTCTACGAACTAAATCGTACCAATATTGTCCTTCCATACACAATTCTACTCTTCTTTCATGAATAATATCTGCATAAGTCAATGTCGTTTTTGGATCTAAACCAGCACGTGTACGTAATTTGTTTACTTCCATAAGAGCCGTTGCATCTGTCGTTGTTGCATTATTTCCTAATGCAGCTTCGGCATAGTTTAAACAAACTTCTGCCAAACGCAGCATATACGTATTTAAGGCCGAATTCATACGGGTAATTTTAGAATTGTCTTTTGTAGAACCTACAACTCCTTTTTTAATTGTAAGGAAATCATTTCCGTGATCAACGGTGTAACCTCCATTTGCTTTGTTGATTTCGGCATAATGATCTTTATTTCCCATAAAAGTTGCTTTACGGCGAAGATCTTTTGATTCATATTCTTGTAATACATTGTAGGAAGCTCTTGTCCAGTATCCCCAAGCAGCATCGTCACCAGTAATATCAGAACCTAATGCAAAATAAGCCTGTTGTGTATTGTTTACTCCATAATCACCGTTTGGCACCCATTGTAAAGCAAACATAGATTCTGTATTGTTGTTATTGTCAATCATGAATAAATCTTCATAATTTGTCATCAAACTATAAGGGCCAGAACTAATCACTTTTTCAGCTGCTTTTTTTGCTAAATCAAGATACGTTTGATTGCGGGTTCCGCTGTTTGGATTATCACTAACTCCCGAAAATGATAAGTAAACACGAGACAGCATCCCGAATGCGCTGTATTTTGTTAAACGTCCTGCCTGACCTGCAGTTTCTGGAAGATATTTAGCCGCAAATTCTAAATCACGCATAGAAAACTCGTAAACATCTTTCATTGGATTTTTGTTTACAATTGGATTTTTTACCAATTCTCGCGGATCTGTTGAAATAATAACATCTCCCCATAACGAAGCTAAATACCAATATGCTGTTCCTCTCATAAAACGAGCTTCGGCAATATATTTATTCTTAACAGCATCGCTAAGCGGGCTTCCAGAGATTCCGATAATCACATTATTAGATTGCTGAACTACATTGTACAATGATGCCCACGCTGAAACTAATGGCCCTGTTAATCCAGTTTCTGTTAAATCTGTAAATGGATAAACGTAATCTGAAAAAGGAGCATACATATTTGCAGCACGTCCATCACCTAAACCATAATAAAACTTGTCATTAAAATCGAACCATACTTTGTTGTATAAAGGTCCTGTTGCGGCCTGAAAATCAGATTCCGTTTTATAAAAATTTTCTTTTGTAATTACATCATTTGGTTCAACGTCCAAAATGTCGCTGCAACTCGTCCAAACAAATGGCAATGCAATAATTAAAGCCGTGTAAAATATTTTCTTTGTTTTCATTGTGCGTTTTTTAGAAATTAACAGTTAATCCAAGTGTAGTTACCATAGGCGAAGGATAACGTCCGTTATCGATACCATTTAAAAGCTGGTTTTGATACATTGCACCTACTTCAGGATCATATCCTTTATATTTAGTAAAGGTTAAAACATTCTGCATGTTTGAGTACACTTTAATATTTGAAATTCCGTATTTAGAATACAAATCTTTAGGAAGATTATACCCAATCGAAATATTCTTAAGCCTTACATAAGATCCGTCTTCAACAAATCTGTTGCTTAAACGATAATTTGAAGCCGAAGCTGCAGATGACGCCGCAATTCTTGGCATATAAGGATCTCCACCAACAATCTGCACGTTACGATAATCGTTTGGTCCATTCGGATCGATTAATTCTAATTGTGCGTAACCTAAAGCTGTTTTCAATAAGTTGGTATTCTCACGCGGATTTTCTAACCATCTTCTTTGGTAGTTTAAAACATCGTTTCCGTAAGAACCTGTAAACAAAATGCTCACATCAAATCCTTTGAATGAGAAACTATTATTGAAACCGAAGGTAAAATCTGGATTAGGATTTCCAATATAACCCGCATCTTTTTCGTTGATTACTCCATCTTTATTTACATCTTCAAACATGTAATCTCCAATCCAAACTCCGTTTTCACCAATTACCATTCCTTCAGGTAATGCTGTTGGTTTTACAGTTCCTGCAGCATCTTTATAATAAAAATCTGTTGCTTTTTCAAAACGTCCAATTACTTTATAGCCATAAAATTGTCCTAAAGGCTGACCTACAGCAGTACGAGTAACTACTGTTACATCTGAACCTTGCTGTAAAGTCTGATCATAAACTCCAGATTCTGAATTCAATTTCAACACCTTAAATCTGTTCATAGAGATATTGAAATTTGATTTCCAAAGAAAATCTTTTCTCTGCATGTTTATGGTATTTATCGTAAACTCGAAACCTTTATTTTCAAGAGATCCAATATTAGCAAAAGGCGGAGATGTTGCTCCCTGACCTGTTGTTCCTACGTAAGCAGGAAGCGATAATCTTAGTAATAAATCATCTGTTCTTTTGTAATAAACATCTGTTGTAATTTCAATTCTATTGTCTAGAAGTCCGATGTCTAAACCAATATTAGTCTGGTTTGATTTTTCCCATTTAAGGTCTGGATTTGCTGTATTGGTTGCAATTTGTCCGCTTCCCCAATTGGTTGCCGATGTTCCATAAACAGAAGTATATGCATTATTTGGTACGCTTGAGTTACCTGTAACTCCCCATCCTGCACGTAATTTCAGATTACTTATAGTTTGATTGTCTTTTAAAAATGATTCATTTGAAACTTTCCAAGCTAAAGAAGCAGAAGGGAACCAATCCCATTTATTATCTTCAGCAAATTGCGAAGATCCATCTCTTCTGATTGTTCCTGTTAGGATATATCTGTCATCAAATGTATACGTTGCTCTTGCAAAATAAGAACTAAGCGATTTTGTAGAACTTGCATTTGAGTTTCTAGCCGTTGTTGGGTCTCCAGCGTTTAAATCTGTAGCTCCGTTTGTTAAATAACCTGAACGGTAACCATAAAGATTTTCCCAGTTTTGCTCTTGAAGCTCTTGAGCTACCAGTGCATTAACATTATGTTTTCCAAATGCTTTATTATAAGTCAAAGTGTTAGTCCAAATCCAGTTTTCGCTGGTAGATTTTGTTCTTGATCCTTCTCTAACGTCATTCGATAATGCTCCAAAAGTATAGGATGGATTGAAAGTATATCGGTTTCCAAAACCATAATCTATAGAATATTGCGTTTTAAGTTTTAAATCTTTTGTAAAACCAATTTCTGCATACACATTTCCTCTTATTCCGTAGTCTTTTCCATGATTATCTTTCAGCATTGCAATTCCTAGCGGATTGGTTTGAACAAATTCTGTTGTATCTGGTCCGTCAAAAGTTCCATCAGCATTTCGAGCTGCTACGTTTGGAGTCTGTTTTAAAGCAGTTAAAATTACCGAATCATCATTAACTGTAGTTACCTGATTGGTTTTGTAAGCATTTAAGTTTACTCCAACTTTCATCCATTTTTTTACTTGCGAATCAACAACTGCACGAATTGTCATACGGTCAAAAGATGACCCAATGATAGTTCCTTCCTGATCAAAGTAAGACATTCCTAATGCATAAGTAGTAGTATCTGAACCGCCAGAAGCAGATAGATTATAGTTCTGAATTAAACCTGTTTGAAATAATTCGTCTTGCCAGTTTGTTCCTTCTCCTAATAAATCAGGACGAATAAAATAAGGGTCTCTTTGAACGATTCCTAAATCTGAACGAGTATTTTTCAGAGTTCCATATTCTCTTAAATTAAGCACCTGCAATTCTTTTGGCATTTGCTGCCATCCTACATAACTGTCAAAATTTAAAGTCAAATCTCCTTTTCTACCTGTTTTAGTAGTCACCATAATTACTCCATTTGCCGCTCTAGAACCATAAATAGCAGTTGCAGAAGCATCTTTTAAAATGTCTATAGAAGCAATATCGTTAGGGTTAATACCTGAAAGCGGATTTGTATTTAAAGAACCTGAATTACCATCTATAATAACGCCATCAATTACATAAATAGGTTCATTTGAGCCTGTAATAGAACTTATACCACGAATTCGTACCGAAGAACTTCCGCCAGGCGTACCGCTGTTTTGCTGTATCTGCACCCCAGCCGCACGACCTTGCAATACTTGATCTATAGTTGTAGAAACAGATTGTGTTACCGCAGAACTAGAAATAGAAGAAATCGCTCCTGTTAAATCTGCCCTTTTTGCAGTTCCGTATCCAATAACAACAACTTCTTTTAAGTCATTTAAGTTCTCTTCTAGCAGAGCATCAATTTTAGTTTTATTGTTTACAGCAACTTCATGCGGTTTATATCCAATAAAGCTAAAAACCAAAATACTATTAGTAGGGATAGCTTGAAGCGTGTAAGTTCCGTCAAAATTTGACACAGTACTTGTTTTGGTTCCTTTTACGATAATATTCACACCAGGTATTGGTCCGCTACCATCAGATACAATACCCGAAACAGTAATTTGCGCATTTACTGCAGCAGAAAATACCAGCATCAGGAATAAGAACCCCAAATTCTTAAAGTATTTAGATCTGCTTTTAGTAATTAAAAAGTTAGTCATAAATAATTGGTTTAATGAGTTAATAGTATGGTTTAGTTAGTTTTTCTTTTTTTATTGACTTACTATCATTTTCTCTTTTTAAAAATCAGACAAATAATAGCTTATAGTCAAAAACAAATATATGCAAAAAACAACAACACACAATCGGTTGCGTTAATTTTTTTCTCAATTTCAAAAAAATACCATTAAAAAAAAACGTTTTAAACACAAATAATCAAAAAAAACTAAATAATTAACAAAAACAGACTTAATCTCAACGAAAACGTTAGAGATAATAAATTGTTTAGCTCAAAATCTTAAAAAAAGTATAAAATGTTAAATTTATATATTTCTTTTAAACCGACTAAAACTTCGCAATATTCTTTTGAAAATCAAACTAAACTAAATCCTTAATAATCCCTTATAAAACAAGACTTATAAGATATTACAAACTGCTCATCAAATAATTAACCTCTAAACAATACATTTCTTACAAAAGATAAAACAGTAACAATCGGTTGCTTTTATTCTACAAAAAACTCCCCTCAGAATAACTGGAGGGGAGTCTAAAAAAAAGTGAAAAATGGATTTTGTTACATTACAGATTCATCTTTTTAGCATCTTCAACAAATTGTTTCAAACCAATATCTGTAAGTGGATGTTTCAGTAATCCTTTTATTGCCGAAAGAGGTCCAGTCATAACATCTGATCCTACTTTGGCACAATTTACTATATGCATCGTATGTCGTACTGAAGCTGAAAGAATCTGCGTTTGATAATTGTAATTATCGTAGATTTCTCTAATTTCTTCAATAAGATGCATTCCGTCTGTCGAAACATCATCTAAACGTCCTAAAAATGGAGAAACGTAAGTCGCTCCAGCTTTAGCAGCAAGCAAAGCCTGACCAGCAGAAAATACAAGAGTTACATTGGTTTTGATTCCTTTTAAAGAAAAGTATTTACAGGCTTTTATACCATCGCCAATCATAGGCAGTTTCACTACGATCTGAGGATGCAAAGCGGCCAATTCTTCTCCTTCTTTGATCATTCCATCAAATTCAGTCGAAATTACCTCAGCCGAAACATCGCCGTCAACGATATTACAAATGTCTAAATAATGTTTCAGGATATTTTCTTTTCCTGTAATTCCTTCTTTTGCCATTAAAGACGGATTGGTGGTTACGCCATCTAAAACGCCTAAAGCCTGCGCTTCTTCAATATCTTGAAGATTGGCAGTGTCAATAAAAAATTTCATAAGTTTTTTGGTTTAAGTTAAAAGTGGTTTTGCGTAAAAAAACTTTGTCAAAGTTTAAAACTTTGACAAAGTTCTCAGCATCTTGTAGTGAGTGAAAAATGTGCATTTCGATTGATTCTGCTCTTCAAAAAACCTTCAATAAAAAAAACTCACTTATTATTTTATCAAACTGACTTTTATTCGTTTCGATTTTCAAAAAATAGTAACTAAACCTTCAATCTATTTTTCTTAAATCTCAATGTAAAAAAGCCATAATCTTAATACACATTTTCGAAGTTTTTATCTAAAAAAATACTTTTAAATATTTTTAACTTTTTACAGCTATCACATTTAAAAATTTAGTTTTTAGTTTTTTTTAGAAACCTAACAGGTTTTGAAAACCTGTTAGGTTTGATATGAAAATCTAAATCAATTAAATATATTGATTGATGATGTTTTCAAACAATTCTTGTTTACCACTTTGAAGATTTAATTCTCCATTTTCGTGAGCGATAGTATAAAGATCTTTAAGGTTTAATTTTCCATCAGCAAAATCTTTTCCTTTTCCAGAATCGAAAGAACTGTATCTTTCTGTTCTTAATTTTTCGTAAGGAGAAGAAGTGATGATTTTATCTGCAGTCAATAAAGCTCTTGCAAAAGTATCAGCTCCACCAATGTGTGCCAAGAAAACGTCTTCTAAATCTGTAGAATTTCTTCTGATTTTAGCATCGAAGTTAACTCCTCCGCCTTGTAATCCGCCAGCTTTTAAGAAGACCAACATCGCTTCAGTAGTTTCTTGGATATTATTTGGGAACTGATCTGTATCCCATCCGTTTTGATAATCTCCTCTGTTAGCATCGATGCTTCCTAACATTCCCGCTTTTGCGGCAACTTCTAATTCGTGTTGGAAAGTGTGCTGTGCTAATGTAGCGTGGTTTACTTCGATATTGATTTTGAAATCTTTGTCTAAACCATAATTTTTCAAGAATCCGATTGCTGTAGCCGAGTCAAAATCGTATTGGTGTTTTGATGGCTCCATTGGTTTTGGCTCGATAAAGAAAGTTCCTTTAAAACCTTGTGCTCTTGCATAGTCTCTAGACATTGCCAAGAATTGCGCCATGTGGTCTAATTCTCTTCCCATATCTGTGTTTAGCAAAGACATATAACCTTCTCTACCGCCCCAGAATACATAGTTTTCTCCGCCTAAAGCAATTGTTGCGTCCAAAGCTAATTTCACTTGACCTCCCGCTCTTGCAACTACATTAAAATCAGGATTTGTAGCGGCTCCGTTCATGAATCTTGGGTTTGAGAAACAGTTTGAAGTTCCCCAAAGCAATTTAATTCCAGAGTCTGCTTTTTTCTGTTTCAAGTAATCAGTAATGAATGCCAAACGCTTTTCTGATTCTGCGAAAGTTGCACCTTCAGCAATCAAATCGTAATCATGGAAACAGAAATAATCGAATCCCATTTTGCTGATAAATTCAAAAGCAGCATCTGCCTTATCTTTTGCAGCCTGATACGGATCTGATGAAGCATCCCAAGCAAATTGCTGCGTTCCTGGTCCGAATGGATCGCTACCTTGTCCGCAGAATGTATGCCAGTAAGCGATAGCAAATTTAAAGTGCTCACGCATTGTTTTTCCAGCCACAACTTGGTCTGGATTGTAATATTTAAATGCCAAAGGATTGTCAGATTCTTTTCCTTCAAATTTAATTTGGCCAATACCTTTGTAGTATTCTTTATCTCCTAAAACTATCATTTTATTTATTTTTTTATTTGTTTGTTAATATTAATTCTAATTCTTGTTTCCATTTTTTATAAGCCGTTTCATATTCCTCTTTGTTTTTAAGAGGCAAAAAGGTCATGACGTGATCGTTTGTTGTTATTCCTGAACCAAACTTTTCAAAGTCACCATCTGTCAAGCCTACTGCTCTTGCCGCTCCTACTGCTCCGGTTGTATTGTAAATTTCGATTTCGTGACCAATTAATGTCGCCACAGTATTAGAGAAAATCTCAGAACGGAAAAGATTATCATTTCCAGCTCTAATGACATTAATCGTTGCATGATCATCTTTCAAGCATTCCATTCCGTACACAAAAGAAAATGCAATGGCTTCCAAAGATGCTCTGAATAAATGCGCGTTGGTATGAATATTAAAATTCAGGTTTAAAATATGAGATCCAATATTTTTATTATTGAACATTCTTTCAGCGCCATTTCCAAACGGAATGACAACCAATCCTTGTGAGCCAACATTTATCTGAGATGCTTTTTCATTCATTTCTTCATAGGATTCATTTCCGATATTGTTTCGCATCCATCGGTATTGGATTCCTGCTCCGTTTATATTCAGCAATTTCCCAACTCTCGGATTTGATTCCGCATAATTCACATGAACGAAGTTGTTTACACGAGTACTTTTTCCTGAATTTGTTTCTGTAACAGCATAGAAAACGCCCGACGTACCACCTGTTGCTGCAACTTCTCCCGGACGAAGCACATTTAATGACAAAGCATTATTCGGCTGATCTCCCGCTCTATACGCAATCGGAATTCCAGCAGGAAGACCTGATTCTGAAGCAGCTTTTTCTGTAACAACACCTTGATTTGTGAAATTCTCAACAATTTTTGGAGTTAATGCTGTATCAATTCCATAATATTCTAAAAGCCAGTCGGCTACTTTATTTTCTTTATAATCCCAAAGCATTCCTTCAGACAAACCATTTTTGGTAGTCGTTACTTCGCCTGTCAATTTCAAAGCGATATAATCTCCCGGAAGCATGTATTTCGCAATTTTATTGTAAACTGCTGGTTCGTTTTCTTTTACCCATTTCAGTTTTGAAGCCGTGAAATTCCCTGGAGAATTCAATAAATGCTCCATACATTTTTGTTCTCCAATTTCGGCGAAAGCCTTGTTCCCAATTTCAACCGCACGGCTGTCGCACCAGATAATTGAATTTCGTAACGGAGCGTTATCTTTGTCAACAATTACTAATCCGTGCATTTGGTACGAAATACCAATTCCCTGAATTTTAGAGGCATCAATATTAGCTTCTTTAATCGCTCTTTTAGTCGCTGTACAAATGTGCTGCCACCAAATTTCAGGATCCTGTTCTGCCCAGTCTGGGTGAATCGAAAGGATTTCCATTTCGTTTTGCGGTTCATTCAAAACGATAACTTTTTTACCCGTTTCTGCTTCTACCAAGGCTGCCTTGACAGAAGAACTTCCAATATCATATCCGATATAATACATACTTACAATGATTCTCTTATTATTAATTTTGTCGGCACATAACACTGAGTATCTTCGTCATGCGTAATAAATGCCGCTGCTTTGGTTCCTATTTCTTTAAAATCAGTTGATACAACCGAAATTCCTTTATATATAAATTTCTTCATTGGGGTTTCGTTGTACGATAAAAATCCAACGTCTTTCCCAGGTTCAAAATCTTTCTCTTTGCATTGTTCCAAAAAGTGTCCTAAAATCCTGTCGCTTACACTGATATAAGCAATTCCTTTTTCGATATTGAACTTTTTAGGATCGGTAATAACTTCATATTCAAAACCAAAATCAGCACAGAATTTCTTGAAAAACTCCACTGTTTCCCACGGATGATTCGTAAAATCCGGATAGACAAATTGTATCTTTTTATACTTTTTAAACAAATCAACTGCCTCTGTCAAAGACTCATAAAATGCTTTTCCAAAATCCTGAAAAACATAGTTATTCGTTTTTTTCGCCTGAATATTCCAGTCAATCAAAAGCAATTTATCACTCGAAATTGCCGATAATGCCGGAGCAATGTCTTTATGATCAAAATTCATCACCACGTATTTATAATACTTCCCAATTCCGTTATTAATGATCGTTTTAAAAACATCAATATTATAATGGTGAAACTGCACGTCAATTATCACATTATCGGGCAGATTATTCACAACCGAATGGTACAAAACCTCTTTATAAGCCTTAAACGTATCTAAAACTAAAAGTACTTTTCTGGTTTCGCCCGCCACATAATACCCTTTGTTAGGTACAGAATCAATTACTTTCTGCTCTTTTAAAATCGAATACGCCTTAAAAACTGTATCTCTCGAAAGCTGATACGTCTTACAGATCACATTCACAGACGGAAGCAAATCTCCCTTTTGCAAAATATTCTCCGCAATCGAATTTGTGATTCCGTCAACCAACTGTTGGTACTTCGGAATATCACTTTCGTGATTCATTATAAACTCAAATTTTTCTTCTTCTTTTAGCATACCGTTCTGTTCCGTTCTGTTATGCTAAAGTAGCTAAAAAACTTTTATAAAAAATTATTTTTTACATGAATTATGTTATTTTTTTAAAGCACTTTTTATTCTAATAACTTGGGCGTGTCCCTCCGGGTCGGGCTATCCGTTGCAAGTCCTCGCCTGTTCGTTCCTCACGGCTGCGGGCTTTCCACTTCTATCCCTCACGCAAAACGGTTTCGCAAGAATCTCTTCATATAGTTTTGTCATTCCGAGGAACGAGGAATCACACTAGAAACTCCGCACAGAATGTCGCCAATCTTTGTCGAATCCCGAGTGTGATTCCTCGTTCCTCGGAATGACACAACGTTGCGAAAACCACTCTCAAAAATGCTCACTCGACGCATACATCCCCAAATACGTTCCCACAAAACCACCTGCTTCCTTTGTACTCAAAATCGAGCCATCAACATCTTTTATCAATAAAATCCAATCTTGTTTTTCTGTCAATTTATAATAAAAACTATACAATCTTCCGTTTCCTTCAATCTTCACAAACAATGACTTATCAGAATCCAAAAGTTCTTTCTTTTCAATAATTTCCGATTTCCCGTTATTAATTTTATCTGCAGTTCTTTCAACAAAAACTTCCAATTTATGATCGGCGTTCAGGCGTTTTCCAATTAAAAAATAATGCTTTTCGTTTTGAAAAGCCGTTAAACCTGCCGCCTGTAAATTATCTTTCGGACTAAATTCAAACTTTATCGAAGCTTCAAATTTTAAATGCTGTTGTCTTCTTCCAATAAAAGAAAAATTAGTTTCGGTATGAATCGATTCTGGCCTTGGTTTAATTAGCAATTTTCCGTTAATCAATTCGTACCATTTTTCTTTTGGCGTTCTGATAAAACTCCATTTAAAATCTAATTTATTCGAATCAAAATCATCTTTTGAAACAAAATTTCCATTCAAAGGCTCTATTTTTTCTTTTGAAAGAGGAAGATTTGGTCGTTTATGAATCATCGGAATCGGCTCATTTCCTCCTATAATTTCTGGCCAATCGTTTTTCCATTCAACAGGCATCATGAAGGTTTCTCTTCCCATATTATAAAAATCTCCTTCGTATGGTCGGCAACCTAAAAACACAGACCACCAATCGCCGTTTGGCAATTCAACAAAATCGGCATGGCCTGTTGTCGAAACCAAATTTTTACGATTCGAATCCAAAGGCGTCTGCGTTAAAATGGGATTTTCAGCATAACTTTCATAAGGCCCATAAATGTTTTTACTTCTAAAAACTACTTCTGAATGATTGAAACCTGTTCCTCCTTGAGCGCAAATCAGATAATAAAATCCGTTCTTTTTAATCACATGTGGCCCTTCTATCCAAACAGGTTTTTTAGACATATCGGTTCCGCCGTTAATAACCAATTTGGGACTTGTCGTGGTTTTTTGTTTTTCCAAATCATATTCCAGCATATAAATGGCGCGATGGCCATCATGAAGCGAAACATTATTAGGCGGAGGCCCGTTATGTGTGATGTACACTTTTCCGTCTTCGTCAAAAAAGAGATCTGGATCGATTCCGTTTACATCAGGAAGCGCAATAGGATTTGACCAAGGCCCAACTGGATTTTTAGCCGTGACAATAAAATTACCGACTCCGCTTACATTGGTACAAATCAAATAAAATGTTCCTTTGTTATAGCGAATCGTCGGTGCATACATGCCACCAGACAAACGAGAATTTCCAAAATCGGCTTGTTTAGGACGATCTATGATATTACCGATTTGTTTCCAATGTACCAGATCAGTACTTTCAAAAATCGGCAATCCTGGAAAATAACAAAAAGAAGAATTGACGAGGTAAAACTTATCTTCAACCCTGCAAATAGTAGGATCAGGATAAAAACCAGCCAAAACAGGATTTAAATAATCGCCATCAGATTTTGTTAGATTTTGATACGCATCGTCATTCCCTCGGTAATCAAACCAGTCAAAAGAAGCATAATCGGAATACACAACCGATTGTGATTTTTGCGAAATTTTTTTACACGAAGAAAATGCACTCATCAAAATGACTGCGCTTACTAATTTTATATCTAATCTTTTTGCTTTAAACATTTCTTTTAATGGATAACTTAAAATTTTAATCCAATAATCTTCTTATTCCGTAAGGATCGATTGTGATAATTGAACCATCTTCGAGATAATCGATTTTAGTTACTTTCATACTTCGAAGATGTGTTACTCCTTTTGACAAACTCGAATCGTGATAAAACAAATACCACTCGCCTTCTACTTCACAAATCGAATGATGCGATGTCCAGCCTACAACAGGATTTAGAATTCTTCCCTGATACGTAAACGGCCCATATGGATTGTTGCCAATCGCATAACAGATAAAATGCGTGTCGCCTGTTGAATACGAGAAATAATACTTTCCGTTGTATTTGTGAACCCATGAAGCTTCAAAAAAACGACGGTCGTTATCGCCTGCCAAAATCTCATTTCCGTTTTCATCCAGTATTTTAATTTCTTTTGGATCTTCTGCAAATTCGAGCATGTCGTCTCTTAACAAAGATACAATTGGCCCTAAAGCTTTTTCTTTGGCTAGAGGTTCTTCGTTGTTATCATCATATATATTGTTGCGGTATTTCTGAAGCTGACCGCCCCAGATGCCTCCAAAATAAATATAATGTTTACCATCTTGGTCTTCAAAAACAGCGGGATCGATACTGTAACTTCCTTTTATGGCATCTTTTTCAGGAACAAAAGGGCCAATTGGCGAATCTGCTATGGCAACACCAATCTGGAAAATTCCGCTAGCACGTTTGGCAGGGAAATACAAGTAATACTTTCCATTTTTATGCGCTGCATCGGGTGCCCACATTTGCTTTTCGGCCCAGGCCACATCATCTACATGCAATGCAACGCCATTATCAACAACTTCTGATGAAATGTCTTCCATCGAAAAAACATGATAATCTTCCATTCCGAAATGATCACCATTGTCGTTAAACGGAATTCCGGCATCAATATCGTGAGATGGGTAAATGTAAATTTTTCCGTTGAATACATGCGCCGAAGGATCGGCCGTGTACATATGGGATACTAAAGGCTTTGAAATTGCCAGGTCATTAATTTCCTCAAAATTAATGTGTTCAATGCTATCTTCAGGCATAGTACTATTTTGTTTAAATAATTAAGTTCTTCTTTCTTTTAATTCTGTTTCGATCTGCACTTCCATTTCTTTATTGATTTTATAGAAAAACAATAATCCAGCTCCTATTAAAAATGGAATTGCAGGAAAAATACTGACCAATAATTTGATTCCGTTTATGGCTGTTTGAGACTGTTCCGGCGCATTTGGTGCGTAATGGAAATAACCTAAAAATAAAGTGGTTAAAGCGCCTCCAACGCTCAATCCTGTTTTTAGTCCAACCATCATTGCCGAAAATATAATTGCTGTTGCACGACGGTTATTCAACCATTCGGAATAATCGGCAACATCGGCAATCATCGCCCATAGGATCGGGATTGTGATTCCGTAGAAAAATCCGTGTAAAATTTGGGAGAAAAACATCAATCCGATTGACGCTGGCGGAAAAAAGTAAAAAGCGATAATGAACAAAGTCGAAATGAATAAAAACACCCCAAAAACATTTCTTTTTCCGTATTTGTCTGCCAGATTTTTAGAGAGTGTAATGCCAACAATCATAAAGATGATTCCGCCTGCGTTGAATAAACCGAAACCTGCAGAAACGGGATCATTTCCAAAATGATTCAATCCGATGTTGGATAAAGTATCTAGAATAGGCTGAATAAAAACGGCTAATTGTTCTTTATCAACATAATTCTCAAAATAATACACATAAGAACCACCTTTCATTGCTAAAGTCACAAAAACCAAAGTCGTTAGCGAAAGCATAATTAACCAAGGTCTATTTTTGATTAAATCGCTTAAATCTTCTTTTACACTTGACTTTTGTTCTGGTTTCGGAATGATTCTTTCTTTCGTCGTTAAAAACGTAATTAAAAGCATGATTGTTCCAATAATCGCCAAAGCGGTCATTACTTTTTCGATTCCGATGGCTTTATCTCCGTTTCCAGCACTTTTGATAATGCCAAGCATAAAAACCTGAACAAAAAACTGGGCAAACATCACCGCTACAAAACGATAGGACGACATGCTGTTTCGTTCTTTCATATCGCCTGTAATAACGCCACTTAAAGCAGAATATGGCAGATTGTTTCCTGCATAAAAAAGCAGTAATAAACTATAGGTGACAACGGCATAAATTACTTTTCCTTTGTATGAAAAATCAGGAGTTGAAAATGCTAATAAAGCCACCACTCCAAGCGGAATCGCCGTTAGCAAAATCCACGGTCTAAATTTTCCCCATTTGGTACTCGTTCTGTCTGCCAAAACCCCAATGATCGGATTAAAAATAAAAGCGGCAATTAATCCAACAATCAGCATGATGATCGAAGAATCGGTTGGCGATAATCCGTAAATATCGGTGTAAAAATACGCCAGATAGGTCATCAAAGTCTGAAAAACAAGATTTGCAGCAAGATCTCCTAAACTGTATCCAATTTTTTCTTTGATGGATAGTTTTTGTGAAATGTTAGTCATTCGTGGGTTTGTGGTCATTTTTTTGATTAGTTAGTTCTATTCCTACAAGGTTTTTCAAACCTTGTAGGTTTCAATTGTTTTTTACAGCTCCTAAAATCAGACCTACAAGGTTTTGGAAACCTTGCAGGAAAGCAAATTACAATTAAAACAATCGGTTGTGTAAAATTAGACAAAAAAACATATTATGCAAATTTAGTTTACTTTATTTAAGTTATTTTTCATTTCACAACCGATTGTTGATTATTTCTCAAAACATACTCTTTTTCGATGCTTATTCTTTAGTTTTTTTCAGCTTTAAAATACTTTCGTAAGCTTTTTTATGTCTTAAAGTGGCATCAAATGGCAAAGGATAATTCGTTCTTCCTTTTATCGGCCAGTCGTTCAGCCAAGATTGCCCATCATGAACACCCCAAAAAGTCACTCGGCTGATTTTATCTTTATGCTTTAAAAATAGTTTAAAAATCGATTCGTAACGTTCTGCGAGTTTGTTTTGGATAGAATCTGGCAATGCTTTTGGATATGGATTCATTTTCTCGCTTCCTTCAAATTTCTGACTGATTTCTGCTCCTTTTAAATCCCACGGATTTGGTAAAACGGTAATATCCAATTCTGTAAAAGCGACTTTAATTCCTAATGCCGAATACTCTAAAATACTTTTTTCAATTTCTTCTAATGACGGACTATTTAATCTCCAATGCCCTTGAATTCCTACTCCGTCCACTTTTCCGCCTTCTACTTTTATTTTTTTGATTAAGGCAATTGCTCCGGCTCTTTTTGCTGATTCTTCGATATTATAATCGTTGTAATATAACTCGGCTTTTGGATCGGCTTTTTCGGCCAGTTTGAAAGCGTCAACCAGATATTTTTCGCCTAGTGTTTTCAAAAAGACAGATTGTCTTAAAGTTCCATCTTCGTTCAACGCTTCATTTACAACGTCCCAGGAATTAATTCTGCCTTTGTATTTGGAAACGATTGTGGTAATATGATCTTTCATAAAAGTTTTCATTTCTGTACTGTCGGCAATCTTTTCCATCCAAGGTGCTAATTGGCTGTGCCAAATTAAAGTATGACCGTGAATAAACATTTTGTTTTTCTCTCCATACGCTACAAATTTATCAGACATTACAAAATCATATTTATCCTTCTGCGGATGCGTGTACATCGATTTCATAATATTTTCTGCTGTAATCGCATTAAATTCTTTTCGAATCAGAGAATCTTCTTTAGCGTTTTTGACTTCAATTTGATCCGCACTTAAAGCGGTTCCGATGTAGAAATCATTTTTATAAGCGTCTTTTAATGAAGTGGTTTCTTTCTGTGACGTACAGCTTACAGCCAACAAAGTCGTGACGACAACTAAATAAGGTTTAATAAATTTCATATCTTTTGGTTTAAATAGTTAATTGTTTTTTATTCGTTTCGTTTTGTCATTCCGAGGAATGACAAACTTTGCGTATTATTCCTTCCTAAAACTCTCCGGAGGTCCCAAATATGACTCCAAAACTTTTCCCTCCTCAGTTTCAATCACAATTTTCTGAAGCACCAAAGCCGTATCAATCGCATAAATTTTCAAAACATGATTTCCTGTTTTTTCAATTTCATGCGTTGAGATAATAATTTTAATATTGTTCGCAACAGATTCTGCCCAGGCTTTTTCCGAAGAATCTGCATTAAGGTTCATTATTTGCGGTTTTTCATCATCAAAACCAATTCCGTATTTTAAGCCGTCACCAATTTTAAAATTGATTGTTGGCGAAAAATAGGCATTTACTTTTATCTTTCCTTTGCTGAAAAAATGAACATTGTATTCTAATCTTGGAGATCTTTCTGAAATTTCAATTGATTTGATATTAGAAGGTTTTATTGTTATTCCTGAATCTGTTTTACTAAGATTTGGAATTATGGTCCATTTTACGGCATCTGAATTTATTGCTTTAGAATAATTTTTACTTTCTATCGAAATATATCCATTGTCCTCAACAAAGCCTATAACATGATCTAAATCCCTATTTTTATTAATCGAAGTTCTAGCCTTTGATGAATCTTCTATAGAAACTCCCACTTGAACTTTGTTTGAAATTTCAATTGTTTTTGTTTTGGGCATCACATTTTTTTCAGGCTGTTGCCAATTATCATAACCAATATGTGTTTGTGACATCATATGATTCCACTTACCATTTGCTAATTGAGTGTGATAGTAATTTGTAAGCTCAGCATCTTTTTTAAATAACTCTTTTACTTTTTCAACATAAGTATTTGCAATGACATTTCCTTGTTCTGCATACAAATGATTTTTAGCCGTTGCGACATACATTTCATTTAAATTGGCACTTGCCAAAACCGGAAACAAAATGAGCTGATAAAAAGCATCTTTGTATTCTGGTTTCAATTTTTCGTTTATCGAATTGGCTTTTTCAACCAATTTTTGATAATCTGCTACAACTCGATCTGCTTCGTTAAAATTTACAATGCTGTACGTTTTAGCATCCAATAATTCAGGTTTTCTTCGTGAATTGTATTTTGTATATAATTTTAAAATCTCAGCAATTTCTTCTGTAAATTGATTGTCAAAATTTTCTTTTGCCCAATTAAAATAATATTGCTCTAAATTTCCAGCATTAAACTTTTCAGGATTCCATGCCATTTCTAAAAAAAATTCCATCGGAAACTCCATTGGTTTGATATCGCCTACATTTACAATCCAGATTTTATCGACTCCATATTGATATGCCAAATCCATTTGTTCCCAAACACGTTCAATTTGATTAGTATTAATCCATTTGTAATTTCGTGGGCCACCAACATAATCGTAATGATAATAAATGCCATAACCGCCTTTTCTTGGTTTGGCATCGAGTTCAGGGAGTTTTCGGATATTTCCCCAGTTATCATCACACAATAAAAGTGTTACGTCATCGGAAACGGTCATTCCTTTGTCGTAATAATCCTGAACTTCTTTGTAAAGTGCCCACATTTGTGGAGTTTCTTGCGCAGGTTTTTTCGTAACTTCTGCAATTATATTTCTTTGGGTTTTTACAATATTTTCTAGTAGTTCAATCGCAGTTCCTTCTGTCATAGGTTCATCCCCATCGCCACGCATTCCGATTGTAACGATAGTTTCTTTATTTCCCATTCTTTTAATTCCTTCTTTCCAGAAATTAATCAAAGCTTCAGAATTGGTGTTAAAATCCCATTTCCCGTTTGCTTTTCCCCATTCGGCGTGTGCTCTCGTTAACGGTTCATGATGCGAAGTTCCCATGACAATTCCGTATTCATCGGCCAAAACAGCATTCTCCGGATCTTCAACATAAAACATTCTGCCCCACATCGCCGGCCATAAATAATTGCCTTTTATCCGCAGAATCAATTCAAAAACTTTATCGTAGAATTTCGAATTGAATCCGCCAAATTTCTCAAATGCCCAACCAGACAAAGCTGGAGCTTCATCGTTTATAAAAATTCCTCTATATTTTACTTTTGGTTCTCCCTGCGAGTGAATTCCGGGTAAAACATGTAATTCTGATTGCTTTTTCACGGGAACATCTGCCCAATAATACCAAGGAGAAACGCCAATTTGATTCGATAAATCGTAGATTCCGTAAATCGTTCCTCGTTTATCTGAACCTGCAATTACCAATGCTTTTTTAATTCCTTTAAACGGATTTTCGACAATTTGTGTGGTAAATTTTTCCCATTTTCCTTGAAGTGCTTTGGCATCAATTTTTCCTTGTTTGGCTAATTCATTTATGATTTTACTTTTTCCGAGTGTTCCTATAATTACAACAAATTCTTCTGCTTCTGAAATCTTTTTTATTCTTTTCGGATGCAAATCTGAAACTTTAAAAAGATCGTTTTCAAAATGTCCTGTTACTTTTAAAACTCCTCCATAATCTTTATCGTCTAAAAAAATCGAAGCTATTTTTCCTTTTGAAACCAAAGGGAAGTTTTCATTAGAAGCCTGATTGACTACATATTTTTCTGGATTTATGGCATACGAATTTGTGCTTAATCCGATTAGAAAAAGTAGTAGAATTAGATATGAAGTTTTAATTTTTGAACACATAAAGTCACAAACTTTTTTATTTAATCTCGCAAAGTCGCTGAGTCGCAAAGCAATTCTTTTTAAGCTTTTTTAAATAAAAACTTTGCAACTCTGCGACTTTGCGAGCAATTCTCAGCGTATTAGATTTAGAAAACTTTAATTATAAATTCAATTTATACCCAATACCCATTTCCAAACCTCTTAATTCAGCCAAACCTTTTAATCTTCCTGTCAAAGAATAACCTGGATAAGTTTCTGTTTCTTCATCCACTTGATGAAGGAAACCGTGATCGGGACGCATTGGAAGGCTTACTTTGGTTTTATTCATTAATAACAATAATTTCTCAATGATAACTTCCATTTTAACATCGCCATTTAAATGTTCTGATTCCCTGAAAATGGTTTCGCTTTCGCGGATGGTATTTCGAAGATGTAAAAAATGAATTCGGTCTCCGTAATCGTCTATTATTTTTTCGAGATTGTTATTGGGATCAGCGCTTAAAGAACCTGTGCAATAACACAATCCGTTTGCTTTTGATGGAACGGCTTTGAAAATAGCTTTTAAATCGGCTTCAGTTGAAACAATCCTTGGAAGCCCTAAGACAGAAAACGGCGGATCATCAGGATGAATTGCTAATTTTTGCCCGTTTTTCTCCGCAATCGGAGTTACTTCTGATAAAAAGTAAATCAGATTTTCTCTTAGTTTTTGATTGTCAATTTCAGCGTAATTTTCTAAAAGCGACAAAATCTGTTCTGCCGTAAAATGAACTGTACTTCCTGGAAGTCCTAGTAAAACATTTTTAAACAACAATGCTTTTTCTTTCTCAGATAATTGATTTCCAAACTGCCAAGCTCTTTCTTTTTCGATCTCAGAATAATCATTTTCAGAATTTGGTCTTTTTAAAAGATAAACATCAAAATAAGTAAAAGCGTCCTGATTGTATAAAAGAGCTTTACTCCCGTCTTCGTTTATAAAATTATGATTCGTTCGCACCCAATCCAGAATCGGCATGAAATTATAGGTTATAATTTTGATGCCACACTCCGCAAGATTTTGCACACTAATTTTATAATTTTCAATGAATTGCAAGTAATTTCCTGAAGCTCGTTTGATTTCTTCATGAACAGGAAGACTTTCAACCACAGTCCACTCTAAACCATAATTACGAATGATTTCCTGTCTTTCTTTTATCGCTTCAATAGTCCAGATATCTCCAACCGGAATTTGATGCAATGCGGTTACAATTCCTGTTGCGCCAGCTTGTCGAATATCAATCAACCTGACGTTATCATTTGGCCCGAACCATCGCATGGTTTGTTGCATTTTAATCATACTTCCCTTCTGTAAAAATTAATTAAACACATAGAAACATAGATTTATATTTAACTCAAAAAAAGATTAGAGAAAGAAACTAGTTTCTCACACATAGCTATGTGCATTAATGCAAGTGAAACGCCTTTGTAGACAAAGAAAAAACTATGTTTCTATGTGTTTAAAATATTTAAAAATTAAAACCCTACACTATTCCCTCCATCAACTGGCAACACTGTACCAGTAGTATATTTTGATTCGCTTAGAGCGAAATAATAAACGGCGTCTGCAATGTCTGAGGGTTCGCCCAAATAGCCCATTGGCGTTCTTCCCAATACTTTATTTTTTCTTTCTGGATCGTTATCCAAAGCTGTCGATGACATTTTTGTTTTAATAAATCCTGGTGCAATACAGTTCGCACGAATACCAAACTGAGCCAATTCAACCGCCATAGCACGAGTCATGGCTTCAATTGCGCCTTTACTTGATGAATACGCAATTACTTTTGGAATTCCGTATTGGGATGCCATCGAACTAATATTGATTATACTTCCACCTCCATTTTCTTTCATGTTTTTTACCACTTCTCGGCTTACAGCAAAAACACTCAAAAGATTCGTGTGAATTATTGATAAAAATTCTTCATCGGTCACATCTGCAAATTCCTTTTTCATATTGATTCCGGCGTTGTTTACCAAAATATCAATTGAGCCATTTTTTGTAATGCTTTCAATCATCGCAGGAATTCCTTTCAAATCATTTAAATCGAAGATTACCGGAATGGCATTTTCTCCAATTTCTTTGCAGGCCTCTTCTGTTTTTTCTTTTGATCTGCCAATGATGTAAGTTGTGATTCCGTTGTCACATAATTTCTTTGCTGTTGCAAATCCTAAACCCGAATTTCCTCCGGTTACAATTGCCGTTTTCTTGCTCATAATTTTTTATACTATATTTTTTTAGACGCTGATGAGACGGATTCGCTATCGCGAAAACGCTGATTTATACAGATTTTTCATTCTAATTTTTATTGAAAAAAATCCGTTTTTTTTGTCTTCGTGATAACGAATCCGTTTTATCCGTGTTACAACTATTTATCCATTTCCCGGTGCAAATGGGAATTTTAATGATTTAAAATACTCTAAAGTTTGTGTTGGTTTTTCAACTCCATTTGGAAGTTCTTTACCAGAAAACTGTTGAAAATATAGCAGGCAAGTATCACGCCACCATTTTGCTTCTTTGTACTGAATTTTCAATAGCATTTTTACTTCGTTGAAACGTTCATTATCAACATATTTTTCTGCTTGATCCCAGACGTTCTGCATTTCTTTTACTTGATCTACACCTTCCTGATATTTAAGCAAAAGTCCGTTCCAAAGAGTTTGTCCGTTTTTTAGTTTATAATCCCACGAAACATGATGAAACCATAACAGATCTTTTTCAGGACAAGTTTCTAAATTATCAAAAATATTGGCGACTTCTGGTGCGTATTGCGAAACAGCATTCGTTCCCGATTTTGATCTGTCAAAACCAATTCCGTTTTTATCTGCTTTATGATAATAAGTCGGATTCCATTCCGGTCTTGACAAATTCGAAACCCAAGGTCCTGGTCCGTAATGATGTCCTGTATCCATAATATGATGCAAGCCAAGCGGTGTCATATAATTAACAACGGCTTCACGAGATTCTATCATCATATTTTTTACTGGTTTAATGAAATTTTCATCATTTGAAAAAGTGCTTCTTAACCATTCATCAGCAATAGTTTCTGAATCTAAATAAGGATTCCATGCGAGTCTTCCGAAACCATACCAATTAGCCTGCGCAAAAGGATGTCCTGTCCAGTTTAAATCGTTTCCAATATTGGCAACACCAGCAATTCCTGTTAATTTATTTTGATATAAAGTGCCATCGATAACTTTGGCAACTGTTGAACCTTTTCCTTTTTGATACGTATCAGATTCTAAAACTTCCTGAAATAATTTAGGCAGAAAAACCAAATGCGTGCTGAATCCTAAATATTCCTGTGTGATTTGAAATTCCATCATTAAAGGCGTTTTCGGCATCGCTCCAAATATCGGATGAAATGGCTCTCTCGGCTGAAAATCGATCGCACCGTTTTTGACCTGAACGATTACATTTTCTTTGAATTTTCCATCATAGGGCTGAAATTCAGCGTAAGCTTGTTTAGCACGATCATTCGCATCATGTTCTGAATATACAAAAGCTCTCCACATAATTACGCCTCCAAAAGGAGCAACGGCATCTGCCAACATATTCGCGCCATCGACATGGTCTCTTCCATAATTTTGCGGACCAGGCTGACCTTCTGAATTAGCTTTTACCAAAAATCCACCAAAATCTGGGATTCGTTTATAAATTTCAGCTGATTTCTTTTTCCACCAATTAATCACTTCTGGATCTTTCGGATCGGCAGTTTTTAAGTTTCCAATTTCAATTGGTGCCGAAAATCTTGCTGTTAAATATACTTTTATTCCGTAAGGTCTAAAAACATTCGCTAGTGCTTCAACTTTTTCTAAATATTGCGGAGTCAGAATTAAAGCGTTTGCATTTACGTTGGTCAAAACTGTTCCGTTAATTCCGATTGAAGCATTCGCTCTGGCATAATCAATGTAACGCTGATCAATAAAATCAGGCAATTTCTGCCAGTTCCAAAGTGAAAATCCCGCGTAACCACGTTCTACAGTTCGATCAAGATTATCCCAATGGTTTAGGATTCTGATATTAGTTTTCGGAGAATCAGAAATACTTAAATTTTTAACCGATTTATTAGTCTGCAGTATTCTCAGAAAACTAAAAACTCCGTATAAAACAGCCACATCATTTTTTCCTATAATAACAATTTGTTTTTTGTTTTTAATGGAGATGGATTTAATGATAAACCCTTCGTTATTTATTTTGTCAAAGTCAGATTTCAATTCGTTTTTGATTTCAGCATTCAAATTCGATTGTGAACCAATTATTAAATTGTTCTCTCCTTTTATATCAGATTTGATTTCTGGAATATTTCCCAACATATCCGAAAATCCTGTTTTAAGTTCTTTCTCAGCGATTTTAAGAGTTTCAGAATTTCCTAAAACAACAATTCCTTTAAGATTGTTTTTGTATTCTGAAGCAATTGCTGAATTACTGACAACATCATACTGAAGCCACAATTTATAATCCCTTTGTGCCGAAGCCGAAAAAGAAATCAGAAGAAACAGGAAAATAAATCTAAATGAAGTCATGGTTATAATTTATTCTTTACAATCTCATTTTTTACAGCATCACTATTTTATTTACTTTTAAAAGTATTTCATAAAATTTTAATTTAAAAAATACATTATCCTAAATAAAACAACAATTGCAATCGGTTGCGTAAAAATATAGGATTGTTGTTTAAGAAAAAAATTTTAGCTCTCTTTTTTTCGAAAAAATAATTTCTATAACAAATAAAAGCAGGATAATTATAAAAACTATCCTGCTATAACGGGGTTGGATTTAGAGTTTAAATCCTTAATTATTATCGCTTGTAATACGCTACAATACTGGCTTTCGCTAAAGCCTGGTTCCAAAGATTAAATCCCACTACAGCCGGATTTGTATTATCGTCTGTTCCCAGTTTATCGATTTTTAAAGCATAAACGGTAATAATGTATTGATGAAATCCGTGACCAACTGGCGGACATGGACCTCCAAATCCTTTGATTCCGTAATCGGTTACACTTTGGATAGCGCCTTTTGGAACAAGATTTTTAGTTCCGGCATTGGTTACTAATTCGCTTACATTTGCCGGAATATCAACAACAACCCAGTGCCAGAATCCGCTTCCTGTTGGTGCGTCCGGATCGTACATGGTTACAGCAAAACTTTTGGTTCCTTCTGGAGCGTTTTTCCAGGATAACTGTGGAGATTGATTCTCTCCAGAACAGCCTAATCCGTTGAATTCCTGAATTTTAGTTGTTTCTCCTCCTAAATCTTTACTGCTTAAGGTAAATGTTTTCTGCGCAAAAGTCGATGTCGAAAAAATGGCTGACATCGCCAAAATTAAACTAAGCTTTTTCATTTTATCTGTTTTAAAATTTTAAGCAAAGTTAGATTTGGAACAGCTAAATAATTTTAGCTAAAAAGCCAAAAACTGTTGCTAAAAGCTCAAATTGTTTTGTGGTATTTGGGCGTAACGCCGTATTTGGTTTTATACGCCTGGCTAAAACTGGAAAGGTTTTCATAACCAGCTTCAAAATAAACTTCGGAAGGACTTTTTTCCTGACTCAGCAAGTAATGTGCATGTTCGAGTCTTTTGTTTTGAAACCATTTTATTGGTGATTCTGAATAGTGTTTTTCGAATTCTCTTTTGAAAGTCGAAACACTCATATTGCACAAAAATGCCAGTTCTTTTAAAGTCAGTTTACTCAAATGACTGTTTTCGATTGTTCGAATGAATTTTTGAGAAGTATCGTTGCTGTTTGTCGTTAGCGAATACAGAAAATCGGTTCCGCATTGAGCCGTTAAATAAAGCATTATTTCTTCAAACTTTACTTCGAGCAGTTTGATCTGAACGGCTTTTGAAAGTTTAGAAATATCAGCTAAACTTTCTACAAAACGTTTCAAGAAATCATCATAATCAAAAGCATAAACTGATTTTACTTCAATTAATTCTGATTTCTCAGATTCCATTTTTCTAATAAAATTATGAATCATTTCATTAGAAAAAAACAACAGAATGCTTTTATAACCGGAAGTCATTGAGATTCTTTTTTCTGTCATCAAACAATTTCCGGAACGCATTATCAGAAATTTAGAAGGCGTTATAGACAATTCTGTAGTATCAAAAATAACTTCTTTCGTTCCTTCAATCAAAAAACTAATTACATTGTGATTTAGAATAATTTGCTGTTTCGAAACGTCTTTAGAACTGCTGTAATCGACAACATGTACGTGTTGCGATTTTTCTAAATTCATTTCGTCCGGAAGTGTAATTGTTTTCATAAAAGTTGATGGTTTATCAAATAAATGACAAACCTTACTATTTAGAGTATTTTTGATTTTATTTCTGAGTAGATTCTCTGGCGAGCACTTCTGTATTTAAAAAAGTGATTTCTTTAGCATCATCATTTTTAGAAGATTTTAAATTTTTGATGATAATTTCAGCAGCCGCTTTTCCCATTTTTTCAGCTGGATGCGTAATAGTCGATAAATTCGGATCTATAATTTGCGAAATCGGGTCATTATTAAAACCAATTACTTTAAACTCTTCTGGTACTTTAATGCCTCGTTTTTTAGCAGTCTGCACTGCACTTACGGCCAGAATATCTCCAGGCGCAAACAATCCATCAGGAATTGGATTTAAATCAAATAAAGCGTTGCTGGCTTTTACACCATCTTCATAAGTAACGGAATTAAGATTAATAATCAATTCTTCTTCTACTTCAATATTATGATCCTTTAAAGCTTCAATATAACCTCTTTTTCTTTCGTTATACAAATTACCTAATTCTGAACCAGCTGTTAAATGTGCAATACGAATACAGCCTTGTTCAATAAGATGTTTGGTTGCTTTATAACCTGCTGTATAGTTATCAATAACGACTCTAAAAGTATTATAATCTTTCGGAACCCTGTCAACAAAAACCAGCGGAATATTATTGTTCGAAAACTGATGAAAATGCGCCGTATCTCTAGTTTCCATTGCCAACGAACAAATTACACCACTCACACGATTGCTGTATAAAGATTTTGCCATATTTACTTCTTCTTCATAAGAATCATGCGATTGCATAATGATTACGGTATAATCCGATTTTTGAGCAGTAATTTCAATCCCGCTGATAAGCGAAGATAGAAAGGGCTGTGTAACGGTGGGAATCAAAACCCCTATGGTTCTGGTTTTATTACCTCGCAGACCTGCAGCCAAAGTATTGGGAACAAATCCCATTTCTTCTGCAGTTTTTTTCACTTTCTTAATCGTCTTGTCACTTATAGTATGATGGTCCTTTAAAGCTCGTGAAATAGTCGACGTCGCTAAATTTAGACGCTCAGCAATATCGTAAATCGTTACATGTTTATTCTCTTCCATGAAATAAAAAATAGAAATGTAAATATAAACTATTTTCGCTCAAAATGTTCTTTCGCAAAATTAGCTTTGGATATATCCATATCGCAAATTCGTCTGTTATTTGACATTATTCTTCTTGTCTTTTAGAATTTTACCGTCTTTGGTAAATTCTAAATCAATTTTATTGGTCAAATCGACATCTAAATCTTTGTGTCCATAGTCAATGTGCGTTATTTTTTCGTTTGGATGATTTTTGGTTACATATCCTAAAATATTATCTGGAATAAAACCAGTCGGAATCGGATTGTCTCCTCCATCAACTTCACGGTACGATCCGTCTTTCCAGAATTCCACTTCTGTTCCCTCTTTAAGTTTGACTTCATACCCCTTTTCACCATGCTCGGGATCTTTTTGAGCTGTCACTACTAAAGTATGATTAAAATGCTTTTTTAAAAATTCCTGTGCTGGTTTTGGTAATTCTGTCACTTCAATTCTCTTTTGTGCACTAACCGAGACTGTTACGATTAACAATGCTATGGCTAAAAATATCTTCGTTTTCATAATTTGAATATTTTAAGTATAGTATTACTAATTTACCACTTCAAAAAATACTTTCAAATTATTTTAAGAAAGTTTTAATGTTTCTAAATATCGTAACATCATTATTTACAAATACTTAAATCAAATTTTAAAGTAGCACTCTACATATAACTATAATTTGTAAATTAGTAAACACCATTAAAAATTAAAATCTATGCGTAGTATTATTACTCTTTTAGCTTTCTTTCTCTTGACATCTTGTAAAAAAAGAAAACAGCACTAATATCTTATCAAACTATTTTACATATGGCAAAGAAAAAGTAGAAGCTGCCGGAGTAAAAATGATTCCAATAAATACACCCGTTGGCAAATTTAAAGTCTGGACTAAGCGTTTTGGAAATAATCCAAAAATAAAAATTCTATTATTACATGGAGGTCCAGCAATGACTCATGAATACATGGAATGTTTTGAAACATTTTTTCAGCGTGAGGGATTTGAATTTTATGAATACGATCAATTAGGATCCTATTACAGCGATCAGCCAAAAGACAGCAGTTTATGGACTATTGATCGCTTTGTAGATGAAGTAGAACAAGTGCGCAAAGCGATAAATGCTGATAAAGATAATTTTTATGTTTTAGGAAATTCTTGGGGCGGAATACTAGCTATGGAATACGCTTTAAAATATCAGCAAAACATGAAAGGTCTTTTAGTTTCAAACATGATGGCAAGTGCTCCCGAATACGGAAAATATGCCGAAGAAGTTCTATCAAAGCAAATGAAACCTGAAATTCTAGCCGAAATAAGGGCTTTAGAAGCTAAAAAAGATTTCAACAATCCAAGATATATGGAATTGCTGATTCCAAATTTTTACAAAGAGCATTTATGCAGATTAAAAGAATGGCCAGACGGATTAAATCGCGCCAGCAAACATGTAAATGGAGAAATTTATACTTTAATGCAAGGTCCGAGTGAATTCGGTATCAGCGGAAGATTAGCCAAATGGGATATTAAAAACAAACTCCAAGAAATTACAATCCCTACACTCATGATTGGTGCTAAATATGACACAATGGATCCAAAAGCAATGGAAGAACAAAGCAAATTAGTCAAAAAAGGACGTTATTTATACTGTCCAAACGGGAGTCATTTAGCCATGTGGGATGATCAGAAGACTTATATGAATGGAGTAATTCAATTTATAAATGATGTCGACAATCAAAAAATATAAATACGTAAACAACTAACAATCAAAACAGTAAACATAACAGCGTCTCCCTACGGACCGGGCTGTGCGCTGTATCTTTTGTTCTTTAAAGGAAAAAACAAAAGGATGCCGCTTCCATCCCTGACGCATCGGGGTTTAAAGAACTTTTCGGGCTTAAAGAAAAATTAATAGATCCATATCCAATTGGTATTCAGCGCTGAACCAAAACCGCTATAAAT
>NZ_NRQU01000030.1 GCF_004119495.1 Flavobacterium sp. YO12
TCAGCGAATGGAAACTTTAAATCATTTAATTATTTCAAAAGATTTAAATTACGTATCAGAAATAGAATATTTAGAATCNCGAGAGAAGATTGAAAAAAATACTAGCAAATCAAATTAATAGTTTAAAAAAGTATTATCTTTCAAAAGAATAAAAAGAATCAAACGTTTAGACAATTAAAAAAATAAGCGGTTAAACAAATAAACGATTAAACAAATAAACAGCAATATCAAATATGCCTTTATATACAACCCAGCCACTAAAAATATACAATTCACTTTCGGGTGAAAAAGAAAGTTTCAAACCAATCCATGAAGGAAATGTTGGAATGTATGTTTGCGGACCAACGGTTTATAGTAATGTGCATTTAGGAAATGTTAGGACTTTTATGTCTTTTGACGTTATTTTCAGGTATTTTTCACATCTGGAATACAAAGTTCGTTACGTTCGTAATATTACTGATGTTGGTCATATTGTAGATGATGTTGATGAAGGTGAAGATAAAATTGCTAAAAAAGCACGTTTAGAGCAATTAGAACCTATGGAAATTGTACAGCGATATACTGTTGATTTTCATAACATTCTAAAAGCTTTCAACTTTTTACCGCCAAGTATTGAGCCAACTGCAACTGGACACATCATAGAACAGATTGAAATCATCAAGAAAATTATTAATAAAGGAATTGGTTATGAAGCCAATGGATCTGTTTATTTTGATGTTGTTAAATACAACGAAACCAATAATTACGGTATTTTAAGCGGCAGAAATATCGAAGATATGCTTGCTAACACTCGTGATCTTGATGGGCAGTCAGATAAGAGAAACCCACAGGATTTTGCTCTTTGGAAAAAAGCAGAACCAGAACATATTATGAGATGGCCTTCGCCTTGGAGCGATGGTTTTCCAGGCTGGCACTTAGAATGTACAGCAATGAGCACCAAATATCTTGGAAATCACTTTGACATTCACGGTGGCGGAATGGATTTAAAATTCCCTCATCACGAATGTGAAATTGCTCAAAATGAAGCCTGCACTGGTCAATCGCCAGTAAATTATTGGATGCACGCCAATATGCTTACTTTAAATGGTAAAAAAATGGCAAAATCTACAGGAAATAACATTTTACCTGGTGAGATTTTGAGTGGTGAAAACAATATTTTAAGTAAAGCTTTTTCAGCATCTGTAACACGTTTTTTCATGTTACAAGCACATTATAGGAGTATTCTTGACTTTTCTGATGATGCAATTGTCGCAGCAGAGAAAGGATACAAAAGATTAATGGAAGCCGTTGATGCTTTGTCAGAAATTAAAGCTGGTACAACAAGTTCTATAGACATTGCTTCTTGGAGACAGTTGTGTTATGACGCGATGAATGACGATTTTAACACTCCAATTTTAATTGCTCAATTATTTGAAGCTGTTCGATATATTAATTTACTTAAAGAAGGAAAAGAAACCATTTCTGAAGATGATTTAAAGACACTAACATCTACTGTCAATGGTTTTGTTTTTGATGTTTTAGGCTTAAGTAATGAAAAAGGTGCTGACGGTAATAATGACAAATTAGAAGGTACTGTAAATATGCTTATCGGAATGAGAAATCAAGCTCGTGCAGATAAAAACTTTGCTCTTTCTGACCAAATTCGTGATCAATTGATTGCTTTAGGTATTCAATTAAAGGACGGAAAAGAAGGTACTTCTTTTAGTATTTAAAAACGAAGTGTTCAGTAATCAGTTTAAAGTGTTCAGATTTAAACTGATTATTAAATACTGATCACTGATTACTAATAATCATTGATTACTAAAAATATGTTTTCAAAAATTCTAATATATCCGTTTGTATTATTGGTACGCTTTTATCAAACAGCGATATCGCCTTTTACGCCTGCTGCATGCCGATTTGAACCAACGTGTTCTACATACATGATTCAGGCATTACAAATGCACGGATTGTTTTATGGGGGATATTTAGGAATGAAACGAATTTTAAGCTGTCACCCATGGGGAAGATCAGGTTACGATCCGGTTCCTGAGAAAAAATGCTCGCATAAACATTAACTTTAAATAAAGACTTACTCTGTTTTAAATATTTATTTTTACAAAAAACAAAAACTCTTAACATATGACACATGCCTTAAATATCATTTGGAATCCTTCAGAGGGAATAGACTTAGGATTCTTTATGATTCGTTATTACAGCTTAATGTTTGTAATTGCTTTTGGTTTAGGATGGTTTATCATGAAAAAGATTTTCGAGCGCGAAAATGAACCAATTGACAAACTAGATTCATTATTTGTCTGGACTGTTTTAGCTACTTTAATCGGAGCACGTTTAGGTCATGTATTATTCTATGATTGGGAATACTTTAGAAATCATTTACTTGAAATCTTTTTACCTGTTAAATTTGAACCTAAATTTGAGTTTACTGGGTTTCAAGGTTTAGCAAGTCACGGTGCGGCAATTTCAATTATCATTGCCATGTACTATTACAGCAAAAAGATCCTAAAACGCCCATTATTATGGATTTTAGACCGTGTTGTTATTCCAGTTGCGAGTGGCGCTATTTTTGTTCGTTTAGGAAACTTCATGAATTCTGAAATCATTGGTCACGAAACGACATCTCCTTTTGGAATTCGTTTTTTACACGACCAATTCAGCAAAGGCGAAGCTGTTAATGCAACACAAATCGCAAATCCAAAAGATGCTTACACTGCGATTGCAACAGATCCAAAATTTACTAATTTATTAGCACAAGTACCTGCAAAACACCCAACGCAATTGTACGAGGCATTTTGTTATGTATTTGTATTTGCAATCTTATTTTTCTTGTACTGGAAAACTAATGCAAGACTTAAATCAGGATATTTATTTGGACTGTTTTTAGTGCTTTTATTTGTTGTGCGTTTTGTAGTTGAGTTTGTAAAAGAAAGCCAAGGCGGTTTTGAGAACGAATTGGGCCTTTTCTCAACAGGACAATGGCTAAGTATACCTTTTATCATAATTGGTCTATTCTTCGTTATTAGAGCTCAAAGAAATCCTTTAGCTACTTCGTGATTAAACATAAAATATTTTGTAACAAAAAGTCCAGTATCTAATAAATACTGGACTTTTTATTTATAGCAACTATAGAATCAATCTCGAAATTTCTTTATTGCAAATCGCTTTATTTCTACTCATCTTCACTTTCAAATACATCTACGCTCACATCATACTCAAATTATAGTTTCTTTCTTTTTCTCAGAAGAAGCAAACAGAGAAACAATTACAAAAGCAAAACCTTACTCCTTTTACACTTTAAACGCAAAGCTTTTTACTTTTACCAAAACATAATCCTAAAATCTATTCTTTACTTTCCAACTTACATCGTAATCCAAAATTAAGAACAAGAAAAAGTCAAGATCAATCCTTTAGTTCTTAAGCACCGCAAACATCAAGAAATTATTTACCACACCTAATAATATCCTAGAACAGCAAAAAAAAAGATCCAGCTTTCACTGGATCTTTTTTAGTATAATTGAAGCGATTAATTATGCTTTATTATGCTTGTCTTCGATTGTATGTTTTTCATCATTTGAAATCGTATCTACCAATACTGGTGTTGCGATAAATAATGAAGAATATGTTCCTACAATAATACCAATTAACATTGCAAAGATAAATCCTCTAATAGATTCTCCACCAAAGATAAACATCGTTAATAATACAATGATCATCATTAATGACGTATTCAATGTTCTTGATAATGTAGTATTAATAGAAGCGTTTACAATATCTTCAAAACTTCCTTTACGGTTTCCGATAATAAACTCTCTAACTCTGTCAAATACAATTACAGTATCATTCATTGAGTATCCAATTACAGTAAGAATCGCAGCAATAAAGTGCTGATCCATTTCCATGTGGAAAGGCATGAATTTATAACATAAAGAGTAAACTCCTAATACAAAGATAACGTCATGCGCTACAGCTGCAATCGCACCTAATGAATATTGCCATTTACGGAAAGAAACCATTAAGTATAAGAAAATAACTGCCATCGCACCAAGAACTGCCCAGTATGAGTTAGTTTTAATATCTTCAGAGATAGATGCTCCAACTTTAGAAGCTTGTAAAACTCCAATTTTCTTACCATCAAAAGAGTTGATGAATTTATCGTAAGAAGTGTTTGGGTAATACTTTTGTAATGCAGCGTATAATTTTTGATTTACTTCTTCATCAATCGCTACACCATCTTCTTTAATTTTGTATTTAGTTGTGATTTTCAATTGATCATCATCACCTAAAATTTTAGCTTCAACCGGAGTTCCAAAAGCAGTAGATAATTCATCTGAAACTACTGTTGCATCGATTGGTTTTTCAAATTTAACTTGGAATGTTCTTCCTCCAACAAAATCAACACCTTCATCTAATCCGTTAACGAAGAAGATAGAAGTTAAACTTACAATTACAACAATTGAAGAGAAGATGTAAGTGAATTTTTTAACTTTAATAAAGTCAAAGTGGAAATTAGTAAACCAGTTTTTAGTAATATTTGTACAGAAAGTTAAATCAGCTTTTCCTGCAATATTTTTATCAATAAAAATTCTTGCAATAAAGATTGACGTAAACAATGATGTTACAATACCAATAAGTAATGTTAATGCGAAACCTTTAATTGGTCCTGTACCAAAGATAAACAAGATTGCTCCAGTTAAAACGTGTGTAACGTTTGCATCGATAATAGAACGCATTGCACCGTGCCATCCATAAGAAGCAAGTACAGCTTCAGACAATGATTTACCATCACGTAATTCTTCTTTTGCTCTTTCGTATATAATAATATTAGCATCTACCGCAGTACCCAATGTTAATACGATACCTGCAATACCTGGTAATGTAAGTACAAAACCAAAACTTGCCATAATTCCGAATAAGAATAATAAGTTTAATAATAAAGCAAGATTTGCATACCAACCAGCTTTACCATAATAGAATACCATCCAAACACAAACTAATAAAAATCCTAATACAGCCGAAATTGTTCCTGCATCAATTGCCGCTTGACCTAAAGATGGTCCAACTACAGTAGATTGTACAATGTCTGCCGATGCAGGTAATTTACCAGCATTTAATACGTTTGCTAAATCTTTAGTTTCAGCAACATCAAAAGAACCTGTAATTTCAGATCTTCCACCAGCAATTGGTCCACTTGTAACACCTGGCGCAGAATAAACGATGTTATCTAAAACAATAGCAATATAACCTTTTTGAGAAAAAGCTCTTCCTGTTAATTCTTCCCACACTTTAGCCCCTTGACTGTTCATTTGCATAGAAACAGCTGGTTTACCCATTTGGTCAAAAGTATCTTTTGCATCAGTTACAACACCACCGCTCATTGCAGGAACGTTATCTCTGTTACCTTTTAAAGCGTATAATTCTACCGCTTCAACATCTTTTGCTTTCGCATCTTTTATAGTAGTTGGTTTGCTCCAAACAAATTTTGCATTGTGTTGGTCAGCAGCCAATAAAATTCTAATTTCTGGTCTTTTAAAATAACCATTGATAGCAGCAGTATCTTTAGTAGCAAAATATCCTAAAACCGGACCGCCACCTTGAACGATCATTTTATCAAATAAAGGATTGTTTCCTTTTTTAGTATCAAGTGAATCTTTAGAATTATCTGTTAATAAAGCATTCAATGAATCTTTAGCTACAGCTTTAGTTTCTACTTTCTTAACTTCAGTCTTTTTTAAAGCTTCGTTTGCAGCAACTAAGAAGTTACCAACTTCTTCGATTTTATAAGTTTCCCAAAACTCTAATTGAGCTTTTCCACCTAATAATTTTTTAATTCTATCAACATCTTTAGCACCTGGAAGCTCTACTAAGATTCTTCCTGTTTCTCCTAATTTTTGAATGTTTGGTTGTGTTACACCAAATTTGTCGATACGCTCTCTTAATACTTTGTAAGCACTTTCAACAGACTCATCAACTTTTCTTTTGATTACTTTTTGAACTTGAGCATCTGTCATTTGAAAATCAACACCACCATCACCTTGTAAACTTCTGTTTGCAAAAATATCAGGTGAAGCTAACTTTACAGTTCCGTTTGAATTTGCTTCAAAAGCTTCAAAAAATTTATTTAAATAGGTCTTATTTCCTTCTACATTTGCACTTGCATCTGCTAAAGATTTATTAAATACTGGATTTTTAGAGTTGTTTGCCAATCCTTTTAAAACATCTTTAATAGAAATTTGAAGAATTACGTTGATTCCTCCTTCTAAGTCAAGACCTTTGTTAAGTTGTTTGTTTTTTACTTCGTTATAAGTAAAATCTGTAAACCCAAGATTGAAAACTTTTTCTTTACCAATAGAATCTAAATATTTTAGCTCTTTATCAGGATTATCTCCTGCAAAAGCTTTAGCTTCACTTTTGACATTATTTGCCACAAAAGTGAATGATAGTTGGTAAATACTTACCAATGCAAATAGAATTGCGAAAAATTTAATAAGTCCTTTATTCTGCATTATTACTAAAAATTAATTATGTTTTATTGTTTGTTTTTGGTTCTAAATTCCCTAAAAATAAGCCCTGACATGAGATTTTAAAACTAAAAAATCGAGATCACGAATTACAACATTTTTTTTAAACCGAGCAAATATATAATTCTCGAAATGATTAAGCAATTTATTTATTAATTAATCTCAAAAAAAAGACTGCAAAAGTGCAGCCTTTTCCTTTTTTTATCAAATTCTTTATACTAAAATCGACTTTAAAGCGTCATTCATGCTGCGAACCGCATCTGCACTTTTAGCAAACAAAGCTTTCTCTTGATCGTTTAATTTAATATCTACGATCTCTTCAACTCCATTTTTACCAATTATACACGGAACTCCGATACAAATGTCGTTTTGCCCATACTCACCTTCTACAAAGACAGAACAAGCAATCATTTTTTTCTGGTCATTTAAAATACTGTCTACTAAATACGCTACAGAAGCTCCTGGTGCATACCAAGCTGATGTTCCTAAAAGCCCTGTAAGAGTTGCTCCTCCAACCATTGTATCGGCAGCAACTTTTTGCAATACTTCTTCTGAAAGAAATTGCGAAACTGGAATTCCATTATAAGATGCTAAACGCGTTAATGGAATCATAGTAGTATCACCGTGTCCGCCAATCACCATAGCAGAAACATCATTTGCAGGTTTATCTAATGCAAGAGAAAGATAAGTTCTAAAACGAGAACTGTCTAACGCACCTCCCATACCTATAATTCTATTTTTTGGTAAACCTGTTGCTTTTAAAGCTAAGTATGTCATAGTATCCATAGGATTTGAAACTACAACTATTATGGTATTTGGAGAATGTTTTAGTACATTTTCCGCAACTGTTTTTACAATTCCGGCATTTATACCTATTAATTCTTCTCTGGTCATTCCTGGTTTTCTTGGAATTCCTGACGTAATTACCACTACATCACTTCCTGCAGTTTTAGAATAGTCATTGGTTACACCTGATACTTTGGTATTAAAACCAGTATTAGTGGCGCATTGCATAATATCCAAAGCTTTACCCTCAGCAAAACCTTCTTTAATATCCAACAATACTACTTCACTTGCAATTCCTCTATACGAGATAACATCTGCACATGTAGCTCCAACATTTCCTGCTCCTACAATAGTAACTTTCATATTTTTTACTTTATCGGTTATTAATCTGTTTATTTATAAATCAACAATTCGTTTAATCGTTTAAGTAAATTTAAACAATTAAACGAATTGAAGGTTCTATTCTGTTTTATTATGCATCAATATTTGCGTAAACTGCATTTTTCTCGATAAATTCTCTACGCGGCGGTACTTCATCACCCATTAACATTGAGAAAACTCGATCAGCTTCAGCTAAGCTATCAATGGTTACTTGACGCAGTGTTCTAAAGTTTGGATCCATTGTTGTTTCCCATAACTGCTCTGCGTTCATCTCTCCAAGACCTTTATAACGTTGGATAGCTGCACTTCCTCCCATTCTTTCATTCGCTTGATCACGCTGAACATCATTCCAAGCATATTCTTTCTTTTGTCCTTTTTTAACTAAGTATAATGGCGGTGCTGCAATATATACGTGTCCTTCTTCAATAAGCTCTTTCATGAAACGGAAGAAGAATGTTAATATTAAGGTAGAGATGTGACTACCATCGACATCGGCATCACACATGATGATTACTTTGTGGTATCTTAGTTTTTCAAGATTTAATGCTTTACTGTCTTCTGCAGTACCAACTGTAACTCCTAAAGCTGTAAAGATATTACGAATCTCTTCGTTTTCAAATACTTTATGATGCATCGCTTTCTCCACATTCAAGATTTTACCACGTAATGGTAAAATCGCTTGAAAGTTACGATCACGACCTTGTTTTGCTGTTCCACCAGCCGAATCTCCCTCGACTAGATAAACCTCACATCTTGCTGGATCTTGTTCTGAACAGTCAGATAATTTTCCTGGCAATCCGCCGCCGCCCATTACAGTTTTACGCTGTACCATTTCACGCGCCTTTTTCGCCGCGTGACGTGCCTGAGCTGCTAAAATTACTTTTTGGATAATTACTTTTGCATCATTTGGATTTTCTTCCAAATAATTTTCTAACATTTCTCCAACAGCTTGAGAAACTGGAGATACTACTTCTCTATTTCCAAGTTTTGTTTTGGTCTGTCCTTCAAATTGAGGCTCAGCAACTTTTACCGAAATAATAGCTGTTAATCCTTCACGGAAGTCATCTCCCGCAATTTCGAATTTCAATTTATCCAACATTCCAGAAGCATCTGCATATTTTTTAAGGGTTCTTGTTAAACCACTTCTAAAACCTTGCAGGTGAGTTCCTCCTTCGTGTGTATTGATATTATTTACGTAAGAAAAAATATTCTCTGTATAACTTGTATTATAAATCAAGGCAACCTCAACAGGAATTTCACCTTTGTCGTGATCCATGCTGATTACGTGAGAAATAATTGGCTCACGGTTACCATCTAAATAACGAATGTATTCTTTAAGACCTTCTGTTGAATGGAATACTTCACTTTTAAATTCGCCTTTTTCATCTACTTCTCTTTTGTCTGTAAACGTAATTGTAATTCCTTTATTCAAGAAAGAAAGCTCACGCATACGAGCTGACAAAGTATCATAAGAGAACTCTGTAGTTTGTGTAAAAATGGTATTATCAGGGTAGAAAGTCTGACGTGTACCTCTTTTTTCAGTTTCTCCTATTTGTTTAACTGGATATAAAGATTTTCCTCTTTCGTATTCTTGTTCGTAAATTTTACCTTCTCTAAAAACTGTCGATTTCATATGAACCGAAAGTGCGTTTACTACAGAAACCCCAACACCGTGAAGACCTCCAGAAACCTTATAAGAATCTTTATCAAATTTACCTCCGGCACCAATTTTAGTCATTACAACCTCTAGTGCAGAAACTCCTTCTTTTTTATGCAAATCAACAGGAATACCACGTCCGTTATCTTCAACTGTTACAGAGCCATCTTCGTTTATTGCAACACTAATCGCATCACAATGTCCTCCCATCGCCTCATCAATTGAGTTATCGACAACTTCATAAACCAAATGGTGTAGCCCTCGAACCCCTACATCTCCAATATACATCGATGGACGCATTCTTACGTGCTCCATTCCTTCTAATGCCTGAATACTATCTGCTGAATAATTGTTCTTCTTGATTTCTTCGCTCATATAATTTATTCTAAAAAATGTATTTATTGTCTAACACGCAAATATATAAAAACGCGGACTATATACCCATAAAATTCCGACTTAAAGCACTTAAGTTATCAACACAATTGTTTAAAAAAATCAAAAAATAACTTCTAAATTCCAAAATTTAGCTGCTAAAAAAAATAAAACCAAAAAAATCGTCAATTTTTTCAAATTCCAATCCCAAAGCTTAGGGACAAATTCCAAATACCAAAACTAAAAACAACATAAAAGCAAAATCCGAAATAACAATTTAATGTTATTTCGGATTTTATAATTCATCCAAATTGGAATTTGAATTTTATAAAGCTGAGGATTTTATCCTTTATTATTTTTTGTTAAAATCTCCCGCATAAATTGAAGTCATTTTATCCAAACTTATATACTTTTTCAAAACTGCATTAATTTCTTCAATTTTCAATGCTTTTACTTTACTTTCAAGCGTATCATAATCCTCAAGCGGTGTTCCGTATTGAAGATACGCATTTGTTAAAGCAATCAAAGTCCCATCATTTCCTAATCTGGTTTTTCTTTCATTAAGCCAGCTTGTTAAATTTGATTTTAATTCTTCAGCAGTAAAACCATCTTTCAATGCTTTTGAAATTTCTTCTTTAGCTGCTGTTTCAACTGCATTTTTTTTCGTTGGATTTAAAAAAGCATAATACAACCAATATGCCGCATCATTTGTAGTTGGAATATTTATAAACGATCCCGCTCCATAACTAATTCCTTCTTTCTCTCTTAATCGCATTGGAATTCTAGCTGTTAAAAAACCGCCGCTTCCTAACATTTCATTTGCCATAACAAATGCCGGATAATCAGGACTTTTTAAGTTCATTTTAAAACTTATTTTTCCTATTGCAACAGCATTTTCTTTATCAGGCGTGATAAATTCTTTATCTAACTTTTTCGTTTCAAAAAAAGTAGGCTGTGCCATCACGTATTTTGATTTAGAATTCCATTTTCCAAATGTATTTTCTAAAATTTCTGCTGTAGTTTTTGCATCCAAATCTCCAACTACACTTCCAAATCCATTGTTTCCTCCTAGAATATTGTTATAAAAATCAACTATTTCTGATTGTTTTATCTTTTTATAAGCGTCAATTTGTTCCTGAACTGTTGACGTATAAAAAATACTTTCTTTAGAATATTCTTCCGTTTGTTTCGAAACTTGTACAAAAGCAACAGCCTGAGGATCATTTAAACTAGATTCTAAATAAGTATTGTATTCATTAATTGTTTTGGTTAACTCGTTTTGAGGAAAAGTTGAATTCACCAACAAATCACCCAAAATTTCCATAACTTCTTTGAAGCTTTCTTTGTACGTATTAACGTTTACTGACAAATTCTGCCCAGAATAACTAAAATTCAAACTAGATTTTAGCTGATCTAATCGATCACTTATTTGCTCTTTTGTTTTGGTTTTAGTTCCTGTTTTTAGCAATTGAGCAAGGATCGCTCCAGTATCTGTTTTTCCTGCCAAGTCTTTTTCATTACTTACAGGAAACTTGAAACTAGCTTGAACTTTTCCGCCTTTTATTTCTTTTTTAATAAGACCATATTTTGCTCCATTACTTAATTTTCCTTCAACAAAATTTTGTTTTAAGTTTTTTATAGAAGCTTCAAAAGCTGCTGTTTCTTTCTCCAAAGCTTTTCCTTTGTAGTCTTTAGTAAAAGCAGCTAACTGCTCATCTGTATACTCTCCAGGTTTAACTCTTTGCTCGTCTTTTGATGGAATAAATATCCCGATTGTTCTATTATTACTTCTAAAATATCTTTCTGCAACTCTTTGAATATCTTCTTTTGTAAGATTTTCGATTGCATCTCTGTACAAAAAGCCCAATCTATAATCACCTGCACCAATAATTTCGGTAAGATTTATGGCAAATGAAATGGTATTATTTTTTACACCTTCAATTTGCTTAATAAGCTTTGCTTTAGCTCTGCTCACATCTTCATCTGTATATTTCGTAGAAGCTATTTTGTCTAACTCTGTTCTTACCAGATCTCTTGTTGCTACTACATCTTTATCATTAGGAACCGCAACTCCAAAATACATAAAACTAGCGTCTCTAGTAGTTGGCTGCCAGAAATATATACTAGACACTTTTTGAGTTTCTACTAACGCTTTATACAAATATCCTGAAGGATCTGCAGTCAAAATTTCACCTAAAGCATCAATCGCTGCATAATCTTTATCGACATAAGCTGCTGTGTGGTATAAGGCTCCAACATTTTTACTATCACCAGCTCTTTTAAGTTCTACATACTTTTCACCATCTTGCGCTGGCTCAATCGTATAGGTTTTATTTAGAACTCTTTTAGGCTTGGCAATTGCTCCAAAATATTGTCCGATATATTGCAGTGCTTTCTTCTCGTCAAATTTACCCGCTATAATCAGAGTTGCATTGTCCGGCTGATAATATTTCTCATAAAAAACTCTAAGCGTATTCGCTTTTACTCTTTCTATATCTTCTTTACTCCCAATAGTACTATTTCCGTAATTATGCCAAAGGTAAGCTGTAGATAAAATTCTTTCTTGCAAGACACCGTCAGGATTGTTTTCCCCGATTTCAAATTCGTTTCGAACTACCGAAAACTCTTTGTCTAAATCAGTTTGTAAAATAGTAGCATTTATCATTCTGTCCGCTTCCATTTCAACACTCCATTTTAAGTTTTCATCGGTTGATGGAAAAACTTCATAATAATTAGTACGATCTAACCAAGTAGTTCCGTTTGCACTTCCTCCTTTATCAGAGAGCATTTTCTTAATATCACCTAGATTTTTTGTGCTTTTAAAAAGCATGTGCTCTAATAAATGCGCCATCCCTTTTTCGCCGTAACCTTCGTGTCTCGATCCGACGTTATAGACAATATTTACAACCATATTGCTTTGTGAGGCATCTGGAATCAGCAGCACTTTTAGTCCATTATTCAAAGAATATTCCTTTACACCTTCAACATTTTTAATGTATTTTGGTGCTTCAATCTTTTGTGCATTAACAGGACTCATGGAGGCAAATGCACAATACAACGCTCCACTTAGTAATAGTTTTCTCATAGGTAATAGTTAGTGATTAAAAAAGCAGTAATTTTTTTGGTACTCAAATATAGTATTTTTCCTAACTAAGGCAAATTGAAATTAACTTAGTTTTAGCATTTTATGTTTTAGCTAAACTTCTAACTAACTGCGCAGTAAAACTCCTTAATCCTAAACAAAAAAAATCCGAAACTCATCTTTAAAATGTAGTTTCGGATTTTGTACGCAATATTTTTAATCAACTTAAAACAGACTTCTAACTTTAGATTGCCAATCCTGATTTTACAGTTTCAACATCATCAGAAATGTGCGCTGCATTTGCTCTTCCACTTGGATCAAGATTGTCCTGCCACTTCGGAATCCATTTTCTAACGGTTTGTCCGGCACTAACCTGTGGATAGTATTTATGGAATATTGATCTGTAATAATAAGCTTCTTTTGTTGTTGGTGTATTATATGGAAACTCAGCAGCTGCGCCAGCCAATTGCTCATCTGTAACTTGAGACGAACAATACTCTATAAGTTCATCAACCCAGCGATACCCAACTCCATCAGAAAATTGTTCTTTCTGCCTCCATAAAACGCTCTCTGGTAAATAAGGATCTTCTGGCGTATCAAAAGCTTTACGTAAAATATATTTTTCAATTCCATCGTACATCTTAGGTTGCTTTTCCTCTGTTTTAATTCGAATTGCAGCATCTAAAAAATGAGAATCGAGAAATGGAATTCTTGCTTCTATTCCGTTTGCCATTGTAGTTTTATCTGCACGAAGTAAATCTGCTGTAAACAACTTTTGAACTCTTTCGATTGTTTCGTCTTGAAATTCATCTGCCGAAGGTGCATTTCTAAAATACAAATGACCTCCAAAAATTTCATCTGCACCTTCTCCTGAGAATATTATTTTTATTCCTTTTTCGCTGATAACTTTCGACAATAAATACATTGGAACTCCTGAACGTACTGAAATAATATCATATGTTTCAATGTGATATATTACTTTTTCTAATGCTTCTACTCCTTCTTCAACAGTAAAATGAATCTCATGATGATCTGTTCCTAAAAATTCAGCAGCTTTTCGAGCCTTTTTATTATCTGGTGAATCAGCATCTAAACCAATAGAAAATGTTGGCAGTTTTTTGCCTTTTTCCTTAAAGAAACGTGAAGCAATTGAGGATATTAAAGAAGAATCTAAACCTCCTGATAATATAGCACCAACCTGCACATTACCCATCAAACGTTTACGAATGGATTCTACTAATGTATTACGAATCAAATCTAAATCAAGAGACTTATTAGCCTTTGCTCGATCTTCATATTCTGGATTATAATATTTTACAAAACCTTTCTTTGCTGTATAATAGTGTCCCGGAGGAAATGTTGAAAATGATTTGCATTGGTCTGCGATCGATTTCATTTCTGAAGCAAAATATATTCTTCCTCTTTCATCTAAACCATAATACAAAGGCTTAACACCAATTGGATCACGTCCGGCAATATAATTATCACCGTCGATAATCACAAAAGCAAAATCACCGTCTAACTTATTACAAAAATCATATCCAAATTCTTCATACAAATGCACGATAACTTCAGAATCTGAATTTGTTCTGAATGTATGCTCTTTTAAAACTGTATTTTTTAATTCCTGATAATTATAAATTTCACCATCATGAACTATCCAGGCTTTTTTAGTTCCCTGAATAGGCTGTTTCCCTGACTGTAAATCTATAATGGATAAACTTTCATGACAAAGTATACTGCCATTTTCCATAATCTGTAAATCACTCTCATCGGGACCACGATATGACATTCTTTTAGAAAGCTCTTTTACAAGCTGCGGGTCTTTTCCTTTGCCAATAACGGCTAATAATCCAGACATACTATTCTATTTTTTTATTACATTCCTTTCAATGAAAATTCAAATTGAATCCAACATTAAAAAATCATTAAAATTTCTATTAAAAGCAAAGCTAAATATTAATTCTTTCTTTTCTAATTTTTTAGTATTAAAAAATGCGTCGATTTTATTTTATTTTGATAAATATCAAATATAAAAGAAAAGCCAAATCAATTTTCCCTTTTTCACCCCTAAAAAACTAAAAATCAAACAATTTAACATTCTTAGACAAGAAAAACGTCCTCGGTTAGAGAACGTCTTTCATCAAAATATACTAATTCTAAAATAAACTTTTTTATGCTTTAGCATAAGCATCATCATGAACGCTTGCAACTGCTCTTCCAGAAGGATCGTTCATGTTTTTAAATGCTTCATCCCATTCTAAAGCGATTTTTGTACTACAAGCTACACTTGCTTCTTGAGGTACACATAATGCTGCTGCATCACTTGGAAAGTGCTCTGCAAAAATAGAACGATAGTAGTACTCTTCTTTTGAAGTTGGCGTTTGTAATGGGAATTTGTATTTAGCATTTGCCAATTGCTCATCCGAAACTTCTCTTCCTACTACCTCTTTCAAAGTATCAATCCAGCTGTATCCTACTCCATCAGAAAACTGCTCTTTTTGTCTCCATGCAACACTTTCTGGAAGCATATCTTCAAAAGCTTTACGAACCACCCATTTTTCCATCGGATGTTCTTTGTTAATCATTTTATCTTGCGGGTTGATGCGCATTGCAACATCCATAAATTCTTTATCTAAGAAAGGAACACGTCCTTCAATTCCCCACGCAGCTAAACTTTTGTTAGCACGCAAACAGTCGTACATATGAAGTTTTCCTAATTTACGAACGTTTTCTTCGTGAAATTCTCTTGCGTTTGGCGCTTTGTGGAAATATAAGTATCCTCCAAACAACTCATCTGCACCTTCACCAGACAATACCATTTTAATTCCCATTGATTTGATAACTCTCGCCATTAACCACATCGGAGTCGAAGCTCTTACTGTAGTAACATCATAAGTTTCAAGGTTGTAAATTACATCACGAACAGCATCTAAACCTTCTTGAATGGTGAATTTAATTTCGTGGTGAATCGTTCCAATATGATCTGCTACTTTTCTTGCTGCTGCTAAATCCGGCGAACCTTCTAAACCAACGGAGAAAGAGTGCAATTGCGGATACCAAGCATCTGTAGTATCATCTGACTCAATACGTTTTTGCGCAAATTTTTTGGCTACAGCCGAAGTAATAGAAGAATCTAAACCTCCTGAAAGTAAAACTCCGTAAGGAACATCACTCATTAATTGTCTGTGAACTGCAGCTTCTAACGCTTTTTTGATTTCTGGAATACTAGTCTCGTTATCTTTTACTGCATCATATTCTGTCCAGTCTCTTTTGTACCATTGCACAAATTCACCGTCTTTACTTGTCATATAATGTCCTGGAGGGAATAACTCAATTTTTGTACAGTATCCTTCTAAAGCTTTTAATTCTGAAGCTACATAAAAAGTTCCGTGCTGATCCCAACCGATATACAAAGGAATAATTCCCATATGGTCACGAGCAATAAAATACTCATCTTTATCGACATCATAAATAGCAAATCCAAAGATTCCGTTCATTTCATCTACAAAATGAGGTCCTTTTTCTTTGTAAAGAGCCAAGATCACTTCACAGTCACTTTCAGTTTGAAAGTTATATCTTCCCTCAAATTGTTTACGCAAATCTCTGTGGTTGTAAATTTCACCATTTGCAGCCAAAACCAATTTTTTATCTTCTGTAAATAAAGGTTGTTTTCCTGAAGCTGGATCTACAATAGCCAAACGCTCATGAGAAAGAATAGCTTTATCATTGCTGTAAATTCCGCTCCAGTCCGGTCCGCGGTGACGAATGATTTTAGACATTTCTAATACTTGAGGTCTTAAAGTCTCGGCTTTTTGTTTTAGATCAAAGGCACATACAATTCCACACATAATCTTATATTTTTATTTTTAAATTTTAATTTGACAAGACAAAGATGCAATATCAGTTACAATTGAAAAACACAAATACCAAATTCAGTTACAATTTAAAACCATAAAACAAATTTTACATATAAAATGTAAAATTTTAACATCAAAAAAAGGGCTAAACTTATAATTTTTAATTTCAAGCCTAATTAAAGCACAAAACACAAGGTTTTAAAGCAATATTTGAATTAAACTCCGAGATATTCAAATATTAATAAAAAATTCTCAGGAAGATTAGAAAAAGCTATTCGCAAATTATTCTATAGTTAGTATTGTCATTTCGACTGAAAGGAGAAATCACACTAGAAACTCCGCAAAGAAAAGCACCAATCTTTGTCGATCTGCATGTGCGATTTCTCCTTTCAGTCGAAATGACATACTTTGTGATTAAGGCATCGCTTTAAAAAAAAAGATTATTCCTAAAACTATAAACGTAATTATAGTAGTCCAATTTTTGAACGTCTTAAAATTAACTTCAGATTTATATCGTTTATTTTTTTCTATAACATCTTTTTTCCACAGTTTATGAAGTTTATAAAAAGCAAAAGATGCTCCAAAGAGCGAAAAGCTGCATATTAAATAAGGATAATCCATTAGCTAATTTCTTGAATGAGATACTTTGTACTGTTAATCTCAAACTCAAAACCAACTTTATTTCCCATTAAATGATTTCCCAACGGAGATTGTGGAGAAAGTGCAATAACATTAATACCGTCAATTGTAATTTTAGGAAGCGCAACACTTAAGTACAAATAGATTCCGTTTGCTTTTACCAGACTTCCTAAAATAATATTCTCGGTAGTTTTTGATGGATCAATCTTATCTAAAATGGCTTTCTGCGCAATTGCTTCTTTCAATTTATTGGTCAATTTTTCCTGTTCGATATGCATCATCGACAAAGCCGTTTCGTGCTTATCGCCTGCAGATCCTTTTGCATCGTTTTTAGAATCTTCTGTCAATCCCGAAATCATGTCTTTAAAAACATCAATTCGATCCTGAACCATTTGTAGATAATGATTGTATATTTTTTGTTTGAATTCCATTCTTTAAAGGTAGTGTTCTGAGACGCAAAGGTGCAAAGGTTTTTTCTCTTTGTCTATTTTTTTTATTCAAAAAAAGTACTTGGATAAATCACGTTTCCGCTGACACCTGATAATCCATTTTCAGTCAAAGAAATTACCATACAGTTTTCAGCAGGAACATCAAAAGGCATTTTGATATTGTATTTTTCACAAAGCTCATATCCAAATCTCGGGTAATAGTCTTGATGACCCAATAAAATAACCGATTTATATCCTAACTTTTTTGCCGTTTCATGACCGAATAAAATAAGTTTTGAGCCAATTCCTTTTCCTTGAAATTCTGGCAAAACCGAAACTGGAGCCAATGCCAAAGACTCAAATGATTGAGATTCATTTTTAATCTCCAATTTTGTAAATAAAATATGCCCGACGATTTTGTTCTCAACTTCGGCAACAATAGATAACTCAGGAATGAAAGCTTCCGATTTTCGTAGTCTTTCAACCAAAAACTGTTCTTTGTGATCGCTGTATTCTTCCTTTTCAAAAGCCTTTTCAATCAGCTGAAAAACACTTTTATAATCGTTTTCATTTTCTTGTCTCAGTTTGATTTCCATCTTTTCTAAAGTTACAAAGGTTCTAAGTTACAAAGATGCAAAGGTTTTATACAGTCACAAAAAAAGTTAGCCGCGAATTCACGAATTAATTAAAAAATTCGTGAATTCGCGGCTAAAAATTTATACTAAAAACTTTGTGTCTTTGCGCCTTCGTGGCAAATAGCTTTTAAAAATCAAATTTATAATTTCCTCCAGCTAGAACCTGGAATCCTTGTACTGGATAATTCAACCATCTTTCATAAGCTTGATTTCCTATATTATTCAGTTTTAAGAAGAAAGTCAAACGTTCGCTGTATTTGTATCCTAAATGTGCATTGGCATCAAAATAACTTTTTAATGTAATTGGAGTTCCCAGAGCTGCCACATTCAAATTAGTCTGCATGTCTTTACGTTCGCCCACATAAAAAACATTTAAACCAGCATACCATTGTTTTGTAATATTAACATCTAGATTTGAACTCAATTTCATAGAAGGTAAATTCCATGCTTCTAAACCATCTGTTTTATAACTATTAAAAGTACCATTAATTCCAAAAGAAACATTTTGAGAAAAATCAGCTTTTAATTCTCCGTAGAAACGCAAAGTTCTAACATCATCATAAATCACCCCAAACGAGTTTCCGAAAGCATAATTCTGATTCGAAAAATCTTCTGTATAATCATTGCTTTTAAACAATGCTTTGTCTTTTTCATTCAAATAAGAAGCTGTTAAATTATAATTGATATTATTTGCCAGTTTCCCTTTTAATCCTGCAAAAACATTATATTGAGTACTGCTTGGCTTCATATTTAAAGTTGGAGACAAAAATGGATTTTGAGTAACAAAATCAGCATAAGAATTTTGATTCAAACTTCCGTTTACTCCTGTATAAAAAATCATTAAATCGCCTACCAATTTATATGAAGCATTTACTTTTGGATAAACATAAAACTTGTTACCGCTGTTTTCTGAATCTAAACCATAAAATAATCCAGCACCTAACTCTAGCGTCCATTCGTTTTCATGAATCACAAAACTAGGTTCAACTCCAAAATTTGTTAAACTATATTTTAATGGCTCAACATTATTATAAGCATAATTATGTTCAAATGAACCGCTAACATGATCTATAATAATATTGGTATTGATTGCCTGATCCATAACATCAACTTTAAAAGTCGGCTTCACATAAAAACGATTCTCTGAAGAAGAAAAACTATCTGAAAAATGCGTAAATCTTGCATCTATTTTATTGAAAATACTTTCGCTAAACTCTACATTTCCTCCTAATGAAATAGTGTTATAAGAATGATTTGGATTAATTCCTCTTATCAAATCTTCTTGTGTTGCAGGCGGCAGCGTCATTCCAAAATCAGAAGGAAGACCATACCAGTTGTAAATTTGGTTTTGATACCCCAAATCAACTCCCCAAGACACATCACGATTTATTACACCGTAACCTACATTCAATGCAGTATCATAAAACTCATCGTTCAGATTAACATCTTTAATTCCACCTTGCGAAGAATGATGACGAAGCATTCCTGCTAAATAATCATTATTTCCTAAATCCTGTGTTACAAACAACTCTGCGTTTAATGTTCCGTAATTTCCAACACCTAAAGTTGCGTAATTATTAAACAATCTTTCCTTTTTAGATTTTTCAACACCTTCAGCTTTTCCTTTTGATGGTGTAAAAGTCGACGCCACGGGAACTGATAAAATGCTATATTTTATAGTTTCTTTAGGCTGATTTCCAGCGTCGTCCAGCGAAGGAGTTTCTTTTACTTTAAAAGCGTCTGAGATTGTCGGCGAATAAGGTTTTACCACATTTACAGTTTCAGTTCCGATGTTTTCATTTTTCTTTTGCGAAAACGAAAGCTGACCAACAAGCAACACAAGTAAAACGATGATTTTATTTCGGCAATTAATTTTCATATTTATTTTATTTTGTGAAATGTTTTCTGCAAAATATAAACTGTTAAAAGCAATCCTATATAGATTCGCATTTTTACATTTTACAATTTACATTTCACAATTATCTAATTTTCTAATTCTCTCAATTTTCTAATTATTAAGCTTCCCACTCGCCTTTTGCAACAAACTGCGCTTTTCCGCCTATATTAATATCAAAATCATTCTCTTTTAACTCTCCTTTAAAATAAATTTCTGAGGGACGGTTAATATAATCTCCTTGATAATTAACTATTTCAAGTTCTGGCTTATGATATTTTAATAAAAATGCTTGTAAACAAGTGCTCGCGCTTCCTGTTGCTGCATCTTCAACTAATTGGTTATGCTCAATACACAACATTCTGCTAAACAATTTTGATCCTTCTAAATAATAGAAATACAAGGCTCTATGTGGAGTTTTGCAATTCTTCTTCAACCATTCATCGGTTTTATCTTTATCTAAAACCAGATTTTCTAATGCTCTTTTGCTGCTTAATCCAACCATCACAAAAGCGCTTCCGGTTGTAACTTCCTGAATTGGAAATTGATTTTCAAAATCGTGGTTTTTCAAATTACTGAATACCGAAAAATCTTCTTTCGAAAAAATGTCCCAAAATTTTGGCTGTGCTGCTTTTAACCAAATCAAACCTTCAGATTGTTGAATTGAAATAGGTCCAATTGGCACATTTAGTTTTATACTCTCTGGTGAATTATTAAATATTTTATTCATCAAAACCCATGAAGTTCCAATTATCGGGTGTCCTGCAAACTGCATTTCATGAGCGGGAGTAAATATTTTTATCTCGGCTTTATTATTTTCTTTATCCAGTTTGGTTACAAATGTGCTTTCTGCAAAATTTATTTCTCTTGCAATCTGCTGCATTTGATCCTTACTTAAATTTTCAGCCTCTAAAAAAACCGCCAGCTGATTTCCAGCATATTTTTTATCAGCAAAAACATCAACTATATAAAAAGGTAAATTCATTTCTTTTTCTTTCTTTACTTAACGAATCTAGAGGAAAGAGACAAGACTTTTATAGAATCTTGCATCTTGCATCTTTTTCTACAACTTTCTTATTTATTAATAGACGAATTGGTTTTAGATTCTTCCATTTTAATCGCACTCAACTCTTTTTTAGCCTCTTCAACAACATCTGGAAAATCAGTAAAATTGTTAATTACGTTATCCAAAATATAAGTTGCCTGATAGCTGTCTTTTAATCCGTAGAAATTTTTAGCCATTAAAACCAAACCTTTCGCTCCATAATATTTATAAGCCGAATAATTCTTCGCTAATTTTTGTACTGAAACATTTGACGCATCAAACTTGCCTTCTTTTGTTTTAAAATACGCATCATAATACAAAGCTTCTGCTGCTAATTCTCCTTTTGAAGTTGCCGATAGTTTTGCATAAGCTGCTTTTGCTTTTTCTTCGTCACCAGTCTGTATTGCTGCACGCGCAACTATAATTTGTGCATCAGCTTTTACGTTTGCATCCGCTTTTGCATTCTGCAATACTTTATCAGCATAAACAACTGAATTATTATAATCCTTTTTGTCATAATAACATTTCATCAAATTAGCCTGTGCAAAGCTTTTGTTTTGAGGAAAATCAGCTTCATTCTCTAAACGAACTAAAACCGGAATCGATTTGTCGCAATCTTTCGCTTTTAAGTAAATTTGAGCCAATCTGCTTAATGATTGTTCTGTAAATTCACTTCTTGGCTGATCAATAACATATTGATAATTTGTTGTAGCTTTTGTTTCAGAACCCTCTGCATAAGTTAACTGTGCTAAATAAAAGTTAGCTTCAAGTGCGTGCAATCCTGATGGAAATTTACTCACATAACCTGCAAAACCAGTAATTGCAGCTTTATTGTTGCTTTGGCTGTATTGTTTAAAAGCGGCATCGTAAGTATCGTTATCCAACTCTGCATCTGTAACCGAAACGAAATCCAATGTTCGAACCCAAGTTGCATATTCATCCACTTTTCCTGAATCAACATAAATCAATCTCGCAGTCGAAACAGCTTCAAGCGCTTCTGGTGTTTTTGGAAATTCAGCAGCCACTTTTTTGAATTTTGTTAAAGCTTGTTCGTCACGATCTGAATTGTAATAAATCAAACCTTGTTTTAAAATTGATTTTGAAGTGAACGAACCATTTTTATATTCAGAAATCAACTGATCGAAAGTTTTAATCGCTAGATCATTCTTTTTATCAGCCACATACGTATTTCCTAATTCATACAAAGCATCATCACGATACTCTGATTTTTTATACATTTTAAGAAAGTTATTCAACTCAGCGATTTTCTGATCGTTTTTAGACATAAAACCGTAAGAAAGTGCTTTTTGAAATTGAGCATAATCTGCATCAACACCTTTAGCATCAATTGCTTTTCCGTAAGCTTCATTTGCCTGCGCATATTTTGAAGTCACAAAACGAGAATCTCCTAAACGCAAATACGAATCGTTTAAACGAACTTTATCTTCTTTTGAATTATCAATTTGAGCTTGAAATGAATTAGCTGCCTGATCGTATTCTTTCAGTTTAAAATAAGTATAACCAATATTATAATTGATGTTTTTGTATTCAGCAGTAGATTTCGCCGCAGCAAGTCCTGCAAACTGCTTGTAAGTCAATAATGCATTTTGAAAATCATCCGTAACATACTCTGTTTCGGCTTTCCAGAAAGTAGCACGAGCTGTAAACTCAGGCGTTTTTTGTTCGCTGATTGCATTTTTAAACATTTTTGCAGCCTCAGTATAATTCGATTCATTAAACAATTCTACACCTCTATAAAAAAGCACTTTTTGATACGCTGCTTTATTTTCTGCAGTTCTGTTTTTTTCCAATAAAGTCAAAGCTTCCTTGTAGTTTTTAGTCGAAATATAAGAATCTACCAAAAGTTTCTCTACTTCTGCTCTGCTGGAATTATTTGGATACTTTTTCAAGAAATCAAGTAAAACACCAGGAACCGTTTGATAAGCGTTTCCAATATCATAACTTACTTTAGCGTAATTTAATGCGGCATCTTCCTGGATCTGCGCATTAAAATCCATTTCCGAAGCATTTTTAAACGCATTAAGCGCTTCTTGTTTTTTACCCGTATTCAAATAACTCAAACCTAAATGATAGTAAGCATTTTGGGCCACAAAATCTTTTCCCTCAATAATTTTATTGAATTGCGAAATTGCTTTTTCGTAGTTTTTCTGCTCATAGTACGCATAACCTAACTGATAAAAATCGGTATTATTCCACTTTCCTTTTTTACCTGCATATTGCTCTAAAAACGGAATGGCTTTATCGTATTGTTTTAAATTGAAATAACTTTCGCCAATAATTTTATTCAATTCAGACTTTTCCATTTCATTTGATTTCGCCATTGCTTTTTGACCCAAATCGATTGCTTTTTGGAAATTCCCAAGTTTAAAATTCATATCAGCCTGATAATATGAAAGCTTTTCTTTGTATTTTTCTTCGCCCGAAACTTCATCAAAATATTTGGTTGCTTCTTTGTAGTCGTCGCCTTCATAAGCCATAAATCCTAAATAGTATTTAGCTTGAGAACCAAACACAGGAGAATTCACCACTTTATTAAAATAAGTTGTGGCTTCTTTTTTCTTTTTAGCAGTAAAATAGCTGTATCCTTTTTGGAAATTAAATTTATCTGAGTCAGATTTACTCATGTAACTTTCGTCTACTTTATCAAACCATTGCAACGCTTTTGGATAATTTCCTTGTTCGAAAAAATATTGCGCAACTTCAATGTAAGCCTGATTTTGCTTTGTGCTTGTTGGATAATCGTCAACAAACTTGGCCATTAACTCATCGGCATTAACCTGATTTGTTCTAATAGCGCAATTAGCAATGTAATAAGCACAATCAGATTTTACTTCTTCTGTTGCAGCATGATTTTTTACATACTCAAAAATATGTTGTGCCGAAGCATATTGTTTGTCATTATATAAAGCCAGTGCTTTGTCAAAATCCTTTAAATCGTAAGTATAAATAGCTGATTTTTGTGCTGAAATCGTGGTCGAGATAAGGATAATTTGGAATAAAAAGAACCAGGAAAGTTTACGCATTTTAGTTTTATTTAGTATTCAAATTTATCATTTTATACCGTTTATAACGAAACGTTTCAGACTTTTATTATGAACAAAAAATTAAGATCTACAGTTTAAAAGCATAATTCAAACCATATAAGTCTTATAAGTAATTATAAGTCAAGAGTTTTATAATCTTTTTCCAATGCCGAGAAATCATATAAGCTGCCGTAGTAAAAATCTCAAACAAACATCTTTAAAATGGACTTATATGACTTATATGGTTTAAAATCACATTTCGATTTTTTATAAGAAATGATTGAAATTTATTTTGAATCCAACCGTTATCTTATTACTTTTACCAATCAAATCAATTTTATTATGTCACAAACCGTACTATCTCTTAAAGAAGTCACTATATATCAAGAAGGAAGAAAAATTTTATCTCACATTAATTTAGATGTTCAGCATGGTGAATTTATTTACATCATTGGTAAAACTGGTTCTGGAAAAAGTAGTTTCTTAAAAACTTTATATGCAGATTTACCGCTTACGGAAGGTGAAGGTCACATAGTCGATTTTGATTTGGCTACTTTAAAAGAAAATGATATCCCGTATTTAAGACGTAAAATTGGAATTGTTTTTCAAGATTTCAAATTGCTTCCAGACCGTTCTGTAAAAGACAATATGCTTTTTGTTTTAAGAGCAACTGGCTGGGTTGACAAAGAAGGAATGGAACGCAAAATTGATGAAGTTCTGGATAAAGTAGGCATGAAAGAATATCTTAACAAAATGCCTCATCAACTTTCTGGAGGAGAGCAGCAGCGTGTTGCTATTGCAAGAGCTTTGCTTAATGATCCTGAATTTATTTTAGCTGATGAACCAACAGGAAATCTTGATCCTCAAACAAGTTCAGAAGTTTTAGAAGTACTAAAAACGATTAATGCCAATGGTAAAACTATTATCATGGCAACTCACGATTATGCATTATTGATGAAATTTCCATCTAAAACATTAAAATGTGAAGATGAAAGAATCTTCGAAGTAGTGCAAAGAAACGTGTAAATGCTTTCGATTTTAATTCCGGTTTACAATCAAAATGTTTTATCGCTCGTTAACGAACTCGTAAAGCAATGCTGTTTATATGGAATTAATTTTGAAATAATTGCTCAGGATGATGCCTCAAATTCTGTACTAAACAAGGAAAATGAGTCTATCAATTCTTTGCAAAATTCTTCTTTTATTTCTTTAGAAAAAAACATTGGATTAAGCTCTAATCGAAATTTACTTGTTTCAAAAGCTAAATACGAGAATCTTCTTTTTATTGATGGAGATTCTCTTATTATCAATTCCCGTTTTATACAAAATTATCTCGATAATACTTCTTTCGACATCGTTTACGGCGGCAGAATCCATCCGCTCAAAGTCGAATCTAAAGAACAAAAACTAAGATGGAAATATGGAAGGTTGATTGAAGATAAAACGGTTTCTCAAAGAAATTCTTCTGTTTTCAAAACTCTGATGTTCAACAATACTTTAATCAAAAAAGATTGTTTTAACACCATACAATTTGATTCGGATTTAACAAAATACGGTCACGAAGACACTCTTTTTGCTTTTCAAGTCAGTAAGTCAAACTTTAGTGTAAAACATATCGATAACGCTATTGAACATGGAGAAATTGACAGCAGCAATACTTACCTTTCTAAAGTAAAAAACAGTCTGGAAAACCTAATTATTCTAGATCAAAAAAAACAAATTGACGCTCGTTTTGTAAAAATATTGTACACGCATAATCTGCTCAAAAAATACAAATTGAAATTTGCTGTAGGATTATTTTACAGCGTTTTTAATCGAATAATTTACAAACAATTAAACTCTAACAATCCTTCTTTAACGCTGTTGAATGTATTCAAAATAAGTTATATCTGCAGCTTAAAATAAAGTTACAACTACAAACTTTCCAGCAATTTTTTCCATTTTTCCATTACCGCATCGATCTCGTAAAGCTGCATCGATTCTTTTGCATTTGAACCTAATTGCTTTCGTAAAACTTCATTCTCAATCAAAACTGAAATTTTCTCTGCAAACAATGCTATATTTCCGTCAGGAACCAAAAATCCATTTGTTTCACTATTAATAATCGATCTTGGCCCGACAGGGCCATCGTAAGTAATACAAGGTAAACCAAAAGACATTGCTTCGACCAAAGTCATAGAAAAAGTTTCAAATCTAGATGTTATGACAAAAATAGAAGCCTCTAAATATATACTCTCAATGTTTTTTTGAAAGGGAAAAAAATTAACTCCAAAACTTAATCCCAAACGAACAACCTCTTTCTTCAACGAATCGGTTTCATTGGTATAAATGTCCAAAACCCAGTCCGAATGTTTTTCATTTATTTTTGACCAAATTGGTAATAATCGGTCTAAACCTTTTTCGTATGAATTTCTGGCAATCGCGATTACTTTTTTCTTTTGCAAAGAAGCTGTTTCTTCTGTTTTGACCCAAGACGGATTTGGAATTACAACTGCATTTTTCACATTCCATTCGTTTAAATTCTCATTTGATAAAACAACAACCTGTGTAAACTTTTGTGCACCAAAATCTTTAAAACAATATTTTATATTTGAAACTAACTTCGACAATAAATTTGATTTCAGTTGTTTCTCTTCAATAAATTTAGAACTGTGACATTCTAGAATTATTGGACGTTTTGTACTAATTAAAAAAGGAAAAGCAAATGCTTTTAAACCGTTATCAGCGACTAAAATAACATCGGGATTTATTTCTTTTACTTTTTGATTGATTTGTTTTTGATAGAATTTTAAGAACCTAAAAGCATTTCCTTTTAATTCAATAGAATGAAATACAACTTTAGAATTGAAGTCATAAAAAGGCAATTCAGAGTTTTCGTTTTGAGATAAAATATGCACTTCATAATTAAAATGTTCTATAAAATAATTAGCTTTAATGGATAAAACTCTCGCAACACCATCAGCATTTTTTATTGTGGGAACAATATAAAGCAGTTTCATTTTTTAGATTTCAAAAAAGTTTCATAATCCCTGATATAATCTATTTCCTCAAAAACATCCGAAGCTAAAACAAGACAAACTGAACCTGAAGAAAAATTTTCTAATTCACGCCAAATTCCATTTGGTAAATGCAATCCAACATTTGGTTTATTCAGCAAATAGCTTTTTTTCTCAATTCCATCATTTACAATCACTTCAAAACTGCCGCTCAAAGCAATTAAAACCTCGTGTTGGTCAATATGCGAATGTCCTCCGCGAAAAGCTGTGCTTGGAACATCAAAAAGATAATAAACCCGCTTGAATTCAAAAGGCAGAATTCCGTTTTGAATAAAAGCCAAATTCCCGCTTAAGTCTTCTACTACAGGAATTTTAACCAATGTTATATCTTGAATTGTGGTCATATTTTTAATTCAAATTCATTAAATTCAACCATTGTTCACCTATTTTTTCTAATAAAAAAGGGCTGACGCTTTTAGTTGCATTTTGTTTACAACGCAGATATAAATTTTCATCTGAAACAAACAAATTGATGGCGCTGGTTAATTTTTCCCAATTTTGATTTTCTACTAAAATACCATTTTCAAAAGAAGAAATCATATTTCTGGGACCAAAATCACAATCGAACGAAACAACCGGAGTTCCGCACGCCAAAGCTTCTAAAATAACATTTGGGAAACCTTCATTTTTACTGCTTAAAACCAAGAATTTAGATTTCATAATAAATGGAAAAGGATTCGTTTGATAACCTATAAGATGAACAAATTCCTCAATATCATTCTCAAAAGCTGTTTTTCTAAGTTTTATACCATTTCCCTTTCCTACTATTATCAAATGAATTTGCTTTTGCGGTAAATCCGATTTTGCATAACTTGAAATTAATTTATCAAATTGTTTAATTTCATTTTCATATTGCCCAACTGCAACAATAAAATCAAATCTAATTTTGATATCCTCTTTTTGTTTTTCTAAAATTTCTTCTAAACAAACTGGATTATGAATCGTCACCACATTTTTTAATTGATGTTTGGTTTCAATCAACGTTTTCATTTCTTCAGTAATGGCAACATTCGCAAAACAATGATTGTACATTAATCGTGTCAGCCAAGAATTATTAGGCATATAATGATCAATTAAAAAGCTGTGAACCGTAAAAATAGTCTTTGTATTGTAAATAAATCGAGCCAAAATAAGCTCTTGAATAACCTTAGTCCGAAAGCGAAAATCAATAATAAAATCAAATTGATTCTGATTCAAATAATCTCGTAAAGCCTTTAATCTTCTAGCTTTATTAAAAAAACCATTGCTTTTATTTTTGAGTAAACCCAGGTTTACCAATTTCCCAGAATAGGGATAACTTACTTCGTCTAAAACAATAATTAAATCAACTTCAAAACCTTTACTTTCAAAAAAAACAGACAAATTTGCCATTACTTTTTCACTTCCGCCTCCGCTTAAGCGATAACCAATCAGCGCAATTTTCTTTTTTTTGTGAGACAATATCATTCGTGATTTCTTATTTTCGTATCAAATATAACTTTTTAAAACAATATGCCGGATAAATCATTAGTGACTATAATTTGCTTGTGTTATAACCACGAAAGGTTTATTGTCGAGAGCTTAATGTCGGCTGTTAATCAAGATTATCCATACGTTGAATTAATTATTGTTGATGATTTCAGCACCGATAATTCAAGAAAAGTCATTAAGAATTGGCTGACCAATTATCCTGATATTTTATTTATTGAAAATAAAACGAATCTAGGAAGTACCAAATCGTTTAATAAAGCGCTTCGACATACACAAGGCAGTTTTATAATTGATTTAGCCTGCGACGATATTTTAGCACAAAATTGCGTTTCGATGCAAATAGAAGCATTTCAAAAAAGTCAATACAAAAACCTTGGCGTTGTTTACGGTAATACGGAACTAATTACTGAAAATGGAGAATTTGACTCTTATTACTTTCCTGTTGATTCGGCAAAAAAAACAATCGAAACTAGAGTAATCGGCGATATTTATTTAAGTGTTATTTCTGGCGGTAATAGTATTTGTTCCGTTTCATCGATGGTCAAAAAATCTGTTTTTGATGATTTACAAGGTTATGATGAAAATCTTGCTTATGAAGATTTAGATCTTTGGATTCGCGCTTCTCGTAAATATGATTTTGATTTTATTGATGCCATTTTGATTCAAAAACGAATTGTCTCAACTTCTCAAGGAACTCATTTTTTTCTTAAAAACGACGAAAGATCTAGAAAAATAAATCATTCTACTTATCTGATTATCCAGAAGGCAATTGCTTTAAACAGAACAAAAGAAGAACACAAAGCCATTTTAAAACGAATGCATTATGAAATGATTTTGGCGTTTAAAACTTCGAATTTCAAATTGTTGTTTCGATATATTTTATTGGAAATAAAACAGCGTATCCGAATAATAATTGAACGCTGATTTTACGGATTTACTTTGTAAAGACGCGGATAAAAACGGATTTTTTTAAATGCATTAATCAAAAAAAATCGTTTTAATCCGCGTCTTCGTTTTAGCGAATCCGTGTCATCTGTGTCCATTTTTTTTTAGATTGTCAAAAAATCATCTAATTGCTGTTTTTCTCCCTGCCAGTCTCTGGAAATATTATTTCGGATTAATTTAGCAGGAACACCGCCAATTAAAATATTTTCACCTAAAGCTGTATAGTCTTTTGTACACAAACTATTTGATGCAACAATACAAAAATCAGGTGTTTGAGTTCCTTTAAGAATCGAAACCCTGTTGCTCATAAAATTATAATTTCCTACGCAAATTGGAGCCGATTTTTTAAACTTCTCCTCTGTTTTAGTATCAATTAAATCATGAAAATTAGTATCAATAATCTGCGATTCAGAACCAAATCTGGCATAATCTCCTAAAACAACTTTTTCGGTACAAATTAGTTTTGAACTTGAAGCCATTGAAGCCATATTGCCAAGCTCACAAACGGCATTTTCACCAACAAATAGAAAGTAATCTTTTCCAAATTGAAACTTTCCTTTAAAGATTAAAGTTCCATAAACAGTAATTTCAGCAATTCCTTTGTGAACAGAATTCAATTCATAAGGCTGACCAAAACCTATCATCCCTTTTTGAACTTTTCCGTTAAGCTGAATCTTACCTTTTATCGAAGTAAACTTTACAGGTCCGTAAAAGAAAACAGGAAGCTTTTTTGCTGTTTTGAAAGGGAATTTCTTGAAATTAAAATACAGCGTTTTGATCCAGTTTACTTTAAAGAAAAACTTGATTTTTTGATAAAAAGAATGACATTTTTTATAGCTGTTCTGAATCATTTCTGTCTTTTTTTCGCTTCACAAATGAAGTAAATAATTCGCTTAAATTTATCTTTTTATTGATTTGAAACCAACTAAACCAAAAAGAAAATAAAATCATAATGGATAATAAACTGTATCTTAAAACTTCAATTTCAATATATCTAACTAAAAATGCTGTAATGCATATTACAAAACAAACAAGGTAAACAGAGTAGAAATCTTTCTCAAAATAAAAATCATAACGCTTTTTAGTGATTATTTTTAATCCGATAAAATGGAATAAAAAATAAAAACAGAAACTAAAACCCAGACCTTCTAAACCATAAAAATAATAGCCTAAAATATTCATCAATAACGACAATATATTAAATGCGATGGCAGTTTTTACAAACATTTTCGAATCGCCTTTGGCAATTAAAATAAATCCCATTGCCCACGAAACAGCACGAAACAACATTCCTATTATTCCAATGCAAATCATAGGAATTACAGCATCAAATTTTGTGGTATAAATAAGCTGTACAATTACCGAACTAAAACTCAAAAACAAAACAACAATTGGCGTAATAAGTAAAACTGAAATAAAAGCTTGCTGCTGTACGCTGGTTCTTACTTTAGCATTATCCGTATTTATAGAAGCTAATTTTGGGAAATAATCGGTGCTCATGACTGTAAAAATAATTCCAACATAAGAATTCAACAACGTAAATCCTGCATTGTAAAAACCTACTTGTTCTAATCCACCCGTTTTACCAATATAAATATGAACCAGATAGGTTGACAAAAGCGTTAAAACACTGCTTATAGTCAGCATAAAACCCAATTTTACAATCCATTTTCCTTCGGCGATAACTGCAGTTTTAGGAATTCTTTCTTTCTCTGTATTTATTTTATTGGAATAATAAAAGGTAAAAATTAAAGCAAATAATGACGCAATGAAGATCGTAGGAACTATGGCATTAATTCTTAAAAAATAATACAACGGGATAGAAAATAGCAATCCAAATAAATTACCATATAGATTGGCTTTGGCTAAAAATCGGAATTGACGCAAACCTTGCAAAACAGCCAATTGTCCTGAAGATAATTGTTTAAATAGAACGGTTACAGAAAGTAGTGCAAACGAATAGGTTTGACTTGAATCGCCAAAAGTAATGATACTTAAGGCTTTTGAAAAAATTAAAGCGAGCAGCATTCCAGCGATTCCAGTTATAAAAACAATCTTTTTTACAATTTGAATTGTTTTTGAGACTGTTTTTATATCATTATTTTTATAATTTTCGGAAATGCTTTTTACCGCGCTGGTTTCAATTCCTAAACCTGAAATACTGTTTAAAACACTTAAAGTTGAATTTAATAGAGCAACAATTCCCATTCCGGCTGGACCAATAAAAACAGCAATTAATTTGGTTCGAATTACAGAAATTAAAATCAAAAAAAACTGTACTCCTCCAAAAACCGAAGTCGTTTTTAAAATATCCTGATATGATTTTTTACTATCAGACACTAATTAATATTGATTAAGTGTTTCGATAATAAAATCAACTTCTTCCTTTGTTAAAACTGGACTTATTGGTAAACTTAAAACTTTGTCGTGAATTTTTTCTGTAATAGGAAAAGATAGATTATTCCATTCTAAAAATGCATTTTGTTTGTGCGGCGGCACTGGATAATGAATTACGGTTTGAATATTATTATCTGTTAAATAACGCTGTAAATCAGTTCTGTTTTCAGTTCTAACAACAAATAAATGAAACACGTGATTATTAGAATTATCCCAATAAGGCAATATGATTTTATCGTTTTTAATTTGAGATAAATACCGTTTTGCAATTGCTCGTCGTTTATTATTATCCGCATCTAAATTGGGTAATTTTAGATTTAAAAATCCAGCCTGCAGTTCATCTAATCTAGAATTTACGCCGATATAATCGTTATAATATTTTTGTTGCGAACCATAATTTCGAAGTGCAAAAAGCACTTCTGCCAATTCTGAATCGTTTGTCGTAATCGCGCCGCCATCACCCAAACAACCAAGGTTTTTTCCCGGATAAAAGCTGTGGGCTGCGCTTGATTTTAGATTTTTGAGCGCTGATTTTTGATTGCCCATTTTATCTTCCTTTATGTTTGGAATTTGGAATTTGGAATTATTAGAATTTTCAACCGCTCCATGCGATTGTGCGGCATCTTCTATTACTAAAAGATTATTTTGAACAGCAACTTCATTTATTTTCTCCATTTCGGCCAATTGTCCGTAGAGATGAACAGCTAAAACGACTTTTGTTTTTGATGTAATTTTCTCCTGAATCAAATCAGGATTTATATTGTAGGTCTCTAATTTTGGTTCAACTAAAACAGGAACTAAATCTGCTTGCAAAATGGCTAAAATACTAGCAATATAAGTGTTTGCAGGAACAATAACTTCGTCGCCTTTTTGCAGTTTGCCAAGTTGTATGTAACCTTTAAAGATTAATACTAAAGCATCAAAACCATTCCCTACTCCAATACAGTATTTTGTTTGGCAATATTCGGCGAAAGCCTTTTCAAAAATTTCAACTTCTTTTCCTAAAATGTACCAGCCATTGTCTAAAACCAATTTCAGTTTTTCCTGAAAAGCAGTTTCATAAGGCTCGTTAATTTTTTTTAGATCTAGAAATGGTATCATATTTTGTATCAGCCACAGATTAAAAAGATTCACATTGATAATTCTAAAAATCTATTTGAATTAAATTGTGATCTCAAAAATAAGTATTTCGCTTATCAAAATACGTATAGCGTCTAATAGAAATTATTTTATCTCGATTTTATAAAAATCCTGATTGTAAACCGTGCAGCCTAACTCTTCTTTTTGTTTAAGTAATCCAGCGTGGTAACCTGAATCATTATCATCATTTACAATTCCCATATCAAAAAAGTGTTTTCCTTTTCGTTTGTATTTATGAATCAAATTGATGAATAAAAAATCGAGTGCTCTTACTTCTTCTCCTTTTTTTGAGGTGGCGCCGTATTGTGATTTTATAATGTTCTTGGTTTCAAAAATGGTAATTCCAGCAATAATTTCATCATTTTGGTATACCGAAAACTGCTTTATATTTTGAGGAAACCTGTTTCTTAACAAAGTAATTTCTTCTTTTGAATGAACTGGTTTTACATTAAACTTCTCTGATAATCTTGGTTCTAGAACTCCATTCCAAAAAGGTTGAAAATCTTCTTCTTCAATGATGTCTAAATCAAGATTTTCAATTCGTCTAAAATGCTTTAATTTGCTTTTAGAAATTTTTAAAGGCAGATTTAAATTTACGGCCAAATTCATTTCTTTCCGTTCTAAAACGGCACCTCTTTTAAACAAAAAGAAGTCTATTTCTTGATTTCCGCCTGAAAGATAAAAACTCGGAATTGGCTTGTAATAAAAGGTTTTAATGCTGTTTTCATTCAAAAAAAACAAAACAGCATCTAAAATTGATACTGCTTTTTCTCCGTTTAATTTGGCTGAAAAAACCAAACCTCCGTATGTAAGTCCTTGATGTGAATAAACGGAATTTGATCGTTTGTTTGCAGGCAGAATAGCTCGTAATTTGTTCTCTTCAAAAATTAAAAGAGAAAAATCTTCAAAACGATCTGCGTGATATTCCATAAAATCACGATGAAACAAAAACGTAGCATTTTTGGCCTGATCGACAAAATCATTCCAAATGTCGTAATCGCTTTTCGTGTATTTTTTTACTATAAGATTTTTCATTTTTTCTTTTGCCGCGAATTTCACGAATATTCACTAATTATTTTTCAATTACACTCTATGGTACCAAAATTATAACTTTTTTATAAGCATACTGCTTATATTCCTAAAGTATAATTTGTGGGAATTAGTGTAATTCGTGGCAGAAATAAATCTTATTTATGATCAAATGCTTGTAAATGCCATTTGTATTTTACTGCAAGTAAACGTACGGAAATAATAACTACAGAAGTTACTAAATACAGTGCATCGTCTGCCAGATTCCATTTTCTTAAAACAAAAAACACAACTCCTCCAAAAATACAGATCGTTGCATAAATTTCTCTTCTAAAAACGGTTGGAATTTCATTGCATAAAATATCTCGAAGTACACCGCCAAAACAAGCTGTCATTGTACCAAGCGCCACGCAAATCACAGGATGCAGACCAACCATGATTCCTTTTTCAAGGCCTATCAAAGTAAAAACACCTAAACCAATTGTATCAAACAAAAACAGAGAGGTTCTAAGTTTATCAAACTTTTTTCTAAAAAGTATAGCTAGAAAAAAACCTAAAATAATCACATATACATATTGCAGATTGAGCATCCAGCCCACAGGAGTTCTGCCTATTAAAACATCGCGCAGGGTTCCGCCCCCAACGGCGGTTACAAAAGCAATAATAAAAACGCCAAACGGATCAAGCCTTTTATGCATTGCCGTTAAAGCGCCAGACATTGCAAATGCCATCGTACCGATAATATCTAATAAATGAAACATTCTTTTTTAAAGTTGCAAAGGTTTAAAGATGCAGAGATACAAAGATTAAACCATTTGCAACTCTATAATCTGCTATTTTTTTACGTAAATCGGACTTCTTTTTAGCAAATACTGCACAGAATCGATCCAGCTGTCTTTTACTGCCAAGAATGGTTTACGTGTTTGCGAATATATTTTTGATGCATTTTTATACATATCAAAATATACAGTGTAATAGTAATACTCTTGCGTATTGGCTGTTGTAGTCGAAATATCGCTGGTTTTTACCTTCTTGTTATTGTCACTTACTTTCGCATTTCCGCTGTTATAAGTAGTTGCTGTTGTACCAGAACCAATAGTATATGACACCTTAGCCGCTACAATATTATCTACGCCTAGAATTTTTTCAAGATCTTCAATTGGCGTTTCATCAATGTTTTTATAATCAATACCAGCTTTACGAAGCAGACTGTTAGTCGTTCTTAAATCCTGAACGGTTAAAGGAAAAATATTTGATGATTTATCCAACAGTTTATTGTAAAGATCGTTTTGTGCAAATTTGGCCATATCTTCAGAACTTTCTTGTGTATCTGAATTTAAATAAGGAACTGGAAGTACGGCTATTGTATTTTGTTTCATTTCAGAAGAAACAACTGCTGTTGATCTTGCTGACGAAGAACTGCTTGCTGGAGTTACATCAAATGTTTGAGAACGCCCACTGGCAAAATCAATACGAGCAATTAGTCCCGTATCAAGTGAAATTTGCATTGTTTCTCCTGGCAGAGAATATTCAACTGCTTTATCAGACATTTTACTAATTGTACATTCAATTACCTGATAATCTCTTTTTATGATTTTATCTAATTTTTTTGTGCCCTGAGCAAAGGCTGCAATTGATACCAAAAATAGTATTGCAACAGCATATACACTTTTAATTTTCATGATTTTATATTTAAATCTTCCTACTCTTTGGCTTTTCGGTTACGCCATATTTAAAGAAACTTAGTACTAAGTTCTTTAACAAATTTAAGAAATCATCTAACCCGTTTTGAGCTTAAAAGCATTTTTTTTCTGCGATTTGCGAAGTATGTTAAAAAATTATGCTAAAAATTTGAAAACTATTATTTTTCTAAATAAACTCTGCAGTATCGCACGACTAATTACAAAAAAAGTAACATTACATGTTTTGAGTGTAAAAATTATAATCTTTTAACACTATTCTAATGAAATCAACATTGTTTCCAGATTGATTCTTAATTCCTGTTACACTTTCAATCTTAGCGACTAATTTATAAATCACTTCATGATCGTTTTTTGCCTCGGCTTTTTGATAGGTTTCTTTGATAATTCTCATATCATTATCTGACAATTTAATAACCAAAGGATAGGTTGGCACATAAGCTTCTCCTATTTCCTCAAGAATAGTGTGACTTATATTGATTTTGTTTTTTAGTGTAATTACTGCCGTTCCCGCAGCCATATCGCCTAAACGCTGTGCTTTTTTGCTCGAAACAACTGCAATTAAACCTACAAGTCCGTAAAATGATGAAAAATCAATTATTCTAAAAAACCATCTCATTAAATAATCACCAAATCCTGCTTGGTAACCATCTATTTTAACCACTTTTATTTTGACTAATTTTTTTCCAAAAGACTGACCTTCAAAAATACTTTCTAAAGTAATAGAGTAAATAATTAAAGGAAAATAAAGCATTAAAAATATCGCACCTCGCGACCAAGTATCTAATTTATCCATCAACGGACCAAGGTCAAGCCAATAAAAAACAAGCAGCGAAACAACAATTATGTATGATAATTTAATGCCTAAATCTATAAAATAAGCACCCATTCGCTCGCCTACCGTGGCGGCGATAAAATTTATTCGAACATTTTGTGTCGTATTAATAGATAATTCTGACATATTTTATATTTTAGCCTTCAATGAGAGAAGTTGCATTTATAAAACAAAATAAAGAAAAATGGCTGGAATTTGAGCTAGCTATTTTCGGCAAAGCTAAGAAAAATCCTGACGAATTAGCTAATTTGTACATTCAATTAATGAATGACTTGTCGTATGCGCAAACTTATTACCCTAAAAGTAAGACGGTTGTATACTTAAATCATCTTGCTTCGCAGATTTACCAAAAAATTTACAAAACGAAACGAACTGAAAAAAATAGAATCGTCGAATTTTTTAAAACCGAAGTTCCGCTGCTTTTATTTGAATACAAAAGATATTTGATGTACGCCTTTGTTTTATTTTTTGTGACTGTCGCAATTGGAGTAGTTTCTGCACGATATGATTCCAATTTTGTTCGTTTGATTTTGGGCGATGATTATGTAAATATGTCTCTGGATAACATCAAAAAAGGAAATCCAATGGCGGTTTACGGATCTGGATCAAACTGGGGAAGTTTTATCGGCATTACGATGAATAATCTTTATGTTGGTGCAAAATGTTATATGTTTGGAATTACAGGCGGTATTGGTACATTTTACATCTTTCTTCAAAATGCAATAATGCTGGGATCTTTTCAGTATTTTTTCTACGATCAAGGCGTATTCTGGAAAAGCGTCCGTGGTATTTGGATTCACGGTTCGATGGAAATTTTTACAATAGTTATAGAATCGGCAGCAGGATTTATTTTGGGAGCTTCTATCCTATTTCCTAAAACTTTTTCGAGAATGAATTCATTTAAAATTGGTTTCAAAAACAGCTTTAAAATATTCTTGAGCACTTTTCCTTTTACTATCGGTGCAGGTTTTTTAGAAGGTTTTATAACCAGATACTCTATTGATATGCCTAATTGGTTAAGCAGTTTTATCATCCTGTTTACGTTAGCAATAATTTCATTTTATTACCTGATTTATCCTTTTATTGTTCATAAAAAAGTACAAAAACTATCTGCCAAATCGAATTAATCTACACCAATAATGAATAAATTTTTATTTATTTTATCTTTTCTTTTTTTCTGCGGCATCTCGCATGCTCAGGATTCTTTGGTGACAGAAGAACCTCCAAAAATTAATTCGGTAAAATATACCGAAGCTGATATTCAAATTGATTCTAGTACTGTAGAAGCAAAAACATTTTCTAAAAATTTCAAAAAGAAATATACCGATCAAGATTTTATCTACGAGCAAAAAGCACCAGAAAAAAGCTATTGGGACCGTTTTAAAGATTGGCTTGCCAGTATTTTACGAAATATTTTCTCTTTCAGTACAACGGAAGCTTCATTAAAATTCACCGTTCTTTTTCTAAGAATCATTGCTATTCTGGTCATTGTTTTAGTGATTTATTTAATTGTAAAAGCCATTATCAATAAAGAAGGTCAATGGATTTTTGGCAAGAACTCACAGAAAAGAACAGTTCATTATTCTGATATTGAAAAAAATATTCATCTTCTTGATTTTGAAAAACTAATAAAAGAAAGTCTTGCTTCGGGCGAAAAGCGCACCGCTGTTCGATACTATTATCTTTGGCTTTTAAAAACGATGGCAGAGCATAATTATATTGAATGGGATATTGAAAAAACCAATTCAGATTATTTGTACGAACTTCAAAAACCAGCTCACAAAGAAGAGTTTACCTATTTATCTTATCTCTATAATTATATTTGGTACGGCGAATTTGAAATTAACGATACAACCTTCAACAAGGCTGAAAATCGATTTAAGAATGCTTTAAAAACCTTTAGCTGATGAGTAAAAATATCAAAATTTACATTGGAATTCTGGTTTTTATCTTGATCTTAATTTTAGTTTCAGATTACAATAAACCAAAACCTGTTGATTGGAGACCAACCTATTCTGTCAATGACAAAATCCCTTTTGGGTTGTATGTTTTTGACAAAGAAATTGGTGGTATTCTTAAAAATCAAAAAATTGAAAAAATTGCTAATGTCACGCCGTATGAATTTTTAGATTCAAAATACGATGAAGATACTTTGGTGCAAACTTATACTGCAAAAGGAACTTTTCTAAATATTTCGGCACAAAACACTATTGACGATCAATCTATTAAAGAAATCATGTATTTTGTCTCGCATGGAAACAATGCTTTTTTAAGCATGACCAATTTTCCAAAACCTTTATTAGACAGTCTTAAAATAGATTATAATTCTGGTTTTCTTCAAACTGAAAACAATTCTGTTTGGATGTCAAATAAAAAACTGAGTTCAAAAATCTATAAATCATCAGGCAATATTGTTGATTACTTTACTAAAATTGACACTTTAAACACTACTGTTTTAGGTTATCAAGGAAATCCAAAAGAGAAAAAAAACATCAACTTTATAAAAGTTGCTTACAAAAGCGGTTATTTCTATCTGCACATGAATCCCGTGGCTTTTACCAATTATAATTTGCTAAAAGAAGATCGATATCAATATACTGAAAATGTATTATCGTACATTCCAAAAGGCAATATTTACTGGTATACCAAAGGACAAAACAATGAAAACATTTCAGAATCACCGCTTCGTTACATTCTAAGTCAGCCCGCATTAAAATGGGCTTGGTATTTATTTTTAATCGGAATGCTGATTTTTATGATATTCAATGCAAAACGAAAACAGCGTATTGTTCCTATTTTGCAGCCATTAGCAAATTCAACTATTGATTTTACAAAAACAATAGGTAATTTGTACTATCAAGAAGGAGATCACACCAATATTATTGATAAAAAAATCATTTATTTCTTAGAAAAAATTAGAACTGAATATTTAATCGATACCACAAAGCTTGATGATGATTTTGTAAAAAAACTGCATCATAAAACGGGAAAGAACGAAACGGACATTCAAGAACTTATATTTTTAATCAACGAACATCGAAATGGTTATCATGCCAGTATTGAACAAGATTTAATTAGAATTAATACTGCAATTGAAAAGATTTTAAACTAATATTTTATACCAATTAAATAAAAACATACACAATCATGGACGATATTAATACTCAAGAAACTGAAATCACCAATGAAAATGTGAATTTTGAAGCCAGAATAAATCTAGCTCCGCTTTTAGAACACGTAAACGCAATTAAGAAAGAACTAGAAACTGTAATTGTTGGCCAGCATAAAATGGTCGATCAGCTTCTAGTTGCCATTTTATCAAACGGTCACGTTTTATTAGAAGGTGTTCCTGGAGTTGCGAAAACAATTACCGCGAAACTACTTTCAAAAACATTAAACATTGGCTTTAGCCGAATTCAGTTTACGCCGGATTTAATGCCTTCGGATATTCTGGGAACTTCAATTTTTAATTTGAAAAGCTCAGAATTTGAATTTAAAAAAGGCCCGATTTTTTCTAACTTAATTTTGATTGACGAGATTAATCGTGCTCCAGCAAAAACGCAAGCCGCTCTTTTTGAAGTTATGGAAGAACGCCAGATTACAATTGACGGTTCTGCTTATCAATTAGAAACTCCATTTTTAGTAATTGCAACCCAAAATCCAATTGAGCAAGAAGGAACATATCGTTTACCTGAGGCACAATTAGACCGTTTCTTATTTAAAATTACGATTGATTATCCAAAATTAAACGAAGAAATTTTAATCATTCAGAGAGAACACTTATTACAGGATCATGGCAAATTAGAAGCCATTAAAACTATTCTTTCATCATCTGAAATAAATAATTATCAAGCTTTAGTAAAACAGATCAGAGTAGAGCAAAATTTGTTAGAATACATTGCCAGAATCGTAGTTAACACTCGCGAAAATGCCTTTTTGTATTTAGGAGCTTCACCTCGTGCGTCTATTGCAATTTTGAATGCTTCGAAAGGATTTGCGGCTATTCGCGGACGTGATTTTGTTACTCCCGAAGATATTAAAGAAGCTGCCATTCCTGTTTTACAACATCGTGTAATTGTAACTCCAGAACGTGAAATGGAAGGAATTACAAGCTCTGAAATTATCAAACAAATTATCGAAACAGTCGAGATTCCGAGATAAAATGTTAATGGTGAATTGTAAATTTCAATTCTGTCCTGCCGAGAGAAGTCGAAGCAAACTTGAAACCTGAAACTTTAAACCTGAAACTAAAAAAACAGTGAATTTTATAAAAAGTCTATACCTGAATAATTTCTTTTTCTATGTGCTTTTGGGCATTATAGGATTGTTTGTCTGTGCTTTTATTTTTCCAAATTTATACAATGCTGTATGGTTTGTATTTTTGATTCTATTCACTTTCTTAGCCCTTGATATTCTAATATTATATCTCACAAAAACTGGAATCGAAGCAGAAAGAATTACACCAGAAAAGCTTTCAAATGGAGATTTAAATCCTATCAATATTCAAATAAAAAACTATTATACCTTTCCTATTTTAGTTAAGATAATTGATGAAATTCCATTTCAATTTCAAGTGCGCGATTTTAAAATCGTAAAAAAAATCAAAGCTTCAGATCAAAAAGAAATTGGCTATGATTTACGCCCAACAGAACGCGGTGAATATTATTTCGGCTATTTGAATATTTATGTTTCATCTCCTTTACGATTAATTTCCCGCCGATTTTCGTTTGCCAAAGATCAAATGGTTCCAACATATCCATCGTATATTCAATTGAGAAAATACGATTTGTTGGCGTTCTCCAATAATTTATACCAATACGGAATCAAAAAAATACGCCGAATTGGTCACACAATGGAGTTTGAGCAAATTAAAGAATATGTTCAAGGCGACGATCTTAGAACCATAAACTGGAAAGCCACTGCAAAGAAAAATACTTTGATGGTGAACCAATTTCAAGACGAAAAATCACAATCAGTTTACATGGCAATTGATAAAGGGCGCGTGATGCAAATGCCTTTTAATGGATTAAGTTTATTAGATTATGCGATAAATTCAACTTTAGTTTTATCCAATGTAATTCTGAAAAAACAAGATAAAGCTGGTCTTTTCGCTTTTTCTAAAAAAGTAGAAAACAGAGTTTTTGCGGAGAGAAGAGGTTCTCAAATGCAAAAGATACTCGAAACTTTATACAACATTAAAACTGATTTTTTTGAAAGTGATTACAGCAGATTGTATGTCGATATTAAGAAAAACATCAACCAAAGAAGCTTAATTATCCTGTACACCAATTTTGAAACTATGGATGGTTTAAATCGCCAATTACCTTACTTAAAAGGAATTGCAAAAAGTCATTTATTGGTAGTTGTCTTTTTTCAGAATACAGAATTAAACGATATCATCAACAAAAAAACGGACACTATTCAAGAAGTTTACGATAAAGTTATTGCCGAAAAATTCATGTTCGAAAAACGCCTTATTGCAAACGAATTAAAGAAATACGGAATCCATTCCGTTTTAACGCAGCCTGAGAATCTGACTTTAGACGCCATTAATAAATATTTGGAAATTAAGGCGCGAGGAATTTTGTAGTAAATGATCAGGTAAATTGATTCAATAAATAGGCAGATGGAAAAAAAATACATTCCTTTTTTATCATTTTTATTACTTTTCTTTGTTGCAACTCCATTTGAATCAGGGCTCACAATTCAAAATCCAGGATGGAATACTGTTATTCCATCAACATCTTACTTAGAAATAATTGTATGGAGCATACTTTTAGTAATCCTTATAACTTATTGGATAATACTTCGAAAAGGAAAAATAATTTCTTCTAAAATTTTTGCAGTACATTTTATCCTTTGCCTTCCTTTTGTATTTTATGCAAGATTTAATATGTTTATCCGCATGACAACTGCCGAAAATTCAAAAGATATTCTTGAATTCATCACATTACTTGACATTGTAGCTTATGCTTCGCTTTTTCTTTTTTTATTAAGTCAAATAATCTTTATTGTTTACATTATAAAAAACAAAAGATAATACAAATGTTTATTTTTAAAATCGTGAATATTTCGACCTTTACAATTCAAAAAAACTATACTATGAAAAAACTATTTTTAACCACATTTGTTTTAATAAGCTTTTTAAGCAGCGCACAAAAAACAGAAAACATTATTGTAATCACCACAGACGGCTTTAGATGGCAGGAAGTCTTTAAAGGACTGGATCCTGCAATTGCCAATGATAAAAAATTCAATCAAGGTGACAGCACTTATATTTATAAAAACTACGCTGGTGCTGATTATGCTTCATCTCGTAAAAAAATAATGCCTTTTTTCTGGTCAGAAATTGTTTCGAAAGGACAAATTTATGGCAATCGTGATCTTGGCAACAAAGTCGATGTTGCCAATCCGTATTGGTTTAGTTATCCCGGATACAGCGAAATCATGACTGGAAATGTAGATCTTAAGGTAAATTCAAACAGTTATAAAGCCAATCCGAATGTAAATATTCTAGAGTATTTAAATCAGCAGCCAAAAATAAAAGGCAAAACTGCAGCTTTTGGAGCTTGGGATGCTTTTGATAGAATTTTAAACGAAGAACGAAGCGGCTTCCCTGTTATTTCAGCTTTTGATAATGTTGGAGGAAGTAAACCAACGGCAACTCAAAAATTGTTGAACGATATGCGTAATAACTCGTACAAACCTTTTAATGAAGGTGAATGTCTTGATGTTTTTACACATTATCAAGCGATGAACGAGCTAAAAACCAACAAACCAAAAGTACTTTATGTTGCTTATGGTGAAACAGATGAATGGGCACATCACGGACAATACAAATCATATCTTGACGCTGCCAATCAGGTTGATAAATGGATTAAAGAAATCTGGGATTTTGTGCAAAATGATCCGCAATACAAAAATAAAACAACCATTTTCATTACGGTCGATCACGGACGCGGCGACAAAATAAAAGCGCAATGGACGGATCATGGTTCTGATATTGCAGGTGCATCACAAATTTGGTTTGCTGCAATGGGACCAGAAATTGCTCCAAAAGGTGAAATCAAAACAGAATCTCAAATTTATCAAAAACAGTTTGCGCAAACTATTGCCAAAATTATGGGCTACACTTTTAGCGCAGATCATCCTGTAGATACTGAGGTTAAAGAAGTTTTTAAGAAATAATCTAGTTTTTTAGCCACAAATTTCACGAATTTTTACGAATTAAAATTTTACTTGTCACTGGTAAAAAATTTGTGTAAATTCATGAAATTCGTGGCTATTCTTTTTTTTCATCTCACTACTTTGCAACTTTGAACCTTTGCAACTTTAAAAAAAAACTCTGTACCTTTGAACCTTTGCAACTTTGAGCCTTTAAAAAAATGAAACAAATTACTTCAGTCCAAAATCCGTTTATAAAATCGCTTGTTTTATTACAAGAAAAAGCAAAAGCCCGAAAGCAAACCGGAACATTTTTGATTGAAGGACAACGCGAAATTTCACTTGCTATAAAAGGCGGTTTTGAAATCGAAACGGTTTTATTTTTACCTGAATTAGTTACAGAAAATCAAATTCATGAACTAGTTTCTAAATCGGTTCAATTGATAGAAATCAATAAAGAAGTTTATCAAAAACTAGCATATCGAGACACAACCGAAGGTATTTTGGCTGTAGCCAAAACCAAATCTTTAAAACTGTCTGATTTAAAATTATCAGACAATCCTTTAATTTTAGTAGCCGAATCTCCAGAAAAACCAGGAAACATTGGTGCACTTTTACGTACTGCAGATGCAGCAAACTTAGACGCCGTATTAATTGCAAATCCAAAAAGCGATTTGTACAATCCAAATATAGTACGTTCCAGCGTTGGCTGTTTGTTTACCAATCAAATTGCAACAGGAACCACAGAAGAAATCATTACTTTTTTGAAAGAAAAAAAGATCGATTTTTACTGCGCTACATTACAAAATTCAACTTCTTATCATACCCAAAATTTCACAACTCCAACCGCTTTAGTTGTTGGTACAGAAGCCACGGGATTAACGCAGGACTGGCGTGATGCAGCAACACAAAATATCATTATCCCGATGCAGGGCGAAATAGACAGTATGAATGTTTCTGTAGCCGCCGCGATTTTAATTTTTGAAGCCAAACGCCAAAGAGGATTTAACTAAAAAAACTTTCCATCATGAATTACAAATTATCACTTTTAGCATTATTATTTAGCTTTTCTGTTTCAGCACAAATAACCAATCAAGAAGTAGATGACTTGGTAAATCGCACCATAAAAACTTTTGATGTTCCGGGAATTGCAGTTGCAATTGTAAAAGACGGCAAAGTAGTTTTATCCAAAGGATATGGCGTAAAATCAGTTCTAACACAACAAAAAGTAGATGCAAATACGTTGTTTGGAATTGCTTCCAACAGTAAAGCTTTTACATCTGCGGCATTAGCAATGCTGGTTGACGAAGGTAAAATAAAATGGGATGATAAAGTAATCTCCTATCTTCCAGATTTTAAAATATATGATGATTTTGTAACTCGCGAATTTACAATCCGTGATTTATTAACACACAGAAGCGGACTTGGTCTTGGCGCAGGCGATTTGATGATTTGGCCTGACGGAAGCGATTTTAAAGCTCAAGATATTATTCATAATTTACGTTATTTAAAACCCGTTTCGAGTTTTAGAACAAAGTACGATTACGACAATTTAATGTATATAATTGCGGGCGAAATTGTACACGTGGTAAGCAAACAAACTTGGGCTGATTTTGTTGAAGAACGAATCATGAAACCATTAGAAATGAACAATAGTGTGGCATCGGTAAAACGTTTAAAAGATACCACAAACGTAATTACGCCACACGTACCGATTGATGGAAAATTGAAAACGATAAAACGGTACGAAAATCAGCTTTTTGATGGCGCTGCGGGAATTTATTCTAGTGTAAACGACATGAGTAAATGGGCAATTCTGCAAATCAACAACGGAAAATACGGCGACAATAAACAGTTATTTTCTGAAAAAGAACATGACGAAATGTGGCAGTTGCAAACTATAATTCCAACCAAAACGAGACCTCCTTACAATACTCATTTTAACGGATATGGTTTAGGCTGGTTTTTAAGCGATGTAAAAGGATACAAACAAGTTTCACACACAGGCGGATTAGAAGGTAATGTTACACAAACTACTTTAATTCCAGAATTAGGATTAGGAATTATTGTTTTAACCAATCAACAGTCTGGAGCAGCATTCAGCGCCATTACAAATACAATTAAAGACAGTTATTTAGGCATAAAATCTGATGATTATGTTACGGTTTACAGCAACCGAATGAAAGCCAGCGAAGAATCTGCAGATAAAGTTACGGACGAAGTTTGGGCTGTTGTGGCAAAAAATAAAAAAGACAAACTAAAGGTTGATTTTTCAAAAATCATTGGTACTTACAAAGACAACTGGTTTGGGGAAATAACAATTACAGAAAAAAAAGAAAGTTGTATTTTGCTTCAAAACGTTCGCCGCAGCTTGCTGGTGAAGTCTTTTTCTATAAAGATGGTAATTATGTTGTAAAATGGAATAATGCCTTTTTTCATGCAGATGCTCATTTGCTTTTCAAATATGATGAAAGTGGAAATGTGGTTAACTTAAAAATGCTTCCAATTTCTGATCTGACTGATTTTAGTTATGATTTTCAAGATTTAGATTTTTCTAAAAAGTAATTTCAAGTTTCAGGTTTCAGGTTTCTCATTGAAAACTTAAGATATAAACAATCAGCAAAAACTTGAAACTTTAAACTTGAAACAAAATAATTTCATTCCAAAATCAACACCCTATTCCCTTGTGTATATTCTTTTTTTTTCCTATTTTTAGTACTTGAACCATGCCGTTATGATAGAAATAGATACAGAAAAAGAAAACAAAGCGATTGCGCAGGAGTACAAAGAATTACTACGAATTAGTTATCAGACTTTATCACCTACTGATAAAAAACTGATTAGAAAGGCTTTTGATGTTGCTGTAGATGCTCACAAAGAGCAAAGACGCAAATCTGGAGAAGCGTATATCTTTCATCCTATTGCAGTTGCAAAAATTGTTGCCTCAGAAATTGGTCTGGGAGCAACTTCTATTGCCGCGGCTTTATTACACGATGTGGTCGAAGATACGCCAATGACTGTAGAAGATATTGAGCGATTATTCAATCCAAAAGTAGCACAGTTAGTTGAAGGCTTAACAAAAATTTCATTAGTTCAAAAAGATCTAAATGCATCTATGCAGGCAGAGAATTTTAGAAAAATGATCTTAACGCTGAATGATGATGTACGTGTTATTTTGATTAAACTCGCGGATCGTTTACATAATATGCAGACAATGGATTCGATGGCGGAATACAAACAGACCAAAATCGCCTCTGAAACGCTTTATATTTATGCTCCTCTCGCCCACCGTTTAGGACTTTATAATATTAAAACTAAATTGGAAGATTTAGGTTTAAAATATACAGAACCTGCCGTTTACAATGATATTGTAAGCAAAATTAGAGAAACTAAGGAAGAACAAGATGCTTACATCAAAGATATTTCGGATGTTTTGAAGAAATCTCTAGATGCAGAGAATGTTGATTACATTATAAAAGGTCGTCCAAAATCCATTTATTCGATTCGCCGAAAAATGCGTGCTCAAAATGTAAGTTTTGATGAAGTTTATGACAAGTTTGCCTTGCGAATTGTTTATAAATCTGATCCGCATGACGAAAAATTTATCGCTTGGAAGATTTACTCGATTGTAACAGATCACTATAGACCAAGTCCTAGCCGTTTACGCGACTGGATTTCATCACCAAAATCAACTGGTTACGAAGCACTTCACATTACCGTTATGGGACCAAAAGGCCGCTGGGTTGAAGTTCAGGTTCGAAGCGAGCGTATGGATGAAATTGCCGAAAAAGGATATGCAGCGCATTACAAATACAAAAATGGCGCAACTGAGGAAAGCGGTTTAGATACTTGGCTGAATTTACTTCGCGAAGCGCTAGAAAATCAAGAAACCAATGCGGTTGATTTTGTTGAGGATTTTAAAATGAATTTATATTCTAAAGAAATCTTCGTGTTTACTCCAAAAGGAGAAATCAAATCACTGCCAAAAGGTGCAACATCTCTTGATTTTGCATTTAGTATTCACTCTGAAATTGGAATTAAAACTAGAGGTACTCGTGTAAACGGTCGTTTAGTTCCTTTAAATCATGAACTTAAAAGCGGCGATCAAGTTGAAGTTATAACTTCTGCAAACCAAAAACCAACGGTAAACTGGCTCGAGTATGTAACAACTTCGAGAGCAAAAAATAAAATTAAAAACGTTCTAAACGAGAACACCAAAAAAATTGCCGAAGAAGGAAAAGAATTACTTACCAGAAAACTAAAACATTTAAAAATTACGCTTAACGAGCAAAGTACAAATGAGTTAGTTAACTTTTTTAAATTAAAAACAAGCTTAGATTTATTTTATCGCGTTGGAATTGGCGCAATAGAAAATCAACAGTTAAAAGATTATGCTGCTCAAAAAAGCAATACGTTTATCAATTTCTTTAAAAATAAAATTAAAAGAAATAAAGACACGACCGCTTCAGAGGATATACACAAACCTGTTATCAGCAGTAACTATGACATGTTGGTTTTTGGTACTGAACATGATAAATTAGATTATAAACTATCTCAATGCTGTAACCCTATTCCAGGCGATGATGTATTTGGTTTTGTAACGATCAACGAAGGTATCAAAGTCCACAAAAAAGATTGTCCGAACGCTATTGGAATGCAGTCTAATTACGCTTACCGAATTATGAGCGCCAAATGGATCGATTCTTCTCAAGAAGAATTTAAGGCGATTATTAATATTACCGGAATGGATGTTTTAGGACTTACCAATCAATTGACTCGTGTAATTTCAAACAATATGAGCGTTAATATTCAAAGTATTTCATTGAGTACTGATGCGGGAATTTTTCACGGACAGATCGCGGTTATTGTTCAAAACAATACTATTCTGAAAAAAATGATCAATGCAATTAAGAAAATTGACGGTGTTGACAAGGTTACGAGAGAGTACAGAACCTAACTTTTTAGGGAAACTATAAGAATTTTGTAACGAAACTTTAAACCCGAAACTTTTATTCATTAAAAATAAAAAATTATCTTTGCCGGATATGACACTCATTTCAACTGACAACACTAAGAATCAAGAAATTGTAAAAAATGTTTTTACAATGTATCTTGAACAAAAAGGGCATCGCAAAACTCCTGAGCGTTATGCTATACTTCAGGAAATCTACGATAGCGAGGAGCATTTTGATATAGAAAATCTATACATCAAAATGAAAAATAAGAACTATCGTGTGAGCAGAGCTACGTTATACAACACGATTGAACTGCTGCTGGACTGCGCTTTGGTTAGAAAACATCAATTTGGGCAAAATCAGGCTTATTACGAAAAATCGTATTTCGACAAACAGCATGATCATATTATCATGACTGATTCTGGTGAAGTCATTGAATTTTGCGATCCAAGAATTCAAACCATCAAAAAAACAATCGAAGAAATATTTGATATCGAAATTACGAATCATTCACTTTATTTCTACGGAAACAAAAAGCAAAAACAATAATCCCGAACAGGCATTATTAAAAAAATAAAAAAAAGAAAATTAACTACATTAATCAGTAGGACAACTCAGCTTGTCTCAACGCAAATTAAAACAGAATGACCGTAGATTTATTACTAGGATTACAATGGGGAGATGAAGGTAAAGGAAAAATTGTTGACGTTCTTACCTCAAATTATGATATTATCGCACGTTTTCAAGGAGGACCAAACGCAGGACATACACTAGAATTTGACGGAATTAAACACGTACTTAGAACCATTCCTTCAGGAATTTTTCATAAAAACTCAGTAAACATCATCGGAAATGGAGTTGTAATTGACCCAGTAGTTTTTCAAAAAGAAATTGAAGGTTTAGAGAAATTTAAACTTGACATCAAAAGCAAATTAATCATTTCTAGAAAAGCACATTTAATTTTACCAACACACCGTTTACTTGATGCCGCTTCTGAAGCATCAAAAGGAAAAGCTAAAATTGGTTCTACCCTTAAAGGAATTGGACCAACTTACATGGACAAAACAGGTAGAAACGGTTTACGCGTTGGTGATATTGAATTAGAAGATTTTAAAGATCGTTACAGAGCTTTGGCTGACAAGCACGAAGCAATGATTGCTTTTTATGATGTTAACATTCAATACAACTTAGCAGAACTTGAAAAAGAATTTTTCGAAGCTATCGAAGAATTGAAAAAACTAGATTTTATTGATAGTGAAGAATACATGCACCAAGCTCAAAAAGCAGGTAAATCTATTCTATGCGAAGGCGCTCAAGGTTCATTATTAGATGTTGATTTTGGAACGTATCCGTTTGTAACTTCATCTAACACTACTGCTGCTGGAGCTTGTACTGGTTTAGGAATTGCTCCTAACAAAATCAAAGAAGTTTACGGAATTTTTAAAGCTTATGTAACACGTGTTGGAAGCGGACCTTTCCCAACTGAACTTTTTGACGAAGTTGGTGCTACTATGGCAAAAGTGGGTAACGAATTTGGATCTGTAACAGGAAGACAAAGACGTTGCGGATGGTTAGATCTTGTAGCTTTAAAATATGCTGTTCAAGTTAACGGAGTTACTCAATTAATGATGATGAAAGGGGATGTACTTTCTGGTTTTGAAACTTTAAAAGTGTGTACAGAATACAACTATAAAGGACAAAATATTGCTCATTTTCCTTACAACATTGAACCAGAAAACGTTACTCCAGTTTACAAAGAATTCAAAGGCTGGAAAGCTGATTTGACAGGTTTAACAACTTACGATCAATTACCAATTGAGTTAAAAGAATATATTGAGTTTATTGAGAAAGAAATCGAAGTGCCAATCAAAATTGTATCGGTTGGACCAGACAGAAAGCAAACAATAACAAAATAATACATTTAAACGCTCTGATAATCAGGGCGTTTTTTTATACAAATTTATTCGCCATATGAAAAATCCAGAAATTAAAATTACAGAAACATCTTTACTCTCAGACAATTGGTACATTTTAAATAAAGTAAATTTTACTTATCAAAAAGAAAACGAAAAAATTCAGACGCATGTACGCGAAGTTTATGACCGCGGAAATGGAGCTGGAATTTTACTCTATAATACCACAAAAAAAACTGTTATTTTAACGCGTCAATTTCGTTTGCCAACTTTTTTAAATGGTAATAAAACGGGAATGATGATTGAAGTTTGCGCAGGACTTTTAGACCAAGATAATCCTGAAGAATGCATCATTCGTGAAACTGAGGAAGAAACAGGTTATCGCATAACAAAAGTTCAAAAAGTTGTAGAAACCTATATGTCTCCAGGTGCCGTAACCGAAATTCTATATTTGTTTACAGGTGAATATGATGAAAGCATGAAAGTCAGTGATGGCGGCGGATTGGATTCTGAACAAGAAAACATTGAGGTTCTTGAGTATACTTTTGATGAAGCTTATGCTATGATTGAATCTGGAGAAATTGTTGATGCCAAAACTATTATTTTATTGCAGCATGACTAAAATAAAAGGTTTGATATAGTATTTTTTGAGTTATTTTTAGGTTCTAAAATTC
>NZ_NRQU01000031.1 GCF_004119495.1 Flavobacterium sp. YO12
AAAAATCTAATAAGAAATTCTCTGCGTAAGTATCAGCAAAATCGTTTACAACATATTGATCTTTAAAAGCAACTGACTGTAAAAATGCTGTAGCACTTTTTTTCATGGCGCGCATTACATATTCACGACCTTTTGGATCTGACATTCTAAGCGAAACAGATTGGTGCCCGCCGCCTTCTCGAATAGGTTTTAATCCTCCCATTAAAGTATCAACTGTAGCCGTTTTTACTTCGATTGGCATGCTGTAATATTTTCTGTAATGCTGTCCGAACAAGAATTTATGAAAGATACTTTTTTCAGTCATTTTCGGCGGATAGATCGAAGTCGTTATTTTTGGAGGGAAGTTATTCGGAATATCTGCCGCCCAGTTAATTTCTTTAGCTTTGATTATTTCGCGTTCAAAAAGCAGTTTTTCTTTATTGTTTTCATTTCCATAAAAAGAAACTTTAGCATCACCGCTTTTAAACAAAGTTAAAGTCGCATAACCATTTCCGCCATACGAGAAATCGTAAGGATTTACAGCTCTGGCGGCTTCAGATTTTGATCCAGCTCCGCTGATAATCTGCTGAATATTTTCTTTGCTGATGTATTGCAGATTGTGATCGTGTCCAGAAACGACAATTACATTTTTCTGTTTCTGCAGCAGCGTTTTAATTCTTTTGGCGTAAATAGTATATTGCTTATTTTGAATATCCTGCGGACTTACACCAGATGTTTTTCGAAGTAAATTAATAAAAGATCCAATAATTGGAAGCGGAATTTTATTCTCAAGAGGGAATAATTGCTTTTCCATAGAGAATTGTCCGCCATGGGTTCCATTGCTCAACAAAGGATGGTGAATTGCCAAGACAACTGTTTTTTCTTGATTTTTATTTAAAATACTTTCCAGCTCATCAAAAAAATCTTCTCTTGTTTTTATAGAACAATTGTCATTGATAGTCGGGTGATCGTCCCAGTTTTCTAGAAACCATTCGCTGTCAATTGTTACTAAAGTTGTTGTACTGTCAATTTTTACGCCTTCAATAGGGCATGATTTTCTTGGTAAAAAAGCTTTTTTATCATTTAAATAATTAGTCACAAAATCAGCTTGTCGTTCTAAACCTTTTATGCCGCTGTACCAATCGTGATTGCCGGGAATAAAAATAGTTTTTCCCTTAAATCCTTTAGTCAGTTTTAATTGATTGGTAAGTTTAGTTTCTGCAAGTGCTTTATCATTAGGGTTTTTATCGCTCGGAAAACCTTTTGGGTATATATTGTCTCCTAAAAAAAGCAAAGTTGACTTTTTACTGGCTTTTTTTAATCTTTGATGTAAAAGCTCCAAAGTCTGCTGTGCCTGTTCTTCGTCAGCATTTCCAGCATCTCCAACAAGATAGAATGTTTGGGCAATTTTTATGGTATCAGTTGCGTTTTCTGTTTCATTAGCGCTTACATTTTTTCCATATTGAGGTTTATGCGTAGCACAAGAGCTAATTAATATAAGAGTTGCAATTGCTAATAAATAGTTTTTAATCTTAGCAATGAAATGATTTTCCAAAAACAATTTCATAATTTAGTGGTATAAAAATATTCTTTATGAATCTAATAGATCAATCCGAAGATTTCGTCAGTAATTTACTCAAAGATAAACTTTCTAATTTATATTCTTACCATAATTTTAACCATACATTAACGGTAGTTACTGCGGTTAAAGAACTATGTAAGAAAGAGGAAGTAAGTGATGGCGATAAAGAGGCTCTTATAATTGCGGCTTGGTTTCACGATACAGGTTACATTAATGGTTATGATAATCATGAGAAGGAAAGCGTGAAAATTGCAACTGCTTTTTTGAAAGAAAAAGGACAGTCAGAAGAGTTTATTGCCACTGTTGCCGGTTTGATTTTGGCAACACAGAAAGAATATGTTCCTAAAACGCATTTAGAAAAAATTATTAAAGATGCAGATTATGCTCATCTTATGGGAACGGAATACGTGACCACGTGCGAGCTGCTGCGTTTAGAATTAAAAAATACAGGAAAAATATCGTTCACAAATGCAGAATGGGCAAAAGAGAATTTGAACTTTTTATTGAATAAACACCGTTTTTACACAGATTATGCCTTGCGAAAATGGCAGCCACTTAAAGAGAAAAATTTAGTTCTTGTTCGAAAAAAAATAGATAAACAAGAATTAAAAGCTGCCGAAGCAATAGAGGAGGAGAATAAAAAGAAAGAAAAACTCGAAAAACCAGACCGTGGTATTGACACTTTATTTCGTGTTACTCTTGGAAATCACACACGTTTAAGCGGTATTGCCGATAGTAAAGCGAATATTCTGTTATCTGTTAACGCTATTATTATTTCGATTGCACTTTCGTCTATTATTCCAAAACTGGACAGTCCAAAAAATGCACATTTGGTATTGCCAACATTTATTATGTTGATGTCTAGTGTAGTTACCATTATTTTTGCAATACTTTCTACGCGGCCAAAAGTAACTTCTGGTTTTTTTACTCGTGCCGATGTTGAAGAGAAAAAAGTGAATTTAATGTTCTTTGGGAATTTCTATAAAATGCCTCTTGAAGATTATGACTGGGCAATGAATGAAATGATGAAAGATCGTGATTATTTGTATTCAACAATGATCAAAGATTTATATTACTTAGGATTGGTTTTACAGCGAAAGTACAATTTACTACGTATTGCCTACAATTTTTTCATGGTAGGTATAATTATTACGGTAATTGCGTTTGTAATCGCTTTTAAGTCTATTTAATTTTAGTACGTATTTAGACGCTGATTTTACGGATTCGCTATCGCGAAAACGCTGATAAAATCGGATTTTGGAATAAATTAAAATACTTTTCAATCTGTGTTCATCTGTGTTTTCGCGATAGCGAATCCGCTCGATCTGCGTTCAATATATAATAAAAGAAAAAGCTCAACTAATTAGTTGAGCTCGTCTAATAAATCCTGATAGGTTATTTTTTTTACCTCTGAATTCGAAGTATTGTTAATCACTTTTACTCGAATCGCTCTTAAGCCCGAAACTCCCTGAAGATCTTCGACCTCAAATTGTTCTATTGCAGGTTCAAGAACTTTAGTATGCTGCAAGTATTTTATATATTTTAAATACTCCGCTTCTTCTCCGTTTTGCGAATACACAATCGTTATTTTTTCCTTTTCGGTAATACGTTCGTTAGTTCCTTTAATATTTGCTTTGTCGATTCGTTTTTTAACAACTTCATATCTGGCATTATAAGTTCCATCAACATCAAAACGTTTTTCATCCATTCTAAAACGTATCGAAAGCGGAGAACTAAATACCAAAATCAACGAAGTAACATCTAATTCGTATGGCAATGATTCTTTTAACTGATGATGTGCCAATTCCATTTCGCATAACGTTTGCAGCTGCCACAAACGTAAATTATGAAGATACATTATATCAAACGGTTTTGTTGGTGCAATTGAAGCTCCAATATATAAATTATGTTCAACACCGTCCGTTTTAAAACGCTCGTAATAATGTGGATAAATTTGCTGTGCCTCGATTTGCTTTTTATCTAGAACAGAAGCTAATCTTTTGTTGATAATCGACATCGCATTGTCAAACTTCTTTCTTTCCTGATAAAACATTCCTGTTTTTTCGTCTAGAGTTTCAAAGTACAATTCTTCTAATTTTACATTTTTAGCATTGTCCTTTGTGTTTTTTAATATCGGATGAATTTCTTCTTCGATATAGCGCTGAATATGCTGCTCAGTATCTGCTTTCAAAGGAAATTCTAACTCGTCTCGAAGCGATTCTAACTCAAATTTTCTCTGCTCTAAAAGAACTAAATTAGAGTTGGGTTTTTGATTATTGAAAATTTCTAATAGCGCTGTAAGTTGATTTTGAAGATCTATTTTTACAGTTTCATTTCGATGTTCAGATGAACTTTTAATATCAATTTGTCCGTATAATGGGAATACATTTTTAAACACTATTTCTTTAAAAATATAGTCTTTGGTATGATTTATATTTTGAAAGTAATTTTGAGATTCTTTTTTGAATTTCCAATAAACACTTGGGTGAATTGTTGTATACTCACGCTGAATAATGGCTTCAACCTGATGCTGCATATCGGTATTATAACGATCGATAGTATCTGTTAAATACGGTAAAACTAATTCTAGTTTTGTAGCATTTACGCTGTTTAGTTCTCTTGCATTTTCAGAAACCAATTCGACTACACCCAATAAATGACCATCTTTTATAACCGGAGCAAAAACACAGCTTTGAATTCCTTGTTTTAAAAGATGTTCACCTAGTTTTTTGTTTGAAGAATCTTCGATGAATTTTTTAACATTAGAAATAACAAGCGGTTCTTTTTTGTCTAATAAATTTTCAAAAGAACATCCAAAAAAAGCGTTTTTGCAATCTACTTCCTGATCTGATTTTAATAAAAAACTGGTAAGTTGATTGTCAAACTTTATGGGTCTGATGAATTTTTCTTCTTCAGGATTATAGATTATAAATCCCACTTTTAAATTCGAAATTTTAAAGATGGATTTAAAAATGTTTTCAATTATTTCTGTCGAAGCAACTCTTGTTGTTTCGGGTTTTAATAAATTACTTTTTAAGTTCGAAATCGCGCTTTCAGTCGTTGCATCAAACAAAGAAACAATGCCAAAACCTTTTAGAATCCAGCTTCCTTTAGGGAATTTAGATTTCCATAAATCGATATCATTATAATTATCAATAAGAAGGTCAATATCATCCTGTGTTAGATGTATTGCTTTTTCTGTTGGAGTAATTTCCATAAAATCGGCATTATACAAAATTCTATAATGCTTTTCGATGCCGTTTTCGTCTGGAATATCATAGAAAAAAGGTCTGTTGAAATCGAGATTTTGTTTGTAATAATCGCCTAAAATCAAACAGCAATTGTTGATGTAAAATTGATGTTCATCAAAATCACGAATTTCCATATAAAATTCGTCGCCGGCGTTACGTAAAATTTTCTTGAAACGTTCGGTATAATTGAATGAAACGTTTTGAAAAGGAATCGTAATTGCCTTTATCTCGTTATGTGTAAGTGCAGTTGGAAATAAATCGGCAACTAGATTTTTGATTAAACCTTCGTTGTTTTTAATAATAGAGTAGTCGTGAATTCCGGTTCTAAATTCCGGATATGCTTCAACCTCTTTTAAAATGGCTTTAGCGTAATTAGATCGATAATCAACATCAGATAAAGCAATTTCTTCAAAAGATTCAATCAGCTTATGAAATGAGATTATCGTTTCGAAAGGACTTTCGTTGTGTAAAAGACGATCCATCTGTTTTGGTTTTAATATGCAAAATTAAGCATAAATTAAGAATCTTTTGCATTTTGCGATTTCTTTCGCTTATAGTGCTATCAAGTTTAATTGATGTTTTGAAATAAAAATGTTTTATAGAGGGAAACGTTCAATAAAAAACGGCAGTTACAAATTGCAACTGCCGTTTTTCGTTTTAAGTAAGTAATAGAAAATGAATAACTCTTAGCTTTTTTCTTCTTTATTGAAGTATACTAAGTAGTAATACATTTGTTTTTCTTCATCCCAGCCTTTTTCAACAAATTTCTCTGCACTTTCAGGATTGATAAAATCCATTTTAATCTGAATATGAGTATCTAGATTAATAACGTTTTTAATCGATTTTCTAGCGTCAGAAACGGCTGCATTTGCAATTGGGAATGAGGTTACATCTTCGATGCTGTATTTTTCTCCTTTATCCACTTTATAATTTTTGAATTCAGGAATTAAGTCTGGATTATCAAGTACTTCATTCAAGAAATTTTGTTCTTCAAACTGATCGTTTTTAGCGAAATAATTCACTGATCTGTTCATGAACATAACTTCTTCTTTCTTGTCTTCTGCAGGTAAAACAACATCTTTTGCGAAGTTTTGACAGAATTTTAAGTACTTTTTAGTGATGAAGTTTTCATCTTCAAAAGCATCAACAGATAAAAAGTGCTCTAACCAATAACGTGCATCATAACGGTTGCTGTCTACAGTTAGGATTTTATATCCTTCTTCTTTTTTATAATTAAAAATCAAACATCCTTTGTCAAGTTTACTCAAGTTGATACCTTGTTGTAAAATCATTTCAAGATTGCTGTCTTTTTCTTCAAATTGTAAAAAGTCAGCCTGTAACTCACTTTTAAAAATTCCGATAGCATCAACTACATTATTGTCGATACTTAAGTTGGTTAAGTACGTAACATAAACCTCTCCGTTTTTAATATGCGGATGGTTAGACTGCTCGTATAAATGCTTTGTGATTTTTTTTGAAACTTCCTGAACATTCCCAGGATTATCAAAAATTTCAGAAGCATACTTAAACATATCATTGTAATCCAAATCCACTTCATGCGCAAACTGATAATAGTTTTCTTCCTTTTCTCTAAAAGGTTTAAAGAAATACTCTTTTATCAAAGGCACAATTTCGTCATTTAAATTAAATGGCTGTTCTGATAAAAAAATAGCTTCGTTACGGCTTTTGTTCCCTACGCGGTGTATCGAAAGCGTCTCGATGTGGGTGTTGAATAAGTTGATCATGTATTTATTTAGGTTCAGAGAAGCAAAGATTCAGAGAAGCAAAGGTTAGTTTCTATCTTTTATTTTTCTGATAAAAGAACTTAACATTCGTTCTATTTCTCTGCTTTCTCCATTTACTTTATTGAATTGGTGCTCGGTTATATATTTTAAATTGAATGAAATTTCAAGTTGAGTCTGCATTTCAAACAATGACGAAATTGAGATGTTTAAAAACCTCAAATAATCATTATTTCCATCTCTGCCGTATCCCTCAGCAATATTACTTGGTATTGAAATGGAGCATCTTCTAATTTGTGAAGATAAACCATAAATTTCTTCTTTAGGGAATGAATTTGTTATTTGGTAAATTTCAGTTACCAAATTCATAGATTTTTGCCAGATTAAAAGATCTCTAAAAGTTTTCATTTTTACAATTAAGAATTAAGTGTAAAAATAGTAAAAAACCTACAATTTTAAACTGTAAAGTTTAAAGAGAACCTTTGTGCCTTCGTTGCTCTGTACCTTTGAACCTCAAAAAACTAATTCCAATTCTCCTCAAATCCAAAATCTTCAAAGCTGTCATCGCCTTCAAACATATCTAGATCGTCTTCGTCTAAATCATCTTCAAATTCGCCGTAGATATCGTCGTGCATATCAGCTTCAAAATTTTTCTCGCCAGAATCATCAGGCATTTCTCCATGAGAGAATAAAGTTTCTGGGTAAACAGCTCCAACAGATTGATCTTCAATAGCAGCCAATTCAACTAAGAAAGTCCACATATGAATGAAATCGTAAACATAAATGATTTTGGTATTTTCTTTATCTAAGATAGAAGATAATGGATAATCGCCCATAGTTCTTTGTTCACCAGGAACATCGCCAGTATCAAAAAGCGGAATTTCATCTTCTTGATTCCAAGTTTCATCGCAGGTGTAGAACGAAGCTACTTCCATTCCGTCAAAACCAAAAGCGTTGAAGATTGCATTGTGTAAATCTTCAAGAGTATCTTCTTCAAGAATAGCAATGTCTCTAAAAATATCTTCTTCGGCGTCTAGAATTACTCTAAATTTATAAACCATAATCTTTGTTTTTATTGAGAGGTCAAAGGTAAAATATAAAAAACAAAATACGAATTGTGAATTACGATTTGTTGAAAAGATTTTAAACTATTGTTTTCCTGTGATTTAGTCTGTTTTGTGAATTTGCCGAATTTTCAGAATCATTTATTTTTCAATGATTCCTAAAATTATAGCTGTAAGTTCATGAAAACAGTACAGGAACAGTTGAAGCAATTACTGCTTACCAGTTAATCTCTTTTTGATTTTATGATAATGTTTGTGGTATGTGCTATGGCTTGGATAACTTCTGCTTGATGTCATATTATTAAAAAGCAGAGCAGTCAAAAGTAAAATAAGAGTTCCAACAAGAACCGGCGAAATCACATAAAAATATCCCAAAGCTTTAATTTTATCTGAACCAATAATAGCAATCAAAGCTGTTGCACCTCCGGGTGGATGCAGGGTTTTAGTAATCTGCATAAAAATTATCGCAAGTGAAACTGCCAAAGGTGCTGCAATCCAGATAATATCCGGTGCTAGTTTATGAACTGTAACGCCTATGAAAGCCGAAATTACGTGCCCGCCAACTAAGTTTCTAGGCTGCGAAAATGGACTTTGAATAATTCCGTAAACCAAAACGCTTGAGGCTCCAAAAGAACCAATTAAATAAACAGCATCATTTCCTGTAAAATGTATAGATTGTACATAAGCTAAAATACCAATACCAACAAATGATCCGAGAAACGACCAAAAATGTTCTTTATAGTCAATTAAAGTTTCTTTATAAAGAATATAACGAGTTTTGCGATAGCTTCTTTTAATTCTAGGAGTGGGCATAATTATTTAATATTTGTGTATTTTAGAGCGAATGGGTTAAAGATTAATATTTAAATCTGTAAGATTTGTGAGTTGGTTTCGGAACTGTTATTTTGTTAAACTTGGAGCATATGTATAAACGGTATGCGGATAAATCATTTTTGCGGTGTATTTAGAAATTAAACATACTACAAGAATTGGTAAAAACAACGTGTAATCGTTTGTTAAACCGCATACTAAAAATATTGCTGTAAAAGGGGCATGAATGCTTGCGCTTAATACCGCAGCCATACCAATAATCATAAAGTTTACTGGAATTACATGCAGATTGAAAAAGGTGTTTAAAACTGATGCAAGCAATAATCCTAAAAAGGCACCAATAAAAAGACTTGGCGCAAAAACACCGCCATCACCGCCAGAAGCTAATGTAATCGAGGTAACGATCGGTTTTAGAATTAAAACACCAATAAAGGTAAAAGCTAATGTCAGGGTTAAAGGGATTTCTGCCGAATTTCCAAAAATACCTTTTATTGCATGATAGCCTTCTCCGTACAATTGAGGGAAAGCAAATAATGAGATGCTTAAAACTACAGAACCGATAAGGATTTTATAATAATGCGTATCTATTTTTCCAAATTGAGATTTAAAAAACAATACACATCGTGTTAAATACACAGAATTCATTCCAGCTAAAATTCCTAAAAGAATAAAATACGGAATTGCTTTTAGATGCCAAGTTGTAATAGAAACGGCAAATAAAGGTTCTTCTTTTAAAATCGAAAGCAAACCGAATGCAATAGAAACGGCAATTACATTTGAAATAATAAATGCACGAGTTACTTTTCTTGAAATAACTTCAAAAGCGAACAGAATTCCTGCTATTGGACTACTGAAAAGAGCAGTAACACCAGCAGCAACACCCGCACAAATTAATTCGGTTTTGTATTGACGGAAGACATTTTCTTTTTCATGAGCAACAGATCCAATGGTTGCAGTAGCTACAACTGTAGAAACCTCTATTCCTGTTGATCCGCCAAAAATAACTGTGATTAAACCATTTATAAAATGCGATGGGATTTTATAAGAAGGAAGATTTTTTTTTGTTTTTGTACTTTCAAAAACCTCTTTGATTCCTTTGTTTTCTTTTTTCTTAAAGAGATATTGTCTCAGGAAATAAATTACAGACAATCCGAAAACTGGAAAAATAATATAGAATATTGGATGAACCGATACTTCATGAAAGAAGATTTCCTCGTAATATTCAGTGATTTTTTTAAGTGAAATTCCCAAAAAGGCTGATAAAAAGCCAATTAAAACAGATACAATAACTAATTTTCGGAATTTGATAAATTGATGATTTTTTTTGATTTTCGCCGTTTTGTTCATCAGAAGTAAGTCGCAGCTTTTTTATGCGGATTACAAAATTAAGCATCAAAATCGGTTTTTAATAGAAAATCTTCAATATAGTGTGTTAAAATGTATATAAACAAGAAAATTCTTTCAGTGTGTTTTTCTTTGTATATCGGTTATTTAGGGGCAAAGGTACAAAGTAGCAAAGGTTCAAAGATTCTTATTTCAAGCCGTTCTATAAAATAAAAAAAATAAGAAAAATCTTTGTTCCTTTGAGCCTCTGTACCTTTGAACCTTAGTTTCTATCTTTCATAAAACTCAATTGGCAATAAATCAGGATCAGCAATAAATGTAAAACGTTTTTCGGTCGTTTCATCTATTCTGATAGGTTCCGCTTCTATATTTTTTGAAGTTAAAAAAGCGATAGTTTCTTCTAAATTAATTACTTCAAATGCCAAGTGTCGTAAACCAACTGCTTCAGGTCTCGATGGACGCTGCGGCGGATTTGGAAAAGAGAATAGTTCTACTACATAACTGCCATTTAATGCCAAATCAAGTTTGTACGATTGGCGTTCCTCACGATAGATTTCTCTAATAATGGTAAGTCCTAAAACTTCTGTATAAAAAGTTTTAGATTTTTGATAATCCGAGCATAAAATGGCAATATGATGGATTTTGTTTAAGGTAAGCATTAGTTTTTTTGTTGAGGTTCTTGATTTAATTTTCGAATTACTTTAGCAGGATTTCCAACGGCAAGTGAATTATCAGGAATATCTTTTGCTACAACAGATCCCGCTCCAATAACACAGCCTTTGCCAATTGTTACGCCAGGACAAATAACGGAGTTTCCGCCAATCCAGCAATCATCGCCAATTGTAATTGGTTCTGCGTTTTCTAAAGATTTTCTCAATTCAGCATCAAGCGGATGCGTTGCGGTGTAGATTTGAACATTTGGTGCAAAAAAAACATTTGATCCAATATTTACTGGACAACTATCAAGAACAACACAGTTAACATTAAAATAAACATTATCGCCACAAGTTATATTGTATCCATAATCGCAATGAAAAGGAGGTTCGATATAAAAATTGCTGCCAGAATTAGGGATTAATTCTTTTAAAATTTCTTTTGCTTTTTTGGTCAAGCGGTATTCTTTTACATTTAATGTATGCAATAATATTTTTGCTTTTCGGCGGTCTTTTACTAAAACAGGATCTCCTGGTAAGTAATATTCTCCCGCAATCATTTTTTCTTTTTCTGTTTTCATATAAAGAGATTACATTTTTGTCTTGGCAATTTTTTCGTGAATTTTTACCGTTTCCTGCAAAGCCGCACTCGAATACCACGGTGTTAATTCGGCTTCAAGCAAATTGGCTTTTATGGCAGGATCTGTTGCAACAAGAGCTTTTGCTTCGTCAACAGTTTCTACATTAAAAATATATATACCGCGATAATTTCGATCGTTTTTCATAAAAGGACCAGCAACAGCCAGTTTTCCTTCTTTGGCTAGTTTATTGATATTTGCCATATGACCTTCAAAAAGTTTTTTAGTTTCTTCTTTTGAAGCTGTTTTGTTTGTTCCAGATTTCAATAAACAGAAAACATATTTTTTCATTCCATATTCATCTGCATTCAACGATTTAGCTAAATTTTCATCAAATTTAACTTCCGTTTCCTGAGCGAATCCAATTGCATTTATTAACAAGAAAGCGAATAAAAAGAAAGAGTTTTTCATAACACTATTTTTAAAGAAGTTTTTTCAAAATAACAATCTGCCCTAAATGATAAACATCGTGCTGAATTATGCCGTGTATATGTTCGTAGAACGTGTGATTGTTCGCCGCATATATTTTTGCCAGATCAGCATCGTCAAAATCCTCAAAAAATGAATTCCATGATTCTTGTGATTTAGCCAAATTTTGAAGTGATTGTTCCCAAGCGGCTTCAGACGGATCTAAAACGGGAACAAAATAATTATGATCTGGCGTTACGACCGTTTCTCCCTGAACACGTTCTAAAATGTTTCTTCTCCATTGTATCAGGTGATTTACAATTTCCCAAATCGTGTTTAAATTAGGATTTGCTTTTTTATAAGCCTGTTCAGCACTTACATTTTCTAAAGTATGTGCTAAAGTAACCTCCAGCCATGGATTTCCATTATAAATGGATTGATATAGATTTGAAATTCTCTTGCTTTCTGACATAATTGATAGTTTTGCAATTCAAAGCTAATATACAAATAAAGTAAATTACAACTCAGTCATAAATTTCTACAGTTCAGTTATTATATATTTTTTAACGCTGAATGTTAAAATACATTTGCTTCAACAAAAACCAATGTTATGAAAACCAAGTTATTTTTTACAATTACTTTTTTACTTTTTACCGTTTTTATTTTTGCTCAAAATACGATTTCTGGAAAAGTGCTTGACCAAAAAGGAAGACCAGTTCAAGGCGCTAATATTTACCTAGACGGAACATATGACGGAGCAACTAGCTCTGCAACGGGTGAGTTTTCTTTTGAAACAAGTGCGACTGGAAATCAATTTCTTGTAGTGAGTTTTTTGCTTTTTGAAACCTATAAAAAAGAAATTGATGTTACTAATTATAAAGAGCAAACGGTTAAACTTAGAGAAAATATAAATACACTTGATGCCGTTGTAATCACAGCAGGAACTTTAGAATCTGGAGATAAAGCAAGAGTTTCGGTTTTAAAGCCTTTAGATATTGTAACAACGGCGGGTTCAGCTGGAAATATTATTGCTGCTTTGCAAACTTTACCAGGAACACAATCTGTGGGTGAAGACGGGCGTTTGTTTGTTCGTGGTGGAGAAGCAAACGAAACACAGACTTTTGTAGATGGAATTAGGGTTGCACAGCCTTATGGCGCAACGACAAATAATTTGCCAACTCGAAGCCGATTTTCTCCTTTTTTGTTTAGCGGAATCTCTTTTTCGACTGGAGGTTATTCTGCAGAATATGGTGAAGCATTATCAAGTGTTTTACTTTTAAATACACAGGATGAAGTAGATCATAATAAAACAGATATTGGTTTAATGACTGTAGGTCTGAGTTTAGGACATACTCAAAAAATGAAAAAGAGTTCGTTGAGTGTAAACATGGCTTACATAAACTTAGCTCCATATCAGGCGGTAATTCCTCAAAATGTAGATTGGAATAATCCGTATCAGTCTCTTGGAGGTGAAACGGTTTACAGATATAATTTTACAAACGGAATCTTTAAACTTTATGCTGCTTTTGATTCAGAGAAATTTGATTTGAATCAGAAAAATATCAATTTCGAGAATCCTATTAGAACAGATTTGAATAACAATAATTTTTATTTGAATTCTTCTTACAAAGGAACTTTTGGAACTGGATGGCAGCTAACTACAGGAATTAGTTACGGATACAGTAAAAACAAAACAAAATATGATATAAATGATATTGATGCAGATGAAAATGCGGCACAATTGAAATTGAAGTTTGGTAAAAAAGTTTCGAATTATTTTAAAGTATCTTTTGGAGCGGATTATTTCATTACAAAATTCGATGAAAATTTTAATGACAATATTTCAATCGATGTTACAAACGGATATGATTCAAACATTTTTGCTGCTTATACAGAAGGAGATATTTTATTTTCTAAAAGGTTAGCAATGAAAGTTGGTTTAAGATATTCAAACAACAGTTTATTAAATGAAAATAATATTGCGCCAAGAGCTTCAATTGCCTACAAGTTTTCAAAAACCAGCCAGCTTTCATTTGCTTACGGAGATTTTTCGCAAACACCAGTTGTAGATTATATTAAATATTCAAAATACCATCAGTTTGAAAGCGAAAAAGCAAGTCATTATATTTTGAATTATCAATTTACAAAACCGGGACAGATTTTTAGAGCAGATCTTTATTATAAAGATTATAGAAATTTAGTTCAATACGATACAAAAGATATTAGATACAATTCAGTATTCAATAATAACGGTTCAGGTTATGCAAAAGGTTTAGAATTATATTGGAGAGACAGTAATTTGTACAAAAACTTAGAATATTGGATTTCTTATTCTTATATCGATTCTGAGCGACAATACAAGAATTATCCAACAATGGCTAGGCCAAGTTTTATTGCAAATCATACTTTATCTGTAGTAACAAAATATTTTATTACAGATTGGAAATCACAAATAGGTTTTACAAACAACTACAGTTCAGGACGCCCTTATAATGACCCGAATCAGACACAATTTATGAGCGGAAAGACAAAGTCATACAATAGTTTGAGTTTCAACTGGGCTTATATATTAACAACACAAAAAATCCTTTATTTCTCCGTTTCGAACGTTTTAGGAACACAGAATGTTTTTGGATATGATTATGCAAAATTACCAGATCCAAACGGAGTATATCAAAGACAAGCCGTAGTACCAACCGCAGATCGATTTTTCTTTTTAGGTTTCTTTTGGACGATTAGCCAAAATAAAAATGAGAATCAGTTGAAGAACTTATAATTTGAGGTTCAGAGTTACAAAGGATCAAAGGTTCAGAGTCTTCTAAAATGTAAAAAACCGTTGTTGCTTTGAGTTCAAAAAAGGAAAAACTTTGCCCCTTTGCTGCTATGAACCTTTGAACCTCAAGAAAGAAACAATTCAGCAGCAAAAATCAACAACTCAGTATCATTTAATTTTAAAAGAGCAAAATCCAACATACTTTTGAAGTGTAAATTAAAAGGAACAAAGAAGTAAAGCGACAAAGGTTCAACGTTTTTAAAATATCATAATGAGAAAATCAAACCTTTGAGCCTTTGCAACTCTGAAGCTTTGAACCTAAAAAAAAGAGTTTTAATCATCAACAAAAATTTAGAACCGTATTAACTAAAAAAAAGAAATCATGACCAAGATTATTACGATTATCACATTATTTATCTGCAGCTTATTATCTGCGCAAACACAGTTTGAACAAGGAATGACAAAAGCTTTCGGGCTTTGGAAAGAAGGAAAAAATGCTGATGCTTCGGCATTGTTTGAAAGAATTGCAGCGGCCGAAAAAAATAGTTATCTGCCAAATTATTATGTCGCTTTAATCAACACGACATCGGCTTTTAGCGAAAAAGATAAAACTAAAATAGATTTATTGTTAACAAAAGCGCAAGATGCTGTTGATGCTGAAATGTTAAAAGATCTAAACAATTCAGAGTTGTACGTAATGCAAGCATTAATATACACAGCTTATGTAGCGTCTGATCCAATGACAAACGGAATGAAATATTCAGCTAAAGTGATGGAAGCTTATGCAACTGCTAAAGCATTAGATCCAAATAATCCGAGAGCTGTTTTTGGCGAAGCTGATTATCAGTTGGGAGGAGCAAAATGGACAGGGGTTGATACAAAACCACTTTGCGAACAAGTTAACAGATCTATCGAACTTTTTGGTACTTTTAAGCCTGAAACGCCTTTTTCTCCTAAATGGGGTTTAGAAAGAGCGTTGGAAATTCAAAAAACGTGTAAATAAAAAATAGTAATAAATTAAGTTAATTATAATGAAAGACCATAGAAATGCATTTGCTGATTTGAAAAGTGGAACCATAGTGTGTTTCAAGATTTCTATGATCTTTACAGTAATATTCTGCGCTCTTTTAGGTACTGATTTAAATCTAAAAAATGTTGTACTAACATTTCTTTTAAGCTGTCTTTATTCGTTTGGACTTGGTTTTGGAAATGGGTTTATCAGTGTTCTCTTAGATCGAAAATGGGATTGGCTGGAACAGACTAATTTAAGAGTATATTACGGAATTTTAGTAACTGTTTTATATACAGTTCCCGCAGTGTTAGGAATTAATTATATCATTTTTGTTGTCGTTCAGAAGCTTCCTATAGATCAGTTTTTTGGCAATAGAATGATTTGGAATCACGTTTTTTATATTGTTTTATCATTTGGAGTTTCTACTTTCATGCAAGCCAGAAGTTTTATGGTAAAATGGAAACAAGCTTCTAAAATTGAAATAACGCAGCAAAAAATTATTGCAGGAACGGCAAATGCACAATTTGAGAGTTTAAAAAATCAGATTGATCCGCATTTTCTGTTCAACAGTTTAAATGTTTTAAGTTCCTTGATCGAAGAAAATCCTGATAACGCACAGCGTTTTACGACTTCTTTATCAAAAATTTACCGCTATGTTTTAGAGCAGAAAGATAAAGAATTGGTTTCTGTAGAAGATGAATTATCATTTGCAAAAACCTATATGAATCTGTTGAAAATGCGTTTTGAGAATAGTTTATTTTACGAATTGCCAGCCGAGAACATAAATCCTGACGCAAAGGTAGTTCCGCTTTCACTACAGCTTTTGCTTGAAAATACAGTAAAACATAATGTTGTAAGTGAGCAAAAACCACTTCATATTCGAATTTTTATTGATGGAGATTACTTAGCAATTCAAAATGATCTTCAGAAAAAAGAAGTTCTTCAGGACAGGCAAGGAGTTGGATTACAGAATATTGTAAATCGATATGCAATCGTGACCAACAGAAATGTGATGATCGAACAAGATGAGAAAAATTTCACGGTTAAGATTCCAATTTTAACAAAACAAATTAATGTTATGGAAACAAATGCAGATTATAACGATGAAACTAAAGCTTATTTTAGAGCTAAAAAAAGAGTAGAAGAATTAAAAGGGTTTTATGGAAATGTAATTTCATATTGCTGTGTAATTCCAATATTAGCTTTTGTTAATTTAAGATATTCACCAGGATTTCAATGGTTTTGGTTTTCAGCTTTAGGCTGGGGATTTGGAGTTGTAATGCATGCTTTTAAAGTATATGGTTACAGCACAGGTTGGGAGGAAAGAAAGATTAGAGAGATTTTAGAGAAAGAAAAAAACAAGCAAACTTGGAAATAATCATGAAGCCAAATTATACAGAAGCGGAACGCTATTACCAGGCTCAGAAAAAAGTAAAAGAAATTAGAGGATTTTATGAGCATTTGGCAGTTTTTATTTTCGTAACCATAGTTTTAGTTGTTATCAACCTTGTGACTTCACCAGAATATTTATGGTTCATTTGGTGTATTGGAGGCTGGGGGATAGGAGTGGTTTTTCATGGATTGAAAGTTTTTGGATACTCGCCGTTTTTTAATAAAGAATGGGAAGAACGAAAGATTCAAGAAATTTTAGAAAAAGATAAAAATCAAAAAACTTCAAACTAAAGATGAAAACGAATTATAATAGTGATCAGGAAGAATATGAATTACAGCAGTTAGCCAGCAAAAAGGTTGTAAAGCTTAAATCATTTTATATTCATTCAATTTTTTACATTATAGCGCTGGTACTTTTTGTTTTAAAAGAGTATTATAAATTGCCTTTGGATGTGTTTCCTGCTAAATTTTTAAATGGAGTTGTAATGATTCTTTGGTCAACCGTATTTTTTGGTTCGGCGATTGATTTATTTGTCTCTGCTAAAATTTTTGGAGATAAATGGGAGAAACGTAAAATGGAAAGTATTTTAGAAAAAAGAGAAAAAAAACAAAAATGGGAGTAATCATGGAAATGAAATATAGTGAAGAGGATAAATATTTTTTGGCTAAAAAGAAAGTCGGAGATATTAAAGGGTTTTATGGAAACTTGGCATCTTATGTATTTGTAAATGCAATTTTGATTTTCGTTAATTTGTACACATCACCGGAATATTTATGGTTTTTTTGGCCTTTGTTGTGGTGGGGAATTGGAGTAGTTTTTCATGGATTAAGGGTTTTTGAAGTATTTCCAGCTTTAGGAAAAGACTGGGAAGAAAGAAAAATCAAAGAGTTTATGGAAAAGGAAAAATGGAATAAAAGTAAATGGCAATAATTTTTAAATCAAAATAAAATGGGACGATTTAGAAGACGTATGTATGAAGAATACGGAGATGAATTTAGTACAGATGAAAACTTTAATGCTGCCTATAGAAAGGTAAGAAGAATAAAAGGATTTTATTCGCATCTTAAGGTTTACATTATAGTAAATATTATTATCATTATTTCAAATTTGAATAATGGTTTTATAGGCAATCGTATCGAAATTAGAGGCTTTCGAGATTGGGAAGTTTATTCAACTGCATTTTATTGGGGGATAGCTTTAGCCATTCATGCTTTTACTGTTTTTGGCCCGGATATTTTTTTTAATAAAGATTGGGAAGATAGAAAAATCCAAAAATATATGGAAAAAGAAGCTCAGAATAAGAAAAAATGGGAGTAATTTTAACTTGTATATTTTAAACCTTGTATTGTATTAAATGACCACATTAATTATAGAAGACGAAAAACCAGCTGCACGTTTATTGCAGCGAAAACTTGAAAAATTAGATATAACTGTAAAAACAATGCTGCATTCTGTAGAAGAATCAATTCATTGGTTTACAAATAATGAACATCCAGATTTGATTTTTCTGGATATTCAGTTATCAGATGGTTTATCGTTTGAGATTTTTGAAAAAATAAATATTCAAAGCGCCATAATTTTTACCACCGCTTATGATGAGTATGCTTTGAAAGCTTTTAAACTAAATAGTATTGATTATCTTTTGAAACCAATTGATGAAGATGATCTAGAGGCCGCAGTAGTAAAGTATAAAGCACGAATGCCTAAAGCTGATGAAGGAAATCATAATCTGCAGCTAGACTTTGAGCAGATACGTCAAATGCTGTCAAATCCTTTTGAAAAGAGTTTCAAAAAGAGATTTACCGTTAAAATAGGACAACACTTAAAAGTAATAATGACAGAAGAAATTGAATGTTTTTTTAGCGAAAATAAAGGAACCTATATACATACTTTTGATAATCGAAACTACTTAATCGATTCGACTTTAGAAATTTTAGAACAGGAACTAGATAAAAAGGATTTCTTTCGCGTAAGCAGAAAATTTATTGTACCGCTGCAGGCAATTAAAGAAATTCAGGTATATACAAATTCTCGTTTGAAAGTTATTTTACCAACTTACAAAGAAGATGAGGTAATAGTAAGCCGAGAAAAAGTGCAGGATTTTAAAAGCTGGCTGGGGTAATAGATTTAAATTTTATCAAATGTTCCACCAGAACGTATGTGTTTATGATTAACATATCTGACGGATTGAAATCCGTCTCTACAATATAGATTGTTCCTTCGGAACTTTTCGTGACGTATGATTATTCCATATAAAGTGCCGTAGGCTGGATTCATTTTGCAGGGTCGGATTTTAATCCGGTTTAACGAAACATAAATTTTCAAACGAATATTGACCAAAATACATAAAATAAAAAAAGAGCCGACAATTTCAGCTCTTTTTTTATTTTATTCAAAACATTATTTACTCAATCGATGCAATGTAAAAGTCATAGCACTTAAAAGGAAAAATGCCATAATCTGATGAATTAATCCTAAAGCCAAAGGCACGCTGTATAATAAAGTGAAAACTCCTAGAAGAAACTGTATAAATACAAATACCACCAAAGTTTTAATTCCGTTTGATTGTGTATTAGTAAGCGTATATTTTTTACTTCTAAAATATAGGAAAAGTATAATCGCAACTACTACGTAAGCAAAAGTTCTGTGTACAAACTGAACACCACTTTTACCTTCAATTAAATTTTTTATTAAACTTGATTGTTCAATAAGAACAGATTCATGCATAAATTCTCCGTCACTCATTAAAGGCCAGTGATTGTGAATTAATCCTGCATTTAATCCAGCAACAAACCCGCCATAAATAATTTGAATTAGTAAAGCGACCAAGGCATAACGTGCTATAGTGCGCAACGGTAATATTTTGTTGATATTTCTTTCTGGATAAATCAAATCCAGCGCTACCCAAAGTGTATAAGCAAAAGTTATAAAAGCAAAAGTTAAATGCAGCGAAAGTCTAAAATGACTTACATCTGGATTGTCGATTAAACCGCTTCTAACCATAAACCATCCAAGAAAACCTTGAAAACCGCCCATTGCCAAAAGTACGATACACTTTTTAATCGTTGCTGTATCTAATTTCTTTTTAATTAAGAAATAAACAAAAGGAACAAAAAATACTAAACCAATAATACGACCGATGAAACGGTGAAACCATTCCCAGAAATAAATAAACTTATAGTCTGAAAGCTGAAAATCATTGTGTATATTAATCTTTTGATATTCAGGAAACTTCTTGTACTGCTCAAAAGCTTCATTCCATTTGGCTTCCGTTAAAGGCGGGAAAGTATCGGTTACCAAATGCCAATCCGTCATTGATAAACCTGAATTGGTCAGACGTGTGATACCGCCTACAACAACCATTAAAAACAATAAAACACAACCTGAAAGCAACCAAATGATTACTGATTTATTCTCTTTTTTCATTTTATTAAATACTTATTCTTATACTTTTTTTAAGCCCATTTTTTCGGCTCTTTTAATTACAAAATCGTAAGCCGCCTGATATTCATTCGGAATGTCGCCTTCTAGAATTGCTTCTTTCACCGCTTCTTTCAAAACTCCAATTTCACGTGATGGCTGTAAATTGAAAATTGCCATAATTTCTTCACCGGAAATTGGCGGTTGAAAATTACGAACATGATCGCGCTCTTCCACTTCTACAATTTTCTTGCGAACGATCTCAAAGTTTTTATGATATTTCTTGAATTTCGATGGGTTTTTGGTTGTAATATCAGCCTCGCACAAAGTCATTAAATTCTCGACATCTTCGCCGGCATCAAAAACTAAACGACGAACTGCACTGTCGGTAACAATATCCTGTGCCAAAACAATTGGACGCGAACTCATAATAACCATTTTTTGAACAAATTTCATTTTATGGTTCAAAGGCATGTGCAGGCGTTCGAAAATTTTCTTTGCCATTTTTCCGCCTAAAAACTCATGTCCATGAAAAGTCCAGCCTTGCTTTTTACTGAAACGTTTTGTTGGCGCTTTTCCAATATCATGTAATAATGCCGACCAGCGCAGCCAGACATCATCTGTATTTGGACAAATATTATCAACCACTTCAAGCGTATGATAAAAGTTGTTTTTATGTGTATGACCTTCTATTTCTTCAACCTGATTCAGCGCCGTTAATTCAGGTAAAATTAAATCTAAAAGCCCTGTTTTATATAAAAGTAAAAATCCGGTTGAAGGTTTATCTGTTGAAAGAATTTTATTTAATTCGTCAACAATTCTCTCGCCCGAGATAATTTTAATACGATCAGCATTTTTAGTAATTGCATTCAATGAATTTTCTTCAATCTCAAAATTCAATTGTGTTGCAAAACGAATCGCGCGAAGCATTCGAAGCGGATCATCAGAATAAGTAATATCCGGATCCAAGGGAGTTTTTATCGTTTTATTTTCTAAATCTTTTAAGCCGTCAAAAGGATCTAAAAGATCTCCAAAATTGTTTTCGTTTAAAGATAAAGCCAATGCATTGATTGTAAAATCACGACGGTTTTGATCATCCTGAAGTGTTCCGTTTTCTACAATCGGATTTCGGCTGTCGAAATTATAAGATTCTTTTCGGGCGCCAACAAATTCAATATCTGTATCTTCAAAACGTAACATTGCAGTTCCATAAGTTTTAAAAACCTGAACCTTTGGTTTGTTAGGAAGTAATTCAGAAACCTTTAAAGCCAATTCGATTCCGCTGCCAACCGCTACAACATCAATATCTTTTTTAGAACCTCGATTTAAAAGTAAATCTCTAACAAAACCGCCAATAACATAACTGTCAACATTTAGTTCCTGAGACGCTTTCGAGATGATATCGAAAATTTTATTTTGTAAAGCTGTTTTATAATTTGTTTGTATAGCCACGAATTCACTAATTTTTGAATAAAAACACATTTCAAATTTCTAAGAAATGAAACGCATGCAAATTTACAACATAGAAAATGCCTATTACAATCTATCGCTCACTTTTTTGAACAATTTCACATTTTGTAGTGCCGATTTTTATGAATTGGGAAAGGTTTGCTAAAAATCACACTAATTTCGACGAATTATTTTCTTTTACGCAGATTGTGAAGATTTTTTGCCACAGATTAAAAAGATTTACACAGATTTTTTTAATCCTTTTAATCCTGTAATCTGTGGCTCAAAAAAAGATAATTCGTGGAAATTAGTGTAATTCGTGGCGAAAAAAATTATACCTCCATAAAACAAATCAATTGCGATAATCAATTTTTAGAAATGCAATTTGTATTTTTGAATCATACAAAAAAGCACAAATGAAAATAGTTATATCGCCAGCGAAGTCTTTAAATTTTGAAAAAGAATTACCAACTTCTCAATATACAGAACCATCATTTTTAAAAGAAGCAAGAGTGGTTCATAAAGTTGTTAAACAAAAAAAGCCTGCCGAATTATCGGAGCTAATGTCAATTTCAAGCAAACTTGCCGATTTAAACTGGAAACGAAATCAAGAATGGAAAACCCCTTTTACGCCTGAAAATGCACGTCCGGCAGTTTATACTTTTGACGGAGATGTGTACACAGGTTTAGACGCTTATACAATACCATTAGAAAAACTAGAGGTACTTCAAGATAAATTAAGAATCTTATCTGGACTTTACGGGCTTTTAAAACCTCTTGATTTAATGCAGGCGTATCGTTTAGAAATGGGAACAAAAATGCCGGTTGGTGAATATAAAAACCTTCATGAGTTTTGGAAACCTGTGGTTACAAAAGCTTTAAATAAAGAATTGAAAAAAGACGAGTTGTTCGTGAATTTAGCGAGTAATGAGTATTTTTCGGCAGTTGATGTAAAAGCTTTGAAAGTTCCTGTAATTACACCAGATTTTAAAGATTATAAAGATGGGAAATTAAAAATGATCAGTTTCTTTGCAAAAAAGGCGAGAGGCATGATGGTACGTTATATAATTGATACCAATGCAGAAACTATCGATGACTTAAAAGGGTTTAATTACGAAGGATATCAGTTTGATGCTAATCTTTCAAAAGAAAATCACTTGGTTTTTACAAGGTAGGTTTTATAGGGACAAAGGTTCAAAGATACAAAGGTTCAGAGGTTTTTTTAGGTTCTCAGTAGCTAAGAAGCTATCTCAATAGCTATAGGGACTAAGGTCTTCTACTAGAGAACCGAAGGCTCGGAACATATTGTAGGCAGGGATTTCAATCCCTGCAGATTATAAGATAAATGAAAGAAAAAAATAAACGCCGAATTCTAAATGATGAATTCGGCGTTTCTGCGTATTATAAAATTATTATTATTAATGCATTGCGTCGGCTGCACTAATTTTGTTCTTCCCTTTTTTGATAAAGAGAATAATCGGTATGCAACATAAAAACATAACTCCAAGATACAAGAAAATATCCATGTACGCCATTACGGTGCTTTGCTTCATTACTGAATATTCTATAGCTTGATACGCTTTCTTTAAAGCAACATCTGCGCTGTATCCTTTTGCCATAAAAGCGTGCTGCATTCCTGCAATACGTTGTTGGACATCATATTTTGCAGGATCTAAATTGTTAATTAGATCTACTCTGTGTGTCTGACTAAAACGTGTGATAAAAGTGGTAATAATCGCAATACCAAAAGATCCACCCAATTGACGCATCATCCCAGTAAATGCAGCTCCTTCACCAATATGTTTTCCTTTTAAAGTCGAAAGAGAAAGTGTGGTAATAGGAACGAAAAGCAATCCAAGACCAATTCCTCTTAAAATTAAAGGCCAGTACATATGTTCAACACCAGTGTCTGGGGTCATACGGCTGTACATCATAAAGGTAAACAAGAAGAAAATAAAGAATCCAACTCCCACCATATATCCTTGCGGTACACCTTTCTGAATCATATTACCTACAAATGGCATCATTAGCGCTGTGGTAATAGATCCTGGAATTAATAATAATCCTGCATCAGTAGCGGTCCATCCTAAAATCGACTGTGTGTAAATAGGGATAATCAATGTTGATCCGTATAAACCGAAACCAAGAATAAAACACATTACAGTTCCGATTCTTAAATTTCCATCTTTTAAAACACTTAAGTTTACGATTGGATATTTATAGGTTAGCTCTCTCCAAATAAATAATATTAATCCAAGAACCGTAACAACACTTAAAGTTACAATAAGTGGATCGTTAAACCAATCGTCCTGCTGTCCGTGTTCCAATACAAATTGTAAAGAACCAATAAAGGCACTCAACAAAATAATTCCCCACCAGTCCACTTGATTAGCTTTCAATTTTTCGCCATACTTCGGACTTCTCACAAAAGTTATAGCCAAAATAGTAGCGATAATCCCTAACGGAATATTGATATAGAAAATATAAGGCCAAGAATAATTATCTACCAAATAACCTCCCAAAGGTGGTCCAAGAGTAGGTCCAACAATTACACCCATTCCGTAAATAGCCTGTGCCATTCCACGTTTTGCAACTGGATAACTTTCGGTAATAATCGTTTGGGCTGTTACTAGTAATGCTCCTCCGCCCATACCTTGTACGAATCGGAAAGCTACAAGTTCCCAAATATTGGTGGCATTACCACACAAAAAAGAACAGACCGTAAATATAATGATAGAAGCCACAAAATAATTACGTCTTCCAAATTGCTGTGATAGCCAGCTTGTCATCGGTATTACAATAACATTCGCAATTGCGTATGCTGTAATTACCCACGCCACATCAGTCAAGGTAGCACCAAGACTTCCGCGCATGTCTGTCAGCGCTACGTTTACAATCGTTGTATCAACAATTTCCAACAGTGCACAAAGTACTGCCGTAATCGTAATGATAACACGTCTATAACCGTATTCTACTAAATCGTCGTCTGCTTGTACTGCTCCTGCCATGTTTTATTTTAAATGTACGTCTACGTCAACATTCATTCCTGGTCTTAAAAGTTTTACTTTTTCAGGATCGTTTGATTCATCTAAACTAATTTTTACTGGTAATCTCTGAATTGTTTTTACGAAGTTTCCTGTAGCATTATCAGGAGGTAATAATGAAAAACGAGATCCTGTTGCTGGAGAGAAAGAAGTTACTGTACCTTTAAACTCATAGTTAGGGTAAGCATCAACTTTTAAACTCACTTTTTGACCTACAATCATTTTGTTTAATTGTGTTTCTTTAAAGTTTGCTACAACCCAAGCTTCGTTATTATTGATAATGTAAAACAAAGATTGTCCCGGTTGTACCAATTGTCCCGGCTGAATATCAACTTTTGAAACCTGACCATCAATTGCAGCAGTAACTACTGTATAAGAAAGGTTCAAGTGAGCAACATCAAGCATTGTTTTTGCTTTTTTGATGTTTGCAGCAGCAACTTCTGTTTGTTTATCAGAAGCTTTAGATTTAGATTCAATTACCGATTTTTGGTAAGAACTTGCTCTTTGTTGTTGTTGTAAAACACGTACTTGATTTTCTGCTTCTTCCTTTGCAGTCAAAGCTTGCTCATATTGTTGTTTTGTAATAGTATGTGTTTTATACAAATTATTATAACGGTTATAATCGTTTGTAAGTTGTCTCAATCTAATTTTTGCGCTTTCGATAGAACCGCTAGCCGATTTCATGTTGGCATCAGAAACAGAAATACTTGCATATGCACTTCCAATATCTGCTTTTGCAGCTTCGTATTGTCCTTCAGCTCCTAACAAAGCAGCGTTTGCTTCATCAATTTTTAATTGATAGTCTCTCTTATCGATAGTAAATAAAGTATCTCCTTTTTTTACATAATCATTATCTTTCACATAAACTTTGCTGATATATCCTGAAACTCTCGGAATAATCGGGTTCATTTTTTTCTCGATTTGAGCATCATCCGTTTCTTCGTGAGCTTGTGAGTGAATATATTTTGATATTCCATACGTTCCGCCCACTAAAACCAATACGGTTAGTATGATGATGAATTTTTTATTTGTCTTTTTCTTTTCCATGAGAGCTGTCGATTATATTTTAGAAAGATTGAATGATTGTGATAATTGTCCTGATACTGAAAGTAATTCGTAATATTTTTGAATAATTGCTGCTTTAGAAACAGCGGTGTTAATTTTGGCACTTAATTGCTCAACATCAGCTTCAACCAAATCATTGGTATCTGCTAAACCATTGTCGAATTTATCTTTTACAAGTCTGTAGTTTTCCGCAGCCTGCTGTAATGCCTCATTATAAACCACACTTTGATTGATCGCTAAATCATAATCTTCGATAGATTTTTGAACTTCTACCTTAATACGATCAGTCATAATTGCCTCAGTATTTTTTACTTCTAGAGCTCTGCTTTCGGCTTCCTTAACGTGTGCGCTGTTTTTTAAGATTCCCGATAAATCATAGGATAAACCTAAACCAAAGTTCATAGCGTATTTTACCGTTATAATATCTTTAAGATCAAAAGCAGTGTAACCTCCAAGTAAAGAAATAGAAGGATAATATCCCGCTTTTGCTACTCTAATACTTGCTTCAGAAGCTTTTTGCTGTAAACGAACAGCCTCAAGATCTTTTCTGCTCTCCAAAGCAATTGCATCAGATGTTGGTGCATTGTTTGTTTTTAAATTAAAGAAATCATCCTCATTAACCTGTAGTTTTGTTTCAGGAGCTAATTTCAATAAAGTGGTCAGATAAAAATTGATGTTGTTTAAGTTGTTTGTAGCTTCATCAATAGATAATTGTGTTTTTGAAACTAATAATTGTGCTTTCAACAAATCGTTTCTCGGAATAATTCCGTTTTTCTCCAATTCAATAAAATCAGTAACACGCTGTTTCGCACTTTTTTGATTCTCATTTAAAACATCAAGTGTTTTTTGAGCTTTGTATAATGCCGTGTAATAAGTGATTACTCTTAATGCAACATCTTCTTTAGTTTTTGCTGCATTGGCAGTTTCTGCTTCGTATAAGTTATCGTAAGCATCAATACTGCTTTGAATTTTGAATCCTGCAAAAATAGGTAAACTCAAGTTCGCCATTCCAAGCATTGCACGATCAGGAGATGCTAAAGAAGCACTTTTATCCTGATTAGGCATATCAATAGATGCTTTTGTAAGACGCTGATATTGACCAGAAACTTTTAAATCAGGATATTGATTGTTTTTTACGGCTGTAAGCTCGTGTTTTTTTGTGTTTACCTTAGTATTGGCAAGCGTAACTTCGTTGCTTTTTTCCCAAGCCATTTTTACGGCTTCGTCTAAGGTTAAACTTGTTTTTTCTTGTGCTTCTATTGAAGATATTCCTATGAAGAATACTCCAAAGAGCATTAATTGACTAATTTTCATAAACAAGTAGCGCTTTTATAGTTTGTTGAATGTGCTTTGTGAGACTGGTTTTAATGTAATCATTGTACAATGCTTCGGTGTTTAAGTTCAGTAACTCTACGAAGAAAGGTTTATTCATATGAAAGTGAAAATACGTTCCTATGATCGTTGGCGTAATAAGCGGAATGATTACATCTTTCCTAAAAACACCTTTTTCCTGACCTTGAGTAATAATACTCTCAACAGATTTTAGATTCCCTTTTTTTAATTCTGTAAATGCAATAAAACTTTTTTCTCTTTTTTTTGCGTTAATTTCAAAATGTAAAACTCTGAAAATCCCTTTGTTACAACTGATTCTGTTAATGTAAATTTCGATTAATTTATTGACTTTTTCAATCGGTTCCAGATTTTCTTGTAATAAATTTTCGAGTTGTAATTTTAAATCCGAAGTTTTGTAAATAATTAAAGATTCTAGTAATCTTTCTTTGGACCCAAAATAATACGAAATCATTGCAATGTTGATTTTTGCTTCTTTCGAAATATCCCGTATTGACGTCCCCTCAAATCCTTTTTCAGAAAACAACCTTTCGGCAACGTTTAGAATCTGAATTTTTTTATCGTTTAGTTCGATGTGTGACATGATGTTGTTTCTAATCGAATGCAAAATTAAACACTTGTTTAAATTAAACACTTGTTTAATTTTATTTTAACATAATATTAACATAAAATAGATTTTCGATTTGGTGCAAAAAAAAGCTGAAACCCCTAGTGTTTCAGCTCTATAGTTCTGTTTTGTCATTTCGACAAAGGAGAAATCTTCGCAAGCAGCTCCGCAATCAAAAGCTTTAATCTTTGTCGATTTTGCAACGGAGATTCTTCGTTCCTCAGAATGACAAACTATATGTTTATTGTATACGATTTATCGAATCTCTCCAACAAATTCTGCAATTTTTCCACTGCCATTTTCGCTTAGATGTTTAATAAAAGCACTTCCAATGATAGCACCTTTTGCATATTTAGTAGCTTGATTGAAAGTTTCTTTATTCGAAATTCCAAAACCTACTATTTGCGGGTTTTTCAAATTCATGTTCGCAATTCTTTCAAAATAACTTTCTTGAACATTTCCAAAACCAGTTTGAGATCCTGTCACACTCGCAGAACTCACCATGTAGATAAATCCGTTTGAAACGCTGTCGATAAAACGAATGCGTTCTTCTGAAGTTTGTGGTGTAATCAAGAATACATTAAGCAATCCGTATTTTTCGAAAATTGCTTTGTATTCATCAGCATAAACATCAACAGGTAAATCAGGAATGATTAATCCGTCAATGCCAATTTCAGCACATTTTTTGCAAAAAGCTTCAACTCCGTATTGTAACATCGGATTAAAATATCCCATAATAATCAACGGGATTTTTACGCTTTCGCGGATGTTTTGCAGCTGATCGAAAAGAATTTGAGTCGTCATTCCATTATGCAGTGCTTGTGTCGAACTTGCCTGAATCGTTGGTCCGTCTGCCAAAGGATCGCTAAACGGAAGTCCAATTTCGATTAAGTCAACGCCGTTTTTTTCTAAATCTTGAATAATCTGCACGGTATCATTTAAACTTGGATATCCAGCAGAAAAATAGATCGAAAGGATCTTTTTATCTTCTTGTAATTTTTGAGTTATTCTGTTCATTTTAATATCTTTTATTTCTTATGCAAGGTTTTCAGAACCTTGTAAGTATGTTAAGTTTTGTTCTGCCACAGATTAAAGGATTTTTACTGATAACTGTTGTAAATTACTTCACGCAGATTTAAATTGATTTAAGCAGATTAGGACAGATTTTTTTTAATGTTACCAATAAAATCTGCTTTAATCTGCTAAATCAGCGTGCAAAAAATCTTTTCAAATTTGTGTAATTTGCGGCATATGTTTTAAATTTTTACAATCTTACTTGTCCAGTTATCATTGTCATTTTTCTTTTTCATAACCTGTAATCGACATTTGGGGAAAAGTGATTAATTGCGCTCCATTTTGAACTGCCAATTCAATTAGGTTATAATGATCCAGTAAATTAGTTTCAATATATCCTTGTGTTGGTTTTGTTTGCGGAGCAGCTAGAATCATTTTCTATTTTTACAACTGTTAGTTTTCTGTATAAACCCAAGCAGAAATTCCAGAGTTCAATGTTACTTTAACTCTTTTGTACGCATTCGATTCAAATAAATCTACTTTAGCTAAATCTGCAAGAGTAACATTAAAAACAACACCATGAATAACATCTGAAAGGCTTTCACTTGCTATTGCAACAACATAATCTGCCATTCCAAATTCTTCTTCAATTTTCAGGCTTTTTAATTTGTAGCCATTAAGCTGATCAGGATTGCCAGTTAATATTTTTCTAAAAACTCGCATCTGAATTTCTTTTGAACGTAATGTTCCGTAAGAGAATAACTGTTCCATAATTATTATTTTTCTCGTTGTTTGTCTGCGTTAAATATCTTTTAATCCGTTGCTGCGGAAAACGCTCCAAATTACGATTTTTATTACAATTTAAAATAATCAATATAATTATCTAAATCTTTATCGCCGCGGCCTGAAAGACTGATTACTAAAATATCTGTAGGTTTAAATTTCTTTTGATCCAAAACGGCAAAGGCATGCGCGCTTTCAATTGCTGGAATAATTCCTTCTAATTTTGTTAACTGTAAACCAGCGTTCATAGCATCGTCATCTGTAACAGAGAAAAATTCTCCACGTCCAGTTTGTGCCAAGTGTGCGTGCATAGGACCAACTCCTGGATAATCTAATCCTGCAGAAATAGAATATGGTTCTGTAATTTGTCCGTCTGGAGTTTGCATTAACAATGTTTTGCAACCATGAATAACACCAACTTTTCCTAACTTACTTGTGGCAGCGCTGTGACCGCTGTCAACACCTTTTCCTGCAGCTTCTACAGCAATAATACCTACTTCTGGTTCATGCAAAAAGTGATAGTATGTTCCTGCCGCATTACTTCCTCCACCAATACAAGCCACTACATAATCAGGATTTTCACGTCCTTCTTTTTCTTTTAACTGCCATTTTATTTCCTCAGAAATTACACTTTGAAAACGCGTTACCATATCTGGATAAGGATGAGGTCCAATGGCTGAACCAATAATATAATGTGTATCAACTGGATTATTAATCCAATCACGAATGGCTTCGTTTGTAGCATCTTTTAAAGTTCTTGAACCCGAAAGTGCTGGACGAACTTCTGCGCCTAACATTTTCATACGAGCTACGTTTGGCGCTTGACGAGCAATATCTATTTCGCCCATATAAACAATGCATTCCATTCCCATTAAAGCACAAACTGTTGCTGTTGCAACTCCATGCTGACCAGCTCCCGTTTCGGCAATAATTCTTTTTTTGCCTAAACGTCTTGCAACTAATATCTGTCCGATAGTATTATTTACTTTGTGAGCACCAGTATGATTTAAGTCCTCTCTTTTTAAGTAAATTTTTGTGTTGTATTTTTCAGATAAGCGATTTGCAAAATAAAGCGGACTTGGACGGCCAACATAATCTTTTAAAAGTTTATCAAACTCAGCTTTAAAACCTGGTTCACTGGTAATTTTTAAGTAGTTTTGGCGTAATTCCTCTACATTTGGATATAGCATTTCTGGAATATAAGCTCCGCCAAATTCTCCGTAATATCCTTTTTCGTTAACGTTAAAATTCATTTTATTCCAATTTTAAAAGTTGGCAACATCAAATTTTCGTTTGAAATTGCTAAATAGATTTTTGTTTTTAAGCCCCGGTTCGATTTCAAATTTACTATTTACATCGACAGCATAAATAGGTAAATTTGTTTTTGAAATTTCTTCAATGGCTTTTAGTTCGTTAATCCCGATTCCGCCGCTTAAAAAGAATGGCTTATCCGAATTGTATTTTTTTAATATAGTCCAGTCGAATGTTGTTCCGTTTCCGCCCGGCAGCTTGCCTTTTGTGTCAAACAGAAAATAGTCAGCGACAGCTTCAAAAGGTTTTATAACTTCAAAATCGAAGTTTTCATCGGCCGAAAATACTTTTATGATTTCGATTTTATTTGGCAGTTGTTTTTTTAGTTCTGATAAAAAATCAACCGATTCATTTCCGTGTAACTGAACGGCTTGTAAATTGTATGTTGTTACTTTTTCTAGAATTTCTTCCTGACTTTGATTAACAAAAACACCTACTTTTTTGACTGTTTTTATTAGTTCAGGAATGGTTCCGTTAAAATATCGTGCGGACTTTTCCCAGAAAATAAATCCCATATAATCGGGCAGGAGCGCTCCAACTTCTAGAATGTTTTCGGGGTATTTCATACCGCATATTTTGAGTTTCATTTTTTTTATTGCTTTAAGCTTTAGGCAATAGGCTTTAGGCTTTTTGCTTTGTGCTGATTTTTTTATTTGTTTTGCCACGAAGGCGCTAAGACACTAATTTTGTTTTCTTTTTTTTAGCCACTAATTGCACGAATTTCCACTAATTCAATTCGTGCTAATTCGTGAAATTCGCGGCAAACTTTTAAATTTACAGCTGACTAATAAAATCAGTTGCCGCTTTGCCAGCGTTCTCGGTTTTCATGAAGTTTTCTCCAATTAAGAAACCTTTGTATCCAAAAGGTTTAAGTTCCTGAATGGCTTCGATTGATGAAATTCCGCTTTCAGAAACTTTTACAAAATCATTTGGAATTTGTGATGCCAGTTGTTTGCTGAAATCTAAGCTTACTTCGAATGTTTTTAGGTTTCTGTTGTTTACACCAATCATATCTAAACTAGGCATGATTGATTTTTCTAATTCTTCCTGATTATGAACTTCTAGTAAAACTTCTAATCCTAGTTTTTTTGCAAATTCAGACAGCGATTTTATTTCTTCTCTTGTTAAAACTGCCGCGATTAATAAAATTAAATCGGCTCCGTGAGCTTTTGCTTCTAAAATTTGGTATTCATCGACAATAAACTCTTTTCGCAAAAGCGGAATATTGACACTCGCTCTTGCTAAAAGTAAATCGTCAAGTGAACCTCCAAAATATTTCCCGTCTGTTAAAACAGAAATTCCACAAGCTCCAGCATTTTCGTACCCTTTAACGACTTCTTCGACTGTAAAACTTTGATTGATAATCGATTTTGAAGGAGAGCGACGTTTGTGTTCTGCAATAATTCCAGAATTGCTTTCTTTTAATTTTTGGCTAAGAGAAATTGTCTGTTTTCCAAAAAATACTGAAGTTTCCAATTGAGAAACCGGAATAATTGATTTCTTTAGAATAACTTCTCGTTTCTTGTCTAGTATAATTTTATCTAAAATATTCATTGTTGTTGTTTTGCCACGAAGTCACAAAGGCGCAAATTTTATTAGTGCTAATTTGTGAAATTTGTGTTTGTTTCTTATTTGCTTAATTCTTGTAAAGTCTTTAATGCTGTCAATCCTTTTCCAGACAATAAACTTTCTTTTGCTAATTCAAATCCTTCTTTAGGAGAACATTTTGTAACAGTCGAAATTGCCATTGCTGCATTGGCACAAACCACATTATTTTGAGCTTCGTTTCCTTTTCCTGAAATAATATTGGTGAATATTTCTGCTGATTCTTCGATGGTTTTTCCGCCTTCGATTTCGGTTTGTGATAAAAGACGAACGTTAAAATCTTGTGGATTCAACATTCCTTCCATATGACTTGTTATAATTTTTGTCGGACCAGTTAAAGAAATCTCATCGTAGCCGTCAAGCGAATGCAAAATGGTGAAATTTACATTGGTATTTTGATATAAATAAGCATACATTCTCGCTAATTCTAGATTGAAAACACCAACCAATTGGTTTTGCGGAAATGATGGGTTTACCATTGGCCCCAACATATTAAAGAATGTTTTTACTGCCAATTCTTTACGGATTGGCCCCACATTTTTCATCGCTGGGTGAAATAGGGGAGCATGCAAAACGCAAATACCTGCTTTATCGATACATTTTTCTAAAAAGGAAGGATCGTTGCTAAATTTAATTCCCATTTTTTCCATTACGTTGCTTGACCCTGAAATGGATGAAACACCATAATTTCCATGTTTGGCAACTTTAATTCCAGCTCCTGCCGAAACAAATGAAGCTAAAGTGGAAATATTAAAAGTGTCTTTTCCGTCACCGCCCGTTCCGCATAAATCGATGGTGTTGTAAGCTGATAAATCAACGCGAATACACAAGTCTAATAAAGCTTCACGAAAACCCGAAAGTTCATCGATTGTTATGCTTCGCATCATAAATACGGTCAAAAATGCCGAAATCTGACTTGGATTGTATTGACCGCTTGAGATATTAATCAATACGTTTTTTGCTTCTTCTTTAGTAAGCACTTCGTGATTGATTAATTTGTTTAATATAGTTTTCATTTAATTTAGTCTTAAAGTCATAAAGTCGAAAGTCTTAAAGTCTTCTTATTTTTGACGTTTATTTTTAAAATTGATTAATGTTTTTTAGTTTTAATAGGAAAGACTAAGTTTTTAATATTTGACTTTATGACTTTCGACTTTAAAACTTTTGACTAACTTCTAATCCAATTCTCTAAAATCCTTTTACCTTTTGGTGTCAGCACACTTTCTGGGTGAAACTGAACGCCTCTTACATCAAATTTTTTGTGACGTAAAGACATAATTTGTCCGTTTTCGTCAACAGAAGTAGCTTCAAGAACTTCTGGCAGGTTGCTGTCAACCACCCACGAATGGTATCTTCCAACTTCAAACTCATTTCCTAAGCCTTCAAATAAAATTTCATCTGAAACTACTGTTTTTACATTTGTAGCCACGCCATGATATACTTTGTCAAGATTTGAAAGAGTTCCGCCAAAAACTTCTCCAATGGCCTGTTGTCCTAAGCAAACGCCCAAAATGCTTTTTGTTGGAGCGTATTTTTCAATTACTGCTTTTAATAGACCAGCTTCATCTGGAATTCCAGGTCCCGGCGAAAGTAAAATTTTATCAAAAGATGCGATTTCGTCAATTTCGAATTCATCATTTCTGTAAACGGTTACTTCGCAGTTTAAATCTTCCAAATAGTGCACTAAATTATAAGTGAAACTATCGTAATTGTCTATAACTAATATTTTTTTCATTTTTTTTGAGGTTCTAAGTTGCTAAGATTCTGAGGTTCTAAGTTTCAGTATCTTGAAACTTGAAACAAAGAAAACTTGAAACTAAATTTTCTTATTTTTCTCGAACGTATTTTTCGACTATAATTCGATCAACGCCTAATTTTTCTACTTTTTCAATTCCTTTTTGAATCAACGTGTCATTTTTGATTTTTACTGTAAATTCAAATTTGTTGTTTTCCCATTCTCTATTATTAAAAAATTCCAAGTTCTCAGTGTAAGTACTGTCTTTTAAAGTGTACTTTCCGCCGCCGCCAAAAAATAGTGCGGTACTGTCTTTTCCATTATTTAAATCATGATTGAAAAAAGCAAAATGGGTGTCATTTATAATTTTAATCATTTTTGTTTTTGAATTGAAAGTAGAAAACGTAGAGTCTTTTTCAGTCGTTTCAGCTGATATAAGACGCCAAGTTCCTGATATCGGAATCAAATTTGATTCTTTTTTCGTTTCACAAGATGTAAATAATAAAACTGCAACAGCAAATGGAATTAATTTTTTCATAGTTTTTTGTTTATAGTTTATGGTTTTGTCAATCTTTGTCTCCAGCGGTTGAAACCGCTGGCTATATTTACTTAGCTTTTTTATGATCGTTTTTCAAATATAGCCCGAGATTTCAACCTCGGGAAACGTATTGTGAGCTATATTTTCTCAGCCATTTCTAAGGCGGTGTTCAATGCTCTTAATTTGTTATACACTTCCTGCATTTCACTTTCTTCGTCAGAACTTGCTACAATTCCAGCGCCTGCCTGACAATGTAATTGATGGTTTTTGCTAAGGAAAGTTCTAATCATAATAGCATGATTAAAATTGCCTTCAAAATCCATGAAGCCAATTGCGCCTCCATAAAAATTACGGTTGGTTTTTTCGTAATCTTCGATTAATTGCATCGCTCTGTGTTTTGGTGCTCCGCTTAAAGTTCCTGCTGGAAAAGTATCTGCAACAACCTGCATTGTAGTTGCTTTGTCGTGTAAATGTCCAGTTACTTTTGAAACTAAGTGAATTACGTGCGAGAAAAACTGAACTTCTCTATACTTCTCTACATTTACATCATGACCGTTGCGGCTTAAATCGTTTCTTGCCAAGTCAACTAACATTACGTGTTCGCTGTTTTCTTTTTTATCTTCAGAAAGTTCTTTGGCTAAAAGCGCATCACGTTCGTCATTTCCAGTTCTTTTAAAAGTTCCTGCAATTGGGTGAATTTCGGCTTTTCTGTTTTTTACGATAATTTGTGCTTCTGGTGAAGAACCAAATATTTTGAAATCTCCATAATCAAAAAAGAATAAATAAGGAGATGGATTAATACTTCTTAAAGCTCTATAAACATTGAATTCATCGCCTTTAAAACCTTGTGTGAAACGACGCGATAAAACCAATTGAAAAACGTCTCCGCGGAAACAATGTTTTTTAGCTAAAGCAACATTATGTTTAAACTCTTCATCAGTTAAGTTTGAGAAACCTTCGCCTTCTTTAGTAAATTTATAAGAAGCAATATTTCTGGACTGAAGTAATTGTTCAATTTCTGAAATGTTATTTCTTCCATCAACACTATGGCAGAATATATAAGCTTCATTTTTAAAGTGATTGATCGCAATTATGTTTTGATATACAGCATAAAATACATCAGGAATTACAGTTGCATCGTCTTTTTTTGCAATTGAAACTTTTTCAAAATAGCGAACAGCATCATAAGAAATGTATCCAAAAAGACCGTTATTGATAAATTTGAAATCATTTTTTTCTGATTTAAATTGACTTGAAAATTCCTGAATTACTTCGGGAATATTAGTTGTTGCATCAATAGAGATTTGTTCCGTTGTTCCGTCAGGAAAAGTTTTTGAAATGATTTCATTTTCAATTTTAATTGTTGCAATTGGATTGCAGCAGATGTAAGAGAAGCTGTTGTCATTTCCATGATAATCACTACTTTCTAGTAATAAACTATTTGGGAATTTGTCTCTTATTTTAAAATAAATACTAACCGGCGTAATTGTGTCAGCCAGAATTTGTTTATAATGTGTATTAAGGATAAAAGGTTTCAAAGTATGTTGTTTTATAGTTTTTAATTTCGTTTTTTGCTTAAGTTTTTATCAAAAAAAAAGGCTTGTCGTGATGACAAGCCTTTTATATTTATAGTTTTACAGTACCATAGGAAGCTTCGTTCACGACGTTTGACGTAAATTCTTCCACCACCAAGTATTGTTCATTATTGTTTTCATTTTCTTATTTTGATGTCACAAAGATATAAATGTAAATTGGATTAGAATACATAAAAATTCAAAAAAATCTTTTCTAAATTTAGAAATTTGTTAAATTTTAAAATGCAAATCCTGCTTAATGCCTTAATTTCCAATAGCCAGCGTGTTGTTTACATTTACTCTAAAATCTGGATTACTTTTAATATTTGGAAGCATAAAAAGCTCTGTATTTTTAGATTTTGTGTATTCTATGTTTGATTGGGCAGTGTTATAATAGTTCTGAATTATCGAATTACTGGCAGAAGATTCACTTGTAATACCACCTGTGCAATTGTTTATAATTAAGTTTTTAAAGGTTAGTTTATACAAATTTACTTCGCCGTTTCCAATATTTCCTTCTAATAAAACAAAAGGAGAGAAGCCTGAAACAATACTGTTGTTTAAATTGAAAAAGGTGTTCTCTCTCACATAAATAGATTCTCTCACTAAACCTTGATTGTTTTCCTCGAGATTAACTAGGGTAACATTGTTTGCATTTATCTTAGTCATCTTTTTTGTCATGTCCGTATTTTCAATTTTATCGTATGAATCAACTTCAAAACATCTTGATCCTGAGATGTCTGATGAAAACGGATGACGAATTGCAATACTGTTATTAATGTTGATTTGTGCACCTTGCGTAAAATCAAAATCATCATCAGTAGTTCGATAAGAAATAAGATTGTTTAGGTTCAAATCACCTCCGTAACATTCAAAAGAATCATCATTTGAATAACTGATTTGGATATTGCTTAAAGTAGTTTTTCGTCCAACGCCAGCCAGAGAAAGTCCGTTTAACTCTTTTAAAGCACTTAATTTACGACCAGAATATTCAATTCTCACATATTTTAAAATTCCAGAATTATCCTCAACATCAGAACCTCCATAGTGATTTAACATAGGTTCTAAATTGAAAGGAAGAATGTGAACACCGCCAAGTGCATTTATAGGTGCTTTGCCTAGAATGATAATTCCACCCCAGTCACCTGGACGTCTTTCCGAAATTTCTTTGTTTGATGTAAAAACGATAGGATCCGTTTCAAGACCTTCGGCCATAATTTTGGCTCCATTTGTTACTACAAGTGTACCACAGGTTTTATCATCTCCTCGAATAACAGTTCCGGGTTCGATTGTTAAAGTGGCATTATTTGTAACATAAACAACGCCAACTAATTGATAAGTATTTCGTTTAACTAATTTGGTGTCTTTGTCAATATTTCCTGCAATAATATTGGTAGCTTCATTATATTCTGTATTTGCAGGTTTAAAGTTAGTCCAATTGTTCATCCAGTTTGTGCTGCCAAAAATTCCTTTTGGCTGCTGTTGCGCTTGAAGAAGAAAAGCATTTAGAAGTGTAAAAAGTACAATATGTATTTTTGTTTTCATAACTACGATTTTGATTTCTAGTTTTTGATTTTTAAGATGCTCAAAAGTAGAAGCCGAATGTTAATCAAAATGGCTGTAGTTATTATGAAAGCGTTATTGCAGTATTAAGAACGTTATGTTTTTGAAAAGTTTAAAAGAAAAAACCCTAACAGAATCAATCTGTTAGGGTTTTTCTTATATATGAATTAGTAAGTCTTAAATTAGAATTTTAAAGCTACAGTTAATTCGAAATCGTCATTGATAGTGTTGTCTCCTAAGTTTTGGAAGAAGTTACCAGACTTGTATTTGATATCGTATTTAGTTCTGTCAACTTTAAATGCAGTTGTTGCAGTGTTTCCTTTTACAGTGATATCAAAAGTTACAGGTTTAGTGATTCCTTTGATAGTTAAATCAGCAGTTACAGTATAAACGTCAGTTGCTTTAGCTCCGATAGTTTTGAAAACTAATTTTGCAGTTGGGAATTTATCAGTTCCAAAGAAATCGTCAGCTTTCAAGTGACCGTTTAATTTTCCTTGGTATTCTCCAGTTAAGTCAGTTGCAGTTAATGAAGTCATATCAACTGTAAAACTTCCTCCAGTTAATTTTTTTCCTTTGAAAACTACAGCTCCTTCTTTAAAGTTTACTGTTCCAGAGTGCTCTCCAGTTACTTTTTTACCTACCCATTTGATAGTAGATGCTTTTACATCGATTTTTTTAGTTTGAGCATTTACTGAAATACTAGCCGCTGCTACGAATAATGCTATTGCAATTGTTTTTAAATTTTTCATGTTGTTAAAATTGATTTTGGATTAATATTAATAATTATATAGTGATAAATAACTCCTCTTGAGATTTTCTAACTTTTTTGTAATGTTGAGCTTCGTCCTCCTCATGTCTGTAACCTACAGTTGCGATAACAGCAGCATTTAAGCCTAGTTCGTCGAAACCTAAAATTTCATTGAATTGTGCTGGGTTGAAACCTTCCATTGGTGTAGCATCGATTTTTAATTCTGCAGCAGCAGCCAATAAAGTTCCTAAAGCGATATACGTTTGTTTTGAAGTCCAGATATTTTTAGCTTCTTGAGATAAGTTTGAGATAACTCCATTCATCATATCTGCAAATCCGCCTAAAGCTTCAGTTGGAAGACCTCTTGTTTCGCTGATGTTTTTAATGTAAGCAGCTACTGATTCTGGTCCTGCATTTAAGTCATTTGCAAAAACAAATAAATTAGAAGCATCTGTGATTTGAGTTTGTCCCCAAGCTGCAGCTTTTAATTTTTCTCTAATTTCTGGGTTTTCTACAAGAACAACTTTAAAAGGTTGTAATCCGTATGAAGAAGCAGCTAATCTAACAGCTTCTTTTAATGTATTTAAATCTGCTGCAGATATTTTTTTAGTAGCATCAAACTTTTTTGTTGCATATCTCCAGTTCAAATTGTCTAATAATGTGCTCATAATATTAATTTTGTTGGGTTCTGTATTTTTCTAATAATTGATTTAATAATTCTAATTCTTCAGGACTTATATTCTTCGCAAATGCACGTTCATGTTCATCTACTTTCGGATCTAATTCTTTTAAAACATCTAATCCTTTCTGCGTAATCAAAACTTCAATTTTTCGTCGATTATCAGGACAAACATTTCGAGTAACAAATTCTTTTAGTAATAATTTGTCTACTAATCGTGTTGTGTTACTTGTTTTTGCCAGCATACGTTCCTGTATAACACACATATTGGCAGGATTTCCTTTTTGTCCTCTTAATATGCGCAGTACATTATATTGCTCTCCGGATAAATCATACTGTTTTATCAACTCGTTGAAATGATCCTGAATCACATTTTGTGTGTACATGATATTCAGAATAACTTTTTTCGCATTATCCATCTTAACTGTACTCTTAATTACCTCTTCGATTGTCATAGTTGTAAGTGTATAATTTGTATATACAAATGTATAACTTTTAATAGTTGTATATACAAGTATCATGTTAAATTTTTGTTAATTGAATTAAAACGAATAAATAACTTGATATATCCTATAGAATTAGTGTAAAAATAATATTTATTTTTTTAAGTTCTGAATTATCGTTATTAAAGTTTTTAAGATGTTGGTAATGATGTTTTTATGTTTCTGATGCTTAAAGTAATTGGCTTTAATATAATGTAAAATTTTATCATCAGGGCGTGCCACCATCCTGGTAAGAGGGCAAACTTACTTTGCGCCTATACGCCCTCTTATCAGGATGCTGTCGGGCTATCCATACTGCTTCGGCAGTTTATTCCTATCCCTCACGCGAGCGTAATCGTATTAAATTAAGTTTTTTAGACAACTTGATTTAGATTTTTTTCGGTAAAAACGTTGACTTTTGCGTACTAGATTTATTGAATAGCCTTCTGTTTCAGTTGGAGGTAATTAGTATGCGCAGTAATAAGGCTTTAGCCAAATCAGATATTTTTGGCTAAAGCCATTCTAATAGTAAACCCGACAGGTTTCAAAAAACCTGTCGGGTTTGAATATCAAAACGTAAAAGAATTAAAACTAAAATAGAGTAATTAATTAAGTACCAGATATAAAGCAGCCGCTAAACCAGATCCAATTATTGGTCCTACAATTGGAATCCAGGCGTATTCCCAATTACTGCTTCCTTTTATAGGTAAAAGCGCGTGCACAATTCTTGGACCTAAATCTCTTGCTGGGTTTATGGCATAACCTGTGGTTCCTCCAAGAGACAAACCAATTACCCATACCAATATTGCCACTGGAAGTGCTCCAATCGTTCCTAAACCAATTGCGGCATTAGAATCGGCTGTAATTTTTAAACTTGGTCCGGCAATATAAAAGATTGTAAAAATTAAAACAAAAGTGGCAATTATCTCACTGATTAAGTTGGATACATTATTTTTGATCGCTGGTGATGTAGAGAAACAGGCGAGTTTTGTTCCTTCATCTTCTGTTATTGCAAAATGATCTTTATGAGATAACCAGACTAGAAAGGCTCCTGTCATTGCGCCAATCATTTGTGCCAGAATATAAGCAGGGACTAAATTCCAATTAAATTTGCCAATAAGAGCCAAACCGAGCGTAACAATAGGATTTAAATGCGCGCCACTAATTGGTCCGGCAACAGTTACACCCACAAAAACAGCAAATGCCCAAGCGGTAGTGATAACAATCCAGCCTGAATTATTTCCTTTAGTGTCTTTAAGGACAACGTTTGCAACAACGCCGTTACCTAATAAAATCATTAACATTGTGCCTAAAATTTCTGCTGTAAAAGGAGTCATATTTTTGTTTTTTAGTTTTATTCTTCAATCCAGTTTGATGCGCGTCCAACAGCTTTATCCCAATTTTTCACAAGCTTATTTACTTCTGCTTTATCCATTTTAGGAGAAAACACTTTATCTATAGACCATTGTTCTTGTAAATCATCTAAGCTTGACCAATAACCTACGGCAAGTCCTGCTAAGTAAGCAGCTCCTAAAGCTGTTGTTTCTAGTATTGTTGGTCTGGTAACGTTAGATCCAAATATATCAGATTGAAATTGCATTAATAAGTTGTTGGCGGCTGCACCTCCGTCAACTCTTAATTCTATTCCTTTATACCCAAAATCAGCCTCCATAGCTTTAAGTAAATCATTTACCTGATAAGCGATTCCTTCTAGAGTTGCTCTGGCAATATGTGCATTTGTGGTACCTCTGGTTATTCCTACTATCGCACCCCTTGCATATTGATCCCAATACGGAGCTCCTAATCCAGTTAACGCGGGAACAAAATAAACGCCGCCATTATCTGGTACGCTGCTGGCTAAACTTTCGATTTCATCAGATCTACGAATCATTTTTGCACCATCTCGCAGCCATTGTACGGCGGCACCTCCTACAAATACACTGCCTTCTAGAGCATAAGTAGTTTTACCGTTAATTTTCCAAGCAATTGTAGTTAGTAAGTTATGGGTCGAAAAAATAGGTTTTTCACCCGTATTCATTAACATAAAACATCCCGTTCCATAGGTGTTTTTTACCATTCCTGAATTGGTACATAACTGACCAAAAAGTGCTGCCTGCTGATCTCCCGCAACTCCGCTGATAGGAATTTTTGTTGAAAATAGAGTAGTGCTAGTTTCACCATAAATTTCACTGCTCTGTTTTACTTCTGGCAGCATACCTCTCGGAATATCAAACAATGCTAATAATTCGTCGTCCCAATCTAAGGTATTGATGTTGAATAATAAAGTTCTGCTGGCATTAGAAACATCCGTCATAAATAATTTACTTCGGGTTAATTTCCATATCAGCCAAGTATCTACAGTTCCAAAACAAAGTTTTCCCTGTTCTGCTTTTTCGCGCGCTCCAGCAACATTATCTAAAATCCATTTTACTTTGGTTCCAGAAAAATAGGCATCCAGAATAAGTCCGGTTTTTTGCTGAATCATTTCAGTATGTCCCTGTGCTTTCAGTTCGTCACAATATTTTGCTGTTCTGCGATCTTGCCAGACAATTGCGTTGTAAATAGGTTCGCTTGTTTCGCGATCCCAAACAATCGTAGTTTCTCTTTGATTGGTGATGCCAATTGCGGCTATTTCTCTGCCCGAGATTCCAACTTTAGCAATTACTTCAGCAGCTACACTAACTTGTGAAGACCAGATTTCATTTGGATCATGTTCTACCCATCCTGGTTTCGGGAAAATTTGCTCAAAGGGCTTTTGGGAAATACTAACCGTTTCTCCTTTATGATTGAAAACAATGGCTCTTGAAGAAGTTGTTCCCTGATCCAGTGCTAAAATTAATTTGTCCTGCATGGTTTATATGTTTTTAAGTTAACCAGTTGGCTATAATTGTAAAAAAAAATCTAACACATAGAAACATAGATTTTATGTTTAAAAAAGGAGACAAAAAGAAACACGTTTCTTTCGCATAGCAGGGCTATGTATATTTTAAAAAAGTGAAACGCCTAATTTTTGACTGCAAAAGCTATGTTTCTATGTGTTGAAAGTAATTCCATCCAACGGGTTTAAGTTAGTAAAAGTCTATTGAAATTCTTTTAAAAGAAAACCTTTCGAAATTCCTTTAAAGTTTGAAATCTCTTTATGTACCCAAGCTTCATCATGTCCGAGTTCTTTTGCCAGTACTCTTGCTACTTTTTCAGAAGACTCAATTGCTGCTCTGGCATCTAAAAACAATAAACGTACACGTCTTGCTAAAATATCATCAACGGTTCTTGCCATTTCATATCGAATTGCCCAAACAACTTCTGCCATTGTAAATTCATGATCCGGATGAAGTTTTTCTTTTAATTCGGGTTCGTTTTTTTGTAATTCTAGTATTTCAGTAACATCTGAACCATAGATGTACAAATGATTCATTCTGTCTAAAGTCGTTGTGGGTTTATTTCCATGAATAGAAAGATGTTCTGTTACGCATGGCTTATTAGGTAATTTGCCTTTTTTGATTGCTTTATCTATAATGTCTTCAGCGATTTTTCTGTATGTTGTCCATTTGCCGCCGGTAATGGTTATTAAGCCGGTTTCTGAAACTATAATTTTATGACTTCTAGAAACTTCTTTGGTGCTTTTTCCTTCTTCCTCAGGAGCAGCTAAAGGACGTAAACCTGCAAAAACAGATAAAACGTCGGCTCTTGTTGGTTTTTTAGCTAGAAAACACTGCGCATTTTCCAATACAAATTCAATTTCACTTTCGAGAGCAATAGGTTCCAAACTGTGTTTTCTAATTAAGGTGTCAGTTGTACCCACTACAATTCTGTTGTGCCAGGGTACCGCAAACAAAACTCGTCCGTCGCTTGTTTTAGGAATCATCAAAGCGTGATCGCTTGGCAAAAATGATTTGTCAAATACAAGATGAATTCCCTGACTTGGAACAATATATTTTTTGTAAACCGTATCGTTCAGTTTCATAATGGCATTTGTAAAAACGCCGGTTGCATTAATAATTGCAGCACCTTTTATTTCGTAATGATCACCCGTTTCATGATCTATTGCTTCGACACCGATAATTTGGTTTTTATCATCTTTTAATAAGTTTACAACTTTAGCATAATTTAAAAGACAAGCTCCTTTTTCTACTGCAGTTTGAGCAATGTTTATAGCCAAACGAGAATCATCAAATTGTCCGTCATGGTAAATAACGCCATTTACCAAACCTTTTTCTTCTACGGTTGGAAGCATTTCGATTGTTTTTTTCTTCGAAATATATTTTGATCGGCCTAAGCTTAAACGTCCAGCCAACAAATCATAAATAGTCAGTCCTGTAGTATAAAAAAGTCCTCCCCACCAATTGTAATTGGGGATTACAAAAGATTGATTTTTAACTAAGTGTCCAGCATTTTTAGCTAGTAAACCTCTTTCTTTTAGGGCTTCTATAACCAAGTGTATATTTCCCTGTTCTAAATAGCGAACTCCGCCGTGAACTAATTTAGTACTTCTGCTTGAAGTTCCTTTTGCAAAATCGACCGCTTCAAGTAAGAGTGTTTTATAACCTCTGCTTGCTGCATCAAGAGCAGTTCCAAGACCGCTTGCTCCACCACCAATTATAATTACATCCCACTGTTCAGTATTTTTTAATTTCGACAATTGTTCTGAGCGTTTCATATAGTATCGATTTATTGGTGTTTTTTGTAAGATAAAATCTTATATAGTAAACTTAATAAAACTTAATGAAACTAAAATGAAGAAATACTCTTAATAAGAAAATTTGTCTGTAAAGAAGCTGTGAACTTTAGTTCTGGAAAAAATAAACCCGACAGGTTTTAGAAATCTGTCGGGTTTATAATATGTGAAAAGAATTTTATTTAATGAGGAAGTTTGTCTTTAATCAAACCATAAAACCAAGTTCCTGCAATGGCACTTAATAAGGTTACTGCAATTACAGTTGCACCTGTACCAATTTGAGCGAAAAGCGGCCCAGGACAAGCTCCAGTAATTGCCCATCCAAAACCAAATAATAATCCGCCATAGATTTGTCCTTTACTGAAAGTCTTTGGCTGAATTTCGATTTTTTCGCCTTGAAGGGTTTTAATATTGAATTTTTTAATGATAAAAACAGATATTACACCAACAACAACAGCGCTTCCAATTACGCCATACATAAAGAAAGATTGTAAGTGAAACATTTCCTGAATACGAAACCAGCTGATGATTTCTGCTTTTACGAATACAATTCCAAAAAGAATTCCAACAATAAGATATTTAAGATTTGCGAATCCTGAATCTTTTATTTGACTTCCGTTGATTCCTTCTGTGTCTGTATTTTTATTTTCTAAATTGCTCATTTTTGAAATTTTAAAGTGAAAGAATATAAGGTAAAATCAAAAGTGACATTACAAAACCGCCAATCATAAAACAGATTGTTGCTACTAATGAAGGCCATTGTAAATTTGAAATTCCCATAATCGCGTGTCCGCTCGTACATCCGCCGGCGTAACGCGTTCCAAAACCAACTAAAAATCCGCCTACAACAATCATTATAAATCCGCGAAGCGTTAATAAACTTTCCCACGAGAATAATTGCGCTGGAACTAAACCAGAATGATCTGTAATTCCGTAAGTCGCTAATTGCTCTGAAAGTTCAGGAGTAATTTGAACTGGATTTGGATTTGAAAGAAAATAAGCCGCAATAACTCCGCCAAGAAAAATTCCGAAAACGAAGAATAAATTCCAGCTTTCTTTTTTCCAATCGTATTTAAAAAACGAAATATTTGCCGGAATACAAGCCGCACAAATATGACGAAGCGAAGAACTAATCCCGAAAGATTTATTTCCGATTATCAATAAAATAGGAACGGTTAAACCAATTAAAGGGCCTGAAACGTACCAAGGCCAAGGTTCTTTTAAAATTTCTAACATATTTTTAAGGTTCAAAGGTTCATAGGGACAGAGGTTCAAAGGTTCAGATTCAAAGAAATAACTTTGTTCCTTTGAACCTTTGCCTCTCAGTACCTCAAATTTATTTTAATACTTTGCTCTGACAAACAAAATCTGATTTTGGAACTTCTGTTTTTGAGATGGCTCCAAAACCGCCGTCAATTTCAGAAAAATTTCTAAATCCACGTGCTTGTAAAATCGAAGCCGCTATCATACTGCGGTAACCGCCGGCACAATGCAGATAAAAATGTTCATTTGGGTTAATGTCTTTTACCCAGTCATTTATGTAGGCAAGAGGTTTGCTGTAAGCATCTTCAATATGTTCAGCTTCATACTCAGTTTCCTTTCGAACATCAATAACTTTATCTTCTTTAATATTGAATTCTTTTGAAAATTGTTCTGCAGAGATTCTGTTTACAGTATCAATTTCAAAACCAGCTTTCTGCCAAGCTTCAAAACCGCCTTCTAAATGTCCGATAATCGAATCGAAACCTACACGGCTTAAGCGTGTAACCGTTTCTTCTTCAAGACCTACTTCAGTTATCAATATAATAGGTTGTTTTACATCGCCAATTAAAGTTCCAACCCACGGCGCAAAATCACCATTGATTCCAATATTAATAGATTGTGGAATAAATCCTTTTGCAAAATCACCACTTTTGCGAGTATCTAAAATCAAAGCTCCAGTTTCTTCGGCAACAGCTTCAAATTCTTCGACTTTAATTGATTTCATTCCGTTATGCAAAACCGTTTCAAAGCTTTCGTAACCACCTTTGTTCATTGCCACATTCATACTGAAATATGCAGGAGGAGGCAATAAACCATCAGTAACTTCTTTAATAAATTCTTCTTCGGTCATATTGGCGCGCAAAGCATAATTGGTTGCTTTTTGATTTCCAATAGTCGAAACTGTTTCTTTGCTCATGTTTTTTCCACAGGCACTTCCTGCACCATGCGCTGGATAAACAATTACGTCATCTGCCAGAGTCATTATCTTATCTCTCAGCGAATGATACAAAATTCCTGCTAGCTGATCTTGAGTCATTCCTGCTGCTTTTTGAGCTAAATCAGGACGGCCAACATCACCTATAAACAAAGTGTCGCCAGAAAAAATAGCGTGATCTTTTCCGTTTTCATCAATTAGTAAAAAAGTAGCGCTTTCCATAGTATGTCCTGGAGTATGCAGTACTTTTATAGTTACTTTTCCAACTTTAAATTCCTGACCGTCTTTTGCAGAAATGCAGTCAAATTCGCAGGCAGCGTTTGGTCCATAAACAATCGGTGCTTTTGTTTCTTTGCTTAAATCAATATGTCCCGAAACAAAATCGGCGTGAAAATGCGTTTCGAAAATGTATTTCAATTTTACCTGATCGCGTTCAAGACGATCTAAATAAGGTTGAATTTCTCGTAATGGATCAATAATCGCGGCTTCGCCGTTTGAAGTAATATAATAAGCACCTTGTGCAAGGCATCCGGTGTAAATTTGTTCTATTTTCATGATATGAATTCTAAAAATAAGGGAAGACAAAGGTAACCTAGTTTTTTATTAAAATGGGTGACTAATGTTACAGAAATTTGATTTTATCTAAAAAAAGGAATTTTTACCACATAAGTGATATAAGTAAATTTAAGGCATGCGTAATCTGCGTTTTGCTAAAATGAACTGATATAACTTATATGGTGGAAAAAAATCTATGTAATTTTACAACTGACGAAAATTATTGATATGAACACAGGAGACTTATTAGATCAAATTGCTTTTATAAAAGAAATTGATAAAGTAAAATACATTCAGCGCAAGACAAAACTATTTAACAGCGATCGATGTGAGAATGATGCAGAACACAGCTGGCATTTAGCTTTAATGGCGATTGTTTTGGCAGAACATTCAAATGAGCCAATTGATGTTTTGAAAGTGGTAAAAATGGTTTTGATACATGATATTGTAGAAATTGATGCTGGTGATGTTTTTATATATGATACGGTAAAAAGTCATGATAATACTGATGAGGAACGTTTGGCTGCGAATCGCATTTTTGGTTTGCTTCCGAAAAGTCAGGCTGAAGAATTAATTTCTATTTGGGAAGAATTTGAAGCTGGAGAAACTAACGAGGCTAAATTTGCAAGATCGATGGACAGACTTGAGCCTTTATTGCAAAACACTTCTAATAACGGCGGAACTTGGAAAGAGTTCGGCGTGAAATATGATAAAGTTTACGAAAAGAAAAGCGTCATTAAAAATGGTTCACAATCTATATGGAATTACGCCGAAGGTTTGATTAATGAAAGTGTTGAAAAAGGAATTTTGAAGAAAGAATAAAATATAGCCTGCGGTTTCAACCGTGGGAAACAGGTCATGATTATGTATTTCTTACGTTGCGTTCCCGTGGTTGAAACCACGAGCTATGTTTAAGCACATAAATTTATACGCAATATTGTCATTTCGACCGAAGGGAGAAATCACACACGAGATTCCGCAACGTATATTTCTATTCGTTGTAGAAATTCTAGTGTGATTTCTCCTTTGTCGAAATGACAAATAGAGACACACTCATCATAAATCATAAGTGTAATTCATACTTTTAAATTGTTGAAAAGTTTAACTAATATTGGGAGATAAACTTTTTTTAAGAGGCTTTGTTCGGGTTGTAATGGTTAAATTTGTGGAACTTCATAAACAAATTACCACTTATGGAAGAAATGCTCTTTTATGACCGAATGCAATTTGCCTTCACCATTACTTTTCATTATCTTTTTCCGCAGCTTACAATGGGACTTTCCTTGATCATTGTATATTTCAAATGGAAATATTTAAAAACTAAAAACGAACAGTACAATCACGCCACTCATTTTTGGATGAAAATCTTCGCCCTCAATTTTGCAATGGGCGTTGTAACTGGGATTCCAATGGAGTTTCAGTTTGGAACCAACTGGGCAAAATTCTCTGAATTAACTGGAGGAATTATTGGTCAGACACTTGCCATGGAAGGAATGTTTTCATTTTTTCTGGAATCTTCTTTTCTAGGTATATTTTTATTTGGCGAAAAACTTCTTGGGCATAAATGGCATTTTGTAACCGGATTATTAATCTGCATTGGTTCTTGGGCGAGCGGATTTTTAATTATCGCAACACATTCGTGGATGCAGAATCCTGTAGGCTATGAAATTCTTGAAAACGGAAAATTTGTGCTTAATAATTTTCAAGCTTTGTTCTTAAATCCATGGCTTTGGCCTTCATATCTTCATAATCAAGCGGCTTCTATGGTAACAAGTTCATTTGTTGTTGCGGGAATTGGGGCTTTCTATATTTTAAGTAAAAAGAATGTTTCTTTTGGGAAATTGTTCTTGAAAACGGGAGTGATTTTCGGATTGATTTCGAGTATAATCGTTGCAATGCCAACTGGAGATTTACTGGCGAAAAATGTTGTGAAATACCAACCTGTAACTTTTGCTGCAATGGAAGGAATTTTTCATACTGAAAAGAAAGGTTCTGAAATTGTTTTAATAGGTCAGCCCGATGTAAAAGATAAAAAATTGGATAACAAAATCGCAGTTCCTAATATTTTAAGTTTCCTGACTTATGGAAATTGGGAGCAGGAAATAAAAGGTCTGGATCAGTTTGAAGAAGATCTGCATCCAACTAATATTTCGGGGTTATATTATGCTTATCATATTATGGTTGGACTTGGAACAGTATTTATCGGTTTAATGATGATTTCACTTTTTCAATTAATCAGAGGGAAATTGTTTGAAACCAAATGGATTTTATGGTCGTTAATGTTCATGATGCCATTTCCGTATATTGCCAATACAACGGGTTGGTATACGGCTGAATTAGGAAGACAGCCTTGGCTTGTTTACAATTTAATGCGAACTGCAGCTGGTGCGTCGCCAACGGTTTCATCAGGTAATACCTTGTTCACACTGCTTGGTTTTATTGGTTTATACCTTTTACTTGGCATGTTGTTTTTACTTTTGATTGGAAAAATTATCAATAAAGGTCCTCATCAAGATGGCATAACTGAAAATATATAAGTATGGAATTTTTTTGGTACGTAGTTTTAATGGGAATTTTGGCTGTTTATCTGGTTTTAGACGGTTATGATTTTGGAGCAGGAATTATTCATTTATTTTTTGCAAAAACAGAAAAAGATAAAAAAGCAATTACAAGTGCTATTGGTCCGTTTTGGGATGCTAATGAAGTTTGGCTGATTGCGGCTGGAGGTGTTTTATTTTTTGCGTTTCCAACTTTATATGCTTCTTCTTTCAGCGGATTTTATCTGCCTTTGATTATGATTTTGTGGCTTTTGATTTTTCGTGCAATCGGACTTGAAATGCGCGGGCAGATTCATCATCCAATGTGGGAAACGATTTGGGATAAAGCTTTTGGGGTTGCAAGTTTACTTTTGGCGCTTTTCTTTGGGATTGCTTTAGGAAATATTGTTCGTGGCGTAAATCTCGGAATGGTACAAAACGGTGTTTCTACACAAGAAGCGCATTTTTTCTTTCTGCCGTTATGGAATCCAACTTTTAGTCCGCAGGCAAGTGAATTGGGAATTATAGATTGGTTTACGCTTTTTCTAGGTATTGTGAGCGTTGTGGCGCTAACAATTCATGGTGCAAATTGGATTATTTACAAAACAAATTCAGCTTTGAATCCGCAGCTTAAAAATGTAGTTTTTAAACTGAATATTGTACTCTTGGTTTTAGTTTGTATCTCTTTGCAAATTTGGCATTTTATAGAGCCTAAACCGTTTCATAATTTCATAGAAAATCCTATTCTTTGGTTTTTCCCGCTTTTGACTTTTGTTGGAATTTTAGGATTGTTTAAAGTGCGCTCGTTTAAAAAAGATGGTCACGGATTTCTGTTTTCAACCTTGTTTTTATTAGGCGGATTTGCTTCAACAGCCGTTTCCATTTTTCCGAATGTTTTACCTTCTACTAATGATGTAAATCCTTCGCTGACAATTTACAATACCGCAGCGCATGAATATGGATTAAATGCAGGATTGAGCTGGTTTTTTATAGCACTGTTTTTAGTTGTCATTTACTTTATTATTCAGTATAAAGTTTTTAGCGGAAAAATGGATGATATTGGGTATGGGGAGCATTAAGATGTTTTTATAGCCACGACCCGAGCGATAGTGAACTGGCGAAGCAATTGCACTAATTTTCACGAATTAATTATATGAATAGCCTCCAGTTTTACCTGGAGGTTTTTTAATTTTTGATGACATGTTTATGACTAAAAATGTTTATTTATATTTGGTTGAAACCTATTACAAGCGGATAAGTGAAATTTAAAGTATTTACAAATTATGTTTTTTAGAAAGAAGCTATTAGATGAAACCCAGTTTTCTGAAAGATTTACTAAGCAATTAATTAAAAAAGTTAAAGGTTTAAAAATTATTTTCAATAAATAATCTTGAGATTAAAAGTGAATTTAATGAGGGAAAACATGAGCATTTTTTAAATAATGCTTATTCCGAATATATAAATGATCCAAAATTAATTAAAAAGATTATCGAAAAATATGTGAATGGTACGTTTGCTATGTTTTTACCAAAAAAACTTTTAGATATAGAGAGAATTCTTCCGGTTATTAAGGATAGAAGATTTGTAAAAAGTTTAGAAGACATAAATGCTGATTTCGAAGAAAATCATATTTACGAATTTTACAATGATGAATTAATTGTTTTTTATGTTGAAGACAGAGAAAATTCAATTCATTATATTTCCAAAGATGATTTAGAAGAAATAAATTTTCCAATTGAAAATCTAAACGAAAAAGCAGTTGAAAATCTTTCAAATAACTTTGAAAAGAAACGTCATGGAGAAAATGGATATTTTATGCT
>NZ_NRQU01000032.1 GCF_004119495.1 Flavobacterium sp. YO12
AAAACAAACCCGGCAGGTTTCGAAAACCTGCCGGGTTGTGATTACTATATATAATAGTATTAGTTTTCATTGACTGCTTTTGCTTTGGCTTCCCAATGCTCCATCAAATGATCATAATTTACAGGATTAGCCGGTGCTTGATTCAGCAAACGTCCAGATTCAAAAGCACGAACCAGAATTGTTTCTATTAGATAGTCTTCATTTACTTCATATGGCTTATACTCGGTTTTCAAGCTTATATCAAATAAATTCGCAGTTGTATTTGACACAAATGCTTTGAAACCACTTTTTAATGTCTTTATCAGCTCATAGGTTGTTATCCCAGTTTGGCGATGAATCAATTTTACAAGAATCTGACCTTGCTTTCTGGATAACTTCTTTAACCTGTCTTCAAATTCATTATTAAGATAGTCCTCAACAATCTTAAAATACTTTTTCTTTTCGCGATTGCTATTTAAACGAGACATACCTTTATTTAATGCAGTTAGTCTATCTGATGCTAATTTTGCATAAGGGTAAACTTTATAAACTCTATTCTGAAGAATCTGAAATTGCTTTTGCTCTTCGGGACTTAATTTTTGACCTTTTGAAACAATAATTTCAGGTAGTTGTATTGTATCGTTAAGAATAGAATCTTTCTCGGTTAATATATAACCCATTTCTTGATTTTCTTTCGGAGTAACTTGTGCAATACTGGAAAACGAAATCATAAATAAAAATAAAATACTGCAGGTAAATCTCATGGAGTCTTAATTTAAATGTAAAATTATATATTTATACACAACTCTAATACCAAATTTATAAATTAGCGCAAAAATATTTTTATGAGTACAAAATCTATCTTAAATGATACCTCTCTTTCTTTCTTAGAAAGTTATCTAAATAATGCTTCTCCGACGGGTTACGAAAGTGAAGGACAAAAACTTTGGATGAATTATTTAAAACCATATGTTGACACTTTTATAACTGATACATATGGCACAGCAGTTGGAGTTATTAACCCTGATGCTCCTTTTAAAGTTGTTATTGAAGGACATGCTGATGAAATTTCATGGTATGTAAATTATATTACTGATGATGGTTTATTATATGTAATTAGAAATGGTGGTTCTGATCATCAAATTGCGCCATCGAAAAGAGTTAATATTCATACTAAAAAAGGAATTGTAAAGGGTGTTTTTGGCTGGCCGGCAATTCATACACGTTTACGAGACAAGGAAGAAATTCCAAAATTAAGCAACATTTTTATTGACTTAGGCTGTGAGACAAAAGAAGAAGTCGAAGCGATGGGCGTTCATGTTGGCTGCGTAATAACGTATCCTGATGAATTTATGGTTCTAAATGAAAACAAATTTGTTTGCAGAGCAATCGATAATAGAATGGGCGGCTTTATGATTGCCGAAGTTGCTCGTTTATTGCATGAAAACAAAAAACACTTCCTTTTGGATTGTATATTGTAAATTCTGTTCAGGAAGAAATTGGTTTACGCGGAGCTGAAATGATTGCTCAAACTATTAAACCCAATGTTGCAATTGTAACTGATGTTTGCCATGATACTACTACTCCAATGATTGACAAAAAAGTTGAGGGAGATCTAAAAATGGGTAAAGGTCCTGTTATTGCTTACGCTCCAGCAGTTCAAAATAAATTGCGTGACTTAATTGTTGATACGGCTGAGGAATGTAAAATTCCTTTTCAACGTCATGCAACTTCAAGAGCTACAGGAACGGATACTGATGCATTTGCATACAGTAATGGCGGTGTAGCATCTGCATTAATCTCGCTGCCTTTACGTTATATGCATACAACTGTAGAAATGGTGCACAGAGAAGATGTAGAAAATGTAATTCAGCTGATTTACGCTTCAATATTGAAGATTGAAAACAATGAAACTTTTTCTTATTTTAAATAAGAGAGTCTACAAAATGTCAATTTGGCTGTTTTAAGAGCAGCCAAATTGACTAATACTTAAAAAACATCATGAAAATTTTACTACTCGAAGACGATTTTACTTTATCTAAAGAAATTTCAGCATTTTTCGCCACAAAAAAAATCGAGTGTTTTCCATTCTATGACGGAACTTTACTTCTTAAAAAATACTTTCCTTATGAATATGATTTAATCATTCTTGATATAAATGTTCCAGGAACAAATGGAATTGAGGTTTGCAAAGGTATTCGTGAGGTTGATAAAAAAACACCAATAATAATGCTTACGGCATTTAGTGAAATTGAAGATAAATTAGCTTCTTTTGACAATGGTGCTGATGATTATCTGGTAAAACCTTTTCATTTTGAAGAATTGTATGCGAGAATTTCCTCTTTGTTAAGACGAAAAGAAATTCCGCAGCAAACAGAACAAAAAATTCTTATTGAAGATCTAGAAATTCAAGAAGATGAAATGAAAGTTTTTCGCGCTGGAGAAGAAATTAAACTGACTCCCAAAGAATTTAATCTGATTCTAATTCTAGCTCATGCTAAAGGTAAAGTATTATCAAAGCAGTTTATTGCCGAAAAATTATGGGATTATCATATAGAAACGAATCAAAACACGATTGAAGTTTATATCAATTTTCTGCGTAAGAAAATCGATAAGGATCATGAAGTAAAACTTATACGAACTAAAATTGGTTACGGATACTATTTAAGCAATCAAGAATGACTTTAAAAAACAGAATATCACTTTTAGTAAGCTTGCTGTTTACAATCCTTTTTGGATTGGCTTCAACTGTGATATTTGTTTTATATTCTAATTTTAGAAAAGAAGAATTTAGAGATCGATTAGAAATAAAAGCGCTTTCAAACATTAAGTTATTGGTTAATGTTAAAGAAGTTGATGATCAACTTTTAAAAATGATCGATCAAAATTCTATAAATAAACTGTATGACGAAAAAACACTGGTATTTGATTCACAATTTAAACTCATTTACAGCAGTATTGATGACGCTAAAATTAATTGGTCTGTTGATGATTTAAAATATCTTAAAAAGCATAAAACCTTCTTTAAACAACAAGGAGACTACGAAGTATACGGTGTTTTCTATGATACTAAAGATAAAGATTTTTACGCTCTAATATCAGCAACAGATGATTACGGTAAACGAAAATTGCTTTTTTTACGATATACCTTAGTTGTGTCTTATATCTTCTTTACTTGTCTTTGCTGGGTATTAACCTCTTTTATGGTTAAAAAAGCAATGAATCCGTTAGGTTTATTTCATCAAAAAATAAAAAACATCAACGAGAACAATCTCGATACTCGCATAAAATCAAAAAGTAATAAAAATGAAATTGATTTAATTGCCAATGAATTTAATTTCATGATGGATCGAATTGAAATTTCTTATCAAAAACAAAAAGAGTTTACTGCGCACGCATCACATGAACTTAGAACGCCATTATCTAGAATTACATCTCAAATAGAAAATGTAGTTGCAGATCCTAAAACAACTCCTGAAAATAAAAGCTTCTTAAAAACAATTTTATCAGATGTAAATCAACTGACAGAGTTAATTACTTCATTACTTACTCTTTCTAAAATTGATACCAAAAATCAGGAAAATAATGAAACTCATCGTTTAGATGAAATTTTGTTTTCGGCAATTGAAAATCTAAACAAAAGCTTTCCTGACTTTGTTATTATTTTTGAAATGGAAGAAAGCGAAAACTTAGATTCTGCATTGGAAATTAAGGGAAATAAAAACCTTTTAGAAATTGCAATAAGCAATGTTTTAAAAAATGCCTGTGTTTATTCGGATAACAAACAGGCAAAAGTAAAAATAAGAACGATAGGCGATTCTCTAGTTATTTCGATTTCAAACACTGGAAAAACGCTGACTGAGAATGAGCAGAAAAATCTTTTTCAACCTTTTATGCGCGGGGAAAATTCAAAAGGAACAACAGGATTCGGACTTGGTTTACGCATTGTAAACCGTATCTTAAACTTGCACCAATCAAGCATAACTTACAGTGTTACAGACGAAAACATAAATTTATTTCAATTAATTTTTCATTAATAATTTATTTTAAGGTATTTTTAAGGTAGATTTTAAGGTGTCTTAAAGTCTACTGATAGCATATTTGTATAAAATAAATTTGATACAATGAAAAAACTATATGCATTGCTGTTACTTGCATTCTTCAATCAAGTAATTGTGGCTCAGAAAACAGTTACTCTTCAAGACTGTGAAAGCCAATTTCTTACAAAGAACCTTTTTTTATTGGCATCTCAATACAATATCGATGCCTCGAAAGCACTGACCATTCAGGCAAAAATTTGGGACAACCCAACTATTACTGCGGAATTAAATGCTTATAATCCTGAAAGGAATCAGTATTTTGATATAGGAAAAGATGGTCAAAAAGCATTTGGTATAGAACAGTTGATTTACTTGGGCGGAAAAAAACGCAACGAAGTAAAACTGGCAAAAACTAATGAACAATTAGCAGAACTCCAATTCAACGATTTGCTTCGAACATTAAAGCTGCAGCTGCGTAAAAGTTTTTACACGGTTTACTACAACACAAAAAGCCTTGAAACGACAGATAATCAGCTTGCGCATATTGAAGACTTAATCAATTCATATTCTGTACAAGTACAAAAAGGAAATATTGCATTAAAAGATCTTGTTCGTTTACAATCACTTTATTTAAACTTTAAGAATGAGAGAATGGAAGTTGTAAATAATAGTATTGAAGAGCAAGCGAACTTAAAATTGCTATTAAACGAAACTGAAACTATTATTCCAAATGTTTCAAAAGATGATTTTAACAAATACTTAAAAACAATACCATTTGATTTAAAATCTTTTCAAGATGAAGCAATTGCAAATCGTCCTGATTATTTAGCTCAGCAAAAAGAAATTGAAGCAAATGAATTAAATGTCAAATGGCAAAAATCACTTTCTATTCCTGACATCACTTTAGGTGCAAACTATGATCAACGAAGCGGCGCTTTTGAAAAAGAAGCAAATCTATCAATTGGAATTCCGCTCCCGCTTTGGAACAAAAACAAAGGAAACATTAAATACGCGCAAACCATTCTGGCGCAGTCAAAAGTAGAAAAGCAAAATTTTGATCTGCAACTGCAAACTGAAATTACATCGGCTTGGAGTAAATGGAATGAATCCAGAAAAAATTATACTGTAATTAAACCAACTGTTAACTCCGATTTTGAAGCAGTTTACAACGGAATTTTATCCAATTTTCAAAAAAGAAATATCAGCTTATTAGAATTTACGGATTTTATGGAAAGCTACAATCAAGCAAATCTTCAAGTTAACGAACTAAAGAAAAAACTAGCCTTATCTGGAGAAGAATTAAACAGTACAATTAACAAGGATTTATTCTAAAACTAAATAATAATGAAACATACACTAATTATAGGAATTGCAATTGTTAGTTTATCTCTGACAAGCTGCAAAAAGGAAGTAGAAAATCCTCAAACTAATTCTTCATTTGCTCTAAGCGACAGCATGCTTAAAACCACAAGCACCGCAACTGCAACGACTCAAATTGTAAAAAATGAATTAAGCTTTTATGGAAAAATTACGGCCGACAATAATAAAATGATAGATGTTTACCCTCTTGTTGGCGGTAATGTAATCAAAGTTAATGTAGAGCTTGGTGACTATGTACATAAAGGACAAGTTTTGGCTATTATAAAAAGTACTGATGTAGCTGATTTTGAAAAGCAATCTATAGATGCTAAAAGTGATTTATTAGTCGCTAAAAACAATCTAAAGGTGGCACAGGAATTATTTGACGGAAAGTTAAATTCTGAAAGTGACGTACTTCAAGCAAAATCAGAAGTTAACAAAGCACAATCGCAACTAAGTAAAATTCAAGAAACTTATAAAATCTATAATATAAAAGCAGGTTCAATTTACGAAGTAACTGCTCCAATTAGTGGGTTTATTATTCAAAAAAGCATTAATCAAGATATGCTTTTAAGATCTGACCGCTCTGAAAACATTTTTGACATTGCAGAAATCAGTGAAGTTTGGGCAATGGCAAACATTAACGAGATCGATATTAATAAAGTAAAATTAGGTATCGACGCGAGTGTAACAACTTTAAGTTATCCTGATAAAATCTTTAAAGGTAAAGTAGATAAAATATTCAATGTAATTGATCCGCAAACTAAGGCGATGCAGGCAAGAATAAAACTTCAAAATCCGGGTTTTTTACTAAAACCTGATATGAATGCAAACATAAAATTATCTTTTAATGAGGATAAATCAATGATAGCAATTCCTAGTGATGCCATTGTTTTTGACAAAAGTAAAAACTTTGTTATGATATTTAAAGATCGTCATAATATTGAAACCAGACAAGTTGAAGTTTTTAGAGTCGTAGGCGATACAACTTACATCTCAAGCGGTTTAAAGGAAAATGAAAAGGTCATTACTAATAATCAGTTATTTATTTATCGCGCATTAAACGATTAAGACATGAACAAATTCATAAGAAACATTATTGCTTTCTCTCTTAAGAACAAAGCATTTACCTTTTTTTGGGTTGGAGTACTGGCCGTTGCAGGATTTATTTCCTTCAAAAATATGCCAATTGATGCTTTTCCTGATGTAACCAATACGCAGATCATAATCATCACTCAATGGAATGGAAAAAGCGCCGAAGAAGTTGAACGTTTTGTGACTTCGCCTATCGAAATTTCGATGAACTCGGTTCAAAAAAAGACTAGTGTACGAAGTATTACAATGTTTGGTTTATCTGTTATCAAAATTATTTTTGATGATGGTGTAGATGATACTTTTGCTCGTTTTCAAGTAAACAATCTGCTTAAAAATGTAAAACTTCCTGATGATGTTGAGCCAGATGTTCAACCTCCGTATGGACCAACTGGAGAAATTTTTAGATATATTGTAAAAAGCGACAGCAGAGACAGCCGTGAATTACTAACCTACCAAAACTGGATAATTGATAAACAATTGCGTGCAGTTCCAGGTGTTGCCGATTTAAATGTTTTTGGAGGTCAAGATAAAACGTATGAAGTTGGTGTTGATCCTATAAAACTGGCAAAATACAACATTACACCACTTCAAGTTTACAATGCTGTAAATGCAGGAAACTTGAATGTTGGAGGAGACATTATTGAAAAAAACGGACAGGCATTTGTTGTTAGAGGAGTTGGTTTACTAAAATCTATTTCTGATATCGAAAACATAATTGTCGACGACGCCGGAGGAAATCCTATTTTGGTAAAAAATGTAGCATCTGTTTACGAAAGTGCGATGCCTAGAGTTGGTCAAACCGGTATAGGCAAAAATGATGATGCTGTTGAAGGTATTATTGTAATGCGAAAAGGCGAAAATGCACAAGAAACATTAGCCTTAATTAAAGACAAAATAAAGGATTTAAATGAAAATGTACTTCCTAAAGATATAAAGATAGAAACTTTCTATGATCGTGATAATTTAATGAATTTCACTACCGAAACGGTAATGCATAATTTATTTGAAGGAATCATACTTGTTACTTGTGTTGTATTTCTTTTTATGGCCGATTGGCGAACAACTTTTACGGTTTCAATTGTAATTCCGCTTTCCTTATTGTTTGCCTTTTTATGTCTAAAAATGATGGGAATGAGTGCCAACCTGCTGAGTTTGGGAGCGGTTGACTTTGGGATAATTATTGATGGTGCGGTGGTAATGGTTGAAGGATTGTTTGTAGTGTTAGACCACCGTGCGCATCAATTAGGAATGACTGCGTATAATAAAATTGCCAAAGGAAGCATTATTAAGAAAACGGGAACTGAAATGGGTAAAGCCATCTTTTTCTCTAAATTAATAATTATTACAGCTTTACTTCCAATATTCTCTTTCCAGAAAGTAGAAGGAAAAATGTTCTCTCCCCTAGCCTATACATTAGGTTTTGCTTTAATGGGTGCATTACTTTTCACGCTGACTTTAGTTCCAGTTTTATCTCATATTTTACTGAACAAAAATGTAAAAGAAAAGAATAATCCGTTTGTGAACTTTTGGGATAGAATTGTAGGTAAAGGATTTGCATGGACATTTAAACACAAAGTAAAAACATTAGTTCTATCAATAGGAATTATTGCTGCTACATTTTTTTCAGCTACTTTTTTAGGAACTGAATTTTTACCTCAATTAAACGAGGGCGCCTTATGGGTAACGGCAGAATTACCAATGAGCACATCATTGCCAGAAAGTGTAAAAACTGCTGCAATGATAAGAAAAGATCTAGAAACTTTTCCTGAAGTTAAAAAAGTACTTTCGCAAACAGGTCGAAGCAATGACGGAACAGATCCTAATGGTTTTGGATTTATTCAGCTACAAGTTGATTTAAAACCAAAAGCCGAATGGAAGCGAAAAATTACAATGGATGATTTAATTAATGAAATGGACGAGAAACTAAAAGTTCACCAAGGAATTACCTATAACTATTCGCAGCCTGTTATTGACAACGTAGCAGAATCTGTCGCTGGTTTTAAAGCTTCGAATGCGGTGAAAATTTATGGAGATGATTTAGATAAACTTGACGAGCTTTCTAATCAGGTTTTAGCAAAAATTAAAGACATTCCAGGAATCAAAGATGTTGGAATTCTGCGAAATGTAGGTCAGCCAGAAATAAGCGTCGTTTTAGATCGCGAAAAAATGGCAGCATATGGCGTAACTTTAAGTGATGCTCAAGCTGTACTAGAATTAGCTTTTGGAGGAAAAACGGCAACAGAAAAATATGAAGATGAGAAGAAATTTGATGTTCGAGTACGTTTTTCTAAAGAGTATCGAAAAGACGAAGAAGATTTAGCCGAATTAAAAGTTCCAACTATAAACGGTGTAAAAATTCCATTGAAAGAAATCTGCGACATTAAAACGATTACAGGACCTGCTTTTATCTATAGAGATAATACAAAACGTTTTATAGGAGTTAAATTTTCTGTGAGAGATCGAGATTTAGGAAGTACAATTGCAGAAGCACAAAAGAAAGTAGCCGAAGTAAAAATGCCAACTGGTTATACAACTGGCTGGACTGGCGAATTTGAAAATCAAGTTCGTGCAAGTGCACGTTTAGCGCAAGTTGTACCAATAAGTTTAATTGGAATATTTGTACTGCTGTTTATTTTGTTTGGAAATCTAAAAGACTCACTGCTTGTATTGGCAAATGTTCCCTTTGCCGTAATTGGAGGAATTATTGCTTTGCATCTTACAGGTATGAATTTCGGAATTTCTGCCGGAGTTGGATTTATCGCTTTACTCGGAATTTGTATTCAGAATGGAGTAATCTTAATATCTGAATTTCATCACAATATCAAGGCAAAATTCTCGCTCGAAGAATCGATTTTTAGAGGCGTAAAAGCGCGAACAAGAGCGGTAATTATGACTGCATTAATGGCGTCAATTGGTTTAATGCCAGCTGCAATCTCAACTGGAATTGGATCTGAATCTCAAAAACCTCTTGCGATTGTAATTATTGGAGGATTAGTTACAGCAACAATTCTAACGCTGTTGGTCTTCCCTATCTTATTCTGGATTTTTAATCGCAGAAAACATGCGCCTATCGAATAAAGATTTTAAAATTAATTAGTGGTTAATTAAATACGTTCAAAAAGAAAAAGCATCATTTTTAATGATGCTTTTTTGATTTCTAGGTACAAAAAAAACGACCTTCTGCTCAGGAAGATCGTTTCATTTACTAACTCAAACTCTTTAAACTTTTAGAACAAATGTTTATTTTGCTTCTTTCAAAATAGCGATAGCATCTGTCGCATTTGATAATTCAGCATATTTTAATGCTGTATAACCTTTTTCATTTTTTTCGTTTATGCGAGCTCCATTTGCTATTAAAACTTTCATAATTTCAGCTTTGTTATAGCGTGCTGCTGTCATTAAAGGTGATAAATCTTCAGACATTTCGTTTACATCTGCTCCGTACTCAATAAGTTTTTTTACAAATGCAAGATCTCCTTTACTAACTGCCACATTTAATGGCGAAGAGAAAATCTTTGTAATTTCCATTTGTGGTTTCACAAATGATGTTTGATTTGATGCCATTGAAACATTGGCAAACGCTACTAAAGCAACTCCTAAATAAATGATTGAATTTTTCATAATGATTGATTGTTAATTGATTGATATTGATGATTTTTAAATTCTATGTAAATGTAAGTAATTTTATGTATTATGTATTACAAGGTAATATGTTTTAACAAATTACTAACATTCAGTTAATGAAAGGCTTATAAATTTAATCTAATTGTTATTAAACTTATTTGCCTACACTTATATAGACGCAGAGATTACAAAAATGTTACACTAAAAATGAAATTTTATAAAAAAAATCTTCAAAAAAAATTAAACGTGTTAAAATACAGCGTTTTACTTTTATAACTTTACAATCATTAATGCTTATTATTTAACTAATTTTCAAAAAAGTAATTAACTATCTAAACCAAAGATTATGGGACTTATCAAAAAAATTCTGGTTATCTTAATTTTAGTTTTTTCTATTGTATTAATTGCAGCTTACTTCATGCCAAAAAATTATGCGGTCGAAAGAGAAATTACGATCAACAAACCTGTTGATACCGTTTTTAATTATGTAAAATATCTAAAAAATCAAAATCAATTTAGTGTCTGGGCAAACATTGACCCAAAAATGAAATCAACTTTTAAAGGTGTTGATGGAACTGTTGGTGCAATTTCAGCATGGGAAAGTAAAGTTAAAGAAGTTGGTGTTGGAGAACAGGAAATAACCAAAATTATTCCTAACTCACGTCTTGATTTTGCACTTCGTTTTAAAGAGCCAATGGATGACACCGCCAATGGTTTCATGTCAACCGAAAGTTTGGGCGGAAATCAAACTAAAGTAAAATGGGGAGTCAATGGTGTTATTCCTTTTCCTATGAATATAATGCTGCCAATGATGAAAATGGATCAAATGATTGGAAACGATTTGCAAAAAGGTCTTGAAAATTTAAAAGATCAAATGGAACAAAAATAAGATCTAAATTTAATTTCGTAGAAAATAGTCTTTTAAAATATAAAAAATGCCTTGCGATCATAAATCTGCAAGGCATTTTTAGTTTGAGAAGCCTGGTTTAAAAATAAATTAAAAACCTTTGACTTATTATTTATTACTTAGATAATCTAATATATTTTTATTAATACGCTGATCAATATTGTCGATATCAGCTTTAACAAATTTTTCTCCCAAAATATTTTCGTATAATTCGATATATCTTTCAGAAACTGATTCAATATAAGCCTCTGTCATATCAGGAATTTGTTGTCCTTCTTGTCCTTGAAAACCATTTTCAATCAACCAGCGGCGAACAAACTCTTTAGACAATTGTTTTTGCTCCTCTCCTTTATCTTGTCTTTCCTGATATCCATCAGCATAAAAATAACGAGAAGAATCTGGTGTATGAATTTCATCAATTAAAACAATAACTCCGTCTTTTGTTTTTCCGAATTCGTATTTTGTATCTACTAAAATCAAACCGCGAGAAGCCGCAATTTCGGTTCCTCTTTGAAACAACGCTCGTGTATATTTTTCTAAAACCAAATAGTCTTCTTCAGAAACAATTCCTTTAGATAAAATATCCTCACGAGAAATATCTTCATCATGTGAACCGTTATCAGCTTTTGTAGTTGGCGTAATAATTGGCTCAGGAAATTTGTCATTTTCTTTCAAACCTTCGGTCATTGTTACACCGCAAATTTGTCTTCTTCCTGCAGCATATTCACGTGCAGCATGACCAGAAACATAACCACGAATAACCATTTCAACTTTAAAAGGTTCACATAAATATCCAACAGCAACATTTGGATCTGGAGTCGCAATTAACCAATTTGGAACAATATCAGCTGTAAGCTCCATAAATTTTGTTGCAATTTGATTCAAAATTTGTCCTTTGTACGGAATCCCTTTTGGCAAAACCACATCAAAAGCCGAAAGTCTATCTGTTGCGACCATTACCAAAAGCTCGTCGTTGATATTATAAACTTCTCTAACTTTTCCGCGGTAAACTGACTTTTGATTCGGAAAATTAAAATTTGTAGTTGTGATTGTATTACTCATTATCCTAAGTTGTGTTGTTTTTTATGAATGCAAATTTAAAACTATTTAAAAGAAAAAAGATCTATTCAGATTCTTTTTTTCTTTAATCTCCGTGTAAACCTTAAATTATAAAGCTACATCGCTAACACTTATTTCTTCAGCAAAGTCGAATTGAATAAATTCAGAATTCTGCTGTACTCATCTATCCAAGAATAAGTTTCCTTAAATCCGTGTGCTTCAACAGGGAAAGAGGCTAATGTCCAATTCTTTTTCTCTAACTCTATAAAACGTTGTGACAAACGAACAATATCTTTGTACTCTACATTATCATCAACCATTCCGTGAAGCATCACTAAGTTTCCTTTTAAATTATCTGCAAAATAAATAGGAGAGCTTTTTTTGTAAGCAACTGGATCTGTTTCTGGGAAATTCAAAATATTACCCGTATATCCGTGATTGTAATGTGCCCAATCTGTAACCGAACGTAAAGCTGCTCCTGAAGCAAATTCGCCAGGAGTAGTAAGCATTCCCATTAAAGTAATAAAACCTCCATAAGACCCGCCATAAATACCAACTCTATCCGCATCAATTCCGTACTTCTCAACCAAATATTTTTTACCATCCAATTGATCGGTCAAATCTTTTCCGCCCATAAAACGATAAATTCCAGTTCTAAAATCCCTTCCATAACCATCACTTCCTCTATAATCAATATCTAGAACGGTATAACCTAAATCAGTCAGCATATTATGAAACATATACTCTCTATAATAATTACTCCAATAATTATGAGCATTTTGCAAATATCCTGCACCATGAACAAAAATAACCGCAGCTTTATTCGAAGTTTCCGTTTTTGGCGTATATAATCTAGCGTATACAGGAGTTCCGTCTTGTGCTTTAAAAGTTACGACTTCAGGCTCTCTCCATTTATAATTTTTGAAACTTTCAGAAACCGAAGAAGTAATCTGTTGCAGTGAAGTATTTTTTTTGTTATCAGCGATGTATAAATCCCATGGAATATTTTTATATGAATAACGTACTAGCAGCGCTTTTTCATCTGGCGAAACTACTACTTCATGCGCTCCATCTTTAGTTAAAACAGGCTCTAAAGCACCGCCAGAAGCAGCTAGTTTATAATAATTCCTGTTTCCTGGATGTGTGGTATTGGTTGTTAAATAAAATGTTTTTTTATCGTTAGACAGTGTCACATCGCGAACTTCCCAATTGCCGCTTGTAAGCTGTGTTTTTTTATTCGATTTAAAATTATAAGTGTATAAATGTGAATATCCTGTTACTTCAGATTGGAAATACAGCGTTTCATTATCTGCTAAGAAACCTAAAATTCCAGAATCAAAAGAATAAGATGGTATTCCTGGTCCTGCAATCCAAGCTTCGTCATGCTGATGCTCAATTTCTTTAAATGTTCCATTCTCAAGATTTAAACTCACCAGCCATCTATCTTTGTTATCTTGGCTTCTGATTTCAACAATTCCAATTGAACCGTTTTCGTTGTAAACTGGAGCCTGAGCCACAATTAACTTATCCTCTTTTGCCTTGCTTTTCAAGTTATCGTACGATTCATAATATTTAGGAACATCTTGAATATGACTCAATTTTGAAAAATCGACAAAATAAACAGAATCCTTAGCAACAGAATAAATTCCGAATTTTGTTTTAACCAAATTTGCCGTAGACACTTTTTCCTTTGTCTCAGGTGATTGATTATAACCGTCACTAGTTATAAAAACTTCCATTTTTTCTTTTTTAACATCTGCTTCTTCTACTAAACAAAACGTTGCAAAATTCCCGTTTGGATTCGCTTTTAGATTGTAAAAATTATCCTTTCCATAAAAATATTCTTTAGCAAAATCAGATTTAACAGCCTTACTTTTGGCTAGATTCCACTGTTTTTTTGCTTCAGCATCTCTAATAAACTGAAATAATTCTTTCTGTTGTGTTTTTAAGAAAGAATCTTTCTCAGGTGTTTTACTTTTTTTCTCGCCTTTACTAAAATTAGTAATTTGCAAAACACTTCCCTCTTTTGCATTGTATTTAAAAATATTATCATTTTGCTCAAAAAATACTATTCCAGATTCGCTGCCTAATTCAAGATTTGAAATTGGTGTACTTTGCTGATAGATTTTTTTTGTTGTTTTTGAAGCAATAGAGTACGAAAACAATCTTCCGCTATCTAAATAATAAACTAAATCTGATCCCGGTTTTCTTTTAAAATCAAGTTTAGAAAAAGCAGCTTCCTTTGGTTCAACCAAAACAGGCTTTGCAGCGCCTTTTTGCCAGGAATAAGTACTTGCGCCTAAATCATTAGTTGGATTCCAATCAAAATAAACTTTTTTGCTATCTAAAGACCAGCGTCCGTTTGTGGGTTGATTTCCTATAAAAGATTCGCCCTTCATTATTTCCTCTAATTTCAATGTTTGGTTATATCCTTTTACTGAAAAAATTAGAAAGGCAGCAATAAAAATGTTTTTTGTCATGGTATTAGTTTTTATGAGAAAACAAAAATACACGTTGAAAATTACTAAAAAAACATTTTTGTAATTTCCTTGCAAAATCTTCTACATAATATCCATTTAACAATAAAATCCTTGAAGAATTACCTTCAAGGATCTTATTTTTATCAAAAGTCTAAAATTCAAAATCCTAAACCTTGTATATCTATTTTAATAATTATGCTTCGTTTACTGCAAATTCTTTATTCAATATTTTTGAAGCAATATATTTCGCCACACCATCTTCAGCATTTGATGTTATCACTTCTAAATTAGGCAACGTCTCTTTTAATAAAGCTGGAGCGTTGCCCATAATTAATCCTTTTCCGGCTGCTGCCAACATTTGTACGTCGTTAAAACCATCACCAAATGCAACTGCCTGATCTAAAGTAAAGCCTTCTTTTTCTAGAACTTTTTCGATTGCAACAGCTTTGTCTACAGATTTATCCATAAACTCTAAACAAGTTGGCAAACTAAAGGCATGATGAAGATTATCTGAAGAATTAGCCAAAACAGCATCTTTTAATGCTACTAATTTTTCGTGATTGTCACATGAAAAGAAAATTTTGATCGCGCTAAAATCTTCAAGAGTTTTGTAATCAACCAATTCAGGACGATATTTCAATTCAGCCTGAAAAGCATTTAACCTTTCATTTACTCTATTGGTCTGCCAAACATTTTCTTTGAATAAAACTACGGTGATTTCAGGGTCGATTTCAACATTTAAGGCTGCTTTAACTATATCGCTTTCTAAATCAAAAGCAAAAAGTTCTTCCTTTTCCGGCGAATGAATTCTAGCTCCATTTGAACTTACTAAATAAACAGGAACTTCAAGAGTTTCGATAATTGCCATTGCATCAAGATGATGACGCCCTGTAGCCACTACAATAAGATAATTTTGATTGTGAAGTTCTTGAAAAATTGATTTTGTATAATCTGAAATTCGGTGTTGAGGATTGAGTAAAGTTCCATCTAAATCACTTACTACAACTTTTATATTTTTAAGATTTGTCATATTAATAATCAAATATTTATGATGTGCAAATTTACGGCTTTAAGCCCACAAGAACAAAGATTATCATTCATAAAACCCTAAAATAATGCAAGTTTATTATATATTTAACTATTTAATCAAATGATGACCTTTTTATTTTTTTACTTATAAAATACCTTTAATCCGTGTAATATCCATCATTTCCACTTGCTCTTGTAAGAGTTATCCCGTCTTTAAAAACCAACTGAAGCCCATGTTCTTGCTCCCATTCACATTCACAACAAACACAAAGATAGAAATCACCTTTTTCATCCCAATCAATAATTATTTCAGATGGATATACAAAATTCCAAACTTCATCTACAGTTTTAATGTCGAGTGATTTGGTATACCCCCATTTTAAAGTTTCATCATAATAATTGAAAACTAGCTGCGAATTTTCAATTTTGTCCCTTGAATCTAATTTTAAGAAATTTTCTAATACTTTATCTGCTTCAAATAAATATGGTTGATGTTTTGCTTCTACAAATCCAATTTTTAATTTTTGATTATTAAAATATAATATTGGAAATGGCTCACTTTCATAAAAATCTAAATCATACTCTAAAGGCTTAAGTTGCCCAACTATTTTCGATTCCATTTTATAAATTTTAAACTTTTACAATTCCTGATTTATATAAATTTATTGCTTTTTCTATAATAACTTTAATTTGTTCCAAAGGCAAATCTTCATCAGAATTAAGCATCATAATTTTCATTCTTGATCTTTTTTCCTGAAGCAAAAAAGGTTCATCAAAATGTTTTCCTTCTACAATTCCTATGTAGGGTTGCTTATTCTTTTTATGCCTCCATAAATAGCAGAACATTTTTCCTTTATAGCAGAAAAAAGGCATTCCGTATTTTAAAACGTGCGTAATGTCTTTGTCTTGTTTTAAGATGATTTCTTTTAATGCAAGAAATGTCCCTTTTATGGGTTCTTCTTGGTTTAGGTAGAAATCGTCAAGTTGTTTCATTTTTTAAATTCAAGCTCTTTTTTCCAATTATCTATAGTTGTAGGACGCTCATTATTATTTGGGTAATTTAATGTAATAAAATCAAATTGTTCTTTAGTTAATAAGACTATTCGCCCGTCATTACCAGAACTTATAGGATAAAATTGTTCATTACTATTTTGCAATTTTAATTGGTCATTTAACATTTCAATAAAATTTAAATATGCAATTCCCCAGTCATAATCACCAAAATCGTTATCAAAAGCAGTGTACTCTTTTCCATTAAGCTTTATTTTGTACGTCCAATGTTCTTTTGTTTGATTATTAATTTCGTCCGAGAAAGAAAGCTTTAGATTCAGTTTATCAAATAAAGGTTTTATAGTTTCTAAATATCCTGTTAAACCTCCACCTTCAAATAATGTTTCAGAATCAATAAAGTAAAATCTATTATCTGTAAAACTTAAATCGTCTTTCATATAACCTTCAAAAAAACTCAACTCATCATAAGATTTTTCAAAATCTTCTTTGGTTAATTTCAGTTCTTTCTTTTCAGTTAAATTGAAAAAATTTAATTTATCTAATTCTAAAACAATCTCTTTACCTGTCAATTTATTTTTGTTTTTTTTCGAGCTATTATTTTCCCTTTTTTGAGCATAAAACTTAAAGGAAAAAAACAACAAGCCTAGAATTAAAATAATTTTACTTTCCATTTTTTACAAACTGATACATTTTTTTTTAATTTGTCAATGATTCAAAAAAAACATTCGTTTTGCACCTTTCAAAAAGAAATAAGTACAAAACGAATATCAATAAATGTTAAAACACACTTTACGATTTACATTTAACATTTCGCAAAAATTAAACTTAATCGTGATTTTCTATTTGCTTGTAAGCGTCGATCACCTTTTTCACTAATCTGTGACGAACGATATCTTTATCATCCAGATAAATAATTCCAATTCCGTCAATATCTTTCAGAACCAAAATCGCTTCTTTAAGACCCGAAATAGTGCGTCGCGGTAAATCGACCTGCCCAGGATCTCCCGTAATCATAAACTTAGCGTTTTTTCCCATACGGGTCAAAAACATCTTCATTTGTGAGTGCGTCGTATTCTGCGCCTCGTCTAAAATTACAAAGGCATTATCAAGCGTTCGTCCGCGCATAAAAGCTAAAGGCGCAATCTGAATAATTCCTTTTAAAATGTAATCTTCGAGTTTTTCATTGGGTAACATATCGCGCAAAGCATCGTAAAGCGGCTGCATGTAAGGATCCAGTTTTTCTTTCATATCGCCGGGTAAAAAACCAAGATTTTCACCTGCTTCTACCGCTGGACGAGTCAAAATTATCCTTTTTACTTCTTTGTCTTTAAGCGCTTTTACCGCCATTGCAACACCCGTATATGTTTTACCTGTTCCAGCTGGACCAATGGCAAAAACCATATCATTTTTTTTGATCGTATCCACCAGCAATTGCTGATTTGGCGTCATGGCTTTGATTATTTTACCGCCAACTCCGTGAACTAATATTTTGTCATGATCGTATGCTTTTTTTTCATCCTGACCATCACTCATAATTACGCGTTCAATTACATTATCATCAATGTTGTTGTATCTGGTAAAATGAAGCATAAGCCTCTGAAATCTCTTTTCGAATTCATCTAAAACTTCTTTTTCGCCAAAGGCTTTCAAAGTGGTCCCTCGCGCTACGATTTTAAGCTTTGGGTAATACTTTTTAATAATTTCAAGATGAGAATCCTGCGCGCCCCAAAAGTCTTTTGGAGCGATGTCTATTAGCTCGATAATTCTTTCGTTCAAAGGAGATAAATTTAAATTAAAAATAAATTTGTTTTGTAAATCTATTGCTGTCGGGTATTTTTTTATGTTATGGTTTTCAGCAGCATCTGTACTTTTAAATACCAATTAAAATAACTTTTTGTTAAAAGACTGAAAACTGAAACTGAAAATTGAGACTCTATATATTTTATTACAATTTGTCTTTTCTTTCTTTCAATTTGTTTTTACTATTCTTAGATTTGCATTTCTCAAATTTAATGAAAATTAGATTTAAATACTACCAATAGTTATAAACAAAATGATGTCAATAATTACCCTTACTACTGATTACGGCTTAAAAGACCACTTTGTTGGTTCGCTGAAGGGTAAAATACTTTCAGAGCTTTCTGAGGCAAAAATCATTGACATATCGCACGATATTGATCCATTTAACACTGCCGAAGCAAGTTATATAATTGGAGCATCCTATTTAAGCTTTCCAAAAGGCACCGTTCACTTGATTGGTGTTGATATTGAACGCAACAAAGAAAACCAGCATATAGCCATGCAATGGAACGATCATTTCTTTATCTGTGCAGATAATGGAATTTTAAGCATGCTTACGCAAAAAATCGTTCCGCAGAAAATTGTAGCTATTAATATTCACGATCGTTTCCCAACGGAATATACTGATTTAGATGTTTTTATACAAGTTGCCTGCCACATAGCAAAAGGCGGATTACTAAACGTTATTGGCAAGGAAATCCCTGCTGTTAAGGAAGTAACCGAATTACAGGCGATTGTTTCTGCAGATGGAAATACGCTTAAAGGATATGTTATTTATATCGATCATTTTGGAAATGTCGTTACCAATATCTCTAAAAAACAATTTTTAGAAGTTTCACGAGGACGCCCATACGAGATCGTCATGAAACCAAAAAGCATCAAAACAATACTGCCCAATTATTCAGATATTGCAACTTCAGACAAATATCCTATTAAAACCTATGAGGGCGAAAAACTAGCTATTTTTAATGAAGCAGGATTTCTCGAAATAGCCATTTTTAGAAGCAATCCATCAAAAGTAGGTTCTGCAAATAGTTTATTAGGATTGAATTATCGCGATGTAATTACTATTGTATTTTCTTGATTATATATCAAATTACACAACGATTTTGCTGATTAAGTAAATTTACGCGAAGACTTCTGTTGTTTTTTATTAGAAATGACAATATTGTAAAAAACTATGATTTTATAATATTTTACTTTTTCCTAAAAAGAACAATCCCTTTTGGTATTTTTGCCCACCTATAAGCTTTCAGATTTTCAATAAATCTAAAAAACAACAATCTAAAAATTGAATACATGTTTGTCAGAATAGTAAAAATGAGTTTTCACGAAGATAAAATCTCTGATTTTCTGGAGAATTTTGAATCTGTAAAAGACAAAATACGCAATGCGGAAGGAAATCGTTTTTTAGAATTGTATCAAGATAAAAACGATAAATGTATCTTTTTTACCTATAGTTATTGGGAAACAGAAAGCGATTTAGAAAATTATCGACAATCTGAACTTTTTAGCAGTGTTTGGAGTTTTACAAAAAAACTATTCAATGCCAAACCAGAAGCTTGGAGCGTCGACAAAATTGTGACTTTAATTTAGTTTAAATTCGATTTTCAATTTTAAACTTACAATAATTTTAAAAAAAGAATGGTTTTTCGAGTACTATTTTCTATCTTGAAACCTGAAAATATATTATAATTAAAGAATAGATATTCTCTAATAAAAGAGAATACAGAAGCAAATAAACCACCCGTTTTTAAAGTTCTTTTTACAAGGATAAAAAAACGAATTATTTGATTTTCATTTTTATTCATTGACCATTGACATTTAAGAATGTACGCAATACTAGACATAGAAACTACCGGAGGCCAGTTTAATGAAGAAGGAATTACTGAAATTGCCATCTATAAATTTGATGGTCATGAAGTAGTTGATCAGTTTATCAGCCTAATTAATCCCGAAATTCCAATTCAGCCGTTTGTGGTTAAATTAACTGGAATCAATAACGCTATGCTGCAGTCAGCTCCAAAATTTTTTGAAGTTGCCAAGCGAATCATCGAAATAACTTCAGACTGCATTATTGTCGCTCACAATGCATCATTTGATTATCGCATTCTACGCACAGAATTTAGACGTCTGGGTTATGACTTTCAAGCAAAAACACTTTGTACTGTTGAACTTGCAAAAAAACTAATTCCAGAACAACCTTCGTACAGTTTAGGAAAACTAGTCCGTGCTCTTGGAATTCCAATGGCAGACAGACATCGCGCCAGCGGAGACGCAATGGCAACTACAAAGCTGTTTAAAATGCTTTTAGAAAAAGACTTAGAAAAAACAATCGTAAAAGATTTTATAAAGCTGGAAGTAGAAAAAGGAATTGCACCAAAATTTCTAGATCTATTAAACCAAATGCCTGCAAAAACCGGCGTATACTATATTTACAACGAAAGCGGGACTTTAATATACATTGGTAAAAGTCAAAATATTAGAAAAAGAATCAATCAGCATTTTACAGGAATCACAACAAAAAGTAAAAAAATTCAAGCCGAAGTTTTTACTATTACATACGATGAAACCGGAAGTGAATTAATTGCTCTTTTAAAAGAAAGCGAAGAAATAAAAATAAACAGACCTCGATACAATCGTGCTCAACGCAAAACAATTTTTCAATATGCCTTATATTCTGAGAAAGATTCTAACGGCTATATTAATCTAAAAATTGAAAAAACCGACGGTCGTAAGCGAGAAATCACTTCGTTTGTTACTCTGCAAGAAGCTAAAAATGCTCTTTTTAGATTCACAGAAAAATATCATCTATGTCAAAAACTGACAGGACTTTATCAAACAAAAAAAGAGTGTTTTCAATATAAAATAAAGCAATGCGACGGAGCTTGTATTGGCGAAATTACTCCAGAAGTTTACAATGCCCGAGTGCAGCAGTTTATCTCTGAAAATAGTTTTGAGAATAAAAGCATGATTTTAAAAGATAGAGGCCGAAATGTAAATGAAAGAAGTGCCGTTTTAATCGAAAATGGCATCTACAAAGGTTATGCGTATTACGATCTAAACTATCAAATTACGAATATCGAAATTCTAAAGAATATTTTAATACCAATGCAGCACAATCGAGATGTAAAAAATATTATACAGAACTACATCCGTAAAAACAAGAACCTCAAGATTCTTCATTTTTAACGCTCGAAACTATCATTAGCTTCGCTGATATGAAAAACAAAAAAACGAACTACGAAATATTCAGAGAACGAATAAAAATCATTCTATACGGTACTAATACCATATTAGGACGAATGTTCGATTTGGTTTTATTGGGATTGATATTGCTAAGTGTTCTTCTTATTATGCTTGATACCGTCGAAGGAATCAGCCAAAAATACCACAACCAGCTGCTTATTTGCGAATGGATAATTACAGTATTTTTCACAATAGAATATATCTTAAGAATCATCTCCATTCAAAAACCAGTTAGATACGTATTCAGCTTTTATGGAGTAATTGATTTACTTGCCGTTTTACCTATGTATTTATCAATATTTTTTCCCGGAGCAAGTGTTTTATCCGTTGTCAGAGCGCTGCGTTTTTTCCGATTGTTCAAAATATTGCATATTCCCCAAATATCGCATCAATCTGCCCAACTTAAAGACGCAATAGAAGCCAGCAAAGAGAAAATTTTAGTTTTCATCTATTTTGTACTTATCAGCACCGTAATCATTGGTACAATTATGTATTTGGTCGAAGGCAAAGAATCTGGATTTACAAGTATTCCGATGGGAATTTACTGGACAATCGTAACCCTGACAACAGTTGGTTACGGCGATATTTCGCCACAATCTCCTTTAGGACAGTTTATCGCTGCATTTGTAATGATTTTAGGTTACGGAATCATTGCTGTACCAACAGGAATTGTAACCGCAGAATTTGCAAAAAGCAGTCTAAAAAGCAGTTCCGTAAACACTAAAAAAACATGCAAAAAATGTCAATCGCAAGTTCACTTCGATAACGCCAAATATTGTTACGAATGCGGAACTCGATTGCCAAATAGTTAAATTTAAGAAGCTGATCCGGCTGTACATTACAACTCCTCCTTATCTTTGTTGTTTTTTAAAGGCATAAAAAGAGCTTCTGAAGTCGCTTTTTTATCCCAAAAAAAACGAACAAACATAAGTCCGGGGTTTTCATTTCCATCCGGGCTAAAAATAATATGAAATACCTAATTACCATTGTCGGACCAACAGCAATAGGCAAAACAGCCTTAAGTATTGCTTTGGCACAACATTTCAAATGCGAAATCGTTTCTTGCGACAGCCGTCAGTTTTTCAAAGAAATGACCATTGGAACCGCAGTTCCTAATCAAGAAGAATTAAGTGCTGCCCAACATCATTTCATTCAAAATAAATCTATTTTCGAAAATTATACCGTAGGCGATTACGAAAAAGAAGCTTTATCCAAAATTGAAGAACTATTTCAAACCAATGATTTTGTCATTCTTATTGGCGGTTCAGGTTTATATGTTGATGCCATTTTAAAAGGTTTCGATGAATTTCCTGAAATCGATCCTCAAGTTCGTTCTCAAATAAATTCTAACTATGAAAAACTTGGAATTAAGTATCTTCAAGAACAACTGAAAAATTTAGATCCTGAATATTATCAAAAAATAACTATAGAGAACCCACAAACACTACAAAATCCACAGCGAATGATGCGTTTTGTAGAAGTTTGTATTGGAGCTCAAAAACCCTATTCATCATTTCTAAATCAGAAAAAAAACAATAGAGACTTTACTCCTATTTTAATTGGTTTAGATGCAGACAGAGAAGTTATTTACAACCGAATCAACCAGCGTGTTGATATTATGATGAACGAAGGTTTGCTAGAAGAAGCCAAAGAATTGTATCCTAATAAAGCGTTAAATGCACTTCAAACCGTTGGTTATAGAGAATTATTTAGTTATTTTGATGGAGAATTCACTTTGCCTTTTGCCATAGATGAAATCAAAAAAAATACACGACGATTCTCCAAAAGGCAATTAACGTGGTTCAAACGAAATGAAAACACAAAATGGTTTGATTACGCAACAGATAGAAAAGAAATTATAATATATATAGATTCTTTAACAAAATGAAGTTTTTAAAACTAATAGGAAATATTTTCTTTCTTTTTTGCACAATGACTCTAACTTTCATATTTTCATTGGCATTAAAAGAAAAAATTGAAAAGCCGCATTTTAAAAATTTAAACACGACAGAATTTATAGTTTTCGGAATAATTGTATTTGGTTTTATTTTCATTAGTTTTAAAATAATATCAGCATATTTCAAAAAATCTAAAATTTAAAATCTATTTTCTTTCATCTTTCTTCTATTCTCTGAAAGATGAATCTAAAATCTAAACTCTAAAAACATCAAATGCCAATATCTCCAAATTTTACATCCGTTTTAAGTAAAGACTGGGAAATCAATTTTACACAATGTACGCCAACAGGTTTCTTAAAATATACCGATTTGTGTAATATTTTACAATTAACCGCCGCCGCACATTCAGAAGTTGGAGGAATCAGCTTTTATGATATGCAGGAATTTCACCAAGCTTGGGTTTTAAGCCGAATGCGAGTTGAAGTTCACGCTTTACCAAAATGGCAAGATGTAGTAACTGTAAAAACATGGATTAATAGTCTGGAAAACTCACGCTCTGTTCGTGCTTTAGAAATGTATGTAAACGGAAAGAAAATCGTAGGCTGCGAAACCTATTGGGCAGTTTTTAATACACAATTACGCCGCCCCGAAGCTTTAGCGTTACCTTACGAACATTTCGAATTATTCCCTGAAAATAGAGCAACTGAAGAAGGCTTTTCTAAAATAAATATCAATCACGAAAAAGAAGCCGTTTTTGAAAAAATAGTTTATTTATCTGATTTAGACATTGTAAACCACGTAAACAACGTAAAATACCTCGAATGGTGTCTTGATCATGTTGACCCAAAAAGAATCATGAAACAGGAAGTAAAAAGCTTCGAAATGAATTTCATGAAAGAACTTTCATTAAAAGATAATGTTGTAATCCATGAAAGTGAAGACGACGATCACACTACAGCAACATTCAGCATTACAAAAGGCGACAAAACCTGTTTTGCGTTGGAATTACATTGGAAGTAAAACAAGTTTATAAATAAGTTTTCTTTCCTTCCTATTTTCCCGCAATATTGTCATTTCGACGAAGGAGAAATCACACTCGAAACTCTACAAAGATTGGCGATTCACTTTGCGTAAATACAAGTGTGATTTCTCCTTCGTCGAAATGACAAACTTTGTGGGTTTACTTTTGATAAACAAAAAAAACGATGCAATGTTGCATCGTTTTTTTATTTAAAATCATTTCGATTTCTCTTTAGAATTCTTTTTAGATTTCCTTTTCTTCTTTAACAAATCTATTTTTCCTTGAATTCTTTTCTCTACTTCACTAATATCAGAATCAAAAGCAAACTGTAAAGTACATAATTTTGCATTTTTAATTTCTTTTAATGCTTTTTCAAATTCCTTTTGAGCTTCAAATAGAATCGCTTTCTTCACATAAATATCAGATTTATTAATTCCTTTTATCGTCAAAGCAAAATCGATTAACTTTTGCGCCTCTTCAAAATCTTCATTTAAAATTAAAGTCTGTAAATAATGCGGATACACTTCAAACGCATAAATATTAATAGCCAAAGCCTCCTGAAAATAGGATTTTGCATCTTCGTAGTTCATTAACTGCTCAGCCTGAATTCTTCCATACAAACACAAAACCATAGTATTTTTTGCATCATAAGAAAAAGCATAGTCCAAAGATTCAATCGTTTCTTCAAGCGAATACGGATAGTTATCTAAAGCTTGAAAAAGGTATTTATCAATTGCTTTCATTGCGTAAATCGTTTTTTAATTTCTGACGAGTTCCTTTATAACTTTTCTCTACCTTATTCTTCTTAAAATCACTTCCAGTAAAAACTCTGATAGGATTCCCGCGCTGAATATTCAGCTGATTTTCCCATTGTTTCCCTACATGATTTTTAAGCTGAGTTAGTTTTTCGTCTTCTAATTTTCTTAATAATCTTTCTGTTGCCAGTTTTTTGTTTTGGTGCTGCGAACGGCTGTCCATTGCCACAACTGCAATTCCTGTTGGAATATGTGTTGCACGAATTGCTGAACTTACTTTGTTTACATGCTGACCTCCTGCTCCAGAACTTCGCATTGCCTGATACTGAATATTATTTTCTGAAACTGAGACATTTTTTTGCGGTTCGATTTCAAAAATCCCAATAAACCAGTTCTTCCGTTTATGCATTTTCCTAAACTGACTCTGACCAATCCATTGAATCGTACCAACCCAAGAATTCACAAAACTATCTGCATTTATTCCTTTTACGGCAATTGATGCAGTTTCAACCGTTCCATTTTCCTGACCCGCTTCTCGCTGAAGCAAAACAACATCTAATTGCTGATCTTGTGCTTCTTCCAAAACTTTTTTAAGCACTTGGGCAGCAACCCAAGTGCATTCTGCAGGTCCACGACCTGCTGTTATTTGAATTATTCTTTCCATTTTCTTAAAATTTTAAGCAGTTTTTCTCTGTTTTTTGCTACTTTTACAAATTGTGGCAAACGTGCCACTAAACTTGATGAATAGTTAACTTTGGAATTCCGTTCTCTCAAATCAGCTTGAATATATCTTTCTAAATAATCAATATGATCCTGATTATAAGCCCAGAAAATATTGTCGCCTACTTCTTTTTGAAACCATAGCGGTAAATTATACCAACATTCTTTAACCAAACCATCATCTTGTTTTGATTCCTTTCTAACTCTATAAGCCTTTGTTTTCCATTCTTCTTGAAAGTTACAATTTGGGCATTTGGTTTTATACATTAACGGTTTCTCCTTTAATAGCTGAGACTTATATTCAAACTTTTCAAAGCAATTATTACAATACTCTTTCCCATACGCCACATATTGATAAATAGGCTCATCCATTTTGCAAAAGCAATGTTTACACTCAAAAGTCATTGTTATGCATTTTCCACATTCACAATTTTTCTTAGGTATGCTCTTTACAATGGCTCTAGATTCACATTTTGGGCATTTTACAAAAATCTCATTGTAGAAATTCCCTAACCATTTATTTTCATCTTGAAATCTTTCCATAATCTACTTTTTAACGATCCATTCTAACAATCTTCGGCGTAAAAGTTCCTAAAACTTCAACCAAATCGGTTTGATTTGCCATCACTTTTGTAATGTCTTTGTATGCCATTGGCGCTTCGTCAATATTTCCTCCAATCAATGTTACATCATTAGCTTTCAAAACCTTTTTAATTTCGCTTTGAGTGAAAGTACTTTTACATTTCGCTCTAGAAAATAAACGTCCAGCACCATGCGAAGCCGAATTTAAACTTTCAGCATTTCCCTTTCCTTTTACAATGTAACCTGGCGCAGTCATTGAACCAGGAATAATTCCCAATTGTCCTTTTGCTGCTGGCGTAGCACCTTTTCTATGCACAATGCATTCCTGACCATTTACCATTTCTTTCCATGCAAAATTGTGATGGTTTTCAATCGTTACCACGACTCTTTTTCCAATTGCTTTAGCAATTCGCCTGTGAATATCGTCGTGACAAGCTTTTGCATATTCTCCTGCTAAATTCATCGCCAGCCAGTATTCCTGACCATCGTGCGTATTTAAATCTAACCAAGCCAAATGCTGTACATTTTTTGGCAGCGGACACTGTTTTGTTGCCAAATACGTGTAATGTTTCGCAATATTTGCGCCTAAACCACGAGAGCCACTATGCGAAAGAACAGCAAAATATTCGCCTTTATCAAGCTTCCATTCGTTCTCTGGATTTTCAATTTTAGCGATTCCTAACTCTACAAAATGGTTTCCTCCGCCTGAACTTCCTAATTGTTTATAAGCTTTTGGCAAAAGATTCTTCAGTAATGGAATATCCTGAAATTCGCTTTTATAAAACACTTCATGATCAACTCTTGAAGCATGCGTTTCATACATCCCAAATTTTGTATTGTCTTTTAAAATTGCTTCTAATTGATGCTCTTTTCCTTTAAAATGACAAGCTGGCAAATCGAAAATTGAAAGACTCATTCGGCATCCAATATCAACTCCAACTCCATACGGAATTACAGCATTATCTGTTGCTAAAACCCCGCCAATTGGCAATCCATATCCCGAATGCGCATCTGGCATTAATGCTCCAGCAATTGAAACTGGCAGTTTCAACGAATCGTACAATTGAAATTTTGCCTGTTGGTCGATTTCATTTTCACCAAAAATGGTAAAAGGAGCCCTTGTTGTTTTAAGTTGATGCATTCTTACTTGAACTGGTTTTATTAAACCTTCAGCAACTTTGCCCCAAGTTCCATTTCCTTCGTACTTTTCCGGATGTAACAAAACGTCTTTTGCTTCTGTTAGAATAGATTCTTTTTTTTCTCTTTTTCTATATCTGTTTATCTGCCCTAAGGCGATATTTATTGAATTATTCTTTGGAAAACCTAATTTAATCAGGTCTTTTCCAGTTAATTTATTTCCCATAAATTATTTAATTATTTGTTGTGCAAGCTCAAATCAAATCGAACTCAAAATGGTTCAAAATGAAATAAACATGCGAAATCTTTAATCCTTTCGGATAGTTGTTAAATTATTCTTTCGGGAAAATTTGAAGTGTCTAGAATAAAAAAAGCCCGAAACTAAATGTCTTCGGGCTTTTTTATATATCTAAAAAGAATTTCTAAGATTGAAATAAGCCACGAAGAGTCGCTGCACCAAATCTGTTTGGTGTGAAGCTTTGTGATGTTGATGTAAGTACAAACATTTTTCTTCGTTTTTAAAAGGGTTATTATTTTTTCGTCTGCAAATATTCAGAATTGTTTTTTGAATTTCCAAATTTATTTTAAAGAAAATTCTTTAAAATAAATTAACTGATGTTTTTTAAAACTTATCAAAACTGCAATATCTACTTGATAACTAAAATCCTAACTCTAATTATTTCACTTAATTTTTATTCTAATTGGAATTCCGTGAACTTAGTTTGAAGCGGTATCCTATTTCTTACTTCTTTTGCAAGAAAAGGATACGAGCAGATAGCAGGAAATTGCTCCTAATACAATGAAAGACATCAAATTCCAATGTTTTTTCACAAAGTTTGTCATTTCGACAGAGAAGAAATCGCACGCGTAATTTGACAAAGATTGGCGATTTTGTTTGCGGAATTTCTAGTGTGATTTCTCCTCTGTCGAAATGACAAGATTATGCACTACTGCTTTTTGGACATAAAAAAAGCTCTGATTACTCAGAGCTTTGATTTTTTCGGGTGAATTTATTATTCAGATACTTTGCTTTTAACAACTAATCTAAAACCTTCTCCGTGAATATTTAAGATTTCTACATCTTCATCTGCTTTTAGATATTTTCTAAGTTTTGCGATGTAAACGTCCATACTTCTTGAAGTAAAGTAATTGTCGTCTCTCCAAATCTTAGTCAAAGCTAATTCTCTTGGCATTAAGTCATTTTCATGAAGAATCAACATTTTAAGCAATTCGTTCTCTTTTGGAGATAATTTTATTGGTTCTTCGTTTTCAAAAGTTAAAAATCTAAGTTTAGAATTAAGGTGGAATTTACCAATATTAAACTCAAATTGAACTTGTTCTGCTTTTGTATCAGCAGATTTTCTTTGAATAATAGCTTTTATTTTCATCAATAAAACTTCTGAATCAAAAGGCTTATTCAAATAATCGTCAGCACCAGCTTTGTATCCTTTTAACACATCCTCTTTCATCGATTTTGCTGTTAAGAAGATAATAGGCACTTCACTGTTTTTTTCTCTGATTTCTTTGGCTAAAGTGTAACCATCTTTATAAGGCATCATTACATCCAGAATGCATAAATCATATACATCTTTTTTGAATTTCTCGAAACCTTCCATACCGTTTTTAGCTAAAGTAACTTCAAAGTCATTTAACATTAGATAATCTTTAAGAACTGCCCCAAAATTAAGGTCATCTTCTACTAAAAGTATTCTTTTGTTATTATTTTCCATATTTTAATTTATTAATGGTATTTTTATTATAAAGGTGCTACCTTTTCCTTTTTCACTTTCAACATATACTTGACCATTGTGGTCTTCTACAATTCTTTTTACGTAAGCAAGACCTAAACCATGTCCTTTTACGTTATGTAAATCTCCTGTATGTTCTCTGTAAAATTTCTCAAAAACCCTTTTCTGAGCAATTTTACTCATACCTAATCCATTGTCTTTTACTTTTATCAGAATCATGTCTTTAACATTCTCTGTAAAAATTTCAATTTCAGGAATATCTGGTGAATATTTTATTGCATTTTCTAAAATATTAACCAATACGTTTGTAAAATGTACTTCATTTATCAAACAAGTGGTTCTGGCCGCATTATAATGTCTTACAACAGTCCCTTTTCTATCTTCTAAAATTAAATTTACGTGCTCAATTGCATCATCAATTATCTCAGTAATTACAGTTGGCTCTTTTGTAATATCTAATTCTCGTTTTTCAAGTTTAGAAATACGCAATACATTCTCAACTTGCGCATGCATTCTCTTATTCTCATCCCGAATCATTTGAAGATAGCGATAAACCTTTTCTTTATCTTCAATAATTTTTGGATTCCGAATTGCATCTAATGCTAAATTTATCGTCGCAATTGGAGTTTTAAACTCATGCGTCATGTTATTTATAAAATCAGTTTTAATTTCAGAAATATGTTTCTGACGCAGCAACTGATTTAATGCACTAGTATAAGCTATTATAATAATTAATGTAAAAACGATTGATAATATCGTAATGCTTAACAATTCAGATAATAAAAATTTCTTTTTATGAGGAAATGTAACCGATAACTGATATTTACTATTTCCTTCGTTATCTGTAAAAATTGGAATACTGTACGTTGCCTCTTTGTCGTAATGAAATCCATCCGACTTTATTTTAGTTGGAACGCCGCTGCTGTAAACTCCAAATTCAAATTTGGTTTTAACGCCGTATTCTTCTAATTCTTTCCTTAAGAGTTTATAGAGTTTATCTTTTGTAATTCTGCCATCAATTGGGGTTAATGACGCAATATCTTTATATTGAATTTGCTGTTGAACTTTATTAAGAATATCTAAACTACCTGATTTTTCAATCTTTAGATCAGGTATTAAACTCTGTCCTAAATTATTATTATCAATACCGTTATTATTGTTATAAACTTCAGTTACTCTTTTTGTACTAAAATTTTTAAATCGTTCACTGCTGAATTTTTTATTAAAAAGCGAACCGCTTATATCATAATCTTCAGAAGTTAATGTATTCGAGTATATAATAGTTTTATTCGTCTTTGCATTTCTCTGAACATAAAAAACCTGCAATAAATCTTCTTTTTTTGGAATTTTTCCGGTACTGTCTTTAATGCGATTATATTTATCGTAAAAACTGTACTCTTCTTGCTGTTCAAGCTTATCGGCAACATTCCCGATTACCTGTGTAACGTGGTATTTAAACTGTTCTTCGTTATTTTTAAACGAAGAATTGAACCAAAATACCTGTACTAGAATTATCCCTATTAAGGACAAGCTCATCAATAAAACAAGTATTCTAAAAAATAATTTATTCATCGAAACAAAATTAATATTTTAACAATATACTAAATAATACATTAACCAAATATTAACATTTAAGACTGATTTTGTTTTATATTTAAAATTTTAAGAATTTTAACAACTTCTTCGTTAGCAATTTTAAGATTACTGTTATTAATAACAAAATTGCTCAAAGAAATTCGTTTTTCATCATTCCACTGCATTTCCATTCGGCTTAAAACCTGTTCTCTTGTAGTATTGTCGCGTTTTATTACTCTTTCAATACGTACTTCGATTGGGGCTGTTACAGTAACAATGTAATCACACTCTTTATATCTTCCGCTTTCAAATAAAATAGCTGCTTCATAAACCACATATTGATAGTTTTTATGCTGCTGGAGCCAATTTTCAAAATCTTTTTTTACAGCTGGATGCACAATAGCATTTAGCTGTGCCAGCTTATCTGCATTATTAAATACGATTTCAGCAAGTTTAGCTCTATTTAAAATATTGTTTTCAAAAAGAGTTTCACCAAAAGCGCTTTTTATTTTATCGATAATTTCAATCGACTGCATTACTTTTTTGGCTTCGTCATCGGATATATAAACCGGCACCCCTTTTTCTTTAAAAAAATTGGCAATTGTAGTTTTACCGCTTCCAATTCCGCCCGTTAAACCAATGACTTTAACCATGAATTATACTTTAAAAAACATACGAGGAAAAGCTTCTTGTGGTTTTCTTTTTAACAAACCAACTTTTATGAAAGACTCTAAAAAACCTCTTCCGTAGCCGTAAAACTGTTTCCAAACTGCAATTACAGATAGATACCCAATTTTAATGCTTTTATTCTGAATAGTTGCTGTAAGAAAAATTATAACGAAATATACAAAATATAATTGTAATAAAATATCAATATTGAATATTAATAGTAAAAAAGCTAATAATAGACCTAATATAAATAAAGTCGGAAACCAGAAAGTCAGCTTTTTATGCTCTGGATACCAACTGTTTAATATTGGGCGGGCTTTTCCGAACTTATTAACTTGTATCGAGAATTTCTCCCAATCGATTCTGCGTTTATGATATACATACGCATCTGGAAATAATCGAGTTTCAAATCCTAAATTCCACAAACGAATGGATAAATCTGGATCTTCTCCCGGATGTATATTACCAAATCCTTTAGAAGCTTCAAATGCTTTTTTCGAAATTCCCATATTAAAACTTCGCGGCTGAAACTTATTGATTTTTTCAGAACCACCGCGAATTCCACCCGTTGTCAGGAAAGAAGTCATGGCAAAATTGATTGCTTTTTGTATGTCTGAAAAACTATCTAATGCTTTATCTGGACCACCAAAACAATCCACGTAATCTTCATTTAAAGCTTTACGAACTTCACTTAGATAATTTGGAGGAATTATACAATCTGAATCGAATATGATAAAATAATCTCCTCTAGCCTTCTGCATTCCAAAATTTCTAGAATCACCCGGCCCGGAATTTTCTTTAAAATAGTATGAAATATTTAATTTTCCTTGATAAGTCATTACAACATCTTTACAAGGAATTGTCGACCCGTCTTCAACAAGGACAATCTCAAAAGCTTCATTATAATCAGATTTTGAAAGACTTTCTAAAAGTTCATCTACTTCATCTGGACGATTATACACAGGTATAACTAAAGAAAAAATCATAATGGGAATGCGGTATTAAATTGTATATTTTAAACTTTAAAAATTTTAACAAAGATATGCTATATTCATAAAAAAACCATCAACTTTTGGTTGATGGTTTTTTACTTATGTTAATTTTTATTTATTTGATACTTTCAATATTAACTATCTCATTTGCTTCAGCTTTGTAGTCAACTCCAGCAAATTCAAATCCAAATAAATTTAAGAAATCATTTCTATAACCTGCTAAGTCTCCAATAGCTGGTAATGTTTCTGTCGTAGCTTCTTTCCAAAGTTCAGCAACTTTTGCCTGAACATCTTCACGCATTTCCCAATCGTCAATTCTAATTCTTCCTTTTTCGTCTGTTGGAACTTCAGAACCAGAATACAATCTATCTTGAAATAAACGCTGAATCTGCTCGATACAACCTTCATGAATACCTTCTTCTTTCATGATTTTATAAAGAAGCGAAATATACAACGGAATAACTGGAATTGCAGAACTTGCTTGTGTAACTAATGCTTTGTTTACAGAAACATAAGCCTTTCCTCCTATAGATTTTAAACTGTCTGTAATTGTAAATGCAGTTGCTTCTAAATGATCTTTTGCGCGACCAATTGTACCTTTACGATAAACAGCTTCTGTAAGTTCAGGCCCAATATAAGAATAAGCAATTGTTGTAGCGCCGTCTGCCAATAAATTTTCATTTTTTAAAGCATCCATCCACATTGACCAGTCTTCACCACCCATAACTGCAACTGTATTTTCAATATCTTCCTCGTTTGCAGGAGCGATTGAAACTTCGGTTACATTTCCTGTATGAAAATCAACTGTTTTATTTGTAAAAGTTTGTCCAATAGGTTTTAAAACCGAACGGTGTAAAACTCCTGTATTAGGATTTGTACGCACTGGTGAAGCTAAACTATAAATTACAAGATCTACTTGTCCTAAATCAGCTTTTATTAAATCTAATGTTTCTCTTTTTATTTCGTTTGAAAAAGCATCTCCATTGATACTTTTCGCATATAAACCTGCTTTATGAGCTTCTGTTTCAAATGCAGCAGAATTATACCAACCTGGAGAAGCAGTTTTTCCTTCAACCGGTGGTTTTTCAAAAAATACTCCAATTGTCGCAGCATCAGATCCAAAAGCACTTGTAATTCTTGAAGCTAATCCAAAACCTGTTGAAGCACCAATAACCAGTACTTTTTTTGCACCAGCGATTGCGCCTTTTGATTTGATATATTCTATTTGATTTTTAACATTTTGTTCGGCTCCCTTTGGGTGGGCTGTCAAACAAATAAATCCTCTCATTCTAGGCTCTATAATCATACTTTTTTTTATTTATTCGTAAATCAGCTTCTCATAAATAATCACAAATGATAAACTGATTTCGTTTGTTTAATACGTTTTTAGATGGCAAATATAAATTATTTCTTTAGTTCAACAAGGCTTTAGCATGATTTAAAGCTGAATCTGAAACTACTGCTCCAGATAACATTTGCGCAATCTCTATAACTCTTTCGTCCTGAGACAAAAGCTTTAATTCTGACTGCGTTGCATCATCAATTATTGATTTAAAAACTTTAAAGTGCGAATCGCCTTTTGCAGCAATTTGAGGTAAATGCGTAATGGCAAAAATTTGCATTTTTAAACTCATTTCTTTCATGATTTCACCCATTCTAATAGCTATTTCTCCAGAAACTCCGGTATCAATTTCATCAAAAATTAAAGTCGGTAATTTTGAATACTGAGCTAATATTGCTTTTACTGCAAGCATAATACGAGACATCTCTCCTCCTGATGCTACTTTTTTCAGTAATCCAAAATCAGTTCCTTTATTGGCTGCGAACAAAAACTGCAATTCATCTTTTCCATTCTGAAAATAAGTTTCTGATGGAATCAATTCAATTTTAAAGCGAACATTAGGCATTCCTAACGTATCTAAAATAGTTATTAATTGATTGGATAAAACCGGAATTGCATCAATTCTATTTTTATGAATTACAGTTGCAAATTCATTCAATTCTGCTGCTTTTTGTTCTATTGCTTTTGAAAGAGATTCTATTTCTTCTTCAATATTATCCAATTCAAGCAATGTATTTCCTAAATCTTCCTGAATTTGAAGCAATTCTTCTACAGTAGCTGCGTGGTGCTTTTTCTGTAAATTAAAAATTAACTGCAATTTTTGACTTATTGCTTCTAATTGCTCTGGATCGTTTACTAATTTTTCAACGGCATTTTGTAACTCTTTAGAAATATCATCAAACTCAATAGATAAACTTGTTATCCTTTCGAACAAATTTTGATATTCAGATGAAAAAGGTGCAATTTTTTGCAATGATCCTTTAATCTCATTCAAATTATGAAAAACTCCAAATTGTTCCTCGTTTGCAATAACAAGCGATTTATCAATTGATTCTTTAATAATTTCGACATTATTTAACTTTTCAAAATCAGATTCTAATTCTGCTTGTTCACCAGATTTTAATTTAGCCGAAACCAATTCATTCAGTAAAAAAGTATTATATTCCTGCTCTTTTCCTGAATCGCTTTGTTTTTTAAGCAAGGCGTTAAGTTTTGATTTATCTGATTTATAAACTTTTAATAAATCTTGATATGCTGCAATTGTATCTCCGTTATTCGCAATCGCATCAATAATTTTAAACTGAACACTTTCCTCTGATAATTCCTGAGTTTGCTGCTGCGAATGAATATCTATTAAAAATAAACTTAAATCTTGTAATTCCTGCAAATTCACAGGACTGTCATTTATAAAAGCGCGAGATTTTCCAGAAGGTAAAATTTCACGACGAATTATGGTTTCGTCTTCGTAATCTAAATCATTTGCCTCAAAAAACTCTTTTAGATTGTATTTAGAAATTTCAAACTGAGCTTCTATGACACATTTTTCTTCTTTATTTTTTAACGAAGTAAGATCTGCTCTTTTTCCTAAAACCAAACCAATTGCACCTAGTATTATAGATTTACCAGCTCCTGTTTCTCCTGTAATTATAGAAAATCCTTTTGAAAAATCAATTGAAAGCTTTTCAATAAGGGCATAATTTTTAATTGACAGTGAAGTTATCATAGGGGGAATTTATAAATATTTAAGCTAATGAAAAAACAAGAAATAAAGCTATTAAAACTTTATTTGAGACCATTTTGAAGAATTTAATGGCGAAACTTTATTTAAAACATCTGTTAAATCAGAAATTGGAATACTTGGACCTCCAGAGAAAATTGAAACAATTTCATCTGATTTTGCATCAAAAAATATTCTAGTTAAAAAAGCATTTGGCTTAACTGTATTTAATCTTCCAATAATTAAAATTGCATTTTTTACTTTCTCTTTTGACGTTTTCAAATCAAGACTCATTCCATCTAAACCAGTGTGATACGCATAAGTTACCTGACGTAAATCACTAAACATTGGAGAAACCATATCATTAATTAAATAATAACGGTTTTGAAGTCCATCAGATTGATTCCATCCTTTAAATCCTCCTTGCTGTGCAACGTTTGCAATATTTTGAGCGGTTTCAAGGTATTGATTTCCGGCTCCCATTTGAAACGTATCTGCATCCATTCCTAAAATTAAATAACTGTAAAATGATATTACAGAAACTAAGTTAGATTCATAAACAGACGGATTAAACAATAAAGGTTCGTATTCTGTGTATTTAAAGTTGAAATCTTTATCATTATAATTCAGAACTGGTGAAGAATATGTTGAATTAAAAATCAATCGAGAAGACTGTACTTGTATTGTTCCTGTAAATTGATCTGAGCTGTTAGATGAAAGCGTAATATACATTGAACAGTTAATTCGCTCATTCTGCTTTAAAACAGAACCTGTCCAATCTGTTTTATTTACAAATTCGGACAACGCTGTTTGAAGGGTTTTAAAAACTTGCTGATTAGGATTTGGCAGTCTTTCAGTATTAATAGTTACTATACAATTTAGTTGTTGTGCTTGTGTAAAGCCAAAAATTAAAAACGCTAAAAGAGTAACTATTTTATTCATATAAAAAAATATTAACTGCTATAAACAGTAATCTCAAATTTGCTTTAAGATGCTGTATTAAATCCTAACTATTTAGAGAAAAACGAAACTACTTTCTTTAAAATATCGATTGCTACAAATTCCTTAGATTTTAATTCCATTGGCTCGATCTTGAAGTTTTTATCAATAAAAGTAACTTTATTGGTTTCTTTTTTAAATCCAGCTCCTTCATCTTGTAAGGAATTTAAAACAATCAAATCTAAGTTTTTTTTCTGAATTTTCAGCTTAGCATTTTCAATTTCATTTTCAGTTTCTAAAGCAAAGCCAATTAAAAACTGTTTTTCTTTAGCTGCTCCCAAAGATGACAATATATCTTTTGTTTTTTCCAGCTCGATAGAAAATTCGTCTGAATTTTTCTTTATTTTCTGTAAAGCTACTTCCTTTGGTCTATAATCCGCTACAGCTGCCGCTGCAATTACTACATCGGCGTTTTTAAAATGCAAATGACAAGCATCATACATATCTTGTGCAGACGTAACGTTTACAACTTCAATAGACTGGTTTTTAACTTTTAAATGTGTTGGTCCTGCAACTAAAACAACTTCGGCTCCAAGTTTTGAAGCTTCATTTGCAATATCAAACCCCATTTTTCCTGAGGAATGGTTTCCTATAAAACGTACAGGATCTATTGCTTCGTATGTTGGTCCAGCAGTTACTAGTATTTTTTTCCCTCTCAAAGGCAATTTACTTTCTAAATCAGCCTCTAAAAAAGCGATAATATTTTCTGGTTCAGCCATACGTCCTTCACCAGACAAACCACTTGCAAGCTCACCATTTTCAGCAGGAATCATAATGTTTCCAAACTGTTTTAAAGAAGCAAAACTAGACAATGTAGATGGGTGTTTATACATATCTAAATCCATTGCCGGAGCAAAATAAACAGGACATTTGGCTGACAAATAGGCTGCGATTAAAAGATTATCGCAATTTCCATTAGCCATTTTCGACAATGTATTTGCAGTTGCGGGCGCAATCAACATTAAATCAGCCCAAAGAGCTAATTCTACATGATTGTTCCATACAGCATCTTCATCGTCCTGATTAAAGAAATTAGAATGTACAGGATTTTTTGATAAGGTAGATAATGTAAGCGGGGTTACAAAATCCTTAGAAGCAGGTGTCATTATCACTTGGACATGTGCACCTGCTTTTATAAAAAGTCGTACTAATGAGGCTGTTTTATACGCTGCAATTCCACCAGAAACTCCTAGTAAAATTTTCTTCCCGTTTAAAACTGACATTATACTATATTATTTATTTGAACTTCTATGGTAAGTTTTACCATCTAACCATTCTTGAACAGCTAGAGCGTGTGGTTTTGGTAATTTTTCGTAAAATTTAGAAACTTCAATTTGCTCTTTATTTTCAAAAACTTCTTCAAGACTGTCATTGTAAGTAGCAAACTCTTCTAATTTCTCAGTTAATTCTTTTTTTATTTCAGAATTAATTTGATTTGCTCTTTTAGCCATAATGGTAATTGCTTCATACACATTTCCTGTTGGCTCTTCAATAACTGTTTTATTGTAAGTTATTGTGTTAACAGGAGCATTCGTCTTTTTTAAATCCATGACTTTATTTATTTAGTAAATTTTTGTAAATCTGTTTCAACTCTGGCATTCATTTCTTCTGCCTTTTCTTTGTACTTTGTATCGCTTTTAAACTTTATCAAATTATTGTATGCAACTTTCGCAACGTTTAAACGTTCTTCCATTTTTGATGGAATACTATTAATTGCTAATTGATATGCTGAATCGTATTTGTAAAACAAAGCATCTTCTTTAAATGGTGTTCCAGGGAAATCTGCAATAAAATTATCAAATGCAACTAATGCTGATTTGTAATCTGAAATTGTGTTATATCCTTTAGCATTCTCGTAGGCTTTTTTCTCTAACTTTCCATTTAATATCTTCACAGCATCATTTGCTTGAGCAAGATATTCTGAGTTTGGATAATTATCAATAAACGCTTGTAATTTTTCTAATGCTTTTACTGTATCTGCTTGATCTAAACTGTAAACCGGCGCTAATTTTGAGTAGCTGAAAGCACCTAAGAAAGCTGCTTCTTGTACTTTTTCACTTCGTGGATAACCTGATACAAAACTTTCGAATTGATATCCTGCTAAATAATATTGTTTTGTTTTATAGTAAGACTGTGAAAACATATAAAAAAGCTTTTCTGCTTGAGGTTTTCCTCTATATGTAGGTGCTAATTGCTCAAAAAGACGAATTGCTTTTGAATATTTTCCAGCATCATACATTTTTGTCGCCATTTCAAATTTTGCTGCGACGTCTTCATTTTTTAACACTTTTTGGTATTCACTACAAGAACAAAAAAGGGCAACAATAATTAATAGAGATACTAGTTTTTTCATTTTCTTACTTTTATTATGATTCCTTAGACGTTATGCCAAAGCAAAATCACACCGAAGTTTCGGTGGCAAATTTAGTTATTAATTTAGCGAATGCAAAATATTTTTTTCGTATAATAAAATACCGATAATCTTAGAGTTACTAAATACTCGCTTTTACAAAATCATTTAATCTTTGAGCTAATGAATCATCAACAGTTACGAGGGGTAAACGCACTGTATTGTCAGCAATACCAAGAGCTTGAAAGATTTGTTTAATTCCTGCTGGATTTCCCTGCTCAAAAATCATATCGATACAATCTGACAATAAATATTGTGTTTTAAACGCTTCGCTTACTTTTTTATTCAATCCTAAACGAATCATTTCTGAAAATTCTTTAGGAAAACCTTGTCCAATTACTGAAATTACTCCTGCTCCTCCTGCTAAAACAATCGGTAAAGCAATCATATCATCTCCTGAAATTACCAAGAAATCTTTTGGTGCATCTTTGATAATCTGCATTGCTTGAGCCATATCTCCGGCAGCTTCTTTTATGGCAACTACATTGCTAAAATCATTTGCTAAACGAACTACTGTAGACGGCAGCATATTACTTGCTGTTCTTCCTGGTACGTTATACAAAATTACAGGCACTGGAGATGCTTCTGCAATTGCTTTAAAATGCTGGTAAATTCCTTCTTGCGTTGGCTTATTATAATATGGCGAGACAGAAAGTATAGCTTCAAAAGCTGAAAAATCTCTTGTTTTTAATTCTTCTACAATCTGCAGAGTATTGTTTCCTCCTACTCCAAGAACTAGAGGCAGTCTTCCTTTATTAACATCGATAACGGTGTTTATAACCAACTCTTTCTCTTCTTGTGTTAAGGTAGCGTTTTCTGCTGTTGTTCCCATAACTACAAGATATTCAACTCCTCCGTCTATCGAAAAATTAACGATACGCTGTAAGGCTTCGATATCTATTGAAAAGTCTTTTTTAAATGGAGTTACAAGTGCAACACCAGTTCCTATTAATGATTGCATATTAATTTATAATTTATTTTATACTTTTTAAATACTTAAACAATTCTTTAATGAAAAGTTTATAATTTTCAATTTCGGTTTTAATCATCCAGCGATTTAATCTATTATCTACTGAAGCAAATCCTACTTTAAACTTAGCTTTTGAGCTGTTGGTTATCATCATCAAAATCGCTTTTTCGATTTCGTAGTAACTAATCAAAAGATCAAATTCTGTTTCGATAAATTCGTTTAAAAATTCTTCTGTAATCTCTCCTTTCCAATTGATATGATTTTTACCAAAAGTGGGTTCTGAATACGTTTCTTTTACTTTAAATTTATCTCTGTACGCAACGATTTTTATGTTTTCAGGAGCAATTCCATAAAGGGTTAATTCTTTTACTAACTCTTTAGAATACTGAAATTTGCTTTCATCAACCAATAAACCAATTGTTTGTACATTGCTTGTAAAGACTTCGTTTTTGAGATTATTCAAGTTATTTTTTAATGATTTTTTTACAAAAAATTCCTTTATATAATTTAAAAACATAGTACTTTTACCAAATTACAAAATTAATTATTTAAGCCGCATTTAAAATGGTAAAACTAAAAAAGTATAACCGATTTTTAAAACTTTTTGTTATATTCTTAACACTATTTTCAATATTTTCCTGCAGTACTAAAAAATACAATCTAACAAAAATAGAAGGAAAACAAATTCCTGTTACAGAAAAAAGTGCACAAACACCAGAAATTGAGTCTTTTGTAAAGCCTTATCGCGATCATATAAATAAAGACTTAGACAGTATTCTAGCTTACTGCCCTGAAACTCTTGACAAAAGTACCGGCAAATGGCAAACTAGCATAGGCTGCTTAATGGCTGATGTTTGTTTAGAGAGAGGAAATCTTGTTTTTAAGGCTCGTGAAAAGAAAGATATTGATTTATGCTTTTTAAATCATGGCGGTATTCGCGCTATTTTACCAAAGGGTAATGTCACTACAAGATCGGCTTTTGAAATTATGCCTTTTGAAAATAATCTTGTTGTTCTGGCTTTAAAAGGACAGCAGGTTTTAGAAATGACTGCTTATATTATTAAGGAGAAAAAACCTCATCCTTTATCTGGAATGACGTTTACGATTGCAAAGGATCAAACTGCTAAAAATATACTTATTCAGGGTAAACCTCTTGATCTCGATAAGGTTTATTATGTTGCTACTAATGATTATTTGGCTAATGGCGGAGACAGTATGAATTTTTTCCTAAAAAATGTTCAGAAATTTGATTTGAATTATAAGCTTCGAAATGTACTTATTGATTATTTCAAACAAGTTGACACTATTCCAGTACCTAAAAACATTAGAATTACTGAAGAGTAAAAAGTTCGCCACGAATTTTAAAATGCTAAAAAAGCAATTTGTATTAATTCGTGAAATCAGCGGTCAAAAAAACAGAATTACTAAAAAATAAAAATACGAGCGTTCCCGCAAAAATATATATACAATGAAAAGAAGAGAATTTATCGAAAAAACCGCTGCAAGTACTGCTTTATTAAGCTTAGGGTTATCATTAAGCAGTTTTGGAAGTAACGATGTTAAACATTTAACGATTCTTCACACGAACGATGTTCATAGTCATATAGATCCTTTTCCAGCTGATGATCCTCGTAATCCAAACAAGGGCGGTGTATCTCGCAGGGCGGCGCTTATTGAATCTATTCGTCAGGAAAATCCAAATGTTCTTTTATTAGATGCGGGCGATATTTTTCAAGGAACTCCTTATTTTAATTATTATGGGGGCGAACTTGAATTTAAGTTAATGAGTATGATGAAATATGATGCTTCGACTATAGGTAATCATGATTTTGATAATGGTTTGGATGGTTTGTATGCGCAAATGCCTCACGCTTCTTTTGATTTTATTTGTTCTAATTATGACTTTAAAAATACGGTCATGAACGGGCTTGTAAAACCTTATAAGATTTTTAATAAAAATGGTATTAAGGTTGGTGTTTTTGGTCTTGGTATAGAAATGGCAGGATTAGTTGACAAACAACTTTATAAGGAAACTGTTTATAATGATCCTGTTGAAATTGCTCAGGATATGACTCAATTATTGAAGAAAGAGAAAAAATGTGATTTAGTTGTTTGTCTTTCGCATTTAGGCTATAAGTATAGAGATGATTCTGCTAAAATCTGCGATTTAAAATTAGCTGAACTTACTCAGGATATTGATTTAATAATTGGCGGTCATACGCATACTTTTCTTGACAAACCTACTATTGTTAAAAATAAGGCGGGAGAAAATGTATTGGTAAATCAAGTTGGCTGCTATGGAATAAATTTAGGCCGAATTGATTTTTACTTTGATAAAGATAAAGCGCACAGCAATCAGGCTAGATCAATTGTTGTATAACGCTTTTCTATTATTTTTCTCTTTTTCAAGGAAATATTCAACCATAAAATAGTAAGCCAGAATTTGTGTTACGTCTCGAATTAAGACTAATACAATTGAGTACGAAAAGTATTCATTGAAAATATAGAATATATCCGAAAAAATATAACTTATTGCCATCAGGGACATTAATAAAGCCAAAAATGTTCCTTTTGTGATGTAACTTACAAATGAAAAATAACTCACTACACTAAGTACTATACCGTAAATGGTATAGACTGCATTAAATCTTTTCATTTTATCAAATTGCAGACTAAGCACTGAGATTAAAAGGTATACAATAAATATTACCACGATAGATATTGGCAGAATGTCCTTTTTTTTCAGTATTATTTTTTCGTGCTCGAAAATGAAAAGTTTCATGATTAACAGATATACAATCAAGAAACTTATCACTCCTCCTATTTCAGAAATTTCGATGTCCATAAGATCGAAAACCTGTCCTATAAAACAAAATAGAAAAATAAATCCTTCGGTTTTTCTAATCTTGAAATCGTTGCTTATCAAAAAATAAATAAAAATTGCAGGAAGCACGATTGCTTTAGCATAGATTGCTAAAAAATCCTGCCCTGTCCAATCAAAAATGACTGTAAACAGCAATGCTGAAAAAAATAAAATCAACGATGGTTTATTCGCTTTCATTCAATTTGTTTATAAAATCTTCCTCTGACAATATTGGAATATTCAGCTTGTTTGCTTTTTCTAATTTAGCTGGTCCCATATTATCTCCTGCTACTACAAAATCGGTTTTTGCAGAAATAGAACTTCCTACTTTCCCGCCATTATCTTCTATTGTTTTCTTTAATTCATCTCTAGAAAATGTGTTAAAGACTCCAGAAACAACAAAAGTTTTTCCTATAAATTTTTCAGTAGCATTTGGGTTGATTTTTTCAATTATTTCAAATTGAACTCCATAACTTTTTAAACGTTCTATGATGCGTTTGTTTTCTTCATTCTCAAAAAACTCTATAACACTTTTGGCAATTCTTTCTCCAATTTCATCTACTAAAATTAGATCCATTAGCGAGGCTTGGCTAAGTGCTTCAATGTTTTTATAATGTTTGGCTAATTTTTTTGCAACGGTTTCGCCGACAAAACGAATTCCAAGAGCAAACAAAACACTCTCAAATGGAATTTCTTTTGATTTTTGAACTCCTTTAACCAAGTTTTCAGCAGATTTTTGCGCCATTCTTTCTAGTGGAAGAATGTCTTCTACTTTCAATTCATAAAGGTCTGCGTAATTATGTACTAAACCATTATTGAATAGCAGTGCAACTGTTTCGCCTCCCAATCCTTCAATATCCATCGCTTTTCTTGAGATAAAATGCTGAATTCGTCCAATAATCTGCGGCGGACAGCCGTAAAAATTAGAACAGTAATGATTGGCTTCGCCTTCATTTCTTACCAATTCGGTTTGACATTCAGGGCAATGTGTAATATAATTTGTTTTTTCTGAGTTTTCTGGGCGTTTATCTAAATCTACTGCTATAATTTTAGGGATAATTTCGCCTCCTTTCTCAACAAAAACGGTGTCGTTTATTCTAATATCAAGTTTCTCAATTTGATCTGCATTATGCAATGAGGCTCTTTTTACAATGGTTCCTGCTAATTGCACTGGTTCTAAATTTGCAACTGGTGTAATGGCACCAGTACGCCCCACTTGATAAGATATTGATTTTAATTTTGTTGAAACTTGTTCTGATTTGAATTTGTATGCTATTGCCCAACGCGGCGACTTAGCGGTATATCCTAATTCTTCCTGCGAATGAATACTATTTACTTTGATTACTACACCATCTGTTTCATAAGGTAATTCGTGACGGTGCACATCCCAATAATCAATAAATTCAAACACTTCTTGCATGTTATTGACTAATTTGGCTTCTTTTGGCACTTTAAATCCCCAATTTCTTGCGGCTTCTAATCCTTCATATTGGGTTGTAAACGGAAGATCATTTCCTGTTACAAAATACAACAAACATTCTAACGGACGTTTTGCAACTTCGGCACTGTCTTGCAATTTTAAACTTCCTGAAGCTGTATTTCTTGGGTTTGAATACGGTGTTTCGCCAATCTCTATTAACTCTTGATTCATTTTTTCGAAACCTGCAAACGGAAGAATGATTTCTCCACGAATATCAAATTTTTCAGGATAGTTTCCTTTTAATTGTAAAGGAACTGACTTGATTGTTTTAATATTATTGGTTACCTCATCTCCTTGAAAACCATCTCCACGGGTTAATGCTTGCACTAGTTTTCCGTTTTCATAAGTTATACTGATTGAAGCTCCATCGTATTTTAATTCACACGTATATTGTAAATCTACATTGCCTAAAACACGTTGAATACGGTTTTCCCAATCAATTAAATCTTCTTTTGAATAGGAATTATCAAGCGAGTACATTCTGTACTGATGTGCAATGGTTTTAAAATTCTTTGTTATGGTTCCTCCAACACGTTGTGTAGGTGAATTTTCGTCAAAATACTCAGGATATTTACTTTCTAAATCTTGTAATTCTTTTAATTTAAGATCAAAATCATAATCTGAAATTGTGGCATTATCCAGCACATAATAGTTGTAATTGTGCTGATTTAGTTCGTTTCTTAAAGATTGAATGTTTTCTTGGATACTCATAAATAATAAAATGATGCTGATTTTGATCGAGAATAATTGAATATCAAAATTAGGATTATTTTTTGTTCAAAAAGCATAAGAATTGAAAGTTTTTAAAATCAAAAATCAAGCTGCAAAATCATGCAGCCTGATTTTCTTCTTGTCCATTATTCTTAAAAAAGAATTAAACAAAACCAACTTCCAAATGGTTTCTACTTTTATATTTTCAATACTGACTATCAAGTAATTAAATTGCAAATATAACGCTATTTTTGGATAATAATAAAGTCTGAACGTCTATTTAATAAATGCTCTTCTTCGGTACATTTTACACCGTTTTTACATTTATTAATTAATCTGCTTTCACCGTAACCAATGGCGCTTTCGATTCTTGAAGGATCTACGTCCTGCGAAATGATGTAATCGCGTGTCGATTTGGCTCTGTTATCGGATAGTTTCATGTTGTAAGCGTCTTTTCCTCGCGAATCTGTATGTGACTCAATTTTGATACGGATATTTGGGAATTTCTTCATAACAAATACTACTTTCGAGAGTTCTTCGATGGCTAGAGGTGTAATGTCGTATTTGTCATAATCAAAATAAATTGGTTTTACATCTACTTTTTCAACTCCTTGCTTTTTCACTACTAAATCATCATAATTGCTTAGTTCGAAGTTGACATCTTTAATTTCACCTTCGTTTTCATTTGTGGTTTCTACGGTTTTTTCATCACTGCTGTAGTTTGGTTTTGCTGCAATCATTTTTACTACTTTTCCACAGGGAACTGTTATAGCGTATTTACCTTCGAAATTTGTTTTTGTTTCGCCAAGTACTTCGCTAAATGAGTTATATGCCATTACGGTAACATCTGTTAAGGGAAGTCTGGATTTTCTATCAATTGCAATACCTGATATGCTTTGATTGCAAGTAGGTTTTCCTTTTGTAAACGAATAAATATCATCGTCTCCTTTTCCTCCAGCTCTATTTGATGAAACGTATCCGAAGCTTTCGGTTTTATCAATAATAAATGCAAAGTCATCTTTATTACTATTAATAGGTGCTCCGAGGTTTCGCGGTATTGAAAAACTTCCGTCGTCTAATAATGTGCTTTCATAAACATCTAAATCTCCCCATCCGTAATGTCCATCGGAAGAAAAATACAATGTTCCGTTTCTGAAAAATGGAAAAAGATCATTACCAAGAGTGTTAATATTCGGCCCTAGATTTTTAGGTGAATTCATTGTGCCATCGGTTGCAATTTTTACCACATATAAATCTGTTCCGCCAAATCCGCCCGGCATATCTGATGCAAAGAAAAGTAATTGACCGTCTTCGCTTAAAGAAGGATGTCCTACGGAGTAATCGTCACTGTCAAAGAAGACTTTTTCAGAATTTTCTAGTTTATTATTGACTATTGAACCTTTAATAATCTGAAAGTTATTCGTTTTACTTTCGTCAATTACTAATTTCTTTTTCTTTACAATATTTGTCGAATAATAAATGGTTTTTCCGCTGCTGTCAAATGTTGCTGTAGCTTCATGATACTTAGTCATTACGTTTGGAAGGAATAATTCTGCATTGAGCAAATTTCCATCAGCAGCGTTTCTTTCAGCAATATATAAGTTTAGAAATGGCTGATTGTTCCAGTTGTATAATTTTTGACTAAATTTTGTTGTATCTCTTGCAGATGTAAATACGATTTTATCTTGAAAAAAAGTAGCTCCAAAATCAGATTTATTGGTGTTTATATCCAAGTTTTTAATCTGATACAGCGATTTTGTTTTCGCTAAACTGTCCATTTGTTTTTTCTGAGTCACATAACGATTAATCTCTTTTTGATCTCCTTTTTTATTAAGATACTCTTTCGTAATTCTATCAGCATCATCATAATCCATAACTGCTTTCATTGTTTGGATGTATCGCAGATAATAAACGTCTGTCATATTATTATCCTGAGCTTCATATAGTTTTTTATACCATTTAAGCGCATTTCGAGCATCGGATATAAAATAATAGGAATCGGCGGCGTTCTTCAACGTTTGTGTCGATGGTTTTTTAATGTTTTGCAAACATTCTTCATAGGCTTTTGAAGCATCGAGATAAGAATAGTTTCTAAACAAGGCATCGGCTTTTTTTAAATTAGTTTGAGCAAAACCAAATGTCAAACTCAATACTAAACTAAGGATATATAGTTTTTTCATAGGTTTTTAATTTTAGAAGAATCGAGGAGATTTAATTTTACTTTGACCTTTGTTGAACTGGTAACGCAAAATGATTTCATGTGTTCCATCGTTATATTTATTTAACTGGCTCACTGTGTAATCGAAAGCATATCCTAAATAAAAACTCTTAGATATTTGAAAACCCGCTAAAATACTGACAGAATCATCTGTTCTATACGATGCACCGATGACAAATTTCTCGGCAATCATAAAATTTGCCGAAATATCAGCAGTAAGTGGTGCTCCACTCACTGCTTTTACTAAAAATGCGGGCTTGAATTTTAAGTTTGGATTTAAGTCAAAAACATAACCTCCCATTAAATAATAATGTAAACGGTCATAATCAACAGATTCCTGAACATCATCGTAATAAGTGCTTTGAATAAAACTAGGAACTGATAAACCTACATACCATTTATCTGTATAGTAATACACTCCTGCTCCAACAGCCAATTTTGCCTGATTGTTAATGTTTTGATTGAGTAAAACATCGTTTGAATCATAATATCTCCCTTTTGACCAGTCTATATTTAACATTCGCATACCCGCTTTTAATCCGAATGCTAATCTTTGTTCGTAACCTAAAGGAATCGAATAAGAGAAGTTTCCATCTAGATACAATTCATCTGACGGGCCGATTTTATCATTTACAATACTTAATCCTAAACCAATCTTTTCGTTGCGAAGTGGTGTCTGAAGAGAAAATGACTGTGTTTCTGGTGCTCCAGGAATTCCAATCCATTGCGAACGATATAAAAGAGCTGCTTCTAAACTGCCGGTAGACCCAGCATAAGCTGGATTTACCGCCATTGTGTTGTACATATATTGTGTGTACTCTGGATCTTGCTGCGCAGTTGCACAAAATGTGATTAAAGAACATATTATTACAAAATACGTTTCTAATGATTTTATATATAGTTTCATAACGATACTTATTTAGTTTAATTAATTAGATGATTAATCAAAACGCTTATCTCATAATAGATAACCATCCTTTTTTAACCGTTCCATCTCCAATGGTAATCACATAAAAATAAGTACCTGTTGGCAGCATATCTCCTCTATTAATTACTCCCGACACATTGGCCGTTCCGTTCCAATCATTTTCGTAATGCTGTTTACTATATACCAATGCTCCATATCTGTTATAAACTTTCAGCTCATTATTTGGATATGATTCGATACAATCGATTCTGAAAAGATCGTTTGCTCCATCGTTATTTGGCGTGAATTCATTGTAAACTGTTAAACAAATTGGAGTAACCGAAACTGAAGCTGAATTATTTGAAGCATCAACATCTAGTGGCGTTGAAATTTCTATTGTAGCCACATTCAAATAATTTCCGCTTGGCAATACCTCAGCCACAATTGTAAGTATAGCACTTTGACCAGAATTCAACGTTGGAATCGTCCAAAGCTGTGTCTTTGGGTCATAAACTCCTATTGTTGTACTTGAACTTACCAAATCATAACCGCTAGGCAGCAATTCGCTGACGATGGTATTTATAAAACTACCTTGTCCTACATTATTTACAGTCACTGTAAAGGTTACATGATCGCCAAAATTAGGTGTTGGATTATCGACTGTGTTTGTAATTGTTATATCTGAACAAGTCGCAACTGTTACACCCAAAGTCTTGGTGGTAGTTTCATTACAAGTATTGATATACGTAACTTGAACTTTACCCGGTCCAATATCTGACCATGAAATTGTAACATCATCATCTGATGTTCCACCGCCATTAATTATGGTTCCGTTAGTTACAGACCAAACGTAATTTGATTTTCCATTTGCTATTGAATAAGTCACACCTTGAAAAACACATGGTGTATCATCATTGGTTGTAATTGGAACTAAAGCATCATTTTCAAAACTAACTGTTACACCTAATCTTGAAGCTCCTCCACAACCATTTGTAAGATTGACAAGCGCATCTGCATAATATGTCGTAGCAGTTAACAATGTACTTGCAGTTAACGGAACTCCTCCTGTTGGTGTTGAATACCAAACCACATTTGCTTCATTAACCTGAATATTAGCTAATGTTGGTGACGCTGCTAAACAGAATATTTGTGCTGTTCTTGGTGTTGTAATTCTTCCAGGCGTATTTACTGTTACTGCAACTGCTAATCTATTAGGATTCTCGCAGTTTTTAGTGCTTGCTACCGCTCCATAATAAGTTCCGGTTGCTAAAGCTGTAGAAGCAGGAATAGCAGTACCTCCGGTTTGGGTGTTATACCAAATTACATTTGCTTCATTAACTTGTATACTTGCTACAGTAGGCGAAGCAGTTGAACAGAAATCTTGTGTTGTATCTGTTGTAGTTGGCGTTGGACTCGGATTTGTTACTGTAATTGTAACTTTTAAGCGAGCTGCGCTTTTACATCCTGTTGTAGTTTCTGTGATTTCTCCGTAATAGATACCAGAAGTTAGCGTAGTGGCGGCAGGAATTGCAGTTCCTCCAGAAGGAACATTAAACCATGATACATTGCTTTCATTTACGTTAATACTAGCAATGGTTGGTGCTGTCGTTGAACAAAACTCCTGCGCTGCATTATTAGTTGTCGGTGTAATTGAATTACCAACAGTAACGGTTACTTTTAATCTATTACTGCTCTCGCAACCTGTTACAGCATCTTTTAATACTGCAAAATAATCTCCATTTACTAATGGTGTACTTGAAGCAATCATTGTTCCTCCAGTCGCTGCGTTATACCAAATCACATTACTTTCATTAACTTGGATGTTGGCTACTGTTGGATTATTTCCTGAACAGAAAACCTGCGTTCCAGAAGTTGTTGTTGGTGTAACTGGATCTGTAACACTTACAGCTACAGCTTGTCTTACTTTGCTTTCGCAAGTCGTTGCAGCATCTTTTAAAGCTGCATAGTAAGTTCTTGTAGTTAATGCTGTTGCTGCTGTTACAACATTTCCTCCTGTTAATGCATCATACCAAACAATATTTCCTGTTACTGGACTTACATTAATACTTGCAATTGTCGGTGCATTTACCAAACAGAAATCTTGATCAGTATCCGCAATGTTTGTTGTACCCGGATCTGTAACATTTACCACTACTGCCAACCTTACATTACTTTCGCAAGTTGTTACGGCATCTTTTAGAGCAGCATAGTACGTTCTTGTAGTCAACACTGTTGCTGCTGTTACTACATTCCCTCCTGTTAATGCATCATACCAAACTATATTTCCTGCCTCTGGACTTACATTTATACTTGCAATTGTCGGTGCATTTATTAAACAGAAGTCCTGATCTTTATCTGCAATATTTGGCGTACCCGGATCTGATACATTTATCGCAACTGCTAATCTTACATTGCTTTCGCAAGTTGTTGTAGCATCTTTAAGAGCAGCGTAGTACGTTTTTGTAGTTAATGCTGTTGCTGATGTTACTACATTTCCTCCTGTTGAGGCATCGTACCAAACTATATTTCCTGTTTCTGGATTTGTATTAATACTTGCAATTGTTGGTGCATTTATCAAACAGAAGTCTTGATCTTTATCTGCAATATTTGGCGTACCCGGATCTGTAACATTTACAACTACAGCTTGTCTTACTTTGCTTTCACAAGTTGTTGTCCCATCTTTTAAGGCAGCA
>NZ_NRQU01000033.1 GCF_004119495.1 Flavobacterium sp. YO12
CATAATTACAAAAATGAAGCTGTAACTAAAATTCATAAAGTATATCTTTTACCTGAAACTCAAGGAAAAGGATATGGAAAAATAGTTTTCGATTTAATTGAAAAATTAGCTTTAGAGAATAATTCGACTGCGCTTTTATTAAATGTAAACCGTTTCAACACAGCATTAAATTTCTATAAAAAAGTTGGTTTCGATGTAAAAGAAGAAGTGGATATCGAAATTGGAAATGGTTATTTAATGGAAGATTTTGTGATGAAAAAACCATTATAGTTTCTTAGTTAACTAAATTCAAACTTGAATAAATTTTATTTCCGAATAAAACATATAGATAGATCTATCTATTTTGTTGTATCTTTGACCAAAAAAGAATGGAACAGAAAGCCAGCGTAAAAGAAAGAATACTTGAAACAGCTTCTCGTCTGTTTTATCATCAAGGCTATAACAGCACAGGAATTAATCAGATTATCGCTGAAGCAGGTATTGCTATTGGCTCCCTTTACAAGCATTATCAATCTAAAAGCGATTTGTTGTATCATTACCTTGAACAGCAAGAAATTGAATATTTTACTGACCTTGACACTTGTTTGAAAGAGGAGAAAGATCCTATACAAAAATTGCTTAAATTAGTAGATTACCGTATTAAACTTCAAGAGGATTCTAATTGTTCTGGATGTCATTTTATTAAAATAAATGCCGAAATTGGTAGAGAAGACAAAAGAGTTGAGCCATTTATTGCTGCACATAAAAAGCGTCAAAAAGATTATATCAATACCTTGATAGATGAAATAAGTACAGTAAAAAAACTTTCATTAGAAAAAACAACTTGCAGAATATCATATTTTTAACAATAGAAGGAGCAGTAGTATCAGCAAGTATAAACGGAAATACTAATGATCTCAAAACTTTAAAAAATACCATTAAACAACTTTTCTAATTTTTTTAATCTAAAATAGATAGATCGATCTATATATAATGAAAAATACAAAACAAATTTCATTGCTCATACTGTTGCTCGGGCATTTACTAACTATATTAGACATATTTATTGTAAACATCGCTATTCCTTCAATTCAACGAGGACTTGGCTCCAATAATGGAAAAATGCAGCTGGTGGTTTCAATGTATATGGTTGGGTTTGCTTCTTTTTTAATAATTGGCGGTAAAATAGGGGACTATTACGGGAGAAAGAAAATTTTTATTTTAGGAATGTTTCTATTTATGATTTGTTCTGCGGGATGTGGTTTTGCGGGAACAATTGACGATCTAATTTTATTAAGATTTTTTCAAGGAATAAGCGCTGCTTTAATGTCACCACAAGTTTTATCTTACATACAAGTACTTTTTACTGATCATAAGGAACGTACTCATGCGATGGGCTGGTACGGAATTGCAATTGGTATCGGCACTATGCTGGGGCAATTTTTAGGTGGTTCTCTGGTAGAACTTAAACCTTTTTTAATCGACCATTCTTGGCGCTATATATTTCTCATAAACATTCCTATTTGTGCAGCAGGTCTATTATTGGCGACTCGCTTTCTTACGCAATCTAGAGATAGTTCTTCTATGCAAATAGACTATTTGAGTGCTGTTATATTATGTGGAGGACTTGCTATATTAGTTTTTTCTTTAAGTACTGGAGTAGAACAAAACGGTTCTGTTAAGATCGGTTTACTTTTGTCTATTTTATTTTTTTTACTTTTATATTCAGACAGATAAGAAGAAAATCTAAAGGAAAAGAACCATTATTAGATATGCAACTTTTCAGCCACAGAAACTTTAATATGGCAATTTCAGCGTCAGCACTTTTTATGTTAATGCTGGATGCCTATTTTTTTGTACTTGCGATTTTTCTTCAGGAAGGAATTCGACTATCTCCAATACATGCGGGATATTTTATTGTATTTCAAGGGAGCGGTTTTATTCTTGCCTCTTTTTTTTCTGCCAAATTAGTGCTGCGTTATGGAAAACAAATATTGATATTTGGTGTACTGTTACTTATGTTTGTGCTTATTCTGCAACTAGTTCTTTTTTATTACCAAGCAATTGATTTTAGAGGATATATAGTAATGTTTTTACATGGCGCTGGTGTTGCTCTGGTATTGCCCTCATTTGCCAATATTGCTCTGAAAAATTTACCACAAAATTTTATCGGAAACGCTTCTGGTGTTTATTCTACATTGCAGCAGTTGTTTGGGGCTTTAGGAATTGCTATTACGGGAAGTGTATTCTACCATTTAACAAAAGGAACCATAGATTTTCAACATTTTTATAATGCTTTTTTCTATGGTACGCTTATTCATTTATTCTGCTTGACAAGTGTGCTGTTGATTTTATTCTTTCTTCCAAAATCAATACTTCCAAAAAAACAAAATGATATTAGTGGTTAACTCACAATTACATCATGTTTAAACAATAAGCCTTTTAATTCTTTTAAAGCAAAAACGGCTTTTTTAAGTTGGTTTTAGATGGATCAATTGTATAATTGTAACTCGTTTTAAAATCGGCTTTGTTGGCAATGGCTCTATCAAACTCAGAACGGTATAAATCGCAATTATCAAAAATAACATTGGTTAAATCAGCAGCCATAAAATCGACTGCAATTAAACTGCAATTAATAAATGGAGTCCCCTTTATTTTTAAAGTATAGAATTTTGAAAAATCCAAAATACAATCCGTAAAGCTGACTTCAAAAATTAGTTTGTCACACATGGCAAAGTTTACTTCCTTAATTTCACATCGATTAAAAGATGCAGTTCTAAAAGCAACGTAATTAATTTTGGCTTCATTAAAAATACAATCGTTAAAAACGCAGTCAATAAAAGTAACAGCAAGAAAAGTACAGGCAGAAAAGGTACAATTATTAAAAACGCAGCATTCAAAATCTTTAAAATTCAGATCGTCTTTGGCGTAAATAATGGTATTAAACTCTTTATCAAGAAAATATTCGCTTTCTTTTTTCAACTCTGTTTTGATAATTGTTTGAGAGTGAAAAGGTAATAATTTAGAATAAAATATTCTATGCAAATCGCAAATCATTTTGATTTCATTCACATTTTTAATGCATAATTTGATGTAGCTTTACATTTATTTTTAAGTTAAAAACATAGCAATTTTATTATATGGAATCAACAAGAAAGGAACATGATTTTCTGGGAGAGCTGGAAATACCTAATCATTTATACTACGGAATCCAGACTTTTAGAGCGGTAGAGAATTTTAATATTACTGGAATTCCTATTTCTAAAGAGCCTTTGTTCATCAAAGCTTTAGGATATGTAAAAAAGGCCGCTGCTTTGGCAAACAAGGATTGCGGTGCATTAGATCCTAAAATTGCCGAAGCGATTTGTTATGGAAGTGATCAGGTAATTGCTGGTAAATTTAATGACGAATTTGTGAGTGATTTAATTCAAGGCGGTGCAGGGACATCTGTAAATATGAATGCAAATGAAGTAATTGCAAACATTGGACTTGAATATTTGGGACATAAAAAGGGCGAATACAACTTTTTACATCCAAATAACCATGTAAATTGTTCACAGTCTACAAACGATGCTTATCCATCGGCATTTAGAATTGCATTGTATCTAAAAATGGAAAGTTTCATTAAAACGCTTTCTGGATTAGAAATCGCTTTTGCAAAGAAAGGTGAGGAGTTTAAAGAAGTTCTAAAAATGGGAAGAACGCAGCTGCAAGATGCTGTACCAATGACTTTAGGACAGGAATTTAAAGCATATGCGACTACAATTGGTGAAGATATTCAGCGTTTAAGAAATGCTCAGGAATTATTATTAGAAATCAATATGGGAGCAACTGCAATTGGAACGAAAGTAAATGCACCTGAAGGTTATCCTGAAATTTGCGTGAAATATCTAGCTGAAGAAGTTGGAATTGCCTTAACGCTGTCTCCAGATTTAATCGAGGCAACAGTTGATACAGGAGCATACGTACAGATTATGGGAACATTAAAACGTTCTGCTGTTAAGATTTCTAAAATTTGCAACGATTTAAGATTGTTAAGCTCAGGGCCGAGAACAGGTTTAAACGAAATTAATCTACCGGCACGTCAGCCTGGTTCGTCTATAATGCCAGGAAAAGTTAACCCGGTAATTCCAGAAGTAGTAAACCAAACCTGTTTTTATGTAATTGGTCAGGATTTAACGGTTACAATGGCAGCAGAAGCTGGACAATTGCAATTGAATGTTATGGAGCCTGTAATTGCTTTTGCAATGTTTACATCGCTTGATTATCTGTCAAATGCTATTCAGACTTTAATTGATAAATGTATTAACGGAATTACTGCAAATGTTGATCATTGTTATAATATGGTAATGAACAGCATTGGAATTGTAACCCAATTAAATCCAATTATTGGTTACGAAGAAAGTGCAAGTATCGCTGGTGAAGCTTTGAAAACGAACAAAAGCGTACATCAAATTGCGGTTTTAGAAAGAAAGCTGATCACACAAGAAAAATGGGATGAAATTTATTCATTAGAAAATTTAATTCACCCAAAGTTTATTACAAAATAATTGATTCTATATAATTCGTTAGTAAGAACCGTCAATACAAATTGACGGTTTTTTTATACAATTAAACGTATAAAATTTTAGTAAAGTATTGAAAATAAGCTATATTTACAGAAGGTTTGAATATGATTTTAGTAGAAATTAAAACTTTTAAAGAGTGAAATTCTTAGAAAATACTTATTTTAAACACATCTTGAAACTAGCAGTCCTGCTTCTTTTTACTCCTTTATATTTAAATGCTCAATCGGAATCTGAGACAAACAATTCAGAAATATGTGCACCTAAAACTATTTTTGAAGTCTTTAAAAAGAAAGATTCCATATATATTGTTAAACCTACCAAAAGCAATTTTTTTCTTGTAATTCCGGCAATTGGCTCACAACCAGCGACCGGATTTTTTTTGGCGGTGTTGCGCAATACACGTTCAAAGGCAAACAAGAAGCAGATAAATATTCTGTAGCAAATCTTGGCATTATTTACACTTTGAAAAAGCAGTGGATGATCAATGTTAAGAATAATATTCTGCTAAAGAATAACAGAATTTTTTTAAGCGGTGATTATCGTCTTTACATTTTCTCACAGCCCAATTACGGTCTAGGCACAGATATTATTCCGCCTAGACGTGATCGAGACCCAAGTTTTAGCATTGATTCAATTGCACAATCGATGGATTATAATTATTTTAAATTTCATCAAACGGCTTCTTTTGAAGTAAGGAAGAATTTTTATGTAGGCGGAGGTGTAAATATAGATTGGTATACTAATATAAACGACAAAGAGTTGGATGTGGCTAACGGAAATTTGACTTACCATTACAATTACAGCCAACAGCACGGATTTAATAATTTAGAATATTTTCTAACAGGAGTAAGTTTTAATATGGTTTACGATTCACGAGATAATCAAGTGAATTCGAACCGTGGCTGGTTTGCCAATGTTAATTATCGTTTTAATCCTGTTTTATTTGATAATCAGCAATACAGTAATGTTTTGTATACAGAATTCAGACAGTTTATTCCTTTATCACGTAAAAACGACCGTTATATTCTAGGAATTTGGGCTTACGGACAATTTGTTACACGAGGAAAGGTACCATATTTAAATTTGCCTGCAATAGGCTGGGATCAGCGCAGCAGGAGTGGAGAAGGTTATACTCAAGGTTTATTTAGAGGAGATGGATTGATTTATCTCTCTACAGAACTTCGATTTCCCATTACTTGCAATCAAATGATAAGTGGTACCGTTTTTACCAATTTTGTAACGGCTAGTAATAATGATGCAAATACATCTCTCTTTCACGCAATTCAGCCTGCAGCTGGTATTGGATTAAGAATTCTAATTGATAAAAAAACACGAACAAATTTAATTGTGGATTATGCATGGGGAAATAGTTCTAAAGGATTCTATTTGAATGCAGGTGAAACGTTTTAAATAATGTAAATAAATGTTTTCTAATTGGTTAAGTATTATCGAGTGTGATTTTTTTTGTTAAAAAAAGATTAAAATTTAGAAGAAAAAACTTAAATTTGATTTCCCTATTAACTTTCAAAAACAAAATTTATGAAAAAGTACAGTTTATTTTTAGTTTTTTTCCTATTTGCAATAGGAATGAATGCGCAAGATGCGAGGTCATTTTCTCTTAATTTGTATGGTGGTTACAATTTTTCTGACAGCGTTGACTACGATGGTTTTTCAGCAACAATTGAAGATGGTTTTCAATATGGAGCCGGTTTCGAGTATTTCTTTTCAACAAATAATTCGGTTGAACTAAAATATTTAAGAGCGGATACAAAACTTCCTATTTATGGTCCAGCAGGAGATCAAAGGAATAGTGGTGATGATAAAGGGGCTCTTAATTTTATTCTTCTTGATGGAACTCACTATTTTGACACGGGTTCAAATCTTTTGCCTTATTTAGGAGGTGGCTTAGGTGTTGGTATATTAGAAACGCCAAGAAGCGGTAATGGTACTTATTTTGCTTGGAATATTAAGGGAGGGGTAAAAATTAAAACAGCTTCGTCAGTATCTGTAAATCTTAACGCATACCTTCAATCAATGTCAGCAGCCGTTGGAAATAGCTATTATTGGACTTATTATGGACCTGTAGCGGTTGAAGATTACGTAAGCACGTTTCAATTTGGTTTGGGAGCTGTATTAAGCTTTAACTTCAAAAGATAGTACCGAACAACCCATTTTTAGTTTATAAAAAAGCAACTTATTAGGAGTTGCTTTTTTTTTGCATTAAAATCTAAGTAATTGTTCATAATAAAATCATAATTTATAACAGTTATGAATAGTATTTTTAATGGCAATCCCTATTTTTGTTGTTGATACAAATTAATATGAAACTACTTATAGTCGAAGACGAACCAAATCTTTTATCGATTTTACGCAAAGGATTTGCAGAAAATAACAACGAAGTAAGTGTGGCGCTTGATGGTAAAACTGCACTAGAAATGATTCACAACTATAATTTTGATGTTGTAATTCTAGATGTAATGCTGCCTGATATTAATGGAATTGAAATATGCAGAAGACTTCGCGCAAGTAAAAACTTTGTGCCTGTTTTGCTTTTAACAGCTTTAGGAACATCAGAAAATATTGTAACAGGTCTTAATGCGGGAGCGGACGATTATTTGGTTAAGCCTTTTAAATTTGGAGAACTTGACGCAAGAGTCAACGCTTTACATCGTAGAGCACATCAAGAAACAGATAAAATTGATGTTATTTCGGTAGGAGATTTAGAAATAAACGGACGTGCAAAAACAGTTAAAAGAGACGGAGAAAATATAATTTTGACCGCAAAAGAGTTTAAATTATTGTACTATTTAGGCAAAAATGCTGGTATGATTGTTTCTCGTGATCAAATTTTAGATAACGTTTGGGATATTAATTTTGATATGAACACTAATGTTGTAGATGTGTATATTACGTATTTACGAAAAAAAATAGACAAACCTTTCAAAACCAAACTCATTCATACGATGAAAGGACTAGGTTACGTTATAAAACCATAAAATGGATATAAGAAAAAAAATTACTTTAACCTATGTAGCGCTTTCAACTTTTAGTACCTTACTTTTAAGTGTACTTGTTTTTGTTTTATTTAGAGAAAACAATCGTTATCATTTTTTGAAACGATTAGATGACAGAGCAAAAATTGTGTCTTCTATTCATTTTCAAAATGATCCTGAAAAGATAAAATATTATAGTAATCTGAAAAAAAATGGACTCGAAGAACTTATCGAGGAAGAAGAGTATGTACTTAAAGTAAACAGCGCTAACAGCTTTGATTACAATACAGACTTGAATCTTCCTAATGAATTTTATTCGACCATATTAGAGACTGGAAGAAACTATTATGAAATAAACAGCAAATATTATTTAGGACAGATTTTTAAAGAAGGAAATCAAAAATATATAGTAATTGTTGGTGCGCGAGATCGCCAAGGAAAAACTACTTCTATTTATATTGTAAAAATATTAATTGTAGGAGGTATTGCTTTTATGTTTTTGGCTTTCTTTTTAGGTCGTTTTTTAGCTAAACGAGTTATAAATCCTGTAGCAAGAATTATTAGAGAGGTAAACCGAATAAGTGCATCAAACTTGCACAACCGTCTTCCTGAAGTCAAAAATTCTGATGAGATCTCAGATCTTACAGAAACCTTTAATGATATGCTGGATCGTTTAGAAACTTCTTTCGAAATACAAGCCAATTTTATAAATAATGCTTCTCACGAATTAAAAACACCTATTACGACAATAATCGCCGAAGCTGAAATTATGCTTCTTAAAGAACGTGAGGTAAAAGAATATGTTCAATCTCTAGAAAATATTTACAGCCAAGCATCAAGATTAGGAAACTTAACCGAAAGTTTGCTTAAACTTACGCAAACCGGTTATGACGGTAAAAAACAAGTCTTAGATATTGCCAGAATAGACGAATTACTATTAGACGTTAAATCAGATTTAGATAAAATTTTCCCTGATAACCGTGTAAGCATCAAGTTAAACTTTGCGCCAAAAGATTCAAGTTTACTGCTGCTGCCTTGTAATAAACCTCTTTTAGAGCTCGCTATTAATAATATTATTACCAACGGAGTAAAATACTCCGATAATAATGAGGTTTTTGTGGTACTTACAGTCAACCATGATTTTATTAAAATTTCTATTAATGATATCGGAATCGGAATTCCTCCTGAGGATATCCCTCATTTATACGAGCCTTTCTTTAGAGGAAAAATTGCAGCTAAGTATATTGGATACGGTTTAGGTCTTCCTTTAGCTTCAAAAATAATCCGTATGCATGATGGAGAAATTCAAGTGCAATCTGAGCAAAACAAGGGAACTATCGTTACTATAGTCTTTAATAAATCAAAAATCAAAAAGAATAACATTAAAAATTCTAATGTTGAATCTTAGAAAAATCTAATTAGAGCTTAAGAACGATCTAATTTCCAAGGAGTTATTTTGTATGTATAAACTAAAAGAATATACTTATGAAAAATTTCCTTATACCTACTACATTAAAAGACGATACAATCAGCGCAGTAAGTGCCGCTATTAATCAAGCAAAAGAATCGGAGTGCGAAATCATTCTAATGATGGTTTCTGACACTCCAGATACTTTTTCTTCTTCTCATTTTTTACGTGAAATGAGAACTGGACTTACAAGAAGTCAAGAAGAAGTTTTAGAAACTTGCAGATATATGATTGGTCATACACAAAACTGCAAAATAAAAATCCACAATCAGTACGGTCTTTCATCACCAATTTTTAGAGGTATTATAGACAACTTTTCTGTTAAATTGGTCATCTTAACTCATTCTTATAAAAAAGAGACCAAACGTATTCATCAGTATTTAACGCAATTGGCAGGAAACCAAAAATGCCCAATTCTGCACTTAGGAATTGAACAGCCTAAAAACGATTTCAACAAAGCACTATATATCGAAAACGGTAAGGCAAATATGCACATCAAAGATGTACAGCAATTTTTGAATGATAATTTCTCCTATGAAATTGTAAGTCAAACTTCGAAAATCGATGATAACTATGAAGATATGGCTCCATATCTAAACGAAGCAATTTCAAAATATGATATTGATTTGCTTGTAGAAACTCGTAAAGGAGAGAAAATCAAATTTAAGAAAACTAAAAAAGAAAGTATTAATGAGCGACTAGGACTTCCTGTTCTTTCGTTATACGAGGAGTTGGTTTAAAGTTTTTAGCGCTTAGTCCTTAGTAATTAGTAATTAGTAACTGGTTCTACTTTTAGTCGACACAAAGGACTCGATTTTACAAATGTAAAACTTATAGATATAATTTATAAATCTTAAGACTAATTACTAGGTACTTAGTACTAATCACTAAAAAAAACAGCTCAAATATTAATTTAATTAAAACCGACGATATGTTATTAAAGAAAAGAATACCAATGAAGTACGTTCTCGGGAAAATTAAAGTAGAAATGGCCTTGGTATTGACTTATACCATACTATTTGAAATTTTTCATCACTATTTTATAAATCTTCCTGTAGATATTCCAATTGCGATTCCAACAATGATTGGAACAATTATTTCCTTATTATTAGCCTTTAAATCTAATCAGGCTTATGATAGATGGTGGGAAGCAAGAATTGTTTGGGGAGCAATTGTAAACGATTCAAGAACCTTAATTCGTCAAGTATTGACGTTTTATAAAGATCCTGATTTTTCTGTTAAAGCGAGCGAATTCAAAGAGAATTTTGCCAAAAGACAGATTGCATGGTGTTATAGTTTAGGTCAAGCGCTGCGAAACAAAGATGCCATAAAACCGCTTGAAGGTTTGGTGAGCGAAGAAGAACTTCGTTACATTAAAAACCATCAAAATATACCAAATGCCATCTTAATGCTGCATGCGCGAGATCTTAGGAACGCTAAGAACGAAAAGCGAATCAATATGTATCAGCAGGTAGAAATTGATAATACATTATCAAGATTATGTGATGAGATGGGTAAATGTGAGAGAATTAAAAATACTATTTTCCCAACTACTTACAGTCTGTACATTAGATTGACGCTGTGTTTGTTTATTTTTTTACTGCCATTTGGTTTAACAAGCGTATTAAGCTGGTTTGCAATTCCGCTAATCACTGCAATTTCTGGAGCTTTCTTTTTAATAGAAAGAATGGCTATTCACTTGCAGGATCCATTTGAAAACAGACCTTCAGACACACCAGTAACAACTATTGCTAATACGATAGAAAGAAATATCAAACAAATGCTTAATGAGTATCAAAGTGAATTTGATATTATAAAAGAATTTGATTTAAAAGACGAACCAGTAAAAGTCGAGAAAGACGCCTACTTCGTTTTATAACAATTTTAATTTTGGTCTCTTAATTGTTGGCTGGACAGTATATTTTTTTAACTGTCCAGCTTTTTTTATATTATTTCGCAGCAAGTTTTCCCAGAGTTTGTATTGATTCTCTAAGTTCATTTGACCAAGGAAGACCAAAACTCAAGCGCATACAATTTGAAAATTGATCTTGAAATGAGAAAATACGTCCAGGAGCAATACTAATATTGTGTTTCATCGCTAAATGATAAAATGCAGCCGTATCGATGCTTTTATCAAGCTCAATCCACAGAAAGAAACCGCCTTGCGGCTGACTTACTTTTGTTCCTGCTGGAAAAGATTCTAAAACTGTGTTGATATAATTATTACAATTACGATTCAAAATTTGACGGATTTTACGAAGATGATTTTCGTAACGCCCATTTTTTAGAAAATCTCCCACAACTTCGTGTGTAATTGTAGGCGAGGAGAGGCTGTGATAAATTTTATTTCTCAAAATTTGTTTTTTAAACTTTCCAGGCGAAACCCAGCCTACACGATAACCCGGCGCAAGCGTTTTTGAAACAGAACTGCAGCACAATACAATACCGCTTTCGTCATATGTTTTACAATTTGTAGGACGGCTGGAACCAAAGTACAAATCGCCATGAATATCATCTTCAATCAGCGGAATATTGTAAAATTCCATCAATCGAACCACTTCTATTTTATGCTCAGCCGGCATCATACTTCCAGATGGATTGCTAAAATTGCTCATCAGCAAACAAAGTTTTACTTTCTTTGAAGAAAGAGCCTTTTTTAAAGCTTCTAATTCTATACCTGTTGTCATGTTGGTTGGCAGCTCCATAATATACAAGCCCAATGATTTTGCCAACTGCAAAATTCCAAAATACGCTGGACTTTCAGTAATAATAGTATCTCCCGGTTTTGTCAAAGTCATTAAACAATGTGAGATTGCACTAGTACAGCCTGGCATTGTAATTATATCATGTTCAGTCAAAGATCCGCCCCAAGTGTAAGACCAGCGTGCAATTTCTTTTCTTAAATTTAAATTTCCTTGAACTTGTTCATAGCTCGTTCCGCTGTTTGGAAGCTGTCGCATGGCTTGAACCATTCCTTTATTCAATTTAGCAATAGGAAGCAGCTCATTCGATGGAAAACCTAAAGACAGCATCGTAATATTTTTGTCGGTCATATTGCCATAGACCTGATCGATCAAATCTTCTCGATCAATGTTTTCACATTTTAAAATAGGACTGCTTGGTGATGGCTCAGGAATTGTTCTAGCCGAAATATTACTTACATAATAACCAGATTGAGGTCTTGATTCTATAAGTGATCTGCTCTCAATTTCATAATAAGCTTTGCTCACAGTACTCATGCTATAGCCTGTTTCTGCGCATACTTCGCGTATAGAAGGCAGTTTATCACCCACGTTTAAAACACCAGATTTTATCTGTTTTTCAATTCGGTCAGCAAACTGTAAATACAAGTAATTCGAATCTTTCATAAAAAAAAACTGTTATGCTGCAATTTACAAAAACTGTATCTGTATTGCTGTATAATTTTTTAGAAATTTGTTTTATCAAAAAAAGTATAAATAATATCCAGATGAAAACAACAAAATACTACATCGCAGCCATTACATGTTTTGTAATCTGGGGATTTTTTAGTTTGGTTTTAAAGCCAATACATGAGTATCCATCTTTGGATATATTATTTTATCGCGTTTTTAGCTGCAGTATTCTAATGCTTTTGATTTCTTTTACTTTTAGAAGAAAAAAAATAAAAGAAACCATAGCTGTTTTCAAAGCTATGCCGGTTTATGAAAAACGAAGAAGTATTTTATTAAATATTGGCGGAAGCGTTTTTTTAATGGCAAACTGGTTTACATTTATTTATGTAATGAATCATGTTAGTGTAAAAGCAACTTCATTAGCTTATTTAGTATGTCCAATTCTAACCACTTTGTTGGCTTATTTTATTTTGCATGAAAAACTAAGTAAAACACAATGGATGGCTGTTGGCTTAAGTATTTCGGGCTGTTTGCTTCTATCATATACTAATATCATGGATATGGTTTTCAGTATTATAATTGGTTTTACTTACGCTTCTTATTTAGTAAGTCAGCGTATAAATAAAGGTTTTGATAAATTTATAGTTTTAACCTTCCATATTACATTGGCGGCTTTATTTTTACTGCCTTTTTATCCTGCTTACAGCGGACAGGTTCCAACAGAGTTTAAGTTTTATTTCTGTATCGAAACTATTGCTATTTTGTTTACGATCTTTCCATTATTCCTTAATTTATATGCACTTTCAGGTATTAATTCTTCAACAGTTGGGATGCTTTTGAATATTAATCCTATGATTGCATTTCTTTTGGCTGCATTTTTTTATAAAGAGCCAATTGGATCTACCCAAATTATCGCATACGGAATTGTATTTCTTGCAGTATTGGTTTTTAATTCACATCATATTTTTGCCATAAAGCAAAAATTAATCCCAGTATCCAAAGGTTCAAAATAAAGCCGTTTTTTATATTTTTTATTGGTTTAAAATATAAATTACCAGAATCTTAACAGGATGTTTAAACAGGAATGAGTATTTTTCATTCCTGTTTTTTTATGCAGTAATATTTGAAGTATAGACCACAGATTTTACAGATTAAATTGATTTTTTATTCATACTAATTTTTTAAAATCAATTTGAATTTGTGAAAATATGTGTAATTCGTGGCTATTATTCAACACAAAGAAGTAATCCTTATAATCTGTGAAATCTGTGGCAAAAAAAGCTATTACAAAACCGAATCCTAATTTATATGAAAAACGCCAAACTTCAAGCCTTTATTCCATTGTTTTATCTAGTATGGTCTGATGATCTTTTGACCCAAAAAGAATTCACTACACTAAAAGAATTTATAAAATCTCTAAAAGCTCTTTCGTTAGAAGAACAAGAATATCTTCTTTCAAAAGTTGATGTTTCAAATCCGCCTTCGCGAAATGAACTTACACAATGGAAATTAGAAATTGAAGCTAATCTAAAAGATAAATCGTCTATAAAATCTATTTTTGACATTGCTGTAGCACTTTCAGAAAAAGACTTAGACATTTCGGCTTTAGAATCAGATTTTACAAAACTGGAAAATGATCTTGGAATTCTGGGAGAAGAAGTAATTCAGAATTTTAAAACAAAATCAGATTCATTAACTGCTAGTTCTCAAACAACAAATAGTTTTGATATTCAACAATTAACGTCAATTCTAAACGGTAAAGAAGCACCAATAATTAACAGAGTAAAATCAATAATTTCGAAACCCGAGTTTGCCTACGAAACTTCGACAGATATTACTATTTACCGTCAAACAGTATATAAATGGTGTAAAATTCTAGCGGAGGAAAACTTAGGAAATATGGCTTATCCAAAGCAATATGGAGGAGGAGAAAATATTGCAGATTATTTTGCTGTAATGGAGACATTAAGTTACCATGATTTGAGTTTGGTAATAAAATTTGGAGTTCAATTTGGACTTTGGGGAATGAGTGTACAATCTCTAGGAACAGAGAAACATTACGTAAAATATCTAAAAGATATTGGTTCTTTAAAACTCCCCGGTTGTTTTGCCATGACCGAAACACATCATGGATCTAATGTAAAAGGACTGGAAACTACGGCAACTTACAATCATAACAATCAAACTTTTACAATTCACACGCCAAGCAAAAATGCCCAAAAAGAATATATTGGCAACGCTGCAGTTCATGGTCAAATGGCAACTGTTTTTGCAAAATTAATTATTGACGGCCATGATTATGGTGTAAATGCTTTTATAGTTGGACTAAGAGATTCAAATGGAAATATTCTAAACGGTGTAACGATAGACGATTGCGGTCATAAAATGGGCTTAAATGGAGTTGATAACGGAACAATAAGCTTTGATAATGTTGTAATTCCGAAAGAAAATATGCTCGATCGTTTTGCATCGGTAAACGATAAAGGAGAATTTGAAAGTCCGATTCCGAGTGATAACAGACGCTTTTTTACGATGTTAGGAACTCTAGTCGGCGGAAGAATTGGGATTCCACGTTCAGCCTTATCAGCAGCCAAATCTGGATTAACAATTGCGATTCGATACAGTGATCAACGCCGACAATTTGGACCTGAAGGAGGATCAGAAGTTCCAATTTTAAATTATAGAATTCATCAGCGTCGTTTACTGCCGCATTTGGCAAAAACGTATGCTGTACATTTTGCTCTGCAATATCTCACTCATAGATTCTTGAATAGAACAGAAGCTGAAATGCAGGAAATAGAAGCATTGGCAGCGGGATTGAAATCATATTCGACTTGGAGCACAAGAGATATACTGCAGGAATGCCGTGAAGCTTGCGGCGGAAAAGGATATTTGTCTGAAAATAGAATCGATGCTTTAAAAAATGACACCGAAATTTACACCACTTTTGAAGGTGATAATACCGTTTTAATGCAATTAACGGCTAAAAATCGTTTATCTGAATTTAGAAAATCTTTTGGTGAAATGGGATCACTCGGAATTATAAATTATGTGTATGAAAATGCGAAAACTGCAATTACCGAAAAGAATCCTATTGCTACTCGCAGAACAGAAGACGAGCATTTACTAGATGGAGAGTTTCATTTGCAGGCTTTCATTCACAGAGAAAAAACAATTTTAGCATCGGCAGCAAAACGTATCAAAAGGTTAATTGATGATGGATTAGATACTTATGATGCTTTTAATGTAGTACAACATCAAATGATAGATGTATCTCAAGCTTATCTAGAAAGAGTAGTTCTAGAACAGTTTCAAATTGCTGTTAAAGCTGTAGAAGACTTAAAAACAAAAGAAATATTGACAAAATTAAGTCAGTTGTATGCACTTTCTCAATTAGAAAAAAACAAAGCTTGGTTTCTTGAAGATGGGTACATGGAAGCAGTAAAAACAAAAGCCATCAGAAAAATGGTAAATCAATTATGTTGGGATATTCGCCCAGATGCATTGGCTCTTGTTAATGCTTTTGATATTCCAGAAAGTTGTTTGTCTGCGCCAATTTCTAAGTTATAGCATTAAAAAACTGCTCCAGCGGAGCTTTCACAACAAATAAAAATTTAGGAACTAGACCAATGTGATTACTTTATTATATTTGTAATTCTTTTTACCTTAAATCAACTTGAAAAAATACGTACTGTTTTTATTCTTCGTTCTCGTAAACGTTCCTGTATTTGCTGCAGACAGCATTGATGATATTTTAGCGAAACTAAATCGTGCTTTAGAAAACAAAGAACATTACGTTAAACTAAAAGAAGAGCGAATTTTAAACTTCAAAAAAATTAAATCGGATAGTTTAACTAAGGAGCAGGAGTACAATTATAACAAGACATTATACACAGAATATCAAAAATTCAATTCTGATTCGGCTATTTTTTATGTAAAAAAGAACTTAAAAATTGCCGATCAGCTTCAAAACAAAGATTTACTGCATTTGGCACAATTACAATTAGTAACGCTTTATTCCTCATCAGGAAAATATCGCGAATCTGAAGCCATTTTAAAAAGTATCGACAAGAGTAAATTATCAAAAAATTTACTTCCCAATTATTTTATTGCTTATCGAGAGTTTTTTGAGCATTATGCTGCCAATAGTTACAGTATACACTATATTGAGCAGATACAAAAATACAGAGATTCGTTATTGACAGTTTTAGACCCAAAATCTATAACCTACAAAATCAACAAAATCCAGCAAGATATTTATCATAAAAAACTGGTAAGTGCTCAAAATGAATTGTTATTACTATTGAAAACTTCAAAAGAAGAAGAACCTCAATACGCAATGATTACCTATTTACTGGGAAAAATTTACGAACAGACTCATCAAGTTGAATTACAGAAAAAATACTACGCACTTTCAGCCACCGCAGATATTAAAAATGTAAATAAAGACAATGCATCTATTCAGGAACTGGCTTTAGTTTTTTATGAAATAGAAGATGTCGATATGGCTTACAAACTTACACAATCAGCCATTGAAGACGCACTTTATTGTAATGTACAGTTTCGCACCTTGCTAATGTCTGAAGTTTATTCGATTATCAATACCGTTTATTTAGAAAAAGAAGCAAAACGTAAAACCGAATTGCAGTTGTATTTATTATGCATCAGTTTATTATCGGCTTTTTTGATTGTGGCTGTCATTTATGTGTACAAACAAATGAAAAGAGTTTCTAAAATTCGTGGAGAACTTTATGAAACAAGTCAGAAATTAGCAGAATTAAATCAAGATATTTCCGAGACAAACAAGCAATTACAGGAACGTAACGCACAATTATCAGAATCAAACCATGTAAAAGAGGAGTATATTGCACATTTTTTCAGTCTTTGTTCTACTTACATAAATAAATTAGAAAATTACCGAATCATTCTGAATAAGAAAGCAACAGCAAAACAGTTTGATGAAATTTATAAGATCCTAAAATCAACAACACTAGTAGATAATGAACTTGAAGAACTGTATAAAAACTTTGACATTATTTTTCTGAATTTATATCCAACGTTTGTAAAAGACTTTAATGCACTTTTAATTAAGGAAGAGCAGATCATTTTAAAGCAAGGAGAATTGTTAAATACAGAGCTTCGTATTTTCGCATTAATCCGCCTTGGAATTACAGACAGTGTTAAGATTGCAGCATTTCTTCGTTATTCTTTAAGTACAATTTATAATTATCGAACAAGAGCTCGGAATAAAGCAGCAGTTTCGAGAAATGATTTTGAAGAAATGGTCATAAAAATTGGTTTAATCACGCAAAAAATGTAGTTTTTGGTTTTAAAAGCACTACTTTTTTTACTTCTTGTTTTTGTTTAATCATTTAAAAATCAATATTTTAAATTTTTAATTCACTACTTTTTTTCGTTTAAAAATCTAACACGAACTATAACGTTTTAGTTTTACAATATTATTAAATGGTACAAAATGATTACTTGTATCTTTAAATAAATTGAATGCTTAAATAATTAATAGTTATGTTTAAAAACGTTAAAACAATCGTTGTTTTAGTTTTATTGAGTTCATTCGGATTGAATGCGCAAAATAAAGTTCCTGTTTATCTAGATGATAAAAAGCCAATTAATGAGCGTGTAGAAGATGCGCTTTCTCGAATGACAATCGACGAGAAAATTGCCATGATTCATGCCCAGTCAAAATTCAGCTCTCCAGGAGTACCGAGATTAGGAATTCCAGAAAACTGGATGACAGACGGTCCTCACGGAATTCGTCCTGAAGTAAAATGGGATGAATGGGACCAAGCGGGCTGGACAAACGATTCTTGTATTGCATTTCCTGCTTTAACAGCACTTTCGGCAACATGGAATAAAGAATTAGCTCATTTATACGGAAAATCACTTGGAGAAGAGGCGCGTTATCGCAATAAAAATGTACTATTAGGGCCAGGAGTAAATATTTACAGAAGCCCTTTAAACGGTCGTAACTTTGAATACATGGGTGAAGACCCGTTTTTAGCTTCAAAAATGGTCGTTCCTTACATCAAAGGTGTACAATTGAACGGAGTAGCGGCTTGTGTAAAACATTTTGCTTTAAACAATCAAGAAACAAAACGTAATTCGGTTGACGTAATTGTAGATGATCGTGCTCTTTACGAAATATATCTACCTGCTTTTAAAGCAGCAGTTCAAGAAGGTGATGTATGGTCAATTATGGGCGCTTACAACAAATATAAAGGACAACAATGCTGTCATAATGAGTTTTTATTGAATGATATTCTTCGCGGTGAATGGGGCTTTAAAGGAGCTGTAGTTTCAGATTGGGGTGGCGTAAGCGATACAAAACAATCGATTCATAATGGTTTGGATATGGAATTTGGTTCTTGGACAAACGGACTTTCTTGGGGAACAAGTAATGCTTATGATAATTATTTCTTAGCAAAACCTTACTCAGAAATGATAAAAAAAGGTGAAGTTGGAACTAAAGAATTAGACGAAAAAGTACGTCGTGTTTTACGTTTATCTTTCTTGACTACAATGGATAGAAATCGTCCTTTTGGATCTTTTGGAACACCAGAACACGCTGAAGCTGGCCGTAAAATTGCTGAAGAAGCAATTGTTTTACTTCAAAATACAAACAACATTCTGCCAATTAATCTTTCTAAAACTAAGAAAATTGCTGTAATTGGAGAGAATGCAATCAAAATGATGACTGTTGGAGGTGGAAGTTCTTCGCTTAAAGCAAAATATGAAATTACACCTCTTGAAGGTTTAAAGAAAAGAATTGGCAGTCAAGCTGAAATCGTATACGCTCGTGGTTATGTAGGAGATCCTACAAGCGATTATAATGGAGTTATTGCTAAAGTAAGCTTAGAAGACAAACGTTCTCCTGCAGAATTGACTGCAGAAGCATTAAAAGCAGCTAAAGATGCTGACATCGTTCTTTTCATTGGTGGTTTAAACAAAAGCGACAAACAAGATGCTGAAGGATTTGACCGTACAGAACTTGGACTTCCGTACAACCAAGATAAACTAATTACTGATTTAGCGAAAGTAAATAAAAACATCGTTTTTGTAAATATATCTGGAAATGCGGTTGCAATGCCTTGGATTAAAGAAGTTCCGGGAATTGTACAAGGATGGTTTTTAGGAACAGAAGCAGGAACTGCTTTGGCTTCGATTCTAATTGGTGATGCAAATCCATCAGGAAAACTTTCTTTTACTTTCCCAGTAAAATTATCAGATAATGGTGCCCACGCTTTAGGAGAATTTCCGGGTGGAGATACTGTAAAATACAATGAAAGTATTTTTGTTGGTTACAGATGGGCTGATAAGCAAAAAGCAAAACCATTATTCTCGTTTGGTCATGGTCTGAGTTACACCACTTTTGCATACGGAAAAGTAACTGCTGACAAAAAACAAATGACAGCAGGAGATCAAATTACATTTTCGGTAAAAGTAAAAAACACAGGAAATAGAGAAGGAGCAGAAGTTGTACAGCTTTACATAAGCGATTTGAAATCTTCATTGCCACGTCCGATAAAAGAATTAAAAGGTTTTGAGAAAATTTCACTAAAAGCTGGAGAAGAAAAAACAGTAACCTTTACGGTTGATAAAACAGCTTTAAGTTTCTTTGATGATAAAAAACATGACTGGGTTGCTGAACCTGGAGATTTCGAAGCTATTATTGGAGCATCTTCAACAGATATAAAATCTAAAGTGGGATTCTCACTTAAATAATTTCATTATTTCTAAATTGGTTGGTTAGTAAAGCTGCAAGTGTAAAAAGTTGCAGCTTTACTTTTTAACTAAACTTACCTTTAAGGTATCTACTTAACTAAGGATTGAACTTATTATCTTACAGCGTAAAAAAATACTTTATTATCTAAATTGTTATTATGAAAAAAGTTTTACTTGGGGCAATGACTTTATTTTTAGCCCAAAATCTATCGGCACAAAGCCTAAATAAAATGCAATGGTTTAACGAACCTGAAAAATGGGAAATTAAAAACAATGCTTTAATTATGAATGTTACTGCAAACAGTGATTACTGGCGTATTTCTCATTACGGATTTACGGTCGATGATGCCCCTTTTTATTATGCTAATTACGGAGGAGAGTTTGAAGTAAAAGTAAAATTGACAGGAAATTATATTGCTCGTTTCGACCAAATGGGGCTTATGATTCGTATTGATGAAAAAAATTATATTAAAACCGGAGTTGAGTTTGTAGACGGTAAATTTAATATCAGCACGGTATTACACACGACAAAAGCGATTGGAGCGTTACAACGCTAGAAAAAGCACCGCCTTTTATCTGGATAAAAGCTGTTAGACGATTAGATGCTGTCGAAGTATTTTTCTCATATGACGATAAAAATTATATAATGACCAGAAATGCGCCTTTGCAGGATAATAAGCCCATAATGGTAGGCTTAATGGCAGCTTCTCCAGATGGAAAAGGTTTTGAGGCAAAATTTGAAAACTTCTCTGTAAAACATTTACCAGATCAACGCAGGGCAGAATGGCTTAAAAATCATCAGTAATTGAATTAGGTAATTGAGATGATTTGATAATTAGATAATTTTTTCTGTTTTTATTGCATCTGAATAATTATTGCAAAAAAAACGCATTTTTTTTGCAACTAAGTTAAAACCTGACTTTCATTGCAAAAAAAAATGCTATTTTAGCCAATGCCAAATAACATAAATTAATCTTTTAACCACAAAAAAAGTATTTTATGAGTTCAATTCCTATTGACATTAAACCAAAAAAACATTATGAAATTTTAGACGGTTTACGAGGAGTAGCCGCAGTTCTGGTCGTTATTTTTCACATCTTTGAGGCTTTTAATGAGGGAAGCCGATTTAAACAACTTATGAATCACGGTTATTTGGCTGTAGATTTCTTTTTTCTTTTATCAGGTTTTGTTGTAGCATATGCTTATGATGATCGTTGGGGCAAGCTGACACAATGGGAGTTTTACAAACGTAGATTAATTCGCTTACAGCCCATGGTCATTATGGGAATGATATTAGGAGCTATTTTCTATTATTTTCAAGCTTCAGATGTAATGTTTCCACAAATTGCGGGAATGGAAGTTTGGAAAGTAATTTTAACCATGGTTATTGGTTTTACTTTATTGCCAATTCCGCCGTCATTAGAAATTAGAGGATGGGGAGAAATGCATCCGCTCGATGGGCCGGCATGGTCGTTATTCTTCGAATATATCGGTAATATTTTATACGCCTTATTCTTTCGTAAATTTTCAAATACCGTTTTATCAATCTTCGTTTTGATATTTGCAGGAATGCTTATCAATTTAACCGTTTTTGGGCCAAAAGGTGATGTTATTGGTGGCTGGTCATTAAATCTTGAGCAAATGAATATTGGTTTTACTCGTTTGTTATATCCATTCTTTGCAGGAGTTTTATTATCACGATTAGGAAAACTAATTCATATCAAAGGAGCTTTTTGGGTTTGCAGTCTTTTAATCATCATTATTTTCAGTATACCAAGACTTGGAGATGAAAACAGCTTGTGGATGAACGGTTTATACGAATCGTTTTGTATCATTGTTTTATTCCCAATAATAGTTGCAATTGGAGCAGGAGGGCAGATAACAAATCCTGTATCGCTTAAAGTTTGTAAAGCCTTAGGAGATATTTCATATCCAATTTACATCATACATTATCCATTAATTTACTGGTATATGGCTTGGGTTGCTGATAACAAAGTTACCTTAAGAGAAGGATACCCATTAGGAATTGGGGTATTATTCGCAAGTATTGTAATTGCAATATTATGTTTAAAATTCTATGATGAGCCAGTTCGTAATTGGCTTACAAATAAATATCAAAAGCTAAAAGTTGCTGTAGCTAATAATTAGTTTTTGTTAGGAACAAAGGCTCAGAGTGGCAAAGGTTCAAAGTAAAGAAATTATAAAAAAGGTTCAGAGTAACAAAGGTTCAGAGTAACAAAGGTTCAAAGGGGCAAAGTAAAAAAAAACCTGTCTCTTTGAACCTTTGCAACTTTGAACCTAAAAAAAAGTTCAAAGGACAAAGTAAAAAACTCTGCCCCCTTTGAACCTTTGTAACTTTGAACCTAAATAAAAAAACTTATTCTAAAACCAATGCTCCTAAAGCTTCTTTGCTGAAACCTTTTAATTGGTCTAATTTTCCTTCTTTAATTTTAGCAACCCAGTTTGGATCAGATAAAAGTGGTCTTCCAACGGCAACTAAATCAAAATCACCTCTGTCGAAACGTCTGTTCAATTCCTCTAAAGAAGTTGGCTCAGAACTTTCGCCGGCAAATGCACCAAAGAAATCACTAGAAAGTCCAACAGAACCTACTGTAATAGTTGGAGTTCCAGTTACTTTTTTAGCCCATCCTGCAAAATTCAAATCAGAACCGTCAAACTCAGGCTCCCAGAATCTGCGTTGAGAGCAGTGCAAAATATCCACACCAGCATCAACAAGAGGAGTAAGCCAAGCTTCTAATTCCTGTGGATTTTTAGCCAATTTATAGTTATAATCAGAAGGTTTAAATTGAGAAAAACGCATAATCACAGCGAAATCATTTCCAACTTGTTTTCTGATTTCTTTTACAACTTCAATCGCAAAACGATTACGTTCTGGTAATGTTTTACCACCATAAATATCAGTACGCAAATTTGTTTCGGCTCTAAAGAATTGATCTATTAAATAACCATGTGCACCGTGAATTTCGATAGTATCAAAACCTAATTTTTTGGCATCAGCAGCCGCTTTACCAAAAGCTAGAATTGTATCTTCAATATCTTTTTCAGACATAGCAATTCCGTTTTTAAAATCTGGACGATTTAATCCAGATGGTCCTTCAAAAGGAACCGGAGGAACCCATCCAGAATGGTGATTATCCATAACGCCCATATGCCAAATCTGCGGTCCCATTTGTCCGCCGGCAGCATGAACTTCATCAATCACTTTTTTCCATCCATTTAAAGCTTGCTCACCGTAAAAGTGAGGTACATTTGCATCATTAGATGATGAAGGTCTGTCGATTACAGTTCCCTCAGATAATATTAAACCAACTTCACCTTCAGCTCTTTTTTGGTAGTAAGAAGCTACTTCGTCAGTTGGAACTCCATTTGGAGAAAAAGAGCGCGTCATTGGCGCCATTACGATTCGGTTTTTCAGATTTAACGTTTTTAAGTTAAATGGCGAAAACAGGTTGTTTGTACTCATAGTAATTTACAAATTAGATTGAATTAATTTACTAAGTGCTTCAAAGGCACCTTCGTTGCGTTTATAATAAGTCCATTGCCCAACACGTTTGGCTTCGATGAATCCGGCGCGTTGTAAAATAGACAAGTATTCAGATACTGTAGATTGTGTTAAGCCGGCTTTGGCTTGAATTTGTCCTACACAAACTCCGTGTTCAAATCCACCATGCTCAAGCTGTCCCGGAAAGTTTATTTCGGGTTCCTTCAGCCATTCCAGCATTTGTAGTCTAGACTTGTTAGAGAGCGCCTTAAATATTTCTATATTTTCCATGGCGCAAATATATCGACTTTTCCCGATATACCAATTAAGTAAAATATTTTTAGCAAAATTTTATGACAGAGGAGAGGAAAGTGTAATAAAAAGAACTAAAAAATAATTAGAAAATTTATATTTGCTTTTAGTTTTAAAAGTCCCAAACTACTAAACTTAATCAATGATGAAAAAAACTTTACTCGCTTCAATTTTTCTATTTTGCATAATAACGGGTTCAAAAGCACAGGTCGTAGGTACTGATGTTGGCGATATTGCTCCAGAAATTGATCTTCCAGATTTAAAAGGCAATCTTGTGGCGCTTTCTTCTTTAAGAGGTTCTTTGGTATTAATAGATTTTTGGGCTTCTTGGTGCGGACCTTGTATCAAAGAACAACCATCATTACTTAAATTACACAATACTTATCCTGAAAAACTATCCATTTACGGCGTTTCTATGCATACTAAAAAGACATTGTGGGCAGCTGCAATTGCAAAAGGAAAATTGCCTTGGACAAATGTCAGTGATTTAAAATACTGGCAATCTCCAGTTGTTAGCGATTATATGCTGCAATCTGTTCCCTTGAATTTTTTAATTGATAAAAACGGAATTATATTAGCAAAAAACATTCACGGACAGGCTCTGGAAAATAAAATTAAAAGTGTGTTAGCGCCATGATACTTCATAAAATGGAATCAAACCTTTCTTTAGCAGACTTTCGTACAAGATTGAAGAATAGTATCGAAATTGGCTCTTTAAAAGTGAATTTAAGCCGTTTTAGACTGTTTCCCATATTTGGTGGAGCAAAACCTTTTTATGGATTTTTTGACGACACCAGTTTTCGCTTAACAATAAATTCCGCTGCATCTCCGACAATTTTTATTGTGAGAGGAAACTACAAAAACATTGGTAATAAGGTCAATGTAAATTATATTATTGAAGAAAATAGCAAATTTCAATTACTTTGGACACAATACTCTCCAGTAGTTTTTCTAATATTCATTAATATATTTTTTCTCTTCATTGGCAGAGGCCTTAGGCGGGCAACTACAATTGTAAGTTTGTTTCTTCTTATTGTTATATTCTATTCAAGATGGAAGGAAGAAAGAAAGAGAAAAAAATTAGAGCAAAAGTTTATTAGAATTTTTGAAATTAAATGATTTTAAAAAACAGATAATATTTCATTTTTTAAGAGTTTTTAAAAAGCAATTCCAAATTGAAAACCAATCGTAAAAGAGGCGGGATGATTATTGCCAAACGAACGGGCAGTGGAACAGCCGCAAAATAACTGCAATTGTCACTTTTTATAATCGTTTTATTTATTACAGGAGTTATACCGTATCTGCCGCTGCTTTCAAAAGCGGCTCTTCCTGCAAAAGTATAACCATGTCCTAAGGCAACCAAAACGCCGGGATGAAACAATAAATTGGTTACTTTATCGCTGTTTCCTTGTACTTTTATATTCGGAACAACTTCAAATGAAAATCCTATTTTTTGATTTTTCCAAATATTGATTCCTGTTGGAAAACCAACAGCATAATAATCTCTAAAGTTTACACTAGTTTGTTCATCGCTGAAAGTCACAATAGGATGAAGAATTCCAAAATAACCCGTAATTTTTGGATAAACTGTTTGTGAGAACGCATTGAAAGTTAAAGAAAATAAAATAGCAGAAAAAAGGTGTTTAAATGAAATCATAATAGTTTTGTTAATTAAAAAAACAAAACTATAGACAATGCAATTTTATAAATAGTACACTATTTACCTTTTGTATTTGAATTACTTTTAAGTGCGTTTTTACGATACGATGAAGGATTCTTGCCTGTTTGCAGTTTAAATATTCTAGTAAAGTGACTTTGATCTGAAAATCCGGTCATGTATGCTATTTCAGTTAAAGTATAAGTTGAACTTTCAATAAGGTTTATGGCTTTCTCGATTCTAAGTTTTCGGACATATTCTCCAAAGTTTAAATCTTCAAAATACTTAGAAAATTCTCTAGACAAATAAGAAGGATTAAGCTCTAAATCATTTGAAATTTTCTTTAGATCAAAAGTGAATTGTGCATCAATTTGATCTTGAATTATGTTTTTTAAATCTTTGACCCATAAAGGTGTTTTTTGATTTGTTTTTTTCTCGATCAAAAACTTTTTATATACTTCATGAAGCAGATTTTCAAACGGACTGTTTTGAAGATGATTTTGTTTATACAAATGTTTTGCCCAGCTGTAGAGCGCATCATAAAGCTTTAGTCCTGTTTCTAATAATTCGGCATCGTTACTAATATTATGAGAAAGTCCAGCAGAAATTGCCCAAAGTCCAGCAGCTTCTTTCGCTAGATCGTGGCGGTCAGTATCGGCGCCGCGAATAATTTTAGCCATAATTAAAACCGCAGGATCAACAATTTGATACTTTTTTATAATGTAATCAAAAGTGCATTCTTCATTATAATGGGTAAATTCTACTTCGGGAATGTCAAACGGAATTGCTTCTAGTTCTTTCGCTTTTTCTAAAACTTCACTAAAAGGCACGTAAATAAATTCGGCATCACTGTCTACAAATTTTTTGATCAGCCACGGACTGGCGATCCTGTCAATTTTTGGTCTTTCACGAGTGATCCATTTCATTACTGTTCAGAGAATTAAAACTAGTCGTTATCTGCTCCGGATTTTTTAACTCCGCCAAAACTTGTTTTCATCATTTCTCTAATCTGGAATTGTGTTTTGTTTCGGGTAACACTTTTCCATTCGTCAAAATCATAAATATGAATTTGATCTGCATATGGATTTGTAACAAAGAAAAGTCTTGAAATAGAGAATTTATAGTATTTTAATTCATGCGAAATGTGACGGTCGGGTACCACAATAAGAATCGTATCCCAATCTAGAAAATTTTTGGGAACGTCCTCTCTTTCAGTTAATCCAAGAGATTCAAAAAAAGGCAAGTATCTTTTGGTCATTATTCTTATCGATTTTTTCATCGATACGCTTAATGGCATTAAGAAGCTTTTTTTCATCTTTAATAACACTCATATAATCTTTGTTTTTTTAATTTTATATAAAATTACATCAAATCAAAATCATTTTTAAAAGTATAGCCAATAGAATGATTCTAAATTTTTAATAACCATTTTCATGCCATAGTAATGAAGTTATTACATCAGCTCTAATGAAACGAACCTTACTCTATTTATTAGTGCATTTTACTTTGAATGAAAAGGTTTTGGAAATTTTAAAGTAAGATTTACCTAAAGAAAAACAACTGAAAAATATATTTGATTTTCATAACTTTGCAAAATGAACAATCAAACAGAAACTCAGAATTGCGATTTTACTTCAGACTTAAAGCTAAAAGGTTTTAAAGTGTATCAAATAAATGGGGATCAAAGTAAAATTCCGGTTTACAGCCGCAGGGATTTTTATAAAATCTGCATTAATACCAGTAAAAGCATCATACAATATGCTGATCGCGGAATAGAAACTGATGGTACTATCTTGTTTTTTGGCAATCCAATTATTCCGTATTCGTGGGAAACAATCTCCGAAGGTTACGAAGGTTATGCCTGCGTTTTTACAGAAGAATTTCTAAAATCAAAAGACCGTTCAGAAACACTTCACGAATCTCCTTTGTTTAAAATAGGAGGAACGCCAATATTTTCTTTAAATGCTGAGCAGAAGATGTTTATTGATTCTTTGTTTCAAAAAATGATCAAAGAATATGAAACGGATTATGTTTTTAAAGATGATTTAATGCGCAGCTACGTCAATTTGATAATTCACGAATCGATGAAAATGCAGCCTTCAGAAAACTTCTTTAAACATAAAAATGCATCTTCAAGAATTACCTCTTTATTTTTAGAGCTGCTGGAAAGACAATTTCCTATAGAGACTAAAAACGAACCATTGATTTTAAAAACACCTCAGGATTACGCACAAAGTCTTGCTGTGCACGTAAATCATTTAAATCGTTCTGTAAAAGAAGTTACAGGAAAACCAACTACAGCACATATTACAGAGCGCATTATTGGCGAAGCAAAAGCGTTATTACAGCATACAGACTGGAGCATTTCAGACATTGGTTATTCGCTTGGATTCGAGTATCCGAGTTATTTTAATAATTATTTTAAAAGACTTACAGGAACGGTTCCAAAATCATTGAGAGCATAAATTGTTTCAATTTCTTAATTTTTTGTTTGAATATTGTTATTTTGCAAAAGCCGGCTTGAACTACTTTTGCCTTGAAATTATAGTATTAATCTTTTATCAGTTTTTAATAGACTAAATAATACTTCATAAAGCGCACTCTAGCTTTCTCGATTTAGTTTTCTGATTCTGATAATTCCAAATAAGAAAATTATGAAAGCATCAGAAAATGAATTTAGTACAGGTATTTTTCCAAAAGGAGACTTAGCATCTGCTGATTATTTTACAGGAAAAGCATGGGTAAAAATGTTAGTTCCAAACGATCCAGTTTTAAATACAGCTGTTGGAAATGTAGTGTTTGAGGCTGGTGCACGAAATAACTGGCACACCCATCCGGGCGGGCAAATTTTAATTGTAACGCAGGGAACTGGATATTATCAAGAAGTAGGAAAGCCTATTCAGTTGCTTAAAGTAGGTGATGTAATAAATATTCAGCCAGAAGTAAAACATTGGCACGGCGCATCGCCAAACAGCGAATTTACTCATATCGCTATAAGTACAAATACTGAAACAGGAATTTTAAACTGGCTTGAACCTGTAACGGATGAAGAATACAACAGTTTTAAATAAAATAAATCTCAAAAAATAACTTATGTCAACAAATTATACCACTGTAATTGAAGAAGGAAAAGTACCGAATATGTATATGACGGGCGAAGTATCTTATAAAAAACAAACAAGCGAAATTCATCCCAAAAACACCATTATTAAAGAAGTAACTTTTGAACCTTGTGCAAGAAGTAAATGGCACAGCAACGCAAGTTTACATTTGCTTATTGCAACAAATGGAGTAGGTTTTTACCAAGAAAAGGGAGGTGAAATAAGAACGCTTCATAAAGATGAAGTAGTTACAATTTTACCAGGAGTAGAACATTGGTATGGCGCGACGCCCTTTAGTAAATTTTCTTATATCGCCATTATTACAGAAATTGATAAAGGCACAGGAGTTTGGCTGGAAAGTGTAAATGATGAAGAATATTATGGAACTTCAAATTATAATATTTAAAATACATAGCATTAATACTATAATTTTATAGTATTGTAAATAATGAAAGAGTTCTGTCTTACCTAAGGTAGAACTCTTTTGTTTTTAGGTATATTTGATAAATTTAAATATAAATCTATGGAAATATTTATAGGTTTAGCAGGTTTAATTATAGCTTGGCTAACATATAATAAAACGTTTAATTCCAAACCAGATGAGGAAAGAAATAACTTATTAGGAATTTTTATTGCTACACAAAAGCTTCATTTGGAAGTACAATCTATAATTCAAAAGTATATAGATGATAATGATGGTGCAAATCATCAATTATATCCTAATATAACTTTTCAACAGTATCTGATTGTTGCTAAGGAAGAATATGAAAAAGGATTATCAGATAAAGTGTATCAAGAATTAAAAACTAATAAAAATTACACTAAAAGTAATATTGCTACTTTTCAAGACATGATTTATACACAACATAACGCTTTATTGCAGTTTAGAAGTCAATTATTGTTTTTAGAATCTTCTACACAAATAGAAAATTAAAAGGGCCATAAAGAGAAAATTTTTCTTTGCTTTTTATATCCTTAAATTCTATATTTTTGAAAATCTATTACTAACTGCATTATCCTTTGGCAAAACATCCAATTCCCGTTTTATCTGTTGGCAATATACTTGGAGAAGAAACTTTAGGTATTACTTTGTTTCGTCATAGTGTAAAAGGCCGAAATGCATTTGAACAGCCGCATAAACACGATTTTCATCTTGTATTTTTTGTTGAAAAAGGATCAGGAATGCACAATGTCGATTTTACGCAGTATACAGTCAATGATTATCAAGTGTATTTTGTGAGGCAGGGGCAAGTTCACAATTGGCTGTTAAACGTTGATACAATTGGCTTTCAGCTTATGATTTCGCCAGAAATTGTTAACGCATTTTCTAATTTGTCAGCGTTTCCTTTTTTTGAACAAAATGTTCCTTCCTGTCTTTCTGTAACCCAAGAACAGTTTGAAGGTTTAAGAAATCATTTGAATGAAATTGAACTAATTTTACCTGATAATGATTTAAGCACGAAAGAAATTGTATTGCTTCGACTGCATTTATTACTTAAAGTATTACAAAAGGATTATTTAATTCAATTTCCACAGCACGATTCTTCGACTAAGCCAGAAAAAATGATTAAAAAATTCAATTCTTTGATAGACAATCATTTCAATGAAGAATTCTCGGTTAACTTTTATGCCGATAAGTTAAATATTACTCCCAATTATCTCAATATACTTTCTCAGAGATACTTAAAATCTCCAGCTGGCGATATTATAAAAGAGCGAACAATTCTAGAAGCAAAACGTTTGCTTACGAGTACAGATTTATCTATTAAAGAAATCGCGTATCAGCTTGGTTTTAATGACAATGGCTATTTCTCTAAAGTTTTTAAAAAGTATACAGGGAAAACACCAGGCGATTTTAAAGAAAGTTATAATTTTTACCATCCTTATCCGTAATATTACAGTTGCTGTTTTAATTTCTAAACGATTTTTGCATATTCATATATTCTAGCAATTTTAGAGTATATTCTAAAATCGTACTAAAAAACAAATCATAACTTATGGAAGATAATATAATCAGCAGGAAAAAATTCTTAGGATTGGGAGCTGCTGCAACTGGAGCTGCTTTATTCTCTGGAATTGCTGGAAATGCCGCATCGCTGCCTGAAGAAAGTAAAGAAAAGGTTTCTGGAGATTACCTATTGACTAATGTGCGCCTAGAAGAAGGTTTTAATTACAACGAAAAAAACGAAGTTATTTCGACCAAAACGGGTTTGTATAATTTGCATATTGCTAATGGAAAGATTAAAAGTATCACTTTAGATAAGCCTGCTTTAAAGCTTAAAAATGTTGATGCTAAAGGCATGCTTATGCTTCCTGGATTACGTGATATGCACATTCATATTGATAAAACGTACTACGGCGGAACGTGGAATGCTGCACCAAGAAAAGGATATACGGTAAAAGATATGATTGCGCTAGAACAGAAGATAATTCCACAATTACTGCCAGACTCTCAGCGTAAAGCCGAAGAAGCGATTAAACTAATGCAAAGTCAAGGAAGTTTCTTTGCTCGTTGTCAATGTAATATTGATCCTGTAAGCGGATTAAAAAGTTTGGAGCATTTACTGGCGGCTTTGGATAATAACAAAGATAGTTTTGGCTGGGAAATTGTTGCTTTTCCACAGCACGGAATTTTGTACTCGAAATCAGAGCCTTTATTAAGAGAAGCTGCTGCAATGGGAGTTGATTTTATTGGCGGTCTTGATCCGACAAATGTTGATGGTAATATGGAAAAATCGCTTGATGCTATGTTTCAAATTGCAATAGATACGAATAAAGGAATAGACATCCATTTGCATGAATCTCCGCCATCTGGTCAAGCAGCGATTGAATATATTATAAAGAAAACTGAGGAAAACAAGCAGTTACAAGGAAAAACATACATTAGTCATGGTTTTGCGCTTGCAAGAATGGATCCAAAAGATCTTGAAAAGATTGCAGAACAAATGGGTAATCTTGGAATAGGAGTAGTGTCAACAATTCCGATTGGGAGAACGATTATGCCAATTCCGACTTTGAAAAAATACGGTGTAAAATTAATGACTGGAACGGATAGTATTGTTGACCATTGGCAGCCTTTTGGTACGTGTGATATGCTTGAAAAGGCAAAATTATGCGCTCAATTATATGGCTGGACAGACGAGTTTGGCTTAAGTCGTGCGCTTCACATTGCAACAACTGATGAAGTATTGCCTTTAAACGATTCTGGAACCCGCGTTTGGCCTGCAGAAAATAATGACGCTAACTTTATTCTGGTAAAAGCAAGCTGCTCTGCCGAAGCTGTAGCTCGTTTACCAAAAAGAGAAGGTGTGTTTTATAAAGGTAAAATGATTTATGGCGGAACTGAGTTTTTGAAAGGCTAAGTTTCGATGAACATTGTATCTAAACAAAAATCTAGAACTCCCAATTTTAAAGAATTGGGAGTTTTTTTTTGATAGTAACTTTTTATATTCATTTTCAAGACGTTAATTTTAATTATGAAAGTAATTCTCGAAATTATATAACAGAAAAATCTTTCTTTTTGATGAATTTTGGTATATCAGTTTGATTAACTCATGTATAACTTGAGTAGAATAGGTGAGAAGCAAACAAAATCGATATTAACTAAAATTATTTATTATGTTACGATGGACAGTCATATTTATTATTCTGGCAATTATTGCAGGAATATTTGGTTTTGGAGGTATTGCCGCTGGAGCCGCTAGTATAGCAAAAATTTTATTTTTTATATTTTTGGTGTTATTTGTTATTTCGCTGATCAGCGGACGAAAAAGCGTTTAACAGCTTAACTTAAACAACAAAACCACTCTGAATAAAAGTGCAGAGTGGTTTTGTTTAATTTTTAAAATTACAAATAGTTTTACGCTTTAGTTCAAACTTGGCGGTTCAGGAATTTTAATCGTTCTTTTGATTTTTTTGACTATAAGTAGATAACAAGTTACTCCGCCTAAAATTATAAGCAATGCAATTTGAAGCTGACCAAGACTGTTGTTTTTACTATACATTGCATTAGCGTTTGCTAATTGTGATTTTCCTTCCTGAATTTGAATTTGCGACAATGATTCTAGTGTTTTTAAAGCTTCAGCGCTTGAAACGGCAATTTTATTCCAATCTTTATTCTCGACTTGTTTATTGATCTCTTTACAAGATTTTAAAAATGTATCAAAATGCTGTTTTTCTTTATTTGTGAGAACCGTTTTAGCATACAAATCATCGATATTATGAATAATATTCAGCGTATGTATAATTTCATCTTTCTTAATATTGTCGCTTAAGTCTAGTTTTTCAGCTTCTGCTTTTATAAAATGAAGTTCCTTTGAATACTGAAAAATATAATGCGCTACAACCAATCGGTCATTGTAAATGGCATTGATATGTTTGTTTACATTTTTAGAATTTTGCAGAGTATTAAAATTTCCAAGTAAAATTAACAGCATTACGATCAGCAAAACAAAGGCTGCTTTGGTTTTATTGCTGTACTTCTTAAGGTCTTTCATGAAAAAGCTTTTAATCGACTAATTTACAAAATTTAATACGGTATTTTAGCAATATTGCAATTAGTTTATTTCTTGATTCTTGATTGCAGCTAAAAATTGAAAATGCATTTAGTATAAAACCGCACACCAAAATGTCCAAAGAATAAAAACAATCTGCAGCGGGATTCTAAACCACAAATATGACGTTGCGTTTCCGTTATAAGTTCCATTTTGATAATCTATATGTTTTATAGCGGCATAAATATTGGCGGGAAGTAAAAAGATAAAGAACACTACTAATATCCATCCAGCATAAACTTTCGTTGAAGAAATCAAAAGACATATTCCTAGTACAATTTCGATTATCCCAGTTGCGTAAACCAACTCTGTTCTAAATGGGATTTTTTCAGGAAGCATCATTACCATTCCTTTGGTAAAAACAAAATGTGCAATTGCCGTAAAACACAACATTACACACATTGCGATTCTTGCCGCCATAAGTATATCATATTGATTTGTTAGGAATTTTAAAGTAAAAATTGAAACTAAAAAAACAACAATTAGGACAATTAATGGTTTCATTTTTAGTGATTTGAAGGTTTTATCAAAGATAAAAGATTTTATTGAAATGCTTGAAAACCTTTTAGAATGTGTACAAAAAAAAAATCTTTGTCAAAGTTTTAAACTTTGACAAAGATTTTCGTTTAGTATAATAAAATATTTAAGTCAAAAAAAAAAAAGATATTATTCTAAAACAATCTGATCATCAGAATCCCTTTTTCCTCTAAAGAATATAAACTGAATAATCAATGATAATAGTATCGTTAGAATTGCTCCAATAAAATTAAGCCATAAATACCCCAGTTTTTCCTGAGTATAAATCATAAAATAATAAATGATAAAAATACATATCTGGCTGATAATAGCACTATAAAACATAGGTTTTGCCTGAACGCGGCGTAAATAGAATCCAACTAAAAATATACCTAGAACGGTTCCGTAGAATATCGATCCAATCATATTTACAAGCTGTATTAAGTTTTCAAACAAAGTTCCAACGCAGGCAAAAAGTATCGCTACAATCCCCCAGAATAATGTAAAAAACTTAGTAGCATTAAGATAGTGTTTCTCGGATTTCTCGGTTTTGACATTTCTTTTGTAAATATCTATTGCTGTCGTTGATGCCAATGCTGTTAAACCAGATGCTGTTGACGACATTGCGGCAGACAAAATAACGGCAAGCAATAAACCAATTAATCCTTTTGGCAAATAGTTTAAAATGAAATGAAAAAACACATAATCTTTATCATTTGTTTCACTGCGACTGTCTGCTCTCAAAATAATTTCTTTGGCGCGGTCACGTAAATCTTTTTCTTTATTGGATAATGTTACTAATTCTTTACGCAGAATTGGATTATCAAAATCTTGATTTAGCTGATCGATGTACAATAAATTAATTACTTTTTTGTCTTCAGAAAGTTTACTCAGCTTTTTCTCCAAAACATGATATTCCTCTTTAAAAGCTGATTTTTCAATTACTGTCTTGTTATTTGGATTAAAATTTAATGGAACTGGGTTGAATTGAAAAAATACAAAAACCATAACTCCTGTCAATAAGATAAAAAACTGCATCGGTACTTTTAAAAGACCATTCATGATTAATCCCATTTGGCTTTCACGAACCGATTTCCCAGATAAATATCTTCCAACCTGCGATTGATCTGTACCAAAATAGGCGAGGGCTAGGAAAAAACCTCCTGTAATACCGCTCCAAATAGTATACTTTTCCTCAGGATCAAACGAGAAATCAACAATATTCATTTTATCGTTTGCACCAGCGATATGCAAAGCGTTGTTAAATGTCATATCATTTGGCAGATAATGCAAAATCAGGAAAAATGTTATAAACATACCCGACATAATCACAAACATTTGCTGCTTCTGAGTAACGTTTACGGCCTTTGTTCCACCCGAAAAAGTATAAATAATAACAAGAACACCAATAATAATGTTCATTACGGTAAGATTCCAACCCAAAAGTGCCGAGAGGATAATTGCAGGGGCATAAATGGTAAGTCCAGTTCCTAATCCTCTTTGAACAAGAAATAAAATGGCTGCAAGAGAACGTGTTTTTACATCAAAACGCTTTTCAAGAAACTCGTAAGCAGTAAAAACTTTATTTTTGTGATACAGCGGAATAAAAGTAACGCATATTACTATCATTGCAATTGGCAGTCCAAAATAAAACTGCACAAAACCCATTCCGTCATGATAAGCCTGCCCGGGAGTAGATAAAAAAGTAATAGCGCTGGCTTGGGTCGCCATTACTGAAAGTCCTACAGTATACCAAGGAGTTTCATTATTCCCTAGAATAAAGTCTTCAACATTTTTACTTCCTTTGGTTTTCCAAGAACCATATCCAACTATGAATAAAAGTGTTACAATAAGTACGATCCAATCAAATAGCTGCATAGGTTATGAATATAATTGCATGATTAAGAAAAATATTAAAATATAAATGGCATTAGCAACCAAAACATAGGTGTAGCTTTTTTTCCATTTTTTTACTTTTTTAGCTTCCATATTTTCGTTTTTTATTGCTTAATATCTTGTTTAGGAGCTTCTATTGGCTGTTTCAGCGAAATCATGTTAGATAATAATCTATAAGCTCCTGCAACGCCTTCAGGTAATTCTCTAAAGAAACTTAAACCGGTGTAAATATAATATCCTTTTCCGTATGGCGCTACTAATAACGCGCCGTCTTTGGCTGATTCGCCTTTATCATGTGAAGAGATAATAGGAGTAAAGGCAGGATCATATTGATTTGGATAATACAAGCCTTGTTCTTGTGTCCAGCCTTCAAAATCTTTTGATGAAATTTTATTTGGAGTATTTAAAACAGGATGATTTGGTGCTAAAAATGTAACTTTTGCATTTTCTTCTGTTACTCGGTCGTATGATAATTTTAACGGATATGGCGCAATTTTATCTGTTACCAATTGTCCATTTGTATTGTATTGAACAATCATGTTTTTACCGCTTTTTACAAAATTGAATAAGATACTTTGCTTGTTAGCCAAAGCATTTACGGTATTATAAGCACGAACTCCTGTAATAACAACATTAAATGAATCTAATTTTTCTGGTGTGATTTCTTCAGGTTTTAAGATCGTTACTTTATATCCCATTTGCGAAAGACTTTCAGGAACTTCATCACCAGCACCCATTATATAAGCAATAGCATCTCCCGAAGTTTTTAAATCAATTCGTATTGCTTTTGAATCGGCTGATTTTAAAACCATCTGTTTTGTAATATGACTGAAATCAATAATTGTCTCTGCTTTATCAAAACGTTTATTATCAATAGTAACAATACTTTGCGCTGTAGTTTCTTCTGGATTTACGGGAGGTGTAACTTCGAAATAAAAGATATGTTCGTTTCCTTTTTGATCTAAAGTAAACGGAATTTGTTTAGGAACTACAGTCCAGCTTTTTGGTAATTCTAACTGTAAATTTCCTTTTACATTATCTTTTCCTGCGCGAACTTTTACGGGAATCATTTTACTGTTAGTATCTCTAAAAACAAGTACTTTTTCTAAAATTGAAGTGGTAACGTCTGGCACAACATCAAGAAAGTTATACATTTCGCCTTTTACGCTGTCGTTGTATTTGTAAATAACGGTACGCTCAAACGGAATTTCGACACCTTCAATTTTTATGGTAAAAACAACTTTTACATTTCTAATAATATCTGGAATCCCAATGTTTTCTTGATTAGAAACAGTATACATTCCAACAGTTGCTTTTTCTTTTAACCAATAAGGCTGTGTGTATTCAATGTTTTCTGGCAGTTTTGTTTGAAGAATAAACTTTTGAGTGCTGTTGTTTTTTAAAATACTATTTTGAATAGTTATTTTATTGTCTGGCAATGAAGTAACACTTGTAAGCTGCATGTTTACTGGAGACCTGTTTATTGCCTCTAAACTAAGTTTTACGATGCTTCCTGGAGTGGCTTCCTGCTCGCTCGCAACAGCTTCTAAATATAAACCTGCACAAGATGCGATAATATTTTTTACAGCTTCTGATTTTAAATTTTTCCAATGATCGTCGTTTAAAGCTTCAATCATGGTGTAGGCTTTTACTAAATCTGGTATACTCGCCGATGGATTGCTAAAATCATACTTGGCAATAATTATCGATATTAAATCACCAATTGGTTTTCCGTTTTTAACACGATTCCAAGTCGTATCGATTCCATCAAAAACATTGTTTTTATCTAATCCGTTTTCGCCTTTAATTACTTCTAAATACTCTGTTTCTTCACCACGAACACCAGTACTTCCAAAACCTTGCGATTGATGACGGCTTCTGCTCAATGCGGCTATTTCTTGATTTGATTTTCCTAATCCAGTATAATATACTCCCGTTTCTAATTTTGCAAAATTAGATTTGTTAGCAGCATCAAATTTTTCCTGACTTCCATAAAACCACCATGAAGGATTAAAATAAAGTCTTTTTACCTGCCAAGGCGAAACAAATTTTAATTGTTCAGGATATACTTTTGAATCGTTTGTTAGATTATAACTCTCGACACTAAGCATTGCAGATGACGTATGATGTCCGTGCGTTGTTCCTGGCGAACGATGATCAAATCGATTAATTATTACATCCGGCTGAAATTTTCTAATAGTCCATATAACATCGGCCAAGACTTTATCTTTATCCCAAATTTGTAAAGTTTCATCGGGAGTTTTTGAAAATCCAAAGTCATTTGCTCTAGAAAAAAACTGCTCGCCACCGTCTATTTTTCGGGCTTCAATAAGTTCTTGAGTTCTTATTACACCAAGTAACTCGCGCAATTGAGGACCAATTAAATTCTGACCTCCATCTCCTCTTGTCAGCGACAAATATCCAGTTCTAGCATTTACTTCGTTTGCAAAATAAGAAATCAAACGTGTATTTTCATCATCCGGATGTGCTGCAACATACAAAACTGATCCTAAAAAGTTTAATTTTTTGATTTGATTGTAAATCTCTACTGAATTTGGTTTTTGCGGCTGCTGTGCGAATGCGATGTTAAAACCTATTAAAAAAAATAGAATTAATTGAACTGGAGTTTTTATCATACTTGGTTAGTTGGTTTTTTAATAGACTCAAAAATAGTAATTAAATTATGGAACAGTATTTAAATGAAATGTTAATGTTTAGTTATTGAAAACTAATTAGATACTGTTTAAACATGCAAAAAGAGCGTATTAATAAAAATTAATGCGCTCTTTTATAGTTATTTATCTTCTTCCGCGACCTTCGTGACGATCGTCATCATCATCTCTATCATGTTTTCCATGATGTTTGTTGTTATGTTTATCATAATGTTTGTCGTAGTGCTTGTAATTTCTGTTATCGTTACGACGATCATTATAACCATAAACTGGTCTTGGTCTATAAGGTCTTTGTGGCGCACCGCAATATCCTTTATAGTATTTTACTTTGTGTCGATCAAAGTAAGTGTAAGGAGTCCTTCCATGATAATCTGTTAAAACTACTTTGTAACCTCCGTATAAATCATAGTTTCTGTACTGTCTAGGTAAATAAGTTGTTCTAACCCATCTTCCGCCTCCAAAATAGATGAACTGCGAAGCTCTAACATCATAATAAGCCTCAATATCTGGCAAATAGTAATACTCCATATCTGCATATCCGGCTGGTCCCCAAGCTGGCGGATTACCTATGTTAACGTTTATCGATACCTGAGCTTGTGTGGCATTTGCAATCAAAAGGAATAATCCGGCGATTGCTATTTTCATTGTTTTCATCTTTTCTAAAGTTTAAATGTTAATCTTGTTTAAGGATTTTCATATACCGTGCCAAAAATAAAAACGTGATACCGTTCGTCGGATAAAATATACTTTTTAACGAGTGAATTAGTGTTGTAAAATCTGTAATGTATTGATTTTTAAACTAAAAATAAAACACAAAAAAAAGTAAAAAAAATAAAGCTCTATCTATTTATAATCGACAATTCTTGGTTTTGCAAGTTCAAAACTTTGAAGTCCATAATCACTAGTTTCAAATGTATTTGTTTTAAAAACATTATCTCCTTGATTTGGAATACTTGGATAATAGGATAATGAGAGTTGAAAAGAACTGAAAACCAAATAGTCATTGCTTATTAATAATCCCAAAGTAATTTTTGAATAAGGTTTACTTCTTAACATTGCATTATCTGGACTTCCTAAAACTGCTATCGAATAGTTAAAAAATGGATTTAAACGGAAACCTAAAACAGAATGCGGCGAATAAGTTTGAGTTTGAAGCGATAAAACAGCTTTGCTTGTTCCATAAATAGCGCTATTAAATCCTGCTAAACCATTCTGCTCGTTTATATTCAGTTCATCGCCAATGATATTCTCGCGGTTTACACCTATAACAAGCTTAGGATTCACAAACTGTCTTAATTTCCAGTTTCCTATAGTGAACAGTTTAGTAAAGTAATTAGACTCTAATAAAAAGGCGGTTTCGTAAGTTTTTGATTGATGAAAAAAAGTTCCCGCTTCAAAATTCATGCTTAAAAAACCCAATCGGTAGTAGTTTCCAAATGAAAATTGTGCTCCGGCATAAGGTCTCCAAAAGGTATTTTTGTATTGATATCCCAATGTAATACCGTAAATACGACCAATTGGAACATCCTCCGTTTGTCCGTTTCTAAAAATATAACTGTCTTTTATAAATTTACGTCTATTCAATCCAATACCCGCTAAAAGCAGTTTTTGATCAGAATAGAAATTTGTAGGATCATAAACTTCTGAAGGTGTCTCGGTAAAATCCACATTTAAAAAACGTGCTGCTACAATTAGATTTGTAATTGCTTTATTTTCATCTTCAAAAACTTTCGTGGCGTGACCTCCCCATAAATCTTGAAAATTATATTTAAACGGCTGATATGCATAAGTCAAATCAGGAGCTTGCAGCGTATCTTTTCTGAAATTCTGCCCAATATAAACGCCGCCTGCCCATTTAGTCAAAGGAGAATAGAAATCACGTTCAATATCTATTGATTTGCTGTAATTGTTATCGAGATCCATGTTGTAATGCAAGGCGGCTCCAATATAAGTGTTCTTAATATTCGGAATCGTATACGTAGCATCATTACCATTTCGACCGTCATCAAATCGGTTAGTGTATCGATATTCTAATTGCTGACCGGAACCAAAAAAATCTTTTTCTTTAAAACCTATCGACATTTGATTACTTGATACTGAAAATCTTGGTATGGTACTCCACGAATCCAAAACCCTGATAGTAATATCAACAGAATCTGCCGCCATTCCAACTACCTTGTTTGAAATTCTGACTGCCGTAACATATCTCTGAGATCGTATTAAACGTTCTGTTTCCTGAACTTTATAGCTGTCATAAACTGTGTTTTTTCTAATTAACAACAGGTTTTTTATAGCAATTTTCTTTGTTTTTAAATGAAGTCGATTTCCTGTACGTTCTCCCCAGTTCTTTGGCATCACAGTAGAATCAACTACAGAATGTCCAAACGGATCTAATGTAATAATGTTAATTTTTCGGATAATTTTTCCATCAAAATTTGTGGTATCAGTGGGAACAAGAACTTCGTCTTTTTTTCTAGGTTTCTTTGCTCTGAATATAAGCTTATGTAAGGTTTTGGTGAATTTGTTCTTCTTAGAATAATTTCTAATTCGATTGTATATTTCGGTAGTATCTTTTTTAGCTTTAGTCTTTTCTTTTAAAGTATCTGACTGAGCATAAATGCTTTGTAAACTAAAGCACAACAAAATAAAAACTATTATCTTTTTATTTAGCAACATTCAGGTATTTTTAAACTTTCTTTTTTACTTATTTTAATATGAATATAAGATAAATAATACGAACATTTTTAAAATTGACAGCTTATTTTAATAGACAGTTTTTGTTTTTCGAATTCGCCAGATGAATTTTTTAGGCATATGATTGCCCATAACATAACCCCAAGGTTCTAGTGAATCTATACGATCGAAGATAATTTTTAAAATTGCAAGGAGTGGAATTGCTAAAAACATTCCAGAAATTCCGGCCGCTGTACCGCCAATAATAATTCCGATAATAGAAACAAAAGCATTTATTTCGACTTTTGAATTAATGATTAATGGCACCAGCAAATTGTTATCAATCAATTGAACAATTAAGTTCACGATCAAAATTCCAACAACTAATGATACTTCGGCAGAACCTGTTAAAGAAGCAAGAATCGTAATTAAACCCGCAATTGCAATTCCGATGTAAGGAATCAGGTTTAAAATCCCTGTTATTAATCCTAAAAGAATGAAATATTTCACACCAATAATCCAAAGTCCTAAACTGGTAAGTACCGAAACTACAATCATTTCAAGAATTAGACTTACAATATAATTATTGATCGAAACTTTTATCTGAGTAAGAATATCTTTTAACGCAGCGTGATTTTCTTTGCTTATTAATTTGGCTAAAAAAAGTATAAAATGATCTTTGTATAAGAGAAATAGAAATGTATAAATTGGAATAATAGTACAGTCTACTAATAGATCACTTATAGAAATTAAAGCTGATCCTAAAGTAGCATTTCCGTTTTTAACCGAATCTTTGGTTACGTTATCTAAATACTTTTTCTGCTCGCCAATACTTACATGAAAATTCTCTTTTATAAACTTATGAATTTCAATTAGAAAGGAGTTTGCATTCTTTTTAATCGTATCAAAATCATTTGCCATATTCGTAACTTGATAGGAAATGAAAACCAAAATTCCGACTATAAACAATAGAAAAATTAAAACACAAACTATAGCAGCAAAATGCCGCGGAAACTTCAATTTAGTATTTAATATCGTAAAAATAGGAAGCAGCAAAACAGCAAATAAAAATGCCATGAATACTGGTGTAAGAATATCTTTTGCAATGCAAAAAATATAAGCAAGTGCAATTAGACTTACTAATATACAAGAGAGTTTTGCATAGAATGGCAGTTTTATTGTTGGAATCATTTGGAGAGATTTTATAGTGAAACGTTAAAAAGCTAAACAAATATTGCAATTTATCTAACGTTTTGCGTTCCAGCTTTTTAGTCAAGCCTTATAAAATTCCCATTCAAATTTTAGTCAAAAAATTCCTTTTCTTCATATTGTGTCGGCATAATCGAAATACCTTTTTGAAGAAGCAGATTGTTAGGAAAAATAATTTTTTCTCCTTCTTTGGTTTTTAGATTGACATGAAAAGCGCTGATATCCTCGATTTCGGCTTCGATAGGAAAATCTTTATCATGTATTTTTATAGTATCTCCAATTCGGAATGGAAATGAAAAAAACAAAATCATTCCCGAAGTAATGTTACTCAGAATAGACCATTGCGCAAAAAAAGCAACGCCAATTACTGTTGCAATAGACGAAACCGTAAAAAGTATATCTTTTGTTTCAACACCCCAAATTACTATCAAACTTATTACAACAAGTATATTCATTAGTATATGAGTATATTTAATTGCCAAGTTTGTTCTGTGCTCCAATAGCTGACTGCTGCTGGCAAAACGACGAATTAATTTTGCCACAATAACACGCATTGTTATTAATAATAAAAGAACAATTACGGTAGCAATAATTTCCTGGCTATACTCTTTGAAAGAAAACATATCTATTTTTTTACACTAAAGTACTCAAATATTCATAAACTTTGGCTGTTGGCAGTCCCATAACATTTGTATAAGAACCTTCGACTTTTGCAACTGCCATAAAACCAAACCATTCCTGAATTCCATAAGCACCCGCTTTATCATAAGGTTTGTAGTTTTCTATGTAATATAAAATAGCTTCGTCTGATAAATCTGCGAAAGTTACTTTTGTAACATCATTAATAAGGGTAGAAGAGGAATTTGTTTTAAAGCAAACCGATGTAAACACTTCATGTGTTGCATTCGACATGGATTTTATCATTTGAAAAGCATCTTCTGCATTCTTTGGTTTTCCCAATGCTTTATTGTTATGCCAAACAATAGTATCACTTGTTACCAAGATTTCATTATCATTTAATTCTCCATCAAAAGCATCTGCCTTTAATTGTGCCAGATAATCTGTAATTTCGACTGCTTTCAGCTCTGGCGGATAGATTTCTTCAATTTCTTTTAAACGAATTTGAAAATCAAGATCTAAATCTTTAAAAAACTGCTGTCTGCGTGGCGATCCCGACGCAAGAATTAAACTATATTTTTTAAGCTTTTCTTTAAGCATTGTATTTGATATTTAAATTAATGATGAGAATGGATAAAATTCCGAAGAACAAAATAAATTTTAAAACAGTACTTAAATGCTGAAAATCCTTTTTTGACTTTGCGCTGAATACTTTTACGATAAAATAAAGTAAAGGTGCTAAAACAAAAAGAAATGCATAAATGGTAACAATAAAAAGATGGTTTTGAACAAAATAAGTATTAATATAAAGTAACGATAATATAAACGGAATTATGGCACAGGCTAATGCAATTTTAGCTGCTCTGCTAATACCAATTGCAATTGGTAAAGTATTCATTCCTTGATTATAATCGCCATTTACATCTTCAATATCTTTAACTATCTCGCGAATAAAATTAATCATAAAAGCAAAGAGGGCGTAGTCTATTAAAATCGAAAATAAACTGGCCATTTGTGCTTGATTTTCTGAATTTACGACAGGAAAAAGATCAAAGATTCCAATAATAAGAACACTTACAGAAAGGAGTGCAGCAACAACAAAATTACCCAAAATCATAATCTGCTTTAAAGTAGTTGCATAAAAGTAAAGTAGTGCAGCTATTAAAATAAAAAGTGATGCAAAACTAGGACGCAAAATAATATTTGACAACAAAAAACCTATTGCAACACCGGAAATATTAAGACCAATATAAATATTGTATGCTGCAGTTTCTGAAATTCCTTTTCCAATAACCACATCATTTGGTTTGTTTATAGTATCTGTTGCAACATCGTAAATATTGTTTATTACATAACCTGCAGCAGCCAATAAAACGGTACTTAAAACCAAAAGTCCGTATTGCCAGTCAGATAAAGCCAAAGGAATATCCTGTTCTTTTAAAAAAGCATAACGAAATAAAACCTGCATAAAAGCAAGCATTAGTAGATTTTTATATCGAATGAGTTTTAGGTATTTCATTTTTTTGGAGATTCTGAGTGGCTAAGATGCTAAGATTCTAAGGCTTTTTTTAAAGGTTCAAAGAGGCAGAGAGGCAAAGGTTCAGAGATTTTATTGAACGTAAACTGTGACTGAATACTTCGACTGCAAACTGAGCACTAATCATGCTTTCCATTAAAATACTCCATCCATTTACCTTGCACTTTCATAACTTGCTCAATAACGTCTCGTGCGGCACCTTTTCCACCTTTTACATGCGAAATATAACGGCAGATTTTTTTAATTTCAGGAACTGCATCTTGTGGAGAGGCAGGTAAACCAACTAATTTCATTACATGATAATCTGGAATATCATCTCCCATGTATAAGACCTGTTCTGGTTTGATATTATTTGCTTCTGTATACTCTTTAAATGTTTTAACTTTATCAGGAGTTCCTAAATGAATATCGGTAATTCCTAAATTTTGAAGTCTCACTCGAACGCCTTCGTTGCTTCCGCCAGAAATAATACAAACATTATAACCGCTTTCTACAGCTGCTTTCATCGCATAACCATCACGAATATTCATTGTGCGAAGAATTTCTCCTTCTGTGGTTACAAAAACGGAACTGTCTGTAAGCACGCCATCAACATCAAAAATAAATGTTGTAATGTCGTTCATCATTTCTTTATAACTTTTTGCCATTATTCTCTATAGATTGTGTTAGTATTTTATAAATATTCTTTTGATTTTCATCTGTTATAAACTCCAAATGTGCATTTGTTGTTACTGAATCACGGCGTATTGCAGGACCAGTTTGTGCACCAATCGGGTCTAAGGTTTTAATTTTATCGGCAGTTTCCTGAATTAAAGGTTTTAAAACTTCAAACGGAACATGATGTTCGTCACAGATTTCTTTTCCTATTTGATATAGATGATTCGTGAAATTATTAACGAAAACAGCCGCTACATGCAATGCTTTTCGCTGTTCTGAACTAATTGCAAAAACAGCATTTGAAATGCATTTTGCAGTAGTTTCTAAGATCGCATAATCTTCTTGATTTTCAGCTTCTAAACAAATTGGAATTATAGAAAAATCGACTTCTTTACTTTTAGAAAATGTCTGCAGCGGATAAAAAACGCCTTTTCTGTTTTTTGAATCTAAAATGTCGATTGAAGTAGTACCGGAAGTATGAACAACTAATTGATTCTTAAAAGGTAATTGCTTTGAAACTTCTGAAATTGCAGTATCAGAAACTGAAATAATGCATAAATCTGTTTCTTTTAAAATCGAAAATTCGGTTACGATTTTTTCTGAATCAATAATAGAATTCAAAGCTTCTTTTTTTCTGGAAAACACCTGTACAATTTCAACAAGATTACTTGCAGAGAACGCTTTTATTAAATGTTGAGCGACATTTCCAGAACCAATTATCGTTATTCGAATCATATCGCAAAATTAGTATTATTTTTTTTAAACTTAATTGACATAATAAAGTTTTGCCACAGATTATGCTGAATAGAATGATTTTCGATCGATTATTTTTTTACAATTAAACTTTTAAATCGCCTAATCTGCAGTAGATAAAATAGCAAATATTCTACATCTGTACTTTTGTAAAGCTAAGCGTACATTTTTGTCAATATGATTAAATTTGACGCTCTTTATTTGGTTTTTATTAACAAAATAGCCCTACTGCTAATCAACATTTTTAAGTACTTTTGTGGCACTTTTATACAATGTAATTCCTTAAAAATGGATAAAAAAATATTCTCTTTTTTGTTTTCTACACGATTAATGGCCGTTCTTTTTTTAGCATTTGCAATCGCAATGGGTATTGGAACTTTTATCGAAAGTAAGTATAATACCGATACTGCCAGAATTTTAATTTACAATACATGGTGGTTTGAAGCTATAATGGTTGTTTTCATGCTTAATTTCTTCGGAAATATAAAACGTTATCAATTATTAAAGAAAGAAAAATGGGCTACTTTATTGCTTCACCTTGCTTTCGTTTTTATCCTTTTAGGTGCTTTTATCACTCGTTATATCAGTTATGAAGGAATGATGCCTATCCGTGAAGGGGCAGCCGAGAATCAAATTTATTCAGACAAAACATTTATTACCGTTTTTGCTGATGGCGAATATAAAGGTGAAATGAAACGCAGGGTTTTTGATAAAAGTCTTTTGCTATCTCCTGTAACCAATAACAATTTTACACTTTCTGGTAAATTTGACGAAACTCCTTTTGAGGTAAGTTACGTAAACTACATTATGGGAGCTAAAGAAATGATCAAACCAGATCCCAAAGGAACACTTTATTTAAAGTTAGTTGAAGCTGGAGCAGGCGGACGTGAAGAGCATTTCTTGAAAGATGGTGAAGTACAAAACATTCACAATGTATTATTTGCTTTAAACAAACCAACTGACGGCGCCATCAACATTAATACAACTGGTGAGCAATATACCATTCAAACTCCATTTGAAGGAGAATTTATGAGAATGGCCGATAAATTAAAAGGTGCTGTAACTAAAGATAATGTACAGCCTTTAATGATGCGTTCTTTATATAGTATTGGCGACATTCGAATTGTGTTTCCAGATCCAGCCGTTAAAGGTGTTGTTGATTATGAATCTAGCAACGACTTCAAAGCAAAATCTCATACAGACGCTTTAATTGTAAAAGTAAAAGCTGACGGTGAAGAAAAAGAGGTTAGACTTTTAGGCTCTAAAGGAAGTATAGGGGAGCCTCAAACCGTAAAAATTGGAAAAATAGAATACAGCTTATTCTTTGGCAGTAAAGCTTATGTTTTACCTTTTAAAGTAAGATTGAATGATTTTATCGCTACGAAATATCCAGGAACAGAAAAAAGTTATTCTGCTTTTGAAAGTAAAGTAACCGTTTTAGATTCTACAGAAACTTTTGATGCTGATATTTATATGAATCACGTTTTAGATCATAAAGGATATCGTTTTTTCCAATCTTCATTTGATCCGGACGAAAAAGGAACTGTACTATCTGTAAACCATGATTTTTGGGGAACTTCAATTACTTATTTTGGCTACTTTATGTTATATCTGGGATTAATGGCAATTATGTTTACCAAACATTCTCGTTTTGCCGATTTAAAACGCAAATTGGAAGTTGTAAAAAAGAAAAAAGAAAAATTTATCACGATCTTAGTTTTAATGATTAGTTTGAGTGGTTTTGCTCAAGCACCTCATGTTCATACACCAGGAGACAATCACAATCATGATCATAATCATACAGCAGATCCAAATGATCATGCAAATCACGTAACAGCTCCACCAAGTAAAAAACAATTAGACTCTTTATTGTCTATTTACAAAGCACCGACAGCACATGCCGCAAAATTTGGGCGTTTGATTATTCAAGATGCTGGAGGTAGAATGAAACCTGTTAATACCTTTTCTTCAGAATTACTAAGAAAAGTAAGTCACGACGATACGTATAACGGAATGAACTCTGATCAGGTATTATTGTCTATGACGCAATATGCACAAGTTTGGATTCAGGTTCCTATAATCTATATCAAATCTGGAAATGACAGTATTCGTAAAATTATTGGAGTAGATAAAGAAGCCAAAGCGGTTGCATTTGTTAACTTTTTTGATGCAAACGGAAACTATAAACTTTCTCCATATTTAGATGCAGCTTACAAAGCGGCAAATCCAAATCAGTTTGAGAAAGATTTTATTGAAACAGATAAAAAAGTAAATTTAATGGAGTCTGCTTTAAGCGGAAGCATTTTGAAAATTTTCCCTGTCCCAAATGATCCAAATCATAAATGGGTTTCTTATTTAGAACGTGAAAATGCAGGTTTAAAAGGAATGGATTCTACTTATGTAAAGCAAATTTTACCTCTTTATTTTAGTGCATTAAACAATGCTTCTATTTCTAAGAATTGGGATACTGCCGATCAATTAGTAGAAAGTCTTAATGGTTTTCAAAAGAAATTTGGCGCTAAAGTTCGTCCAAGCGAACAAAAAATTGATGCCGAAATTGCATACAATAAATATGATGTTTTTAAAGGATTGCCTTATTGGTATATCACAGTGGCGAGCTTGATGTTTATATTTATTATTGTCAATATTTTCTTTGAAAAAAAATGGCTTCGTATTACAATAAACGCATTCCATATCATGGTGGGCTTGCTATTTGCTCTTCATACATTAGGATTAATAGCACGTTGGTATATTTCTGGTCACGCACCTTGGAGTAATGCTTACGAGTCTATTGTATATGTAGCTTGGTCAACAATGTTCTTTGGTTTGGCTTTTGATAGAAAATCGAAACTTACTGTTGCTTCATCTGCATTTGTTACAGCTATGATTTTGATGGCGGCATATATGAACTGGATTGATCCAGAAATTGCAAACTTACAACCAGTTCTTAACTCGTATTGGTTAATGATTCACGTTGCAGTTATTGTAGGTAGCTATGGTCCAACTGCATTAGGAATGATTCTAGGTTTTGTAGCATTAGTATTGATTTTCTTTACAACTGAGAAAAACAAGCTAAAATGGAATTAAACATTAAAGAGATAACTTATATCAACGAAATGTCTTTAACTATTGGTCTTATCATGCTAACGATTGGAAACTTTCTAGGTGGACAATGGGCAAACGAAAGTTGGGGACGTTACTGGGGATGGGATCCAAAAGAAACTTGGGCTTTAATTTCTATCATGCTTTATGCGTTTGTAATTCATGCTCGATTTGTTCCAGCTTTACGTGGAAAATGGTTCTTTAATTTGATGAGTATGTTTGCGTTTGTTTCTATTTTATTTACATATTATGGAGTAAACTTCCATTTAGTTGGTCTGCATTCCTACGCAAGTGGAGAAGCACATTCACTAAGTTGGGTTTACTATTGCTTAGGTACAATTTCTCTAATTGGAGCAATAACATATCCAAAATACCGCAAGTATTATAAAACCAAGAAAAAAAATAAAGACAAAAAAAAG
>NZ_NRQU01000034.1 GCF_004119495.1 Flavobacterium sp. YO12
TTTATCAAATCATTTACCATTTCTTAAAGTCAAACAAAATCAAAAACAATAATACTGCAAAAGAAGAGAGTAAAATTCTGTTCTTACAGATATTTTCAAAATACATCTTATTTAATTTATGTATTTCAGAAGCTTCTAATTCAAATTTTAAAGATAAATTAAAACTATTCATATTATGTGGTACTTTGATGATATTTGTTTAAATACAAAAATATCTCATTACCAATGACTCCAACTCCTTATAAAGATATAAAACTATCAAAATAGGACTTTACTTCAATCTAGCAGAATCAAATAAAATTCAGAAAAACCACAAATTCCTCTCATAAATATCTCTCTGCCGGGAACATATTGGAACAGAATTTTAAGACAGCCCGCTGCACCCAAGATGGCTTAGAAAATACCTAGAAAGAAACCGATGAAAAATGGCTGCATTTCAAAGTAGAAATAGACCTCTTTAACCGCTAAATGATCGACTAATCACTAAAAACTCTCCAAGCAGAAGAAACTAGTAATCAAGCTTTTAAAACGTAATTATTAACCATCTTTTAAAAAACTGCATCTGGTAATAATCCTTTAACTATTCCTCTACTATCAACAGAAGCTGGTGTCATATCAAGACTAAAATAAACCATACTTCCAGATACAACAAAACTTAAAACTAAACCAATATAAATAATGGTCTATTTCGAGCTGGTAAACATTCTTTAAAACAAATAGAATTTATTAATTTAGTTTACAAATCAAACAAGCATATTCCTAATAATCAGACTTATGACAGGGAAATACAAAAAATATGACCGTATTTTCAAGGAGAATGCTGTTAAGCTAAGTTATGAAAAAAGAACTTTAAAAGAATTTGCTGACGAACTTGGGATCTTGCCGTGTCTGCTGACAAGATGGCGAAAAGAATATCAAAAATTTGGAGAAGGAAGTTTTCAAGGTACAGGTTATGAAAGAGTTCATCCTGAACAGAAACTAGTTTTTGAACTTGAAAAAAAATCGAAAGAAGCGGAACTTAGATATGAAATTTTAAAAAATGCATTCCCATATCTTTATAAAGGTAAACTTGTAATTTATAAGTTCATTAAAGACAATGAACACAAATACTCGATATTGAAAATGTGTGACGTTTTAGAAGTAGGTTATGGTAGATATCACAGGTGGGAAAAAGATGGCGTTTCAGAAAAACAACAACAGATCGCTTTATTAAAAAATGATATTATAACAATATTTTTTAAATTTAATAAATATTACGGAAAAAGTAAAATTACACAAGAACTTAACAACCGAGGATATAAAATATCTAAAACGCAAGTTGCTTTCTATATGGACCGTTTAGGATTGCGTAAAGTTGTGAAAAGAAAATTTAAAGTTACAACTGATTCCAATCATACTTATTATACAGCTCCAAATGTTTTAAATAGAAAGTTTGTAGTTAATGCCCCTTCTAAAGTATGGGTATCTGACATAACGTACATTCAGACAAAAAAAGGTTTTTTATACCTTACCATAATCATGGACTTATACGACCGAAAAATAATCGGTTGGAGTCTAGGTACCAGGCTTTCCACTGATAGGACTACTTTAGCTGCGTGGGAAATGGCTGTAACAAATCGAAAAATTTCAAATGGATTACTATTCCATTCGGACAGAGGAGTTCAATACGCTAATAGAGTCTTTACCGCTAAACTAGACTCCTGTAAATGTATAAGAAGTATGAGCCGTAAAGGAGATCATTTGGACAATTCCGTGTCTGAAAGCTTTTTCAGTTCTTTTAAAAGAGAACTAATCGATCGCAAAGGCAAGCTGCTCACCCAAAAAATGATGAGAGAAGAAATATTTGAATTTATCGAAAACTGGTATAATAAAAAAAGGAGACACTCAGCATTAAACTATAAAACTATAGAGGAATATAATGCAGCAAGCAATCAAAATCATAGCGATAATTTTTAAAATTAATTCATGTCATGAAAAGAAATAAACAAAAATATAATTTTGCTTTTAAAGAAAAAGCTGTTCTGCTGAGTTACGAAAGAAATTGTTTATCAGAACTAGAAAAAGAATTATGTCTTTTTCCTGGTGCATTGAGCCGATGGCGTAGAGAATATAAAAAATACGACAGTGAAGACGGTCAGCAAAATTTTTATTTAAAATCAAATATTGAAAGCCAAAAAATTAAAGAACTAGAAGGAAAAATTCAAAAATCAGATTTAAAATTTGAAATTTTAAAAAATGCAGGAAAATACCTTTCTCAAGAAAAAACATTGATCTTTTATTTCATGTATACCTACGAAAAAAAATATTCTATTAAACTAATGTGTGAAACTTTGAACGTAAACACAAAAACTTACCGAGCATGGAAAAATAAATCATTTACAAAAACGCAAGAAAGAAAAATCTTAATGCAGAAAGAAATAACCTCTATCTTCTTTGCGGCTAAACAGCGCTATGGACGCGAAAGGATTACAGCAGAGTTACGCAGCTTAGGATATGAAATATCCTATAGTACGGTAAATAAATACATGAAAGAATTAGGCCTATCGGACAAAGTAAAGAAAAATTAAAAATATTCTAAATCATCTTTTGTGAATATATATTATGAAATCCAGTTGTGTCCAAATTGCAGACACAACTGGATTTAAAATTTATTCTGAAAGATATTTTCCTTCATTTTTTTTGCTCAGTCGGTATTGAATGATATTGTTTAAATATTGGCTATTGCGGCGCACTCAAAAGCTTCTACAGTTATCTGCTTAGTAAATCCCTAACACTCACTAATTGGATTAGCATAAAACAACTTTACTTCTTTATTTTTCATTGGTATTATAGCTAAAAAAAATGGGATCAGCTTAATTTTCGTGACAGTATCACGACAATTTCTTTGTCAGTAAACTAATCAGCAAACTGCATCATTCTCCGAACTGATAAATTACCAAAACTCACAAAAAAAGATTTATTTAACCTTATTTTCATCATCAAAATACAATCCCATTTCTGCTAATGCAGGTTGCAATCTTGCTGATAAAATACGCAATCTAACTTTGGATGCTGTTACTGCAGGAAACTCCAGCAAACGTTTAAAACCAATAGTTGTTCCTTCTGTCGCTTTTTTCCATTCTTTGCCATCGTAATATTCAAATACAAAACTTTCAACTCGTTGTCCAATAGTGACATTTTCCTGAAGCAGCAGAACATTAAATTTTTGTTCTTTCTTCAAATCCAATTCAACTACATTATCATTTCCTTTCATCGAAAAAGAAATATGTGTTGCATCATTGCCATCCAGCAAAGGTTTTATTTTTTTTACAGCGCCAATTCCCTTTGAGTCATTCAGAAGATTTGTTTTAAATATTTTATCCAATTTTGCCTTCCAGCTTTTTAAAACGGTGATGTCAAAATCAGTAATCAAACCCCTTTTATCAGGCGGAATATTTAATAGAAGAACACCATTTCGTCCTACAGAATGAAAATAGATTTCTTTGAGATATTCTGCTGTTTTTACTTTTTGATCTTCGGCTTCATGATAAAACCAACCCGGACGAATCGACACATCCATTTCGGCAGGATACCATTTTAAGGCATCACCATCTCTCAATTGACTGCGGCCTCCTAAAACCTGTCCTCTGTTATTTCCGGATGGTGGCTCATCAGCCTTGGTTTGTGAACCTTCATTATATTTTTTGTTTTTCCCAACAGGCACTACACTCCATTCTTGTTCACGACCGTGTCCTGTTTCTGTTCCTACCCAACGTACATCTGGGCCTGAAACAGCAATAACTGCTTGAGGCTGCAACTTTCGAATATGTGCATACCATCTTTCAAAATCATACACTTGTTTTTTTCCATTAGGACCTTCTCCATTTGCTCCATCGAACCAAACCTCATCAACTTTTCCATATTGAGTCAGCAATTCTGTTAATTGTTCGATAAAAAAATCATTGTATTCAGGTGTTCCGTAAGAAGCATTATTCCTGTCCCAAGGCGATAAATAAATCCCAAAACCAACTCCTAGCTCTTTGCAAGCATCGGCTACTTCTTTTACAACATCACCTTTACCATCTTTCCAAGGACTGTTTTTTACAGAGTATTCTGTTGTTTTAGTGGGCCATAAACAAAAACCATCGTGATGTTTTGCAGTAAGAATAACTTGTTTTATTCCGGCATCTTTGCAGGTTTTCACCCATTGTCTTGCATCCAAAGCTGCTGGATTGAATAATTTAGGATCATCTTTTCCCTCTCCCCATTCTCTTCCTGTAAAAGTGTTCATTCCAAAGTGAATAAAACCTGTTATTTCTAATCGCTGCCATCGCAGTTGCTGTACCGAGGGAGTAATTGTTGCGGCAATGTTAACCACTTCTTCATCTGACATGGATTTGTCGATACGTACAAAATTTTTACTTTGCGAAAAACATGCTGGCGTAAGCATGATTACGAAAAGCATTAACTGAATTCTCTTTTTCATTTTATAATTGATAAAGTATTTAATTTTTGATAAGCTTAGTAGTTTTCGAATTTCCTTTTTCGTCAATATATTTAACAATATAAATACCTGATTTAAAGTTGCTGCTGTTGACACTGATCTCTTTTTGATCGTTTAAGGATTGTGTAAATAATTGCTGTCCAGTCAAATTATAGATTTTTATGAATCCCTTTTGTTCAGCTGGCAACACGACTGTAAAAATATTTTGGGCGGGATTTGGATATACTGAAAAAACAGAAACTACATAATTAGCATTAATTTCCAAGGTTTCGTTATTGGCTTTTCTACTGGTTAAACTTCCGCCTGCAACCGTCAATTCCAGATTAGCATTCATAACTGTATTTAATGCTCGCAAAAGCGAAAGTTGGTTGAGATAATCTACATCTGTTGCGGTATCCCAATACATAACTCCGGCTAACGCCATATCCCGAACATATTTCGTTTTTTTTATGATGGTTTGCTGTCCGTTAAACGTGATATCTTTTGAGGTAGGCGCATTCATTAATGCATTATCCAATGATGGATCCAGCGACGGATATTGCGCTACTATCGCTCTATAACTTACGGTAGCTTTTGTATTATCTGTAGTAGCTCCATAAAATGGCATTCCCATAATTAGTTTTTGAGCAGGATATCCGTAATTAAGCATAGCGGTAACATTGTTTACAAACTCTGTATAAGGAAATCGTTCCGGACTTGGCCCATAAGATTGTATTGATACATAATCAAGGACAGAAATTGCTGCCGGACTTATTTTATAATACAACGGATGCAGCGTCACGCTAAAATTTGAAGTTGAAGATAATGCAGTATTTAGGGCCAAAATTGCAGCACTATAATCCGTCCATTCCTGAGTTGTTAAACACCATTCGAAATCTAAATCTACTCCATCAAAGCCATAGGTTTCAACAATATTTTTTACATTATTGGCAAAGTTTGTTCTGGCTGTAGGTGTTGCAATCATCGTTTTCCAATCGCCTCCACTAATTCCTAAACGGATTTCAGCTCCATTATAACTGGACAATGTCTGTTTTAATCCATCTAATACACCTAACCAGGTTCTTGAATCTTTTCCGGGTTGAGATACATCGTCATATTTCCAGTGTGCGCAAGTTTTGGTTTCATTCCAGGAATCGACCACTATTTCGTTATTCTTGATTGTATTGATTTCACTACTGCTTAAACTCAATAAATTAAGGCTGGTTTCGTCTAATTTTCCATCAAAGTTAACGCCTAACTCAAAATTTGATCTACTAAAAGGTCCGGTTGTAGCGAGTAATCCGTCGCCGTTTTTATAAGAAACGGGTACAGAAATCCCATCAACATATATTTTAACTTGTTGATTGGCTCCGGCGGTTCCTGCATAAGTTACGGCAACGTGATGCCATCCGCCTGTGGCAATTCCAGAATTATTGGCCGTAACATAATTATCTGCTCCATTAGAAAGATGAAAAATCAATTGATTTGTCGCGGCTGTTCCTAATTGTAAATCAATATTTTTGGTTGCAGATTCGTACTTCCTAAAAATACTGCTGTTTTCAATCCATTGATCAATATAAACCCATGTAGCAAAAGAAAATGCGCCAAGTCCCGCTGTCGATTTATTAAGCAAATCACCTCCGCAATTCATGGAAGCTCCGGAACCTGAAAAATCCATCACACCATTTCTTGAAGCAAAACTGGCAAGATAAGTTGCGTTTGTCAAAACACCATTATTTACAGGATATTCAAAAAATAAATCACCATTTGCATAAGGATTTGCTGCCAGATATATTAAATCATTATTGTTCCGAACATACTCTTCACTGACTTGTCCGCTTTCGTAAAAATTAGATCTTATATAACCACTTACAATCTTATATTTAAAAACATTATTGTCTGTTACGGGTACTAAAGACGCACCTGTAAGTGTACCTTGATAAAGATTTTTAGTATCAGCAATTGATGTGCTGCTTTTATCCATTTTCCAGTACGAAATTAGATTAGCGTATAAAGGATGGTATTTATTAATGGTGTTCTTCATGTCAATATCTGCAGCCGTAATAGCATAATTCCAAATTTTGACTTCATCGATACGGCCATCAAAACTTTTCCCTAGTTCAAAAGCTCCTGTTGAGGCAGATGTCGTTGTGGGAAGTGTGCCGTTTCCTGAAGAATATGTAATACCAGATGTAACCTGAGTTCCATTGATATAAACACGAATCATATTGTATGCAGACTTCGTACCATCATAAGCCATAACGATATGATTCCATTGTCCAACTGCAATGGCCGAATTATCTACTTGCGCATAACTATTGCCATTGTTGGCAACATGAAAATATAATCTTTTTGTTGAAAGCTGTCCTAACTGAATGTCGATTCTATTTTGAGCAGGAAGTGTCGCAGCAGTTTTGCTAAAAACATAACTATTTACATTCCAAGCATTAATATAAACCCAAGCTTCAAAAGAAAACTGGTTCACTCCATTTAATTCATTAATATTCCCAAAAGAAGCGTAACTACTTGTCGTGCCCGAAAAGATGATGCTCTGGTTGATGGTCTGACTTTTCATTACCTGGTTAATGGTAAATAAAAAAGCAATAAGTAATACTTTTTTCATAATAAACGGTTGTTTTTGGTTAATTTTTGGTCAATCTATAAGCAATCTTTTTTAATGGTTTTATTAAAGAAAGAGTCATTTTATTTGGCAAACAAAAGACATAGAATATCCTTGTCACTACAACAGAAAGTGTGTTGTAGTAATTTGAAAATCCATTAATGTTCTATTGATTTTTTAAGGTAAAACGACTCTTTCTCTACTGCTGTCTTTTAATTTAAACAAAGCTTTAAGCTTTTATATTTTATCTCTTTTTTGGATTATGGTCACGGTCGCATTTTTCAAACCTTCAGAAGAAGCTTTCAATACAAACTCTCCTTCTTTTTCTGAAGACTCCAAAATAATTTGACATTTTCCGTTGAATAATGAACGTTTCCAATTGCCATCAAGACATTTGTCAGCTTCATGAGAACTTGGATCGCCGTTACCTACACCAAGAATACGAGCATCGCCGTTAAGGTTAAACTGAATCAAATTCATAGCATTAGTAACTTCTCTTCCTTTGTTATCGAGGACCGTTACATTTATGACAGATACATCATTTCCGTCAGCATTAATAATTTTACGATCAGGTGTCAAAACAATTTGATAGGCTTTATCAGTTGTTTCTACAAAAGTTCGAATTGTCTTTCCGTTTTTTAAACCAACGGCTTCGAGTTTCCCGCGTTCGTATACAACTTCCCATTCTAAATGTCCGTTTCTAGGCATTGCTTTTTTTCCAAGGCTTTTTCCGTTTAACAATAATTCGACCTCATCAGCATTACTATTACACCATACATTTACTTTCTCACCCGTTTTATAACCATTCCAATGCGGATAGATCTTGATAACGTCTTTATCTGTCCACCAACTTTGATAATAATAGTAGGTGTTTTTTGGAAAACCACAAACATCCATTATTCCAAAATGAGAATTGACGTTAGGCCATGTAAATGGTGTAGGTTCTCCGCGGTAATCGAAACCTGTCCAAACAAAACCTCCCATAAGCCAAGGTCTGTCGACTGTAAATTTCCACCATTCTTCGGCAGTTTGTCCCCAACGTGGTTTGTTCAAATCATAATCCGGCAAGTAACCTTTTATGGAATCTTTTACATACATTCCTCTAGAGCTAACCATACTCGATACTTCACTAAAAATAATGGGTTGCTTAGGATGTTCTTTATGATAATCGTCTAATTCTTTTATATGATAATTAAAACCTCTTACATCCATTTCCTGATTTATACCAAGATATTTAATACCGTTATTTCCGCCATACGTACTTAATCTCGAAGGGTCTAACTCTTTTTGTCTTTGTACCAAAGTATGCGCCATACGTCGTCCTAAGTCTGTATTCTGAACTCCTGTTTCTTCATTTCCAAGACTCCAAAGCATGATGCTTGCGTGGTTGCGATCTCTTAAAATTAGTTTTTCAAATTGTTCCAAATATTCTTTACCTGTACCAATTACTCTGATCTCATCTAAAACCATCATTCCTAACTTATCACAGGCTTCTAAAACTGATTTTGATGGCGGATTATGACTGCAACGGTAAGCGTTAACGCCCATTTCTTTCAATAATTTTATTCGGTAATACACCAATGCATCCGGAACTGCAGTTCCAACACCAGCGTGATCCTGATGTACACACATTCCTTTTACTTTCATGGATTTTCCGTTCAACGAAAATCCTTTTTCTGCATCATAGTCAAAAGTTCTAATTCCAAATTCAGTTTGAGTACTGTCTGTCGTTATACCATTCTTTTTTACAAGCGAAACCAAACGGTATAAATTCGGACTTTCCAAATCCCATAATTCAGGTTTATTAATAGTGAAATTTTGAATTGTCACAGCACTTTCATTGTTTTTAACGGTTAGTTTCTCTGTCAATGATTTAGTAACTTTTACTCCTTTTGCATTTATCAAATAAGAAACAACTGAACAATCTGTTGTTTTTCCTTCTTGATTCTTTACTGAAGTTTGCGCCTGAACTACTCCTTTAGCTTTTTCTACTTTTGCAGATACATAAACTCCATACTCCGGAATATGCACCGGACTTAATACTTCTAGAGAAACGTTCCTGTAAATCCCTGCTCCTTCATAAAACCAACCTTCGTACTGAGTGGCATCAACGCGAACTACAATAACATTGTCTTTTGAGAATTCTATAAAATCTGTTATATCAAATGAACTTTCAGAATACCCGCTAAAAGTACTTCCGATATAATTGTTGTTTACCCAAATTTTGAAATCGCGATAAACTCCTTCAAAACGAATAATAAAACGTTGTCCTTCTTTTGTATTATCGACCGTAAAATGTTTTCTATACCAACCAATACTATTATCTGGATAAAAACCCCCAACGGGTCTATAACCATGGCTTTGCACATCAAAATGCTTGTGGTATTCAAAAGGAAGTTCGACCGCCCAATCGTGTGGTATATTTACGGTACGCCAATCATCATCTTTAAATTCAGGAACAATACAACCACCTCCGCCGCCTGCAATGGTAAAATTACGAACGATGCTGTAGTCAAAGTCTTTTGATGGATTGTTGGCACTACCTAAATGGAATTTCCAGTTTTTATTTAAAGAAACTATTTGCCTGGATTTTGAAGTTTTAACTTGCGAATAAACGACTTGAAAGGAGATGCAAAACATCAATAATAAAACCCAATAATTATTTTTTTTTAAAATCTTCATATTTTGATAAGCTATTATAGTAAGTTATTTTTCTAATCGATTGTTCTCAATATCAAGGGGTATTATCCTTTTTAGTTTCAAAAACATGTTTTGCATAATTTACTCCCAAAGCATCATAAAGCACTTTCATTGTATTTAAACGAAATTTAAAATCGTTCCAGTTCTTATTTTCTTTTGGAGTCCAAACTACTTCTGACAGGGCCGACATTCTAGGCAAAACCATATATTCTACATAATTTGTCGTGTCCATATATTCTGTCCAAACATTGCCTTGAGCGCCAAGTATATATTTTTTCTCTTCAGCGGTTAAGGCATCTGGGGTTGGATCATAACTGTATACTTTTTCGACAGATATAAAACCTCCAATAGCTAACGGTTCTTTTGCATAATCCTGTTTATCTACTTGATATTTGTCAAAATAACAATGCGTCCCCGGAGTCATAATAACGTTATGATGTTGTTTTGCAGCTTCGATTCCGCCTTTTTCTCCGCGCCAGGACATTACTGTTGCGTTTGGTGCCAGACCTCCTTCGAGAATTTCGTCCCAACCAATAATTTTTTTACCTTTTGTGTTTAAGTATTTTTCAATACGCTGTATAAAATAACTCTGTAATTCATGTTCGTCGGCCAGTTTATTGTCCTTGATTCTTTTTTGACAGGCAGGACAGCGCTGCCAATTTGATTTTGGACATTCGTCTCCACCAATATGAACATATTCTGAAGGAAACAGTGGAATAATTTCGGCTAAAACATCTTCTAAAAATGTAAAGGTCTTTTCGTTTCCGGCGCAAAACACGTCATCAAATACACCCCAGGTTTCCTGAACAATTTTTGAACTTCCTTTTGCCTGCGCTTCTTTTCCTGCTTTCGATCCCATGTTGTTTGTTACGAATGTAGGTTCGTCCGGGAAACAGCTTAAAAAAGTATAAGAGGCTATCGCGGCACTTGCATGACCGGGAAGTTCAATTTCGGGAATAACAGTAATATGTCTTTGAGTGGCATATTTTACGATATCTTTTACTTCTTCTTGTGTATAAAAACCTCCGTATTCTGTTTCATCATTACCTGTTTCCTGATGAAAATGTCCTGTAATAGTTCCGTATCTTTTAGATCCTACTTCAGTAAGTTTTGGATATTTTTTTATTTCTATACGCCAGCCTTGATCTTCGGTTAAATGCCAATGCAGTGTATTCATTTTGTGCAATGCAATAAGATCGATGTACTTTTTTATGAACGACACAGGAAAAATATGTCTTCCCACATCCAAATGCATTCCTCTATACGAGAATCTCGGGTTGTCTTTAATCGTAACTGCAGGAATAGTAATTTTATTTGTGCTAGTTTTTCCTGTTTCTAGTGATGCTGGTAATAATTGCTTTAAAGTTTGAATTCCGTAAAAAACGCCTGTAGAGTTTTTTCCTGATATAAGAATTTTATCACTCGTAACTAAAAGTATATAACCTTCGTCTTCTTTAATGTTTTTATCTATTTTTAATTCGATCGTACCAGAACTTTGGGTTACAAACGGAATATTCATTTTTGTGGTAAGCGTTAAAAAAGAGGCCAAATATTGTCCTTCATTCTCTAAATCTGAGGTTCCGGAAATTTTGGTTTGAGGAGTTATTAAAAACCTCCCTTGTGATATTTCTAATGATTGTGGTTTTGGAATTATTAGATAATCTGATACCATATTCTGGGAATTCTTATATGGATTAACGCATGCAGAAATTAAAATGCTGCTTACTAATAATACTATTAGACTTCTTTTCATACTGAATTATTTTTTGATTCGTTTTTTACTCTAATTAGATTTTTTGAAAGATTTTGTTTTACTCAACGACGTTCCAAACTTTTACATAATCTACCGCCATTTCGTATGGAAATCCTTCAGTTGAGGTTACAAATCCGGGCCAAAATTTAACTCCTGCCTTTCCTTTATCTGCGCATGCATGATTCAAAATAATATAATAATCGGTTTCAAAAGGCCAATTTTTAGCAAAGTCGCCTTTGGGTTCGTGTGTCATAACTAATACGTTATTCACATAAAATTCTATCTTATTAGGTAGTTTTATAACGCCGTATGTATTGTATTCTGTAGACGAAATCAAAGGGGTTTTCCCTGTTGATATTGGTTTAAAATCACCATCGCTCTGATGAATTACTTGATTGACAAAATTGTCATTATTAAGCCTTTCCATAATATCAATTTCTCCACCTTTTGGCCATTCCGGATATATTGGATTTTGAGGCATTAGCCATATTGCAGGCCATCCTCCCTGACCCGCTTTATTGAACTTTGCTCTCACTTCAATTTTTCCGTATTTAAAACTAAACTTATCTTTGGTTTGTATAGCTCCAGTTTCAGGATGTTCTTCTTCATTGTTCCAACGTGCTCTTACAAACAAATTACCATTTTTAACTTCTGTCAGCATTTTATCATCAACTACAAATCTATTCCAGGGCGATCTTGCATTTTGTGACGGGTAAGCACTCCATAATTTTGTATTATATACTTCGCCATCAAAATTATCTTCTAACACTAATTTATAGCTAATTGGATTCTTTTTTTCTGCTGTATTCTTACGAACAGAACAAGATGTAAATCCGTAATACACCACAGCCAATACTAATATTCTGCAACAATAGTTTCTTTTCATTATTATTATGTAATTTTATTTTTGTCGAACATTCTTTAAAATTGAAGTATTCGAATTGTTTACTTTGAGGAAAAAACACAATCAAAAAATACAATAATACAGTGTTTTAATTCTGCCGAATGTTTTGACGTTTTTAAGTTATTTTAATGTAAATAAATCTTAAACTCCAACTGTCCAAAAATAAAATTAAAACTACTTAGACGACTTTTTTGAGGGTTACAAATACGTTACTTCACTACTACATTTAAGTTACATTAGTACTTAAAACCAAAACTAAAAAACTAAAAATAAAATACTTAGCACACAAAAGAAGTATACAAACAAATATTAAAAGTATAACTCACGAATATTGAAAGTCTAAAAGCAAATAGGTTGCTTAAAGACTTATCTTTTTCTGCCATTGGAATTTGCTTTTAGTGATTATTCCAATGGTAACTCAGACATAAACTGTTTTACAGATTTGCCATTTGGTATATTTAGTTTTTTTCGCAATCGATGCCTTGCTACTTTTACTGAGGTTAACGATATTCCAAAAAGTGTTGCGATATGCTGCGACGAAAAATTTATTAAAACTAAGGCACATAATCTTACCTCACGCTCACTCAGCGCAGGATACTGCTTCTTTAGACTTTTAATGAAGGTAGGATGCACTTGATTAAAAACGGTGTAAAAGCTTTCCCAATCTGCATCGAGTATAAAACTATCATTGATATGATCGACTATACTTTGCAAACTGGTTTTATCAATGGTTTTACTTTTTACTTCGATTTTAAGCTTGTCTTTTATATCGTTCAGCAAATTGTTCTTGTGTATGGTTCGCAGTGTATTATTGGTAAGTTCATCTATTTTGAAAGTCAGCTCATCTTCTAACTTTTTTTGTTTTAGGACTTGATTTTGCTTCTCGTATTCTAAGATAGAAATCTTGTCCTGAGATATTTTTTGCTCTTGTTCTTTGATCTCAATAGTTTTTAAGTCAAGAAGTTTTTCGAGCTTTTCTTTCTGTTTTTTAATGTTAGAAGTTCTCCAATTGTACACTAATAAAAGCATTCCGATAAAATATAAAACCATCATAATTCTCACAATAGGTCTTTGCCAAAATGACGGCTTAACAATGATGTACAGTGAGGTATACTTTTTATCCCACAATTTTAAATTATTAGTTGCTCTAACTCTTAACTCATATTTGCCCGGATTTAAATTCGAAAAAGATATTTTATTTTGTCCGTTTAAGTTTTGCCAATTCTCATCAAGTCCAACCATTAAAAACTGATATTCGATACTACTTTTCGAATACAATTCTGAGGAAGCAAAATTTATATTCAAGAATTTATTGTCAGGTTCAATAACTACCGTATCGTTTGCTATTTCGGCAAAAGGATAAACAAACTCTTTTTTTCCGTTTACTCCTTTAACTGAAGTAAAATAAACATGAGGAAAATAAATATTATAGTTTAATTTTTCAGGCCTAAAATAAGATAATCCGTAAACACCTGCCATTAATATTTTTCCGCCAGAATCTAAACTTGCGGCACCTCCATTAAATGGATAAATACCATCGGCCATTCCAAAATTAGATACATTGTGATTTGTGTCTATTTTTGTTAAACCTGTGTTTGTACTAAGCCAAATATTTTTTTGATTATCCTGCAAAATTCCACGTATAATCCCGCCTTTGATTCTGTCGCCATTTGCTACCTTTTCAAATTTTCCAGATTTTCGTATGTATGTATTTAATCCTTCTCCATAAGTTCCTACCAGAATTGAGTGATCGTAGGTTTCTACCACTGATAAAATATAACTGCTACTTAAAGAATGAGCATCTTTTGCGTTGTGTTTGTAAGTAGTTTTTAGAAAACTATTACCTCTTTTTTCATATTTAAAAAGACCATCTGTTGTTCCTATCCACATTGCTCCTGCAAGATCTTTATAAATACAATTTACCTGATTTGAATTTGAATTAACATTGGCTGCGAGTTTTATTTTATTTATCAGTTTTAACTCCTTGCTGTAAATAGTAATACCATTTCTATGACCAATCCAAATATTGCTTTCTTTATCTTCGGCTACTGAAAAAACACCTCTCAATTCTCTGCCTTTAGGCACGTCTAAGAACTTATCTGTTTTTAGATCGTACACATTAATTCCTTCTCTGAGCGTTCCTGCCCAAAGTCTTTTATTAGAATCTTCAAAAAGAGAAAGTACGATATCACCTCTAAATCCTGTACCTGATCCAGTTCCGGAAAATACACTTAATGCTTTTGTTTTGGGATTATATCTACGAAGTCCTGCTCTTCCAGCTGATAACCAAATGTTTTTATAGCTGTCTTCTATCACGCGGGAACCTTGCGGATCCTGAATTAAAAATTGGAAGTTTTTAGCCGGAATATTTTCTGTTTTATAATTATTTCGAAAAATGGATATTCCGCCATGCACCGTTCCTAATAAGATTACGCCATTTAATCCTGGTTGTATGTCGATAATAGAATTATCTGATACAGAGAACTCGTTCCCAAAATCGTACATATAATAATTGAAGCTTTTTTTATCCTGACTGTATAAATTGAGTCCTCCTCCATCTGTACCAATCCAAACATTTTTTCCTTCTGCATAAACTTTTGTTACTACATCATTATTTATGGTCGATTCTTGTTGTTTTGCTTCTTTAGAAAAATGTTTTACAGCATTACTTTCAATCGCATAAGAATAAAGTCCATTTCCATTTGTAGCAATCCATAGATTACCCAAATTATCAATAGACATATCATTTATGTACGAATTATTGCTGGATTTTGCAAAACCGGATTCTTTTATAACATCATTTTCGATATAAAATACTTCGCCTTTATCTGTACCTAACCAAAATCCAGAATTGTAACCTTTTACAATTTTGGTAACATATCCGTTTATCTTTCGTTTGTCTAAAACTTTAATTGAATTGTCGACGACTTGTCCATTTTGATCCACTTTAAACTTGACTAAAGAACCTTTTCCTCCACTTATTAATAGTTCGTTTTCTATTACTTGCGAGACACACAACACATTAGAATTAAATAAAACCTTAATTTTTTCTGCATTGAATTTAATTCTAACAAAATCATTCTGTTTCTTATCAAAAAAATAAAGTCCAAACTCTGTGGCTACCCAAAGGTTCTTGTAAACGTCTTCAAAAAATTGATTCACACTATTGTTTTCACCAACGTGATAGATTTTTGTTAGCTCTCCGTCAAAGCTGTTTATTCCTATTTTATTTCCTACCCAAAGTACTCCATTAAAATCCTGAAATACGGCATTGGCTCTATTTGTGGTTAAGCCGTGTTGCGATGTAATTCGTTTAAATCGTAAAGCATGTGTCTGGGAGTGCAAAGAAGTTTGTTGTAATAGAAATACAAAAAATATAAAATTTATTAACCTTAATCGTAGTATCATAATTTATTCTTTTTTCGGCTTTTAGTCATTAAAAACTATAGGCGCAAAAGTAGGGATGTAACCTTAAAATTCCTCACATGTAACCTTTATGTAGGCCTACAATATTAACAATAATTTAATACAAATGATATTTTTGCCCCAATTAGTTTTCAATTTAACCAATAGTTTACTCAATAAAAGTTATAAATAATGAATATTACTTCAATCAACTTATTTCCTTCTTTTAAAATAAAAAATTACAGCGTCTTTGCTCCCAAAAACGGAATCTTAGGAGCTGTAATTTTATGTATAACTGCTTGCTCAGTTCACAAAAATCAAGTTACTGAAAAACAAAAGCCTAATATAATTTTTATAATGTCTGATGATCATGCTTATCAAGCTATTAGTGCTTATGATAATAAATTAATGCAAACTCCAAATATAGATCGCATTGCTCATGAAGGAATGATTTTTACGAATGCAAGTGTAACCAATTCTATTTGCTCTCCATCCCGAGCTGTAATTCTTACGGGAAAACACAGTCACTTAAATGGTAAAATAGATAACTTAAGTAAGTTTGATACCTCGAATGTAACCTTTCCGCAATTACTGCAAAAAGCAGGTTATCAAACGGCAATGTTTGGAAAATTACACTTTGGTAATAATCCTAAAGGTTTTGATGAATTTATGATTTTGCCTGATCAGGGCGATTATTACAATCCGGAATTTATTACTAAAAAAGGTGATACTATAATAACGGGTTACGTGACAGATATTACTACAGATCTAACATTAAACTGGCTGGAGAAAGGTCGGGATAAAACAAAACCTTTTTTATTGATGTACTTGCACAAAGCGCCGCATCGACCTTGGCTTCCTAAAGAAAAGTATTATAAGGAGTTTACCAAAAAGACATTTCCGTTGCCCGAAACTTTATTTGATGATTATAGTACGAGATCGAGTGCTGCTAAATCTGCCGAAATGAACATTTTAAAAGATATGCTTTTAACGTATGATAATAAACTAGAAGGTTCTATTTTGGATAGTTTGGGTATTAATGAACGAAGACTAAATACTGGTTTAAACAGAATGACTAAGGCAGAACGCCAGGCTTGGGATGCGGTGTATGGCCCTATAAACGAAGAATTCTTAAAGAACTATCCAAAAATGAGTCCGAAAGAGCTGACGGTTTGGAAATATCAACGCTATATGCAAGATTACCTTGCTACAATTGCATCCGTTGACGAAAATGTGGGTCGATTACTAGATTATCTGGATGACAAAAAACTTTCAGAAAATACTGTTGTGGTGTATACCTCAGATCAAGGTTTTTATTTGGGCGAGCACGGCTGGTTTGATAAACGTTTTATGTACAATGAATCTTTTAGAACTCCGCTTTTAATTAAATGGCCCAACAAAATAGCACCAGGAACAACTGAAGATGAAATGGTACAAAATCTTGATTTTGCGCAAACTTTCTTAGAGATTGCCGGAGTTAAAGCACCAAATGATATGCAGGGAAAAAGTTTAGTTCCGCTACTATTAGGCAAAAAAGAAAAATGGGACAGAGATGCTATCTATTATCATTATTACGAATATCCCGCAGAACATGCTGTAAAAAGACACTACGGAATCGCAACAAAAAAATACAAATTGATTCATTTCTATTATGATATTGATGCCTGGGAATTGTACGACAGAGAAAAAGACCCTAACGAATTGCACAATGTTTATGATGATCCGGCTTATAAAGATATTGCCGAAATGATGAAAACTAAACTACAGGAATTAAGAGTAAAATATAAAGATTCTGAGATATTAGACAATTATTATATCCAACTCTATAAAAAAAAGAAAGTTACAAAAACTGCAGATCATTCTTTAATTTCAGAATGATGCTTTAAATTTTTAAATAACCAAAAACAATATTTTCTAAACTAACTAAAACACAATTTTTATGAGCAAAAGAAGTTTGATACTATCATTTCTTTTTACTATTATGGCTAGCAGTACTTTGTTAGCCCAAATAAAAGTGGTAACCGGAAAGGTTACTGATGATAAAGGTTCACCCATACCCGGTGTAAATGTCCATATTAAAAATAGCACAAGAGGTTCATTAACAGATTTTGATGGAATCTATAAATTAGATGCCAATAAAGGTGACATCTTAGTTTTTAGTTATTTAGGTTTTAATAACCAAGAAAAAACTATTGGTGCAGAAAAAATTGTAAACGTATCTCTTAAAGAAGATAGTCAAGAATTGAACGAAGTTGTCATCGTTGGATATGGCTCTATGCTTAAAAAAGATCTTACAGGTGCTATTAGCTCCTTTAAACCAAGTCGAGATGAAGCTGCTATTGCAACGTCGGTTGAAGACTTACTACAAGGAAAGGTCGCAGGTGTAAGTGTATCTACAGGAGGTTCAACGCCTGGTTCTGCAGGTTCTATTATTATTCGTGGTGCAAATTCACTTCAAGGAGACAGCCAACCCTTGTATGTAATTGATAATGTACCTCAATCCCCTACTGGACAAACCATGCGTAATTCAAGTGGAGATTATCAGCCTACACTAGATCCTTTGGCAGGTATAAACCCTAATGATATCGAAGATATTCAGATCTTAAAAGATGCTTCTGCAACTGCTATCTATGGTTCTCGTGGTGCCAATGGTGTTATTTTAATTACTACCAAAAAAGGTAAAGCAGGTAAAGCAACCATTCGAGTAAGCGCAAATTTTTCTGTGGCTGAACCAACAAAATTTTTAGATCTGATGAATCTTAACGAATATGCAACTTTCTGGAATACTAAATACCCAAATGATCAAAGATTTGTGATTGGTAACGACATAAAGTATGCATACACAGGTGTAGACGAAACTGGAGCAAATGTTAGGAAGGAAACTGCAATTAGCAATAGAGACTGGCAAAAAGAAGTAACAAGAGCAGCATTATCTCAAGATTATAATTTGAATATAAATGGTGGATCTGAAAATACAAAATATAGCTTTTCTACTTCTTATAAAAATGTGGAAGGTATTATTAAAAATACCGGTTTGAAACATGGCGATTTTCGCTTGAACTTAAATACTAATATCACAGATAAACTATCATTAGGTTTTCAGGTTAGTGGGTATTTAAGAAAAAATAATATGATGTCTGGAGGAAATACCGTTGGTAGAATTTCTGGAGGTCTTCTATCTACAGCAACGAGTTCTGCCCCTTATGTGAGACCTACTGACGATGTAACTTTTGCAACCGATGTGGATACTAGAGCTACAGTATATAGTTGGCTTACAGATTATGATGATATTACAAATGAATACCGTTTCACAGGTGCTTTTGATGCTAACTATAAAATCACTAAAAACCTAAAATATACTTTTAGAACTGGAGGTAACTTAAACAATGTAGATAGAAAAAACTGGTATGGTTTACCTTTATACAATGGTTTTCTTTACAATGGTTACTTAACTCAAGACATTTTAAAACGTAATAATTATAATGTTGAAAACCTCTTGTTCTTTAATAAATCTTTTGGGATAATGAACATCGATGCTACTGCAGGAGTAACTTATGATGTTTATCAATTCTCAAGTACAGGTGCAATAGGAAAGGGCTTTGCTTACACAAATTTACGTTCGAATGGATTGCATACTGCTACTAGTGTACAAACTTTAACTCCGGTTCAAAGCGATTACCAATTACTATCCTACCTGGCTAGATTAAACGCATCATTTTTTAACGGAAAATATGTTCTTACAGGTACTATACGTGCAGATGGAACCAGTAAATTCAGTCCTGAAAACAGATGGGGGTATTTTCCATCATTTGCTTTGGCATGGAACGTAACTCAAGAAGACTTTATAGCTGACAAAGCCGACTGGTTATCCCAATTTAAACTACGTGCAGGATATGGAGCTACAGGAAGTCAAAATATAAATCCATATTCAACCATATTTGGCTATGGAACTCCAGGTGTTGGTTATGCAACAGTTGCTGGAGCTCAAATACAAGGTTTGGGTGTTAACGGAATAACTAACCCTAACTTAAAATGGGAAAGTACAGAATCTATAAATGCAGGAGTTGACTTTGGCTTTTTTAATAACAGAATTTCTGGAGCAATAGATGTTTACAATAAAACAACTAAAGATTTACTTGTAAATATTGATATACCAGGTTCTACAGCTTACGGTTCACTAACAGTTAACAGAGGAGAAATCGAAAACAAAGGAGTTGAGGCTGCATTAAATGTAGATCTCATCCGTAAAAAAGATTTAAAATGGTCTATTGGCGGAAATATTGCATTTAACAAATCTACCATTAATAAAATAGGAAGTACACCAGGTACTTGGGGCGCTTTAGGTACAAAAACAGCATTTCTTGGTAACACTGCTGGAGATCACTTCGGCGCAGCTAATATCTTTATTGAAGGTCAAGCTCCTGGACTTTTCTACGGATTTAAAACCGACGGTATTGTACAACAAACAGACACTTATAAAGTAGGCGCTCCTTTTGCAAGTTCAGCAGCAGCAGGAAACCTTAAAGTAGTAGATGCAAATGGCGACGGTGTTATTAATATATCTGACAAAACCATTATTGGTGATCCAAATCCAAACTATACTTATGGATTTCAAACCAGCCTAAATTATAAGCAATTACGATTCAAAGCTTCATTTTCAGGTGTACAAGGAGGTGATATTTTAAATGCCAACAACCGCTACATTAACTTAGCCGGTTCTCAAAATGGAGACAGAAACATGAAACCTGAAGCCGTTGCAAATGCTTGGACAACAACAAATCCTTCAAACGTATATCCTTCAATTAATAGTACTCTAGCTAATGGACATATTTATGACCGTTACCTTGAAGACGGAAGCTACTTAAGATGTACTGACATAACTTTAGGTTATACTTTCGAAGAAAAAATCTCTAAACAATTAGGATTAAATAGTATCGATATATTTGCTGCTGCAAAAAATCCTTTTACAGTAAGCAATTATAGCGGTTATGACCCTAGCAGTAGATCTTTCAACTTTGACCCTCTAAGAAGAGGATTTGATCTTTATTCTTTCCCCGTACAAAGACAAATTATTCTAGGTCTAAATTTAACGTTTTAAAAAAATAAGCTATGAAAATGAAATTCAATATAACGAGCTTAGTGGTTGTTTTAGTATCAATCGTCAGCATATCGTGTTCTTTAGAAGAAGAACCTAAATATAATTTAACTTCTACAACTGTTTTTAACAATCAAACTACTGCCGAGTCGGTTATAATGCAAAACTATGGTTGGTTAGGAAGCAGTAATCTTTATGGCCAGCAGTTGCATGAAGGAACCTTGAATAACGGAGTTTATTGGGGAAGAAGCGATGGTGATCGTTTTGAAACAACGGCAAGATATAATATTTACGCAGCAAATAATTCAATAAATAGTATATGGTCAGGATTCTACAAAGTTATTTCTGAAAGCAATTATTTAATAAATGGAATGGGAGGTTCTACTCTCCCTGCTGCCTATAAAGCTAGAGCTATTGCACATGCTAGATTTTTGAGAGGCTTTGCTTATTTTCAATTAGCTAACTTGTTTGGAAAGGCAGTTATAATAACAGAACCTCTTTCGACAAGCAATTTACACAATACTTTAAGTGAAAGAACAGCTGTATATGATCAGGCCGTTAATGATTTAATATTTTCAGCAGAAAATCTACCTTCAACCGAAAGTATGAAAGGTTTAGCAACAAAAGATGCTGCTAATGCCCTTGTTGCTAAATGTTACTGGATGATGGCAAACCATTCTCAAGCAGACGGCAATGATGCAACTGCTTTGTACACATTAGCAAAAACATATGGAGACAAAGCAATTGGAAAATTTACTTTAGCAACTAAATTTGGTGATTTATGGGTTACTCATAGTAATTCTTCAGAATCTATATTTCAAATTAACTTTACCGATGCTATTGGTATTAATCTACGTGCTTCCTATAATTTTGGCCCAAGTAATGGGGTTAGAATTGCTGCACTTCAACCCTCTTTTGGAAACATTAAAATTGACAGAGCATTTTATGACCTTCATCGCGGTACTTACCCAGACGATCCTCGTATAGCATCTACTTATTTATCGAAATATGTAAATGCTTCAAATACTGCTCAAACTTATTGTACATATCCACTATTTAATACAGGTACTCCAACTGCACCAGTTATTTACGACATGTATGCCTCAGCACCACGTAATATTGGAAACACAGCAACAAATCCAGATTACGACTTTACCTCTACTACAATACCAATTTCTGTTAGAAATACTTGGAATAACAATACGGCTAATGAGAAGTCATTAAATCCTTTGAATAATAAGATGCTCTCTACAGTAATTGCTAATGCTCAATATGACCCTAAAAATTTGATTCTCTTCCGTTATGCAGATTTACTATTATTAATGGCAGATGTTGAAAACGAATTAAACAATGGCGGTCAAGCATTAACATACTTAAATCAAGTTTTAACCCGTGCCAGAAATTCTAATACAGGAGCTACCTATCCGCAATCTCAAACTGCACTAAGTAAAGATGCAATGCGTGAGAAAATCTTTTTTGAAAGAATGTTTGAAATGGCTGGAGAACCAAACTTATTTGAAGATATCCGACGTAGAGGAACCACTTACTTAAAAAAAGTAATGGAGCTCCATAACAACAATAAAAATGTTCAATACAGATACAATCTTGAAATTGCCAATAATATTACTTCAGGACAATTCAGAGATTATATACTTAATAATGGTGTTCTTTCTGAAGATTTCTTAAAAAAGAATTTACTACTTCCTATACCTTTAAATGAAATAAACTCTAACGACAAAATATTTCCTGAGGATCAGAATTTTGGATATTAACTCAATATATTTAAACTTATATAGGCCACCTTTTTTTGTTGTATTGAATAAAAAAATTAAGTTTTTCATATAATCCTTTTATAAAAAACAGGCCTAATAAGAAACAAAACGGAATACAATCTAGTAACAAAACAACTTAAAATCAGTTTTATAAAAAGCCTTTCAATGGATAAAACCCAATTGAAAGGCTTTTGTTTTAATATTTGGATATGCAAACAAAAACTAGAGAAAAAGTTAAGTTACATTTTTTGTAATTAACTTAGTTTATTAAATTCTTCAATAGTTTTATAGTTCAATGCAGAATGCCTTCTTTTTTATTGTACCAGATTTCGATATACTCAAAAATGGAGCGGATACCTTTTTTACCACAAAAAGTTAAGGCGCTTTTTGAAATTTTCATTAAAAAAGGATCGATTTTTTTAATTGGGATCGTCTCCGATTGTGCCACAAAAAGCTAAGACGGTTTTTATAAAAAAGATTAACCTACTTATTTAAAAGAACTGGTAGAGTTCCCTACAATTTTATCACAAAAAGCTATGGCAGATTAGTAGTAACTCTACTGTCACCTACATCGAAATTAAGAAGAGACTGGAATCCTTTTTCTGCCCTAACTAAATTACCCTCTTTATATTCACTATCTAACCTTTTTAGCAGTAACTCACTCTACCCATAAAAACTGTTTAAGCATAATAGTAAAATAGAGGTTAAAATGAAATTCAAGCAAAACCTCAGCTTAAAACATGGAAAGGATTTTTCCTTACAAAAATACTGAACCATGATATACATTAGTGATTTTAAATTATAACCTTTTTTACTTAGTCAACAAATTTTTATTGATACATATAGTATCCATATGTTATATTACTAATTTAATTCTTTAATCATAATGTTGCGAAACCAGACATTGTTTCCATGATCCTGCAAAGCAATTTTTCCTTTTTTGAATGTTCCAAAATCCAGCCAATCTGCAAATTTGCTTCCCGCTACATTTTTTTTGAAATTATCATCCCAAAGAACAGTTTCTACTACTGTAACTCCATTCAGAATAAGGCTTAATTTACCTTTCCTGCTGGCAATTTCAGCAGTATTCCATTCTCCTGCTGGTTTTACAGGTTCTGATTTACTTTCAATTAAATCATATAAATCTCCTGCTCTATGCTTAAGAATTTTTCCGTCCGGATGACCAGCATTGTCTAAAATCTGCATCTCCAATCCGGTACTATAAGTATTTTGGTATTTTACAGGATTCTCATTTACATAAAAAATTATACCGCTGTTCCCATCCTGAGCTATTTTCCAATCCAATTTTAAATGAAAATCTTTAAATTCAGCATCTGTTACTAAATCTCCTCCTTCTCCATCTTGTGCTTCTTTGGGATCAAAATGTAATATGCCATCTTCTGCTTTCCATGCTTTTCCTGCAGATTTTTTACCGTAGGCATGCCAGCCCTTTGTCGTTTTACCGTCAAAAAGGGGCTTAAAACTTTTCTGTGCCTGTATGGCTTGTATTGCAAAGAAAACAACTAATGAAATTATAACTTTTTTCATTTTAATATTTTTATTAATCAGTTAAAACTATATTTTTATTGTAACAGGTGGGACAGAAACCAAATTTTTCAAAAAAGTAAATTTAAAATTTTATTCTGCGTAAACAAGTTATAGCCAATTATAAAATTTTCAGCAATTAGATAAGCATTATGTTTTAAACTCTTTCCAATTATTAAAACAAAAGCCTGATACCAAAAGGCATCAGGCCTCTGTTTCCACAGATAAACATTAACATTACAAACCTAAGGGAGTAATACTTACTTCAGGCTTAAAAAATTAGATTTTAACTTTTCCTATCAGATTTTCAATTCTGGAAAGTGAAATTTCAGGATTTGCCCCTGGAGACTCGGCTACTAGAGCCCCTACCGCGCACGCAAAATCAATTGCCTCCTGCGGTGTTTTATCTGTAAGCAGCGATGTGATTAAAGCTGCTAGAAAGGAATCCCCTGCTCCAACCGTATCAGATACTTTAACAGGATATCCCCCATTCTGATAAAGTTCTCCCTCCCACATTAATAAAGCCCCGTGTTTTCCTTTAGTGACACACATGGCCCTCACCTTATTTCTCTCTGCAATAAAACGCATATTGTCTTCCAGACTTGTAAAAGGAGAATCCATAGTCGCTGCTATCTCAAGTAATTCCTCATCATTGAACTTAATAAAATCTGCAGAGTTCATTAATTCCTCCAGGATTTCATAAGTATAATGTGGCTTTCTTAAATTGACATCAAAAACTTTATAAACATCATTTTGAAGCAGCTCTTCCAAAGCTTTTCTCGAAACATCATCACGACAAACCAAACTTCCGTAAATCAATACATCAGCCGCTTTTACCGTTGCTTTTGCTAAATCATTCAATTCAATTTTATCCCAGGCAGACGGATAACTGATTTCATAAGTTGCCGATCCGCGCTCATTTAAGGTCACGTTAACCAAACCCGTCGGAAAATCTTCTGAAACTACGATTGTATCCGTTTCAAGTCCCAATTGTTTCACTTGATCTTTTATTGCTTTTCCGTCTTCATCATTTCCTACACAGCTAATCATGGCCACTTCGCAACCCAGCGTTTTCATGCGCAAGGCTACATTCAATGGAGCTCCGCCAATCTTTTTTTCATTGGCAAAAACATCCCAAAGTACCTCTCCGTATGCCACCGTTTTAAGGTTTTTTCCGTTATTCATTCTAAAATATTTTATTATTAGTTTTTATTCAGGTTGCGTTATCTGAAGATTTGTAATTGTGCTCGTTTGTCCTTCAGCAATTAATCCCCATTTGTTTTTGTCTCTTCCGTAAATGCGGTTGGTGAGCGCTGCTTTTCCGTTGATGTAAACTACGACAACACTTCCTTCGGCAATTATTTCAACATCATATTTTACATTAGTCTGAAATGCAAATGGCAAACGTGTTACTTCCTGTGAAGCAGAATTAAAACCGCTTATTTTTCCATTAGCAATATCCAAAACCACTTTATAATAACTTCCTGTATCATTGGTATGAAAAACAAATCCGGTTGTTCCGCTAGCTTTCGCTAAAGTGACTTCGGCTTTTATTTTGACTTTCTTTCCAATGCTTTTAAAAGTAACCATTGCTTTTTCTGTTTCTCCAGATAAAGAATAAATTCCGTTATTGGCTGTTGCGTTGGATGAAATTGCATCTACTTCTGCAGTAGCATTCTTTTTCGAAAATAAATCCTTAACCGATTTCGGCGATTGCGTTCCTAAAGTTCCATCCGAATTCTGAATCAATTCATGAATAACCATATTCCCTGCCCAATCTTTATTTCCTAAATCATTCTCAGGCGTCTTTCTGGCATTCCATCCAAAAACATATCTTTTATTTCCGTCAGAAGCTGTTTTTCCTGCATAAAAATATTCTCCGTCAATCCTGTCATTTTCCGGTTTTATCCATGGACCATTTATTGATGATGAAATTCTGTAATGCGTTCCTTTGTTCCCGCTCCAATTCTCAGAAAAAATTAAATACCAATTACTTCCCATTTTGAAAATGTCCGCACATTCCATCATCAGATAATTATCCTCAGGCGCTGTGGTATAAATTGGAGCTTGAACATCCCATTTTCCTGATGCAGGATCTGCGCTTGTAAAATGCAACAAAACGGCTTTTCTTCCTGGTTCTGTTTGTGTGCTTACTAACATTGAATATTTTTTCAATTCATCATTATAAAACACATGCGGATCTCTAAAATCATAGTTGTAATATCCCGCCGGAGCTGTAATTTTAAAAGAAGGAATTTTTGTCCATTTCTTCAAATCACTACTTGTTGCGCACAACACACTTTCTCTGGCATTCGACTGAACAAAAGCAGGATTTTCATTGTGCCCTGTATAATAAAAGTAATAAAGATTACCCACTTTGACAACTGATCCAGTACCAATAGCAAAATCAGGTTCAAGCGTTGTACCATACGGAATGGTTTGACCTTCGTAAGTAAAATGTGCCAAATCTGTACTCTGGTATTCATGAATATCATGAAATCCTTTTCCGGCAGGTTTATTCTGCGCATCATGCAGAAAGTAAATATGAAATTTTCCGTTATCGAAAAAAGGCATAATATCTCCCGTATAACCCGCGCTGTAATAGGGTTCGGTTGTACCCATCCATTGCGCCGGAGGAACAGGAAAAACACTTGTTATTTCAGAATTGCCTCCTGAAATCGAACCTCCAATATACGTTTCATCCTGGCTACACGAAACCAGCGAAAAGAAAACCGAGGCGATTGTGATAATATTTCTATATTTCATTTTAATTAAATTCAAAGTGGATTATTTTGCTGCTAAATAATTGATACTGTTTTGTGTCAGCAGTTTAATGTTTGTGATAAACTCATTCGCCTGACTTGGCACTCCGCTGCTGTTGGTTTCATTGTACCAATCGTAAGCTCCCATTGAAATAACGATTACATTTTTATTCGTACTTGTATTTGGAAATTCTGCAATTGTTACTCTTCCGTTCAATTCATTATCCCAGGCTTCACTTGCCAGATTGGTTCCTCCTGTTTGGTTTCTCCAACCTTCTCCATTATTGTAGCCTCCCCATTCCGGTAAAAACCACCAAGCTGTATGATTTAATCTGAAAGTCCCGCTTTGCAATAAATTGGCTTTTCCGGCTTCAAAAGTGGTTAAGCCTTGGAAAATTGGATGACCTTCATGACCTACAAAAGACATTCCCCATGAATTTCCGTCTACAAATCCGTTTGGAGGAAAATCACCAAAAACATTATTCGGCCCTTTTCCTGACGGAACAATTCCTAAAGCATCGACATATTGTGAAGCAAAAGAAGTCAAAAGCAAGTTTCCGCCATTTGTTCTGAAATTTTTCAATGCATTGGTAACCGAAGGATTATAAGCCACAGAAGGTAAATTTGCAGCCGAATCAAAATGCCACCAAATCACATCGATATCACTTAAATCGGCACCGTTTTGTATACTTTCGAAAGAAATATATTTAGCTCCCGGAAAATTATCAAACAACCAGTTTGAAGCCGTAACTTCATCCATATTTGTAATTCCTGATCTTGTAGCGGCAGTTCCTAAAAATGCAACTGTCAATCCTGTAACCGGAACTCCTACATTTGCTGTATAGTTAACGCTTTTTCCATTTGATGTTATTACAAAAGTGACTGCGTTTGTAAAATCAACGGTTGCTCCTGAAGCTGGTGAAATGGTAACACCTGTCGTAACTTCAATTACGGGTTTTAGTGCTGTCAAATCGGTATTTTCAGGAAGCGTCATATTAATGGTTTTGCTAATGTCGTTTACAGTCGCTGCAACACCATTGATCGTAAAACTCTTAATCGGACTTAAAACGGTTGTTGTTACTGTATAATCTTTATATAAATTGCCATTAACAACCCTGAATTTAACCGGATTTGTAAAGTTCATTGCCGAATTTAATTCCGGATTTGATGTTGCTCCTTCTACAAAAACAACTTCCGGTTTTATGGCTGTTATATCTGAGCCGTAAGGCATTACAACAGTAATTTTTCCTGTTGCCTGATCAATGTTTCCTGAAACTCCATTTAATTTGAATGAAAGTACATTTGAAGGCGAACTCACATCAAATCCGCCAGTTTCAAAACTGTTTTCGCAGGCAGTAATCATAAAAATCATTGCCAATACTATAGACACTTTGGTCCAATATTTATTTAAAGCTTTTTTCATATTGCTGATTCTTTAAAGATTAATAACCTGGATTTTGTTTGTACAATCCCTGACTGAAATTAATTTGCTTCAACGGAATTGGACAATATTCTTCTTTATGCGCATCAAAAAAAGCATCCTGATAATACGTACGTTTTGTTTTTTCTTTCGCATAAAAATCATTCATAACCTGATCTGTGATTCCCCAGCGAACAAGATCGAAGAATCGGCTTCCTTCCATTGCCAATTCTAAACGACGTTCCCAACGCAACGCTTTACGGGCAAAATCCTGTGTCCAATTGCAGTTGCTTCCGTCCACATAAGTATTAATTTTGAAGTTGCTCACATAAGGCAGTCTTCCTGTACTTTGTGCGGCTCTTTTTCTGATTTCATTGATCAACGGCAAAGCTTCAGATTGTCTTCCTAATTCAATCAAAGCTTCGGCACGCATCAAAATCACATCAGCATAACGAATCTGAATTCTGTTTTTTGAATTTCCGTAAAACGGATCAATATTAACCACACAGCTGCAATTTGGAGCAACGTTTTCTTTTAATGAAGCAAAATAACCATACGTTCCAGGTGAACGTACCCAAGCTTCAACATATAGAAATTCAGGATCATATTTATACGGAAGACCCGGCATGGCAACAGTATGATACAATCTTGGATCCACAGTATTGGCATCTATATTTTTATAATCAAAATCTTCGTTGTTGTACGTATCAAATTCAGGCAAACCATTTGTTCCGGTTTTAAAAGCATTCACCAAGTTTTGACTAGGTTTATGAAAATCACAACAACCCAAACCTTGTGGCGTAGAAAGAACATCTGAGAAATTCAATCTTCCGTAAAGCGTTCCATCGTTATCCGAAAACTGAATCGAGAAAATAGATTCAGGTCCGTTTTCGTAAGTTCCCGGTAAGAAGTTGTTGGCAAAGTCAGGTTCTAAAGAAGCTTTTCCGATTACTTTATCCGTTGCTGCAATTACTTCCTGCAAATGCTGCTGACTAATTCCTGTAACTTTAAACGTTTCATCCTGTGTATAAGCCTGATACAATCTTGTTTTTGCCAAATAAGCAGAAGCCGCTTTTTTATTCGCACGTCCTACTTGTGGTTGTGCATCGGGTAAATTATCGGCTGCAGCCTGAAAATCTTCAGCGATTTTACTCCAAAGTTCTTCGTTTGAAAGCGCTTTGTTTGAAATCGTTTTATAATCTTCAACCGGAACATCTTCAGTAATATAAGGCACATTTCTGAACATGATTTTCAACATAAAATAAAAATGTCCTCTTAAAAAACGCATTTCTGCCATTCGTGTTTTCTTCAATGGATAATCGGCTTCTGAGATTTGTTCTAAAGCTTTCAACGCTTTATTGGTTCTTGAAACGCCCACATAACTGATGTACCAGAAACTGTCCAATTCTCCAAAATCCGGACGGATATTATTTGAAACTTCAAAAAAGTGAAAATCCTGAATATCATTTGTACCGCTTCCGCCTTTGTAGGCATCATCAGAACGAACATTTCCAAACGGCCATAAACTGTAAGGAGAATCGTAATGATCATTTCCTAATTGAGCGTAAGCCGCATTCATAAATCCTTCAACATTCTCAGGCGTAACAATATCTTTTTCTGACAAAACGCCACGCGGATCATTTTCTAAAAAATCGGAACAGGAAGTGAAGAAACCCATCACTGCAAATCCTGCTATATATAGTATTTTTTTCATTTTTAAAATCTTTTATTATAAAGTAAAATTAAGACCAGCAGTAAAAGTTGTCGGCTGAGGATATCCAAAACCTGCATTTTCCGGATCAACTCCTGTGAAGCTTTTCGCATCGATAATCAATAAATTTTGACCGCTGATGTATAATCTAAAGGTTTCCATATTTAGTTTTTTCAACAATTCTTTCGGCAGGCTATAGCCAAACTGCAAAACTCTAAGTTTTAGATAACTTCCGTTTTCTACATAATAAGTTGAAAATCTAGATTCTGCATTTCGGTCAACCGTTGTCAATGCCGGAATAGTTGAATTTGGATTATCCAAAGACCAGGCATTTAACAAACGTGTTCCTTTATTTGATCCAACGTCATCAACACTCCAGAAATCAGTTTGGTATTTTGTATTGTTAATTACATCAACATCTGTTGCACCTTCCCAAAAAGTGGTAAAATCAAAGTTTTTATAAGACAAGTTTAAATTGATTCCGTACAACAATCCCGGATTTGGATTTCCTATCCACGTGCGGTCTTTATCCGTAATTGTTCCGTCACCATTTAAGTCTTTGTAACGAATTCTACCAAGACCTTTTCCTTCCTGAATTGCTGAATTATCAACCTGATCCTGACTTGTAAATAATCCGTCGGCAACATAACCATACATCGAATTAATTGGACGTCCTAAAATATTATCATCCAGTCCGTTTCCGCCGTAGTTGTTTTTTACTTCATCCGGCAATTGTGTAATCTTATTTTTGTTTGCCGAAATGTTTCCTGAAATATCATATTTCAGTCCAAATGAAGTTTCGTCGTGATAGCCTAAAGAAAATTCCCAACCTTTATTTTCCATAGAAGCTCCGTTTACCCAACGATTTCCACCTTCGCCAATTACTCCCAAATATGGTGGCAATACCAAAATATCATCTGTTTTCTTGATATAATAGTCTATCGATCCGCTTAATTTTTGTTTGAATAAACCAAAATCCAAACCAATGTTGGTTTGTGTAGTCGTTTCCCATTTCAAATCATCATTTCCTGATTGCGTTGCGATAAAACCAGACGGAAGCAATCCGTTTCCGTTTCCTGCAATATCATAAGCTGTTCCGTAAGACGTTGCCCAAGTTGGACTTCCGCCTGCATAACTTGCCAGATAAAGCGAGTAAACTGCCGTATTACTAATTTCCTGATTACCGGTTTGTCCCCAGCCCGCTCTTAATTTTAAGTCAGAAAAAACAGGAGCATTGTTTTTAATGAAATTTTCGTTGCTGATTCTCCATCCCGCTGAAACTGCCGGAAATGTCCCGAACTGATTGTTTTTTCCAAAACGAGAAGAACCATCGCGACGAATTGTAGCCGAAACCAAATAACGATTATCAAACTCATAATCTGCTTTTCCAAAATAAGAAAGCAAAGAATATACAGTCGAAGTTCCGCTTGTAAAAGATTCCCCTGTTCCTGCATCCGGATACATATAATCCGGCGTTTCGATCAAAAAGTCATTTTTACGCAACGTATTTGTATCATAAGTATCTTTATACATCTCCGTTCCCGCCATCAAATTAAGATTGCTTTTTCCAAAGTTTAAGCTATAGATTGCTGTATTCGTCCAAGTCCATTTGTCACTAATCGATTGATCGATTGTAACCGACGTTTGATCATTTTGAAGATAACCTGATTTGTAGCTTCTTTGCAGCGTACGTTTTTTGTAAAAACCATAATCCATTCCGAAACTGGTTTTGATGTGCAGGTTTTTGATGATTTCCAAATCCGCGTAAGCGTTACCAAAAAGACGTAAATAATCGTATTTATTGTCTTTATTATATTGTAAAAGTCGAACCGGATTTTGTCTGTCGTTCATTCCTCCAACCGGTCCTCCCCAACCTATTCCGTCTACAGTGTGCACCGGAATAATTGGCAAAGCTCTAAGTGCCGGATCTAAAACGCCCGGATCTGTTACTTCGTTTGTACGATTTAAACTGAAGTTTTCTCCAATAACTAATTTGCCATCAAAATATTTATAAGAACTGTTCATTCTGGCAGAAATTCTTTCGAAATCTGTTGTTTTTACAACACCTTCATTTCCATAATATCCTAGCGAGAAAACATAATTTCCTTTTTCAGAAGCATTCGAAACTGATAAATCATAAGAATTGGCAACTCCGGTTTGAGAAATCGCATCGTACCAATCCGTATTAGATGCTTTTATGGTTTGTTGCGCGTCAAGATATTCCGGCACCAAAACTTTGTTCAATTGTGGTTTATTGTTGTTTACCGACCAGTCAAACTGATAGCGCAGATTGTTATTATTCGGATTCAATCCGTCGTTGATATTTGCCTGCCAAAGTGCCTGTCCAAATTGGTTCGCGTTTAGAACATCTAACTTTCTTGAATAATCAGAAAAGGAAGCATAGGTACTGAAATTGATTCTCATTTTACCTTCTTTTCCTTTCTTGGTTGTAATGATAATCACACCGTTTGAAGCGCGAGAACCGTAAATACTCGCTGAAGAAGCATCTTTCAAAACCTGAATCGTTTCGATATCATTAGGATTCAATTCATGCATTCCGGATTTTGTCGGCATTCCGTCAATTACATAAAGCGGATCTGTGTTGTTTAAAGTTCCTACACCACGAATCACCACTTTTGTATTTCCTCCGCTTGGCGAACCATCAGAAGTCACTTTTACTCCGGCGATTCTTCCCTGCAAAGCTTTGATTGGGTTTGGTTCCGGCTGTTTCATAACATCTTTCATGTTAACAACGGCAACGGCTCCTGTAATATCCGTTTTCTTTTGTTTCGAATATCCTGTTACGACAACTTCATTCAATTGATTGTTGTCTACTTTCAGTGTCACATTGATTGTTTTTTGCCCTTTAACAGAAATCGATTGCGGGGCATATCCTACAAAAGAAACTACAAGTACAGCATCTGAAGCGACATTTGGGAAAGAAAAATTCCCATCAAAATCGGTGACTGAACTGGTATTTGTTCCTGAAATAATTACTGTCGCTCCAGGAAGAGGCATTCCGTCATCAGACGAAATTACCGTTCCTTTTATTCCGTTTTCCTGCGCCGTCATCATCAGCATCGGAAAGAAGAAAAATAGAAAATAAATAATCTTACTTTTCATAAATTAATGGTTTTGGTTATATTTAATTGGTTAATTACGTAGTTAGTATTTCGCTTGCGATAAGCAACCGATAATTTTCAGAGCAAAACATAAAAGGTCAGAAAGAAAAATCTTTCGAGTGTTTCTAAGCTTTAGCTGTGGATTTATTTATGAAGAAAAAATAATTCTGCTATTCTTTCTTAGTGACTTTTTGAGACGTTTAATTCCTGAATTATTAAATTATTTACTTCAATTTTCTCTTTTGAAGTAACCGAAAGTGAAGTAAATGGTTTGTTTAGAAAAAAGATTTCCGTCATTACTTTTTCGCCATTATTGTAGAATATTTCAATTGAAGTTTTATCCAGAATAATTTTAAAAGCGGTACTTTTTTGGCTTCCTTCCAAAAATGCTTTGCTAACTGGTAACGCGAACTTATCTGAAAAATCAATTTTACCGGCTTTAGAACGATCAACAAACAAATAATTTTCTTTGTTGTTTAAACCGAAACTTAAAGATTCTCCATTTGCATTTGAAAGTGTAAAAGAATAATCTTCCTGTTTTAAGTTTTTTAAATCTAAACTAACAACCGCCTGTGTTAAATCTACTTTTCCGTTTTCAATTAAATTTAAAGTTCCTTTTCCTGTTTTACTTTTTGCTTTAATGGTTTTAGAAACATAATTATTGATTTCTTTTACCGGAGTGCTAACCAAATTATAATGGTTCCCTTTTTTAACCAATTTCAATTCGCGCGGAATCGTCGTGCTGCTTCTCCATGTCGTTGTTGGAACCTGTTGCGCATATTCCCAATTTGACATCCATCCGATAAACAATCTTCTTCCGTCTGAAGTTGGAACATTATTCCAGGTTACTCCGGCATAATTATCTTTTCCATAATCTGCCCAAACCGCTTTTTCGTTATTTACTCTTTCAGCAAAACTAGCGTCCATCGTAAATGTTTTTCCGTCAAAATCACCAACAAAATATTGAACTCCTGAACCTCCGTTTGGTCCACCCGGATTAAGATTTACTATTAGAATCCATTTCGTTTCTTTTGTACCTTCAACTTTTATTTCGAAGAAATCAGGACATTCCCAAACACCGCCGTGAGCACCAATATTTTTTCCAAATTCAGATGCAAATTCCCAGTTTTTCAGATTCGATGATTTGTAAAAATGAATTCGATCCTGTGCTGCCAAAGCCATAATCCATTGTTTGTGCGTTTCATCCCAAGATACTTTTGGATCACGAAAATCTCTAATTCCAGGATTTTTCACGACAGGATTTCCTTCCTCAAATTTCTGCCATGTAAAACCGTTATCATTGGAAAATGCAATATCCTGCTGCTCGACATCAATTTTGCCAGCTTTCTCCTTTGTCATATCATGCAAAGTATAAATAGCAACAATCGGCGTTGTTTTTCCCGTTCCTAAACTAGATGTGTTTTGCGTGTCGACAACGGCACTTCCTGAAAATATATATTTGTCTTTATCCGGGTAAAGCGCGATTGGCTGTTCTTCCCATTTAATTAAATCTTTAGAAATGGCATGTCCCCAATGCATTGGTCCCCATGTATTTCCGTCAGGATAATGCTGGTAAAACAAGTGATAATACCCATTGGCGAAGAACATTCCGTTAGGATCATTCATCCAGCCTTTTTTTGGCGTAAAATGAAAATGTGGGCGATACATTTGTTCTTCCGCTGTGTTCGATACAGTAACGGCAGCAGTTTGTGCAGTTGCAGAAGACGGTTTTAATCCTACTATCGACAGTAAGGCAGCACTATAAAGAGCTAACGGCAGATGTTTCTTTGATTTCATTTTTGTGGTTATTTTTTTTAGTTAGTGTTTCGCTTAAAGCTTCTAAAGAGATTCCTTTTGTTTCCGGCATCAGAAAAAATACAAACAACAGCTGAAATACCATCATTATTGTAAAAATAAGGAATACTACTTCGGGTCCGATTTCTGAAAATAACATTGGAATTAAAGAGGGAATAATTGCTGCTAAAACCCAATGTACTGAACTTCCAAATGCCTGTCCAGATGCGCGAATATGATTTGGGAATATTTCTGAAATGAAAACCCAAATGACCGCGCCCTGACCAATTGCATGTGAAGCAATAAAAAGGAAAAGGAAAATAGGAACTGATAAGCCTCCCCAATTGTAATAGAAAGAAGCCGATACTAGTCCGAGTGAAATAATATATCCAACAGAACCAATGTACATTAACAACTTTCTTCCTAATTTGTCAATTAATGCCACACCAATTAAGGTGAAAATAAGATTTGTAACTCCAATTCCGATACTGCTTAACAACGCTGTATTTTGTCCTAATCCGGCTTCTTCAAAAATTCTTGGCGCATAATAAAGAAATGCATTAATTCCCGAAAACTGATTGAAAAAGGCAATTAAAAAAGCCAGAATCAAAGGGAAACGGTATTTCTTCATGAAAATATTTTCGTGTTTCGTAACACCGTTTTCACGGGAATCATCCATCAAGTCTGAAATATTTGCAGATGGATCAATAGTATATAAAACTTTACGAGCTTCTTCGTCACGGTTTTTAGACAAAAGCCATCTTGGACTTTCAGGAATTGTTAAAATAAAAAGTATATAAATAAGCGAAGGAATTGCCTGAACCCCAATCATCCATCTCCAAGCATTTTCTCCAATATCTTTTAGAAAATAATTAGATATAAAAGCAATTAAAATTCCTAATACAATATTAAACTGATATAAAGCGACCAATCTTCCGCGTTTGTCTGCCGGAGCAATTTCTGATACATAAGCCGGAGCAGCAATAGTAGAAGCGCCAACTCCTAAACCTCCAATAAATCTAAAGGCAGCAAAAACAAACGGATCATTAGCGAAAGCGGCACCAATTGCTGAAGCAAAATATAAAATACCAATCCAGAACAACGTTTTTTTACGTCCTATTTTATTAGTTGGGATTCCTCCAAAGATTGCACCAACTACAGTTCCCCATAATGCCATTGCCATAACAACTGAACCATGAAAGGCATCTGACGAGTGCCACAGAAGCTGTAATTGTTTATCAGCTCCAGAAATAACTACGGTATCAAAACCGAAAAGAAAACCTGCCAGTGCAGCAGTAACAGACCAAATCAATATCTTATTCATTGTACATGTATTAAAAACTTGTTGCTAAGATATCTGCAAAAAAAACAACTTATTTTTAATGATGTTACAATTTATTTCTATAAATATTGACAGTTTAGCATTTTAAACGCAAAACCTTTATTTACAAGGTTTTACACAAATTAAAAAACTTTTACGAAAACCATGTAGTTTCGATTTTGTTACATAACCTTCAAAATTGATACTTTAAAAGAAACAATTTCAAAGACAAATTAGTTGGACGTTTTATATTCTTTAGGAGAAATTCCAAATTTATTCTTAAAAGCTGTAGAAAAATAGTTTGGAGAGGAGAAACCTAATGAGTACGCAATTTCAGAAATATTCATTTCATTTGACTTCAAAAGCTCTGCGGCTTTCTCTAATTTGACATTATTAATATGATCACTAATATTAATTCCGATAATTGCTTTCACTTTTCTATACAGCTGAACTCTCGAAACGCCCAATTTATCCGCTAAATCCTCAACTGAAAACTTTGGATTCTCGACATTTTTTTTAATAATATCATTCATTTTGGTAATAAAGGATTGTTCCTGATTTCCAAATTTAGATTCAGGTTCGACTCTGTAAATATTATTGGTGTAATAATAACGTAATTTTTCTCTGTTGAAAAGCAAACTCGTAAGAGATTGTTTTAGAATTGAAAGACTAAAAGGTTTTGTCAAATACTGGTCTACTCCACTCTGCAAGCCTCTTAAAACGGATTCTTTATTACTTTGCGCCGTTAGAATTATAATAGGAATATGTGAGGAACGAAGATCTTTCTTTAGTTCTTTGCTGATTTCGTAACCATCCTTATCAACTAAATTAATATCGCAGATAATAATATCCGGAATAATTTCCAATGCTTTTTCAATTGCATCGCTTCCGTCAGAATTATAAACTACATATTCATTGGACAGTTTTGCTTTTAGAAAATTTACCAAATCTAAGTTGTCTTCTATAATTAACAGCGAATGTTTTTCAGCATCAGAAATAGTATTTGACTCTTTTAAATCGGGTTCTATGTTTAAATTATCGGTAATTAAGTTTGGAATACTGGCTAGACTTTCGACTTTCTGAATAATTTCAGCAGGCTGCAAATGACTGTTTCCTTTTAATAACGTAATTACAAATTCACTGCCTTGTTTTGATTTAAGTTCGATAGTTCCCTGATGCAAAAGCACAAACTCTTTAGACAAATGCAAACCAATTCCGGAGCTGTTTTTATTATTGTTTGAAGCCCTGAAAAATGGATCAAAAACATTTGAAAGCTCATCGTCAGGAATTCCAATTCCGGAATCTTTAAAATGAATCTTTACCGTGTTATCCTGATTTTCGACAATCGAAATACTAATTTTTCCATTGTCCGGCGTAAATTTAAAAGCATTCGACAATAGATTGAAATAGACTTTATCCATTAAACCACGGTCAATAAACAGTTCCAGGTTTTTGTTTTTACAGACTAATTGAAAATCAATATTTCTTCGGGCTGCTTCGCCTTTAAAATTAGCCATGACTTCATTTGTAAAATCATAAATCTTAGTATTGGAAGCTCTCAACCTGAATTTCTGTTCTTCAATTTTCCTGAAATCCAGTAATTGATTGATCAAACGAAGTAATCTGTTTGAGTTTTTGTGAATCAATTTCACTTCATCTATCAATGCGGTTCCTTTGATTTTCTCATTTTCAATTAAAGATTCCACATAACTCATTATTAAAGTTATAGGCGTTTTAAATTCATGTGAAAGTCCGGTAAAGAAATTCAGTTTTGCTTCATTGCTTTTAGCCGCAATCTGCGCCATTTCCTGAATTTCATTGTTTTGATCAATTACCGTTTGATTGATTCTTTCTAATTGTTTTTTCTTTTTTGAAATCGAAATTGTAGAATAAATACTATAAACCGTTAAACTTAAGATAATTACAAGAAAAAAACTTAGCAATCTTACCAAATTATTCTGCGAAGCATATTCCCTTTCCTGTACTTTAATAGCGCCTTGCTGTGACTCGATTACCAACTGCTGCTGATCGACTTTATCCATCTGATTTTCGATAATTTCAGCATTGTTTTTATCGATAACAATCGTGTTTAGGATGTTATTTCTGGAAATTGATTCTTTGTTGTACATTTTCAATGCCAATTTTAAAGCTTCGTTTCCTCCGGTCGGATATAAAATTGTTCCATCAAGCACACCGCTTTTTACCAATTCAATACCGCCATTTACAGAGTTTAAAGCATCAACACCAATAAACTTTATTTTCTTTTCAAGCCCCAAGGTTTTAGCAGTTTCCCAAGCGCTTAAAGCCATTCTGTCGTTGTGAGCGAAAATATATTCAACATTTGGATTTTGGAGAAGAATTGCCTTCAAAGACGCTTTTACCGATTCTTTTTCCCAGTCGCCCTGAATGGTGTTAACAATCTTAAAACGCTTATTTTCCTTGATAATCTGATTGAAACCAAGCGTTCTTTCGTAAGCCGGAGATGATCCGCTTGCACCAGTAATTTCTATAATATTGCCAGAACCTTTACTGTGAGAAATAATGTAACGACCAGCTATTCGGCCAATTTCAATATTATCAGCTCCGAGATAAGCTGTGTAACTTTCTCCTTCAATTTTTCGATCAACTACAAGAACAGGAATTCCCGCTTTTATAGATTTTTCAACAACTGCCGTTAAAGGTTTGGACTGAATTGGCGATACAATAATAACATCAACTTTATTAGAAATAAAACGCTCAATATCTTCGATTTGTTTCCCAACATTATTATTAGCGTCTTTGATTGTCAAATCGACTTCAGGTCGCAAAGAAGCTTCGATTTTTATAGAACTGTTCATTTGCTTGCGCCAATCATCAGTTGTCATCGCTTGCGAGAAACCGACTTTAATTTTGTCTCCCTGTTTTTGCTTACAGGAAACCAGACTTAATGATGCTGCCAAAAACAGCAAAATATACTTTACAAATTGATACATGAAATTATAAGTTTATGTAAATGAAAATGAGTTTCAAAAAAATACCCTTGTGAACCAACAGCCTGTCAAAATAATTAGGAAGGATTATTTTGTTATGACAAGTAAGAAGTGCATATGTGAATGTAAAGATAAAATTAAACTTTAAAATTTTAACAATGATAGCTCACAATTTATCATTCTTATGATCAACTCAATATGCATAACAACATTTTGGTTAGACCTTCAGTAGCTAAAAATTGAACTTAATGGTGCAAAATCAATTATTACACAAGTTATGCTAAAAATTCTGTTTATATCAAATCAGTCATGTTCTCAAGATATTATATGACCAAAACACCTTTTTAAAATCATTTTTCACTAAATTTACGTATCAACTTTTAATGAATTTACATGGAAATGAATGATTTGCAGTCAGTGTCCATTAAAGACATGCCTATTAGAAAAGTAAATGGCTTTGAAAGTTCATTTTTTGCAGACACACTTTCTGTAGAAGAACCGCTGGAGATAAGAATTTCATACGGACCTGAAACCCAAAAAACGTACAAGAACATCTCCGTGACCATGCGTACACCTGGCAATGACTTTGATCTTGCGATTGGTTTTTTATATACCGAAGGCATTATAACTTCTTACCTGAATATAAAAAAAGTCTATCACATAAAAATGAACTGTGGATTACAAAAGAAAAATATTGTTCAGGTAGATCTTATAGAAAATTTTACTCCGCATTTGATGCAGTCCGACCGAAATTTTTATACAACTTCCAGCTGCGGGGTGTGTGGGAAAAGCTCCATTGAATCTATTAAAACAGTTAGCGTTTTTAATCATTTAGAAAATCCTAAATTAAATATCACGACAGATATACTTTATCAATTACCTCAAAAGTTACGTTTAGCTCAAAGCAATTTTGCTGCTACTGGAGGTATTCATGCATCAGGGCTTTTTACTGTTGAAGGTGATTTACTTCTTTTACGTGAAGATGTTGGAAGACACAATGCACTCGATAAATTAATTGGCTGTGCATTAATAGACAACTTATTGCCCTTAAACAAACATATATTACTTCTTAGTGGCAGAATTAGTTTTGAATTAATTCAAAAAGCCGCTATGGCAGGCATATCAGTTGTAGCCGCAATTGGTGCTCCGTCAACTCTCGCAGTAGAAATAGCTGCCGAATTTAACATTACCCTTTTAGGTTTTCTTAAAGAAGATAGATTTAATATATATTACTCTAGTGAAAAGGTGTCAATAACAACTTCATAAAAAAATAAAATAATCAGTCAATAACTGCTATAAAAAAGTAATTGAAAAAGATTATTCAAAAACTCACCCAGAGATTCTGATTAAATACTAAAGCTATGAAAGAAGATCAACACAAAAAAAACACGAAAGAGCCGGATGCTGAAAATCCGTATAAACTTCTAGATCTTAAGTTGACAAAAGTAGAGAATTGGGCTGCCGGAGTTCCTGCTGTAATAGCAGCTTTTAGTGATCTTATTGAAGAAAAAACTCTTATGAGAGGCACAAAAGCTTTATTTAAGATGAATCAGATTGGGGGTTTTGACTGCCCAAGCTGTGCGTGGCCTGATCCAGATGATGAGCGGTCGCCACTTGGCGAATACTGTGAGAACGGAGCTAAAGCACTAGCCGAAGAAGCTACTTCCAAAAAAATTACAGCCGAGTTTTTTAAGGAAAACTCCGTATACAGTCTCGCCAAATTAGACGATTATCAGATTGGCAAGATGGGGAGGCTAACTGAACCTATGTATCTTCCTCAAAATGGAACACACTACGAAGCTATCAGCTGGAACAATGCATTCAAAAAAATAGCGGAGCACCTCACTGCGTTGAAATCACCAGATGAGGCTGCCTTTTACACCTCTGGAAGAACAAGCAATGAAACATCATTTCTTTACCAGCTCTTTGCAAAAGAATTTGGCACCAATAATATGCCGGACTGTTCCAATATGTGTCATGAAACATCAGGATCCGCTTTAAGGCCTACTATCGGAATTGGAAAAGGCACCGTAACTCTGGAAGATTTTTATGATACAGATGTTATTATAATCATTGGACAAAACCCAGGAACCAATGCTCCTAGAATGATGAGTGCATTAGCAAAAGGCAAGGCAAACGGAGCAAAAATTATCGCCATCAATCCTCTGCCCGAAGCAGGTTTAATGGGATTTCGAAATCCGCAGGAAATCAAAGGAATTATTAGAAATGGCGTTAAACTGGCTGATCTTTATCTGCCTGTAAAAATAAATGGCGACATGGCTCTTTTAAAAGCTATTGAGACTATATTAATTGAATTGGAAAATAAAAATCCTGGAAAAATCTTTGATTATGATTTTATCAGAGAAAAAACGACTGGATACGATGCCTTCCTAAAACAATTCGAAAATTATAATCTTGATGATCTTGTAGAACTCTCCGGTGTTTCTAAAGAAGCACTTTATCAGATGGCTGAAATGATTGCATTTAAAAAACGAATCATTGTCTGCTGGGGAATGGGTCTTACACAGCAGCCCAATGGTGTAGATATGATTAAAGAGATACTCAATATTCTATTGCTAAAAGGAAGCATTGGCAAACCAGGTGCAGGTGTCTGTCCTGTTCGTGGACACAGTAATGTTCAAGGAAACAGAACCATGATGATTGATGAAAAACCCAGTGACGAACAGCTGGATCGCTTACAGTCATTTTATGGATTCAACCCACCTCGCAAACATGGATACGATGTTGTTCGGGCTATTAAAGCAATGCATGAAGAAAAGGTAAAAATATTATTTTCAATGGGAGGTAATTTTCTATCCGCAACACCAGATACAAGCTTTACTGCAAATGCGCTAAGAAAATTGAATCTGACAGTCTGCATATCTACCAAACTCAATCGCAGTCATCTGATACATGGAAAAGAAGCAATCATATTACCTACGCTATCCCGAAGCGACATTGATATAGTCAATGGTGAAATACAATTTATAACTACCGAAAATTCTATGGGAGTAGTACAGTCATCGAAAGGAATACTAAAGCCGATATCAGATAATCTCATTAATGAGACACAGATTGTATGCAGAATGGCTATGGCCACATTAGGAAATAAATCGGTCATCAACTGGAAACGCTATCATGACAGTTATGATGCCGTGAGGGATGATATAGAAAAATGCATTCCCGGTTTTGAAAATTATAACCTAAAAGTGAGAGAAAAAGGAGGCTTTTATCTGCCTAATGCTGCGCGAGATGGACAATTTATCACTAAAGAATTTGGCGACCGTGCACCTTTTACATTAACTGAAATACCAGTTAATGATCTTAGTCACGATGAGTATCTGATGGCAACAACTCGGACACACGACCAGTTTAATACTACAATTTATGGACTTGACGATCGCTATCGTGGTATAAAAAACGAACGTCGAGTAATATTTATGAATCCAAAAGACATTGAGAAGGCGGGTTTCAAATCAGGCGATAAAGTCGATTTATTCAATTATGATGATGGTATTGAAAGAATTGCACCTTTATTTATTATTGTTTCTTATCAAATACCTGAGAAAAATACAGTTACTTATTTTCCTGAAACTAACGTCTTGGTTTCTGTAAACAATGTTGTAAAAGACAGTAATATGCCCGCATCAAAATATGTGAAGATTAAGATTAAAAAACACGATCCCAAGATTTACGAGAAGATAAATAAACTATGACTAACTGTAGTTTATTTGTCTTCTGTATTATTAAATGCTGAAGGCATTAATTGAATATTATATTTATGGGCCGCTTTTATCAATATTGGCAATAATACAGAAGCACCTGGAAGTAATACAAAAGGAATACCAATACCCAGCATTTTCAACGAATCAAAAAGCTGGTTTTTTAGAACATTTTCCTCTTCATTACTTATTTTACCATTTTTTTATATACTTCTGAATAATCAAGCCGGCCTCCTTTTCTCCTTCCTCTTCTTTTTTCAGGTCGAATAAAAAAGAATGAACATTTTCTTCAATAATAGTTTCAATCTCCATAAAATTTTGCTTGGTCAATTGTTATTCAATTTTCTTTAGGATTTCTAATTTATAATGAGAACAATATCTTACGAATCAGATTCAGCAGAATATTGATCTAATAAATCTAATGCGGGTACAAAAAACAATGTTCCGGTTTCCGCGGTGCTAAAATCCAATATACGATCATAATTTCCAGGCGGGTTACCAATAAACATATTCTCTAACATTCTTCTTGTTGTACTGAATTTACTGGCATACGAAATAAAATAGGTACCGACTTCACCTTTAGCAGGATTGCCAAAAGGCATATTATCTCGTACAATTTTAAGGTCTTCTCCATTTTCATCCGTAATGGCCATAAGAGCACTATGAGAATTAACAGGTTTCACATCATCTTCCATTTCAATATCATTCATTTTAGACCTTCCAATTACTTTTTCCTGATCTTCAGTCGATAGATTTCCCCAATTTTTCATATTATGAAAGTACTTCTGGACAAATAAATAACTTCCCCCTTTATAAGCAGCATCCTCCTCGCCTACCACTGCAAAAAATTGTCTTTCCTCGCCTATTGGATTCTCGGTGCCATCTACAAAACCAATAATAGAACGCCCATCCCAATATCTAAATCCGTGAATTTCTTCCAAACATTCTGCTGCTGACTTTATAACATTTGAAATTGCCAGAGCCATATCAAAACAAACAGCTGTATTTTGGCCTCTTAAATGAAAGTGAAGATCTCCTTCAGTAGCTTTTGCTGTATGTTTTGCCCCTCTAATCGATTCAAAATTCACTAATTCCTTAGGCAGAGGTTTTGGTAATCCAAGCTTTATCCACGCATCATATCCAACCCCCATTACACAGCTGCTTCGTCCATTAGGAATTCTTATTGTAAAAGAATTATTTAAATTATTTACTAAAGAACAAAGTTTTTCGAAAGAAGACTTTATATCAGTCTGATCTTTAAATTTCCAAACCATAAAAATGGTATTATTATTTGGGTAGTCGGTAACATTTTGTGATTGATTCATACATGTTTCTATAAGTTATTTGCGATCAGAATTAAATTCCCACTATTAAACTAAAATTAATAATAAAAAATTACTTCTAACGTAAAAAGTAAATTTAATGGTAGCATTCTACAATTTTGATTCTGTCTCATCTATCAAAATCTTGAGTTACCTCCATTTTTCCACAAAAACTTAAGGCACCAATCTTCACAATACTAAGAAATTAGACTCAAATCTTTTGATTATTTTTATTTCATATTTCCGATATCGGCAAATTAACACCTTACAAATTTATATTTTATCATATATTTGCCGATACTAAAACTAGTATAAAACATGAAATATCTTTCAGTAGTAGAATTTTCAAAAAAACTGGAACTGTCCGAAAGGACAATTCGTAATTATTGTGCTTTAGGGAAATTAAAAGGTGCATTCTTAACTGGTAAGACCTGGAATATTCCTGAAGACGCAGTAATTCCTCAAAAAGGGAATAAAAAAGTAAGTAAAAATGTTTTATTAAACAGCTTGAAAGAGCAAAAGAGTATGAAACTGAAAGGCAGTATTTATCACCGCACTCAGATTGATTTGACTTACAACTCAAATAAAATTGAAGGAAGCAGGCTGACACACGACCAAACAAGATATATTTTCGAAACCAATACAATCGGTGCTTCTAAAGAAAACTTAAATGTCGATGACATTATTGAAACCACTAATCACTTTCGCTGCATAGATTTTATTATTGAAAAAGCAAATGCCAAACTTACCGAATCTATTATTAAAGAACTTCATTTTTTATTAAAGTCTGGTACTTCTGACAGCGGAAAGGGTTGGTTTAATGTTGGTGAATATAAAAAGCTGCCAAATGAAGTTGGAGGTAATGAGACTTGCCCTCCCAAGCAGGTCGCTGAAAAAATGAAAGATCTTCTCATTAATTATCATGCAACTAAAAATAAAACTATTGAAGACATAATCGATTTTCACTACAAATTCGAAATCATACATCCTTTTCAAGATGGAAACGGTCGTGTAGGTCGATTAATTATTTTCAAAGAATGTCTTGCAAACAATATAGTACCATTCATAATAGATGAACAGCTTAAACTTTTTTATTACAGAGGACTACAGGAATGGAACAATATAAAAGACTATCTAATGGATACCTGTCTTACTGCGCAAGATAATTACAAATCAGTTCTCGATTATTTTGAAATAGAATACAAATAAAAAAACTTGAGGTGGCTCTGGAGTTTAACATTAACAAAGATGCTCTATGGCACTGGAACTAACTTTACAAAAAAGAGAAGTTTGCCTCAAAAAAGTATTATTCATCTTCCGATTTTGATAAAAGGAACTCATGAAAATAAGAAAGTAGATTAAAGAGCTGCAGATGGAATGCACCACATTAAAAAAGGCTCTAGACATCTTCTCCAAGAACAGTCGGTAAAATATGAATTTACCATATAGCATGCCGCTATATTTCCTGTTGTCAAGACGTCTAAGATTTCTACGTTCGATCCAATCAAAACAGTCAACGATTTAAATAAAATAAGGATGTTATAACACATCCTTATTTTAATCTGTATAATATACAACAAACAGATAAACATGCCCCTAAAAACAATGAGTTAACAAAAACCACTTTACCTTATCCCAATTTTGGGGCTGTTTACCTTATCTTCACTGCGGGAGTACAACATAATTTAATGCTTTCCATTTCCGTGGCCATTATTTTTATGCTCTTTATTATTTCCTTTTCCTGGTTTTTGACCAATTGTTTTTTGTGGTTTTCCTTTATAACCTTTACCGTATTTTACTTTATGAGTTTTATAATTATCATAAGGCGAATTTCCCCTGTAGTCAGTAAGGACAACTTTATATTCATTATAAAGGTCATAGTTTCTATATTTTTTGGGCAGTCTTTTTGATCTTAACCATCTCCCACTGTTTATATAAATATAGTCAGAAGCATTAATATCATAATAAATTTCTAAATCCGGTAAGTAATAATAATGAGCATCTGCATAACCCGTCGGTCCCCATGCGGGAGGTGTACCAATATTAAGGTTGACTGACACCTGAGCGTTTGAAAAACTTACAGTAAAAAATAAGGCTCCGATAAATAAATGTTTTAGTAATTTCATGATTTCAAGTTTTTATTAAAGTGATAAAAACAAAAAGTGTACCTAATTTTTAATCTTAAACATTTTTTATTACAATCCAACTATAATGAACTCGCTTCGTCTGTTCATTTGGTGTTCTTCTTCAGTACATGGTACTCCATCAGAACATTTGTTTACGAGCTGTGTTTCTCCATAACCTTTTCCAGTCAGACGATTTTTAGCTACGCCGTTTTTAATAAGCCAAGCAATTGTTGATTTTGCTCTTCGGTCAGATAAAGCTTCATTGTATTGATGAGTTGCTCTACTGTCTGTATGCGAACGAATATCTAACTTCATAGTTGGATTTTGATTCAATACATCCAATATTTTTTCTAAGTCTAAAGCAGCTTCAACACGGATGTTTGATTTGTCAAGGTCAAAATAAATCATTTTTATTCCGAAGCATTTTCCTAAATCATCTCCGATAGCAACTTTACAAATGATTTTATCCAAAGCAATTGGCAGATCTGTTTTTCCGCTTACTTTTCCAATATTCACCATTACTTCTTTAGTTGCATAATCTGTTTTTACAGCTCTTACATTATATGATTTGCCACATTCAACTGCAAAACTGTATTTTCCTTCGGCATTTGAAATGGTTGTACTTACAACAACCTGCTGGCTGTCATATAAAGTAAGTTTTGTTCCAGGCAGTATTATGCCGCTTTCAGCATCTGTAATAACACCAGTTAATTCCTGTAGACATTTTAGTCTTCTAGTTTCTAGAAATTTATAAATATCATCAGAACCGTGACCGCCGGCTTTATTTGAACTGAAATAACCTCTTCTAGTGGCTGGATCAATAATGTAGGCGAAATCATCATTAGGTGAATTGATGTCGCTTCCTAGGTTTTGAATATCACTTACGGTTCCATTATCCTGTAATTGTCCCACAAATACATCAAGTCCGCCAAGTCCTGGATGCCCGTCAGAAGCAAAATAAATTTCATTTTCACTAGTTACATAAGGAAATGTTTCTTTTCCTTCGGTATTAATTGATTTTCCTAAATTTTCGGGAGTGCCGTAACCGCCGTTGCTGTTAATACTTACTTTGTAAATATCAGATTGTCCTATTGTTCCTGGCATATCAGACGCAAAGTAGAGTGTTTTTTCATCAGGACTTAAAGCAGGATGAGCAGTGCTAAAGCTGTCACTTGTAAAAGGAAGAGCAGTTATATTAGTCCATTTTCCATTTTCAAGTGTGGCTTTGTATATTTTGATTAGAGTAACTTTGTTATCATCTTTTCCTTTTTTGCCGTCAATAAAATTGTTTCTTGTAAAATAAACGGTCTTTCCGTCTTTAGTAAATGCTGGAGACGATTCGTGAAATTTTGTATTTATTGCTGTTTTTATTTTATTCACTTTAGTCGAACTTCCGCTTTCAGCATCAATATCTGCATTGTAGATGTTAGTAAAATATTCGCCTGTCCATTTGTGTTTTCTCTGGCTGAAATTACCAGTATCTCTTGCCGATGCAAAATAGATTTTGTTGTCATACACAAAACTTCCGTAGTCAGAATATTTAGAGTTGATTCCGGCATCTTCAATTTTATAGCGTCCAGAGTTTAATTTGATTTGATCGAGATAGTTTACATCTTCTTTATAAAGCTTACCTCTGGAATCGTTTTTGTATTTTGTATTAAACTCATTGAGAACTTTATCAGCTTTGGCAAGCTGTCCAGTTGATTTTAAAGATTGCGCATATCTGTAAAAATATTCGGCCTCCGGAGACGGATTCATTG
>NZ_NRQU01000035.1 GCF_004119495.1 Flavobacterium sp. YO12
TTATTTACTTAGTCGTAAAATTTATTTATATAATAAAAAAGACCAATTAATAGATTTTTATCATTTAATAAATATTAAAGCAAAAAATAATCAATTAGTAAAACAACGCAGAAGCCGAATACTTGACTTAGAAACAGAAGAAAAATTAGAAAATGAATGAAGCAGTAGTAAAATATTCACCCGCTTATTTACATATCCATTTTGTTTAGCTTTAATATTATTTAGCATATTCGGTATAATTTCAGATGGCAAATTTTTTATTGCTATTCCTATTTTAGCAATTATCAGTATTTACTTGCATACTGATTTAAAAATGATATTCAAAAAAAGCAAGTAACAAATATAAATTTAGCCAAAAGCCGTAAATCTAAAAATCATTTAACCTCTTTGCTTAAAACCAACGGCAATTCCTATAAAAATTGCTCCAGCGGAGCAGGATATTTATAGCAAATTCAATTTCTCCCCTATCAAAAGCTCCAGCGGAGCGACATATAAACTGTTAAAAGACATGTCGCTCCACTGGAGCTTTATGCCTGTAATCTACAATTTTGCTATAAATATTTCGTCCCGCTGGGACTTTCTCCTTTTATATTTTTTTTTTAGAATTCCAAAAACAAAACCATTTCTTCTATCCAGCCCTGATGGAAGTGGAAATCCTTTTGCTTTTTCCTTTAAAAAGCAAAAGATTGAAGCGAACAGCAGGAACCCATATCTCCAAAAATGCCAAATCTTTCGCTTCGCGTAAATATTCTTTTTAATTACGAATAAGTTTAGGTAAATTTGCGCTTTATTTTTAGAATAGTGCAAAAACAAATTATAGTCCTTATTGGAGGTCCTGGTACAGGAAAATCTACACTTATAAACGAATTAGTCGCTCGCGGCTATTGCTGTTACCCCGAAATTTCTAGAGAAGTTACACTCGAAGCTCAAAAAAGAGGTATCGAACAATTGTTCTTAGAACAGCCTTTATTATTCAGCGAAATGCTCTTGGAAGGACGTGTTAAACAATACGAAAATGCAAAAAAGGAGCCTGATACTGTAGTTTTTATTGATCGCGGAATTCCTGATGTTACAGCCTACATGGACTATATTGGTGATGAGTACCCTGAACATTTTGCAAAAGCTTGCGAAGATTATAAATATTCTAAAACTTTTATTTTACCGCCTTGGGAAGAAATTTATCAGAGCGACACTGAGCGTTATGAGAATTTTGAACAGGCACTAACAATTCAGAACCACTTAATCGAAACGTATAAAAAATACGGATATGATTTAATTGAAGTTCCTAAAGATACGGTTGAAAACAGAATTCTTTATATATTAGATAAAATTTAGCGGCGGGTTTAAAGTTGCAAAACTAGAAACTGATTTCTAAATTTTTAACTTTAACACTTTGGCCATGCAGGAAGCACAAGATATTCTTTTAAAATACTGGAAACACGAAAGTTTCAGACCGCTGCAAAAAGAAATTATTGATTCGGTTTTAGAAGGTCATGATACTTTTGCACTGCTGCCAACTGGAGGCGGAAAATCAATTTGTTTTCAGGTTCCAACTATGATGCGCGAAGGAATCTGCTTGGTTATTTCACCATTGATTGCTTTGATGAAAGACCAAGTAGCGAATCTTCAAAAAAGAGAAATTAAAGCAATTGCTCTTACTGGTGGAATTCATACGGAAGAAATTATCGACCTTCTGGACAATTGCCAGTTCGGAAATTACAAATTTCTTTATCTTTCGCCGGAGCGTTTACAATCAGACTGGATATTAGAACGTATCAAAAATCTTCCTATAAGTTTTATTGCCATTGATGAAGCGCATTGTGTTTCGCAATGGGGGCATGATTTTAGACCGGCTTATTTAAAAATTTCTGAACTCAAAAAACACTTTCCTAAAATTCCTTTTTTAGCTCTGACTGCAACTGCTACACCAAGAGTTGTTGAAGATATTAAAACTGAATTAGGATTAAAAGACACTAAACTATTTCAACAGTCTTTCGAAAGAAAGAATATCGCATACATGGTTTTTGAAGTTGAAGATAAACTGTATCGAGTTGAGCAAATTTTAAAGAAAAACCCACAGCCTTCTATTATATATGTACGAAATAGAAAATCGTGTTTAAATATCTCAACACAATTACAATCGCTGGGTTTTAGAGCTACTTATTATCACGGCGGTCTTTCGACAAAAGAAAAAGATAAAAATATGCAGTTGTGGATGTCGGAACAAGCACAGGTTATTGTTGCCACAAATGCGTTTGGAATGGGAATTGACAAAGACAATGTAAAAACGGTCATTCATACACAATTGCCTGAAAATCTAGAAAACTATTATCAGGAATCTGGAAGAGCGGGACGAAATGGCGAAAAAGCCTTTTCGGTTTTATTATACAATAATTCAGATGCGAACCAAACTGAACAACAGTTTTTAAGTATTCTGCCTGACAAAAAATTCTTAAAAACAATGTATGTCAAGCTGTGCAACTATTTTCAAATAGCTTACGGCGAAGGCTTAGACGATACTTTCTCTTTTAAACTGAATCACTTTTGCAACAAATACGACTTCCCTACTTTAAAAACATATAATGCTTTACAGTTTTTAAATCAACAAGGAATCATTACAATGTCTCAGGAATTTTCAGAGAAGGTTACAATGCAGTTTTTAATTGAATCTAAAGAAGTTATTCGATACACAAGTTTGAATCAGAAAGATGAAGAAATTATTTTGGCCATTTTAAGAACTTATCCGGGAGTTCATGAAATGAAAACACCGATTAATCTTTCGCTGATTGCCAAAAAATCAAATCATACTGAAGAACAGGTTACTTCTCTTTTAGAAAAATTGAGAGAGAAAGAGATTATTGAATATAAATCTAAAAATAATGATGCTACTATATTATTCAATGAAGTTCGCGAAGATGATTTGACTATAAATAGGGTTTCAAAGTATCTGGAAAAACAGAATCAGCTTAAACAAGAACAGCTTTCATCTGTTCTGTATTATATAAAGGAAAGCAAAACCTGCAAAAACAGATTGGTTTTGGATTATTTTGGAGAAGAAACTAATTCGAATTGCGGAGTTTGCTCCTATTGCATTACGCAAAAAGGAAAAATCACGGAGGCCGATTCTATTGCTGACAAAATCTTGTCTTTATTAAAAACGGCATCTTTGACTTCAAGAGAAATTCAAAATCAAATAAAACTAGATGCATCAGATATAATACTTGTTCTTCAAGAATTATTAGAAAACAATCATATCGTTATATTAGCGAACAATAAATACACTTTAAAATCATAATGGAAAAATTACGAATTATATTTATGGGAACGCCAGAATTTGCTGTTGGCATTCTGGATACTATTATAAAAAACAATTACGACGTTGTGGGCGTTATCACAGCTGCAGATAAACCGGCCGGTCGCGGACAAAAAATAAAATATTCGGCGGTAAAAGAATATGCATTGGCAAACAATCTTACTTTATTACAGCCAACTAATTTAAAAGATGAAAGTTTTTTAGCCGAATTAAAAGCCTTAAATGCTAATTTACAAATAGTAGTTGCCTTTAGAATGCTGCCAAAAGTGGTTTGGGAAATGCCAAGTTTAGGAACTTTTAATCTTCATGCTTCTTTACTTCCAAATTATAGAGGTGCAGCACCTATTAACTGGGCAATTATTAATGGAGAAACCAAAACTGGAGTTACAACTTTCTTTATCGATGACAAGATTGATACTGGAGCAATGATTTTAAATTCGGAAATCGCCATTGAGCCAGAAGAAAATGCAGGACAATTGCACGATCGATTAATGTTACTGGGAAGCCAAACTGTAATTGACACTTTAAAAGTTATTGAAAACGGAAATGTTACCACAACAATTCAGGAAGACAATGACGAAATCAAAACGGCATATAAGCTAAATAAAGAGAATTGTAAAATTGACTGGACGAAATCTGGAGCTGAGATCAATAATTTAATTCGAGGATTAAGTCCTTATCCTGCTGCGTGGTGTTTTTTGAAGGATAAAAATGAAGAATTAAGCATCAAAATATATGAAGCTAAACTAGCTGTAGAAGCACATTCTTATGAAATTGGAAGTTTAATCAGCAGCAAAAAAGAAATCAAAATTGCAATTAAAGAAGGATTCATTCAGCTTTTGAGTTTACAATTACCCGGAAAAAAGCGAATGCAAGTAGCAGAATTATTAAACGGAATAACTTTTTCTGATAGTGCAAAGGTCTATTAACATCAGTAAAACAGGGGTTTGTACCTGTTTTTGATCGATAAACAACACCCTTTATGAACAAAAAAAGCAAGTTATCAACAATTGTTGCTAAAATTAAAGAAAACACTTGCACGCAACGGATTTCCTACTAAATTTGTGTATTAACAATTTTTTTTAACCAACAATTAATAACTAATTATTATGAACAAATCAGAATTAATCGATGCTATCGCTGCTGATGCAGGAATTACAAAAGCTGCGGCTAAATTAGCTTTAGAGTCATTTTTAGGAAATGTAGGATCTACTTTGAAAAAAGGCGGAAGAATTTCATTAGTAGGTTTTGGATCTTGGTCAGTATCTGCGAGAGCTGCTAGAGACGGTAGAAACCCTCAAACAGGAAAAACTATCAAAATTGCTGCAAAAAAATGTAGTAAAATTTAAAGCTGGTGCTGAATTAGAAGGAGCAGTGAACTAATAAGAAAGTTCTCTAATCTAAATAATATAATTAAAACCCTCCTCGTGGAGGGTTTTTTTATGCGGTTTAACGATTTTATTTGTGATTTTAATTTTTTTATGAGTAAATTTAATAAAAATTGTAGCCGTATGATTTCAGAAAAATTAAAAAAAGGACACCTGCTTATTGCCGAGCCTTCAATAATTGGAGATTTATCTTTTAACAGATCGGTAATTTTATTAGCAGACCATAACAAAGAAGGATCAATAGGATTTATCATTAATAAACCGTTAAAATACACAATTAATGATCTTATCCCAGAAATTGATGCGACCTTCAAAATATATAATGGAGGCCCAGTTGAGCAAGACAATTTGTACTTCATTCACAATATTCCTGAGTTAATCCCGAATAGTGTCGAGATTTCTAATGGAATATACTGGGGAGGTGATTTTGAATCGACCAAAGACTTAATAAATAACGGATCAATCAACAAGAACAATATCCGTTTTTTCTTAGGCTATACTGGTTGGGACGAAAATCAGCTTGAGAATGAAATGCAGGGAAACTCCTGGATTATTGCTGATAATAATTACAAAAATAAAATTATTGGAAAGTCGACCACTCACTTTTGGAAAGAACAAATTATTGAGCTTGGCGGCGATTATCTCATTTGGTCAAATGCACCTGAAAACCCATATCTGAATTAATTTTCAGATATGGATTCATTTAGTTTTTGCACTAATAAGTAAGCCAAATTACTTGTAAACTCTTTTTTTCGATATTTAGTTATCGGTTGTATTCCCGTGATTACATTTGTGAGAAATAATTCATCTGCTTTTTGAAGATCAAATGGAGAGATTATTTCCTCAGTTATTTCTATGCCCTCAACTTTTTTAGCTAAAGCTAAAATCTGCTTACGCATAATTCCATTTAAACAACCTTCAGAAACTGGAGGCGTAATAAGTTTTTTACCTACAAGCATAAACAAATTTCCTTGCAAAGCTTCAACAACATTTTTAGCATCATTTAGCAATATACAATTTGCCAGTCCATTTTCATGTGCAAAAATACTTCCCGTAACATTAATCATTTTATTAGTCGTTTTAATCGACGATAATAACTGCTTTGTTACATAGAAGTCTTTATACAAATCAACTTCATATTCAGCGGTATTTAAAGCATATAAAGTGCTTTCGAGTGCAACTGCGTGAATCAAAAAAGAAACTTCATTACTTTTTGGAAGATACAGACCGCCATCTTTTCTAAAAACGGTAATTCGAGCTCTTGCAGATCCAGAAATGTTCTTTTCTTTAAGCAGATTTAAAATTTGCTCTTCGAAATATTCCATTGTAAAGTTCATTGGAATTTCCATTCTCACCACTCGCATTGAGGCCATTAATCTAAAATAGTGATCTTCAAGAAACAAGATTTTATTATTGATTATTTTTACCGTTTCAAAAACGCCGTCTCCATATAAAAAAGCACGATTTTGCGTTAAGATATTTTCTTCTAGTGCTATGTTTCCGTTAAAATTGATCATAAAAAAACCCTGAATTTTGTTCAGGGCAAATATAAGGCATAAAATAGACTTTTACTAAACAGATCCTATAAGATGTTTCAAATCTGAGATTTGATTCTCCCACAATTGTTTAGCTTCTCCTACTTCTTCTTTTTCAGCGAAATCAACTACCATTAATGATACATCTTTAGTCAATTCATCAACTAAAATATGCAGTTCAAAAAAGTACTCAGTATCCTTACTGCTTTCATCAACCCATTTAAATTTTACTTTTTCACCGGTTTTTTTTGAAGCTAATCGCGCTTTTTCCTGCGAATCATTCCAAATAAAAGTGAAAAACTCACCTCTTGAATTAACATTATCAGCAAACCATTCTGATAAACCTGACGGCGTTGATATATATTGATACAATAATTGCGGCGAAGAATTGATCGGGAACTCGATCTCGTAACGTATTTTTGGATCCATGTGCTACTTTTAATTTTTTCGAAATATAAGAATATATGTTCAAAAACAATGCATTTTTAAAAATATTTTTTTTTCTTCATTTTATGCTTGTACGCTTTAATATTATTTCTATCTTTGCACCCGCAATCAGGAATTCATGATAGCAGTCCAGGCGAGGTAGCTCAGTTGGTTAGAGCGCAGGATTCATAACCCTGAGGTCACGGGTTCAACTCCCGTCCTCGCTACAGGTAAAAAGGCATCACTTAAAAGTGATGTCTTTTTTTTATTTACAGTGATTATTTATGGCAAAATTTGTAACTTACATTTTATAATTATCGCTAAAAACAGCTTTTTGAAAACTAAGTAATTCATTAAAAATCATGGATATAGTAAAATTTAAAATCACATCAAAAACGATAAAGGTAGAAGTACGCAATTCGAATAATTATGTTTTTAATTTCAATACTGCTTTAGAAATTGAAAAAGAAGACAAAGATGTTTTATTAAAACTATACAATGCATTAGATCTTCTTTTTAAGAAAGAAGCCGTAAGCGAGGTAAAAAACTACATTTCGCCTAACCAAACGAATATACTTGACCAAATTTCTGCCGTTGATAATTTAGAGCAGGAAAAATAATCAACTCCTTTTAGATTTAAATAATTTGAGGGTTAAAGAAGTTCTTCTTCTTTAACCCTTTTATATTTTAAACCAAAACCCTCCTCTTCTTTTACAGTCACACAATACTCACATTCAAACAATTACACTTAACTCTTTTATTAGTTGCAAAAATAAAAAGCATCATTTTTAATAAAAATTTAAGCTCTTTTCTTTTACAAAATCATTAACTTGTTGTAAAATTTAAAACTACACTAGTTTTAATCTTATTTTAAGCAGGCCATTTTCCATCATTTTACCCCTAAATTCAAGCATCTGTTAACAGGATTTGCGGTCTGCCACATGCAGTTATTTTATTTTAATTAAAAAAGAATAAATCTATGCGAGTATCTGTAGTCCGAAAAAACATAAAATTCATCCCCGATTCAAAAAGAGTTGTTGCCCGCTATTTTATGAATGGCGAAGAGCGAACGCAGCAAATGGTTGCTCGAATAATGACACTTAACGAAAAGCAGGTTCTAGAGACTCTGGAACAAACACTTCGTGAATTTGCAAGACGTCATCGAAACATCTCTTCTATTTTTATCAAACATTGCGAAAAAATAAGTCCAATAATCGAAGCAATGCAAATTGACTACGACGGAATGTCTCTGGATCGAAAAATGCTTATTGGTTCGTATTGCACAATGGAATATGCGATCGAGTCAGCAGCTATCTTCAACCCTTCTATTGTCGAAGATTTTGATCAATCTGGGTTGGAGGCAGGCGAAAAACGTGTTATCATATCTTTTCGCGCAACGGGCGAAGGTCATATATCTTCAATTGTTTTTAGAAGAGGAATTCTGGATAAGCACAACAATTTGCAGATTATGAAAATTGGTCACAACATTGACAAAGCTGAAATTGAACACAAAACTTTATTCAACAAAGAACGTTTCTTGACTAAGTTGTATGAAATGCATACTAAAGACAAATACATTGTTCAGATTATGCAGGATTTACCAGATGAATTTGAGTTTGCTATTTTAAAAAATATGCTGAATACTGCTTTAGGCGATCCATCTATTCGAGAAGAAAGAAGAACGGCACTTGAAGAAATACTTTGGCTTGCTAATTCATTTTATGATCTGCTTTTCAAACACGATTCTGATATTACAGAGCGTGTTATATTTCCGATTTCTGACTCTGAAAGCCGCGGAATCGAAGACGCTCGTTTTGTTCGTTTTATTGACGACGACGATTCTGTACGCATTATGGCGACTTATACGGCTTATAATGGTCATACAATTTTACCTAAACTTATTTCTACTGAAGATTTTTATAGTTTTAGAGTAATGCCTTTGAATGGCGAAGGTGCTCAAAACAAAAATCTTGCTTTATTTCCTCGAAAAATAAAAGGAAAATTTGCAATGCTTGCCAGAATAGACGGCGTAAATAACTACATTATGTATTCTGACAGAGTAACACAATGGAACAAAACTATACTTCTTCAGGAGCCGCGTTACACTTGGGAATTTACACAAATAGGAAATTGCGGTTCTCCTCTTTGGACTGAGGAGGGATGGCTTATTATTACTCACGGTGTTGGCACAATGAGACGTTACTGTATTGGCGCTTCGTTGTTTGATCTTGATGATCCGTCTAAAGAAATTGGAAGGCTTGCAGAACCGTTGCTTTCTCCGCTTGAAGACGAAAGAGAAGGATATGTGCCAAATGTTGTATACTCGTGCGGTGCCATTATTCACAACAACAGCCTTATATTACCTTATGCTGTTTCTGACTACTCTTCTACTTATGCGGTTGTTGATCTTGTTGAATTATTGACTGCTTTAAAGAAAAGTAAACAATAATTTCAGAAACAGAAATCGCATAGAATTAGAAATAAATCTAAAAATATAATTTGGAAGAAAATAATCTTAAAAAAGTTTTTCTTTATTTTGACCTGCGTTACAACAAAACTACAAACTTCATCTTTTAAATTTTAAAATAAAGCTCAATGAAATTAGACCAAATTCTGGATAACATTCTTCCTATACCAGAAACTTCAAAACGGTTTCTTCAAGATTGTATTGAAGAAAAAAGTTATTCTAAAGGACATATTTTATTGAGAGCTGACAAAATCGAGACTACTATTTATTTTATCAAAAAGGGAATTGCAAGAGCATATTCCAATCAGAATGACAATGAAGTAACATTTTGGTTTGGTAAAGAGGGCGACACTATTTTATCTATGAAAAGCTACGTTGTTTATCAAAAGGGATATGAAGATGTTGAGCTGTTAGAAGATTGTGAACTATACGAATTGAAATCAAATAAACTGCAAAAGCTTTTTGAAATCGACATTCATATTGCGAACTGGGGCAGAAAATTTGCGGAAAAAGAACTTGTAAAAACAGAAGAACGTCTTATATCACACCAATTTCGAAGCGCAACTGAACGGTATTTGGAGCTTTTGCAAAATAATCCGCAATTAATTCAACGTGTGCAATTAGGCTATATTGCTTCTTATCTTGGCATTTCACAAGTCAGCTTGAGCAGAATTCGCGCTGAAATTAAATAACTTTTATTTTTTAACATTTGTTAAAATCTCTCTGACTTCCTTTTCTAATCTTTGCACAAAAAAAGATATGAATTGGATTGTTTTAATTATTGCGGGATTATTTGAAGTTGCTTTTGCTACCTGTTTAGGAAAAGCTAAAGAATCAACTGGAAATGAAATGTATTTATGGTATACTGGTTTCTTGATTTCTCTTACAATCAGTATGGCACTTTTGATAAAAGCAACGCAAACGTTACCAATAGGCACGGCTTATGCAGTATGGACTGGTATTGGTGCGGTAGGAACTGTTTTGGTTGGGATTTTAGTTTTTAAAGATCCTGCTAACTTCTGGCGACTTTTCTTTATCACTACTCTTATTGGGTCAATTATTGGATTGAAATCATTATCACATTAATAAAATGTTCCCCAACATTTTTAAGAACTGCTTACAGCTTTTTCTATTTAAAACTTAATTGTTAGACTAAGCTGTTTGCCGTTTGTTTTCGAATTGCTTTTGCTTTTTTAACTTTTGCTACATTAAGATAAACTATAGATCCAAGCATCACGGCTATACCTATTATCTGCAAAAAACTAACTTTTTCTCCTAAAATAATATGCGCACAAAAAACGGCGGCAGGCAATTCTAACGTCAGTAAGACAGAACTTAAACCGGCTCCAATTTTTGGCATTCCCACAGAAAAACAAATTGGCGGAATCACCGTTCCAAAAATGGCTAAAAATGTTCCCCATTGCAGCAACCCAAAATCTAAATGCGTACTTGTAACAATCGCTTCGCAGTTAATTAAAAAGATTATCATTGCCGACCCGCTTGTCATTAAAGCGCTTTTTTCGAACATTGGCGTCTCTTTTCCTATTTTGCTGGTAAAAACAATGTAAAGCGTATAAAGTAATGCTGACAATAAACTTAGTAAAACACCAATAATTGAAATATTAGAATTCCCTAGATCTAAAAGATTACCAGCTAAAACAGTTCCTAAGATTACAAAAACGGCACACCAAACCTCAACAGCATTTGGTTTTTTCTTAAAAAAGATCCACTCAACGGCAATGCTAAGCCAAGTGATCTGCATTAGTAAAACAATTGCCAATGAAGCTGGAATATAAGCTACATAAAGATAATAAGTATAAGTCGAGGTTCCCATTGAAGTTCCTGCCAAGAGTAATTTCCAATTTGGGGTAATTTTTTTTCTGTTCTTTATACTTTTAAAAAGTACTATTGTCCACAAAATCAAAGTTCCCATTAAAGCCTGAGTCAATGTAACTTCTCCTGCGGTATAACCTTGTCCGTAGGCAATTTTAGCAAATGATGAAAGCATTCCAAAACTTAATGCTCCCAATGCTACAACGAGTATATATTTATTCATTATTTCAACTAAAAATCTATTTTTTGTCCAAACAAAAGTATACAACAGCGAACAATAATCTATATTAACAAAATAAATATGTATTTTATTCTTAAAAAACGCATATTAATCATTTTTTGTTCTAAATTAGAATATTTTTTATTATCTAACTGGAAAAAATCCGATGCAAGAATTAAACAAACAAGAAATTGAGTTATTGAGAATCCTTCAAAAAAATGCAAAATTTGACATTACGGATCTAACTGAGAAATTAAACATGTCGAGAACTTCTGTTTATGACCGAATAAAAAAACTGGAGACCGAAGGCTATATAAAGGATTATGTTGCGATAATTGATCCGAAAAAAGTAGGATTGAATTTTACCGTAATTATAAATGTTTCACTAAATAGTCAGCGTCTTGAACTTGTAGAAGAATTTACTAAACAGGTGGCTGCTCTTGAAGAAGTGGTTGAAGGATATATTACTGGAGGAATTTTTGATTATGTTTTAAAAGTGGTTGTAAAAGATCCTGAAGCTTTTAACGATTTTATTCGAAAACTTTCGGTAATTCCGAACATCAGTAAAGTTCAGAGTTCGTTTGTGATGAATTATATAAAGCAATCAACAAATTTGCATTTTTAATCTAAGAAAATCCTATTTGCTTAAAAATTTTGCTTTGTCTTGAACACAGCACCGTACAGCTTGCTTTACGCTCTTAATAAAAACCTTACAATACTCTAAAAAATGAGTTAAAATAGACTGTGGAGAAGAATTTTTCTTCATAAAAAAATATATTTGTCTAAAACATTATTGCCCTTTTTAGAAGCAAAAAAAACATTAGTATGGATAATGAAAAATTTATTTTCTGCCTAGAAGGCGTTCAGGATGTAGATAACATTACAGCTACTGATGTGGTCAAAAATCTTGAAGAAATTGCTTTTGACCAAGGTATTGCCAGCATATACAAAACCTGTGATACGATAGAAAGTCTAGAAGAAAGCCTAAATACATTACTGTATGATGATCATAATTTTAAGGATTATGAAATTATTTATCTGGTAATGCCTGGTCAGGAAAATAATATCTGTCTTCATGATTATTACTACAGTTTAGAAGAAATAGCAGAACTTTTTGAAGGAAAAATGAAAGGAAAAATTATTCATTTTGCCAATAAAAAAAGATTAGATCTTAATGATGATGAAGCGCAGTATTTTCTTGATATTACTGGTGCTCGTGCCATTTCGGGCTATGGTTCTTCTTATAATAAAATTGCCAGCTGCAGTACTATTGACAAGGCTTTTTTCAGTTTATATCAAGAAAACGACGATCTTACCGAAGTGGTCGAAGATTTATACCAAAAACACTATGCACTTTGCAAATTACTAGATTTTAGATTGTATTATTAAGTATGAAAACAAAGGCAGATGAAAATGTAAAAACATACGAAGCAAAGGGATTTAGAGAGAAATTTTTAGGCGAGGACAATCCGATGCATGTTCTTTTCAGATCAAACTCGGATCATTTTTTCTGTTTAAAAATGGAAGAAATGATGCGTTTGCGGTATCCTGTTCCTCCTTCCAAACACAGCTGTCATACTTTAATTTTTGTAAGCTCAGGTTCACATATTATGAAGTCGGGATACGAAGAGTACCAAACGGTTTCTAATGAAATTATTGTTGTTCCTGCAGGTCAAGTGTTTTCAATAAAAAACATCAACAATGCGCATAATGGCTATATCTGTCAATTTCATCCTGATATTTTAATTGGAAAATATGGTAATCGGGAAATGCTGAATGATTTTGATTTTTTGAAAATTTCCGGCAACCCTAAAGTTACTTTGACTCCAGAGGATGTGCCTGATGTAGTAACCATTTTAAACCGACTTCAAAAAGAATATTCTGAAACGACAACTGCAAATTTAAATATTGTGCAATCGTATTTAATTGCTTTGTTTCATGAAATGAACAAAAATTCAATTAAAGTTTCCAAAAACATTTCGGCTGCTGAGGTTATTACAAATAAGTTCAAGGAACTAATTCATCAAAACATTAAGACACAGCATTTGGTTCATTATTATGCATCTCTGCTAAATGTTACTCCAAACCATTTAAACAAATCGGTAAAAACTGTTACAGGCAAATCTGCTGCCAAATGGATTGATGAAACCATATTGCTTGAGGCTAAATATCTGCTTTTTCAAACGACACTTTCTGTAAGTGAAATCGCTATACAAGTAGGTCACGAAGACCAATCGTACTTTAGTCGTTTCTTTAAAAAACATGAAAGAATTACTCCTATTCAATACCGAAAAATGATTGATAAGTCCTAATTATTGATTATTGAATCCTATTAAACACGATTGCTTTTTTCAGAAATTTGCCTCTTCAAAAAATGCAAATTATGATTTATGTATTTAAAACTTCTGTAGACAGCACTTCAAAATTTGAGTCGGCTTCTGCATTGCTTCACGAATTGCTGCCTGATACTTTATGGAATTTTGATTTGGAAGACTGTGATAATATTTTGAGAATTGACAGCGAACTCGACATTCCTAATTTGATTCTTAATAATGCTGTTTTTGACTGTATTGAATTAGAATAAAACTTAAATATTTATAACGCCTTCACATATTTTATGGAATCTAAATTATACCAAAACCGAACTTTTGACACTGTGGATTACTCTGATCAAAGTTTATCGAATACTGAATTTGTAAACTGCGAGTTTGTCAATTGCAACTTTTCTAAAAGCGATTTAAGTCATAATGATTTTCTAGATTCTACTTTTAAAAACTGTAATCTTTCGCTGGCGATTCTTAAAAATACGGGATTAAAAAACATCAATTTCATTGGCTGCAAATTAATGGGATTAGATTTTAGCGCCAGCAACAGCTTTTTGTTTTCAATGAATTTTCAAGATTGTCTTTTAGATTATTCGACTTTCATTTACAAAAAACTAAAGAAAACTAATTTTGTTGACTGCTCTATAAAAGATGTCGATTTCTCGAATACCGATTTGTCTTTGTCTCTTTTTAAAAATTGTGATCTATCCAATGCCACTTTTCAGGATTGTATTTTAGAAAAAACTGATTTTAGAACGTCTAAGAATTATGCTTTTGATCCATCTGAAAATAAGATCAAAAAAACTAAAGTTTCGCACGCTGCGCTTGCTGGATTATTAGAAAAATTTGATTTGGAAATTGAATAATTTTTCGTCCTTTATGAAAATACCATTGTCTAAATAAAAAAAGGGATGCAAAATAAAATTGCATCCCTTTTCTAACTAAAACTTAAATACAAACTAAGGTCTCCAACGTGGATCTCCTATTTTATTATCAATTAATGTTTGATTCTTAACTGTAAAATTCCCTGTTGCCGCACTTGTAAATTGTGGGTCTAACGTTGTGTATGTTGCAGATTTATCAACCGTTATTGCTGCCGCTCCTACTGTATACAACAAACTAGCATTAAAGTAGTTATTTGATACAAATGTTGGCGGAGTTGTAGGCGTTCCTGTTCCGTTTTGGTTTGAATAAATTGCTGTTGTTCCTGCAATTATTGTATTTTTCACCGTAGAGGTATTAGCTCCAAATCGAAGATATAAAATTCTTTTTGATGCTACGTTACTTGAAACATTATACAAAGTACTGCTGTCGATTAATACATTTGATGTTAAACCTGTACCTGTTAATCCTGCGTTATCGATACGAATAAATTCACGTCCGATTGAACAAGAGTCAAATGTGCTGTTTTTAACCACTACACTTGCCACATATGTATTTCTAAAATCTATTGTTTCAGCTTGCTGGTTAGTACTTACGTTTTTAATTACACTATTTTCTACTGTAAACGAAGCTACTTTTGCAGCGTTAACACTTCCGTAAACTAAAGCTCTTAGGTAATCATGAACATAACAACCGCTGATTAAGATATCTTCATATATTGCAGACGCTGTATTGATCGTAATAAAGCTGAAATCACCTACTCCTGCTCCATCTAACTCTAAATCAATTAATGAAAAATCAGCTGTTCCAGAGTTTAATGTGAATTTAACATGCAGCTTTGGTTTATCAGCAGGGCGTAATCCTCTTATGGTAATTGATTTATTCACAATTATATCTCCTTTATACACGTTGTAATCTCCTGGCATTAAAACTAGAATTGCTCCAGAAGCCGCTTCGGTTATTTTCGCATTTAAATCGTCTTCTGGTTTCACTAAGATTCCAGTTCCAATATCAATTCCAGTAGTAAAGGTTCTAACGCCTCTTTTCTTTGTTCCATTTAATAAAGTTGCTGTATAATTAGTTTCACCTGTTAAACCTGTTACTTTAGCAACTCCAGCTGCTTTTTCTGCCGGCGTAATAGCATGTGTAATATTGCCCGGCATAACAGAAATTTGTGTAACTGAACTATTAGGCGTCCATCTTAAAGTCACTTCTTTTGCTTCAATATCAGCGTCAGCAACTGGAAATAAAATTTGCTCGGTTAATGTTGTCGCACTTGTAACTGTCCATTTAGAATCTGCCACTCCTGCTGAACTTACAGCTTTCACTCTAATAGAATAAACTGTTTCTCCTTCTAATGCAACTTGAACCGGCAATTCTTTTGGCGCTACATTTACGGTTTTATAAATTGTAGTGAAGTTGATATCATCTGCACTAAATTCCACTACATAATGATCTGCATCCTCTTTAACAGTCCAGTTCAATTCGACTGTAGTTTGATTTCTAATTGTTGCTGTAAGTGCTACCGGAGAAAATGCTCTATCTGCCCCGATGTCTTGTAAGACTGCTTCATTGTAACTTTCGCAGCCGGCGCTTAGTACTGCTAATAAAAACACAGTCAGCAAGCCCTTAAATATATATTTTGCTTTCATAATTATATTACTATCAATTAATTATTATTAGTTTCCAAAAACCCAGTCATTTACTAATTTCCCATTACTTCCATCAATAAATGTCTGCCAGATTGGCCAAAATTGTCTTTTATCTGGATTTACTCCGGCTTTGTATAAAGTGGTTATTTTATTATCCTCCAGCTTATCCCAGCTTTTTGAAGTATAACCTACTGGGGCTTGAGTTTCGCCACGATTTAAACCGTAAATATCTAATGTAAATCCGTCATCTTGATATTTGTAATACAATGTTTTAGGCACATCTTGATATTTACCAGTACGTGCTTTTAGATCTGCCATTTTAACTTTAGCTTCGTCTAATTTTGTTTTTAGTAAATTCCAACGGATCAATGCATATTTACGTTCTAATTCTCCTGTAAATTCTAATTTATTTTCCTCAATAATAGCATTCATCATCGCATCTTTACTTGTCAATTGATCTACATAAGCATCTACTTTTACAGCTTGATTTGCTGGAGCAAATGCTCTGCGGCGAATTTCTTTTAGGTAAACGGCAGCAGATCCTGCTCCTTCTAACTCGTTAGCCGCTTCAGCCGCAATTAAAAGCACTTCTGCATAACGCATATAAATTTTGTTTACACCATCGTCATTTGGCGCGCTGGCAATACGTTTCATCCATTCAAAACGATATTTACCAAAATACCAAGTCTGTAAATCTGTAAGTTCTTGTTTTGATTTACCATTTACGGCAGCGCCCCATTTATAAGGAACACAAGTTACATCTCTTCTAGTATCAGCTTGATCATAGTCATAAAAAACAAATGGCAATGGTCCGTTAACTCCTCCTTTATTGGCTCCCATAGCTTGAAATTGATCAACAGCGTCGTGTCTAACCGCAAAAGTAAACAGCATTCTTCCTCTAGAATCAGCAAAAGGAATTTCCCAAAGAGATTCTCCACCAGCAGTTGTATTTTCTTGATTGTATTTTCTCCACAGTCCCTCAAAAGTTGGTTCTAAACGTGCAGTTCCACTTGTAATAACTGAACGACATTCCTCTAGTGCTAACTTGTACATTGCAGCTACTGAAAGTTCTGGATCATTACTTCTTCTTACTCCGTCAGGATATTGCTGATAACCGCTTGCCATCATAGCTAATCTAGCTCTAAATCCTTTTACAAAAGCTTTATTTACACGCTCTGTACTAGCGGTTGCAGAAGTCGCATTAGGCCAAGCTACCAAAGTTGAAGCTTCTCCTAAATCAGCGATCAATTGCTTATAAATTTCATCACGCCCCGTTTTTGGAATATAAATAGTATTAGTAGAAACAGGTTCGAAACGTACAGGAACATCTCCCCAGTTTCTAACTAAATCTGCATAGTAAATAGCACGTAATGTTAATGCTTCGCCCAACAACTGCCCCATTTCAGCATTTGTAGAAGGATTACCATAGGCACGAATTCCTCTGATACATAAATTGGCACGCTCAATTCCTTCATACATCATTGCCCAAGCATTTTTTGGCGAATTCATTTCTGTATTATCAGCCTTAGCGTCATAAACTACTAAATCAGATTTAGCATTATCACTTGAAGATGCCAAAAGCCACTCACTATCTGTATTTAATCCTTGATAAGCCAAAAGTCTTCCTCTATAAGACTGCTCTTCTCCAAACGATACTTTTATTCCATCAACTGCTCCTTGTGCCAATCCTGGTGTAGAAAAAATAAGCTGCTCATCTAATGTTGACTGTGCAGGAGTATCAAAAAAATCATCGGCAGAATCCTGACAAGACGTCAATAAACCTGAGACAATTAAACCTGCTATTATTATTTTATGTTTCATTTTGATAAATTTTAAAATTAGAAATTAAGGTTTAAACCAAAAACCAATTGTCTGCTTCTCGGGTATGCTGAATAATCAACTCCCGGTGTTAGTGGTGTTTTTCTTTTTGTTGACACCTCAGGATCTGGACCAGAATAATTTGTAATTATAAAAACATTTGTTGCTGTAAAATAAAATCTTAATTTACTCACTCCAAGTTTAGATGTGAACGATTCTGGAGTGCTGTATCCTAAAGTCAACGTATTCAATCTAAAGAAAGAACCATCCTCTACCGCCCAATCCGTAAACATAAATTTCTGCATATAAGGAGACCACATTGTTGTATTAGCATTAAGCGCTTCTAATTGTGCAGGATCTGTAACCAATTGTCCTGAAGCTGGATCTAAGTTTGTCCATCTTACACCATCAGCCATTTCAGTGCTTAAGTTTTTATATTGCCCGTTTCTGTTTGATGTAGAAAACTCAGCTTTATTAGCGTTATAAATATCATTTCCAATTGTCCAGTTGAAAGCAGCAGTAAGATCAAAACCATAAGCATTTGCATTAATAACTAAACCTCCTGTACTTTTTGGATTAGAATTACCAATAATAGTTTGATCTGATGCTGTAACTTTATTATCAGCAGAACCATCAGTATTTTTTAACTTCATCATTCCTGGTTGTAAAGCACCAAGAACACTAGTTGCATCAGCAACACCTGATTTTAAAGTGTATTTTCCTCCAACATAATCAAAATCTGAAACTTCGTAACGTCCAGCACTTTGATAACCATACATTAATCCCATTGGCGAACCTACATTTACAGCATAATCATTACCTATATCTGTTGATGCCCAGTTAGTATTTACTCCAAAATTATCCATTACTCCAAGAGAGTTAATTCTATTTTTGTTAACTCCAACGTTTACAGAAAAGTTTAAGCCATAATTTTTCTTTTCAATTGCTATAAAGTTTACTGTAGCTTCAAAACCTGTATTTTGTGTTTCACCCATATTTCTGTACTGCGTTTTATAGCCTGTACCTCCTACTGGAAACTCAATTAATAGATCTTTAGTTACATTTTTATACACATCGAAAGTACCGTTTAGGCGATTCTTGAAAAATCCAAAATCAAGACCAATATTTTGTGTAACAGTAGTTTCCCATTTCAAATCTGGATTTGCCAAAACACTTGATGGCGCCCAATAGCTATCAAAACCATTTATATAAGAGTTTGTGTTAGATTGATAACTTTGAACTGTTTGCCCTACAGGAATATTGTTATTTCCTGCTTCACCATAACTCAGTCTTAATTTAAGAAGACTTAACCAAGAAGCATTTTTTAAGAAATCTTCTTCAGAAATTTTCCAAGCTGCTGCCGCTGCTGGGAAATAACCCCAACGGTTGCTGTTTAAAAATCGGCTAGAACCATCTGCACGGAAAGAAGCAGTCAATAAATAACGATCTTTATAATCATAATTTAAACGTCCAAAAAATGAAAGTAACTTATCATCAGGGCTATAAAAATTATCAACTGAAAAAGGAGTTCCTTGAGTTGTTAATTTTTTTGCTTGATCTAAATTAAAGAATTTAGGATAATTTAAAATTGTTGTAGTTACAGTATTTGAAGTAGTAGTAATCATTTCTTCTCCTAAAAGCGCTGTCAAATGGTGGTTTGCTCCTAAGATATTTTTAAAATCATAGTTTAATGTATTCGCATTTCTAAAACGAACATCTTTACGATCGCTCATCACCATTCCAGGTTTTCCTGCCCCAACTTTAGCAGTACTTGAAAAATAAGTAGAAGAACCGTAAAAACGATAATCTGTATTATTAAAATTGTCTAATCCTAAATCACTTTGAAATTTTAGGTTTTGAGCAAGCTTCCAACCAAAGCTTCCTAATAAATTATAGTTTTTTCTAAACTGTTGACGGTTATTATCTGAGATCGCTAAAAATGGATTCACTAAATAACTGTTAACACTTTGATCATCATTATCTGTTGTTAATCCCGGCATTGGAATTGGCGAATACCCAACACTATGACGCAAACGGCTGTCAAGAGATGAAACTTCATTTTGTTCATTAGCTCCTCCTCCATTTATTTTTGTATCAGAATAACGTACTGTAAAACCAAGATCGATTTTATCACTTGCTTTATTCTTTAATGCTAGCGATAAGTTGTTTCTTTTATAATCAGAACCAACCATAATTGCTTTCTCATCGTAATAAGCGTAGTTAAAATTATAACTCAATTTTTCAGTACCTCCGCGAATTCCTAAATCACGACTATTTACTTCACCGCGACGACCATAAATTTGCTTTTGCCAGTCTGTTCCTTTTACTCCGTTATACAAATCACGATCTTGCCAGTTTCCAAAATACTTAGTGTAAGATGTTGGATTACTTAAAATAGTTTTATCTGTTTGACTTAATAAAGCATATTCATACTGCCATTTTACAAAATCTTCTGTAGGCAGTACATCAATGTCATTAGCCATTGTTTTCATACCATAAAACATATTATAACTAACTGCCATTTTTCCGTCTTTACCCGTTTTAGTAGTTACGATAATAACACCATTTGCTCCTCTAGATCCATAAATTGCTGTAGAAGAAGCATCTTTCAATACCGTCATCGACTCAACATTTGAAGCCGCAATATCGCTCATGCTATTTACAGGAAAACCGTCAACAATTATTAAAGGCGAAGCATCTTGTGTTAAAGATCCGCCTCCACGCACTCTAATTTTAATATCTGCATCTGGAGAACCTTCGGTTGAAACAACCTGAACCCCAGCAATTCGTCCTGTTAAAGCTTCTGCAATATTAGAAACGGGTACTTTTTTCAATTCATTTCCTGAAATTGAAGCAACTGCACCTGTTAAATCAGATTTTTTTGCAGTACCATAACCTATCACAACAACTTCATTTAAATTATTAGCATCTTCAACTAAGGATACATCTACCTTAGTCTTACCTGCTGCCGAAACTTCTTTCGTTACAAACCCAATGAAAGAAAAACTCAAAACTGCTTTCGGATTTGTTAATTTAATCTTGTAGTGTCCATCAAAATCTGTCGAAGTTCCATTCTTTGTCCCTTTTTCAAGAACATTAACTCCCGGCAGAGAAAGTCCTGCCGCATCCTTAACAGTTCCTTCTAATGTCACAGTCTGAGCATGCGCTCGATTGCCCATCAGTAAGCACAATAAGAAAACAACAGCAAAGCAACGATTTGTTCCTTTGTTTAATAAATCATTAAAATTCATGGTTGATTGTTTAAGTTATTAATTGTTTTAAAAGTGGTTTTTTGTGGTTTCTTTTTAATTTACAATTACAGCTTTTGCAAACGTTTTTTCTTTTTCTTTCAATAAAATCAGAGGTTTTATCCATTTTATTGCTATTAAAAACCAAAGTATTTTTAACAGCTTGAAAAAATTGTAATCGATTGCACAAACATAGATATTTTTTTATACAAAAAATTAAAATTCATAAAAATTTCATAATAAAAATTATATAAGCAAAATAAAATCGACTTTTTCTACAATATGTGTAATTTAATTGATGTATAAATATTAAATATATTATTATAATTTTGAAATTCCTTGCGATTTTCCAAAAAAACAATCGATTACATGTTTACAATTTAAGATATTTTTAAGTGTGTTTTTAACATTTAAAAAGCAGAAAGCACAAAACCGAACTTTATATCGCTCTTCTTTTTTTACAAAGTTTTTCTTTACAAAAAGATAACAGCAAATACTCGAGACAAACTTTTAAAACATTAAACACTTTTCGACCTCAACACAAATAACATAAAGCCATAAAAAAACCCTTAGAAAATATCTAAGGGCTTAAATAGAATTAAAAAACAGGAAATAATTAGATCCTTTGAAGTCTCAAGTTGTTCCTATGTGCTCTTATTAAAGTAATCGTTATAAGCATTCCTATAACAGACATTGCCACTCCTATTAAATTTGGTGAAGCATAACTATAACCAGCTGTTAAAGGCAGTCCGCCTAAAAACGCTCCTAAAGCATTCCCGATATTAAAACTTCCCTGAAGCGCAGCAGAAGCAATCATCTCAGCACCTTTGGCAGTTCGTATCATAAGCATTTGAATTGGCGCTATTACCGAAAAAGAAATACATCCAGTTAAAAATGTCAAAAACAAAGACACATATTGATTTGAAGAGAAAAAGTAAACCAAAATCAAATCGATTGACATAATAAACAGTAAAGCCAATGTGGTTGGTGCGGGTGAAAATTTATCAGCCAGTTTACCGCCTGCAAAATTTCCAACTACCATTCCAAGTCCAGCCAAAATTAAAATAGACGAAACATCACCTTCAGAGAATTTAGAAACATTAATCAACAAGGGAGCGATGTAACTAATCCAAGCAAACAATCCTCCAAAACCAATTGCTGTTATTCCAATAATCAGCCAAGCTTCAGTTTTCTTGAAAAACTCCAATTGCTTTTTCATATTAACCGTCTCTCCTTTTTCTAAACTCGGCATCCATGAATAAATGAATAGAAAAGTGAGCAGTCCAACAATTGCAATCAATACAAAAGTATAACGCCATAAAAAGTGATGTCCTATATAAGTTCCTATTGGAACTCCAATTAAATTAGCCAAAGTTAAACCCGAAAACATAATAGCAATTGCTTGAGCTTCTTTTCCTTTATCCGCCAAACGACTTGCTACTACAGCACCAACACCAAAAAAGGCACCGTGCGGTAAACCAGACAAAAATCGCGAAGCAAACAAAAAGTTATAGGTTGGAGCAATAATTGACAAGGCATTAAAAACAGTTAACATTAATGCTAAAATTAGGAGCATTTTTTTGGGCGGAAAGTTTCTTCCAAGGATTACTAATAAAGGTGCTCCAATAACAACACCAAGTGCATATGCCGAAATAAGATATCCAGCAACTGGAATCGACACTTTCATATTTGAAGCAATATCTGGAAGCAGACCCATCATTACAAATTCTGTAATACCAATAGTTAAGCCTCCAAATGAGAGCGCAATAAGACTTTTTTTCATTTGTTTTTATAAGAAAGGAATAGATTTTCTATACCGCAAATTTAACACTATGCGTCTTAACGAAAATTGTACATTTGTGATATAAACTTGTAAATTTAAGTTATGCCAAAATTAAATCAATTCAAAACTTTGGTTATTGATGAATTTGAAGATGACAAATTTCACCTGCCTCCGCACACACATACCTATTACGAAATCATTTACATTAAAAAAGGAAACGGAGTTCATCATTTGAACAACAACTTACTTCCCTATAAATCAGGTGATTTATTTGTAATTTCGCCAGAAGACAAGCATTACTTTGACATAAAAAAAACAACTCGATTTGTATATATCAAGTTTACTGATAACTATTTTAACTCTAATAAAAATCTTTTTTGTGATGATTTACTTCTACATACGCCAGAAGATTTTATGCGGGATAAACTTTTAAAAGAAACTGTTTTAAAACTAGATGATCCTTGTAAAACGATTCTAAAAAATACAGTCGAAAACATTACGGCTTACAACTGCAAAATAGATGTTACTACTTCGCCTATTGTCTTTTATCAAATTCTTTCCATATTTGGTTTGATTAAAGAAACAATCAGGGGAATGAACTTGCAAATGAAATCGGCTCATATCGACAATGAACAAATTGCAACTTATATACATCAAAATATTTACCAGCCAAAACTTGTTCAAATTAAAGTCATAGCAGATCACTTTAACATAGCGCAAACCTATTTCAGCGCCTATTTTAAAAGAACTTTTTCTATCAGTTACAGAGATTATATTCATAATCTGAGAACTACTTTAATAGAAAAAAGAATTCACAACAATCAATTACCTATTAAACAAATTGCCTACGAATTTGGTTTTACAGATGAAAGTCATTTATCTAATTATTTCAAAAAGAGAAAAAACATGAATCCTAGTGATTTTAAAAAAACGTAACATTCAAAATCTTAAATATATAGGTGCTCTTAAAAAATTTCTTTAAATTTGTACTTCTAAAACAGTTGTAATTGACGAAAAAAATCCACATATTATATCTATTCTTAACTCTTAGTGTCTTTTTGATATCGGCTGAGAGTTATGCTTGTGGACGCTCTTCTGAAAAAACTTCACATGAAAAAAGCACTTCTTCAAAAAAGGAAGACCTTGATACTTGCAAGAAAGAGTGCTGTAAAAAAGATCAAAGTCCTAAAAAAGATCAGCATGGCTGTAACGGAAAATGTGATCACTCTGGATGCACACCAACTGCTTTATCGTTTAGTTTGATCGCTTTGAATGAATTTGAATTTGATACTAATTTGTTTAATTTCTCTACCGAGAAATCAATCTCGTTTCACAAAACCGCTGCTATTTCAGATGGTTTTACTTCTATTTGGCTCCTGCCCAAAATAAAATAATTGTATTTGCGACAGCCATAATTGGGTCTAAACCAACCTCCAATCTATGGTTTTTCATATAAAAGACGCAAATAACTTAATATCGAGACTTAAAAAAACATAGTAAACTTGAAAAGGAAAATTAAAATCCTTTTTATCAAATTTAGAAAAAATGAAAAATTTCACATCTACAATAGCACTAGCAATCGCATTATTATTTTCTGTAAATTTTGCGCAAGCCAATACAATCGCAACAGAACCAACTGCAACAGAAATTGCAGATTCAAATCAATTACAATCTGTTTATGACGCTTACTTTGCAGTAAAAGACGCTTTAATAAAAAGTGATGCCAAATTAACTTCGGCGAAAGCTAAAGATTTATTAGCCGCCATTACAGAAGTTAAAATGGACAAACTGAAAAATGACGAACATAATGTTTGGATGAAAGCGGTAAAAAAAATGACTGCTGATGCAAAAAGCATTTCTACAACCAGCGATCTTAAAAAACAACGTGAAACTTTTAAATCGCTTACTAAAAGCACTTATGATTTAATCAAAGTTTCAAAATCTAATGAAGTTGTTTACAAACAACATTGCCCAATGGCTGATGCTGATTGGTTAAGCAAAGAAAAAGCGGTTAAAAATCCATATTATGGCTCTTCAATGCTAACTTGCGGAAACGTAGTAGAAACTATCAAATAAATATGACGCTCTACATCAAAAACATGGTGTGCGCTCGTTGTAATATGGTTGTGAAGTCTGAGCTTGAAAAACTTGGACTTCAACCTATTTCTGTAGAATTAGGCGAAGTCAAATTACAAGACGTCATTACTGAAAATCAAAAAGAAATTTTACTTAAGAATCTTCAATCCTTAGGTTTCGATTTAATCGATGATAAAAAAAGTAAAACGATAGAGAAGATTAAGAATCTTATTATTGATTTAGTTCATCATAAAAATGTAGAACTCAAAACTAATTTATCTGATTATTTAGCGGAGAATCTAAATCAGGATTATAATTCATTGAGCAATTTATTTTCAGAAATTGAAAACACCACGATTGAAAAATATTTTATCTGTCAAAAAATAGAAAAGGTAAAGGAGTTATTGATTTACAATGAACTTTCGCTGAGCGAAATTGCTGACATGCTAAACTACAGTAATGTGGCGCATTTAAGTAATCAGTTCAAGAAAGTAACAAGCTACACACCTACCAATTTTAAACAATTGAAAGATAAAAAACGCATTCATATTGAGAATTTGTAATTTTTTTCTAACCGCAAGAGAACGCAAAGTTTTACGCAAGGTTCGCAAATAAATTAAGTAAAAATTAAAACAGCGACGACCCGAGCGATAGCGAAAAGGCAAAGACTAAAAAATACTTAGCGCCCTTTGCGTAAAACTTTGCGTTCTCTTGCGGTAAAAAACCCTTTCCTATAATATTACAAATCATTCTCAAAATTATACAATCCGAAATAAACCTTACTTCGGACATTTGCATTGTAATAACTAAAAAAGATAAAACAATGACTCATCAATATATAACTTCAAGAATGTCATGCAATGATTATCGTAAAAAGTCAGAAAACCTAAAACATTATTAAAGGAATTCAGACTGCTTTAGCAATGAGTTTAAGTTCGGTTTCTGCAATGGTAAAACATTTACAATTGCAAAATCTTAATCTTTAAAAAATCAATATGAAAATATATACTCTTATAATTACTTTTTTGATCGCCTTTAGTGCCCAAGCACAAAAAGTAGTTCGATACGATTTACACGTTCGTGACACGATCGTAAATTTCTCGGGAAAGGAAAAACGTGCACTTACTGTAAATGGAAAAATCCCAATGCCGACTTTGACTTTTACTGAAGGTGATATTCCCGAAATTTATGTGCATAACGATTTAAAAAAGGAAAACACAGCAATGCACTGGCACGGTTTGTTTTTGCCAAATAAAGAAGACGGTGTTCCTTATTTAACACAAATGCCCATAAAACCGGGAACAACTCACAAATATACTTTTCCTATAATCCAGAACGGAACTTACTGGTATCACAGTCATTCAGGTTTACAGGAACAAATAGGTCTATACGGGCTTTTTATTATCAACAAAAAGAAAGACGATCCTACTTTTAGAAAAGGTATTGATGATTTGCCTACTATTCCAGTAATTTTAAGTGAATGGACTGATTTGAAACCTGAGAATGTGCAACGAATGCTGCACAATGCCAATGATTGGTTTGCTATAAAAAAAGGAACCACACAAAGTTATGCCGAGGCGATTCAAAAAGGAAAATTTTCGACAAAAGTCACCAACGAATGGAAACGCATGAATGCCATGGATGTGAGTGATGTTTATTATGAAAAGTTTTTAATTAACGGAAAAAACGAAGATCAGCTTTCGCAATTTAAAGCAGGCGATAAAGTGAGACTGCGAATTGCAAACGGAGGCGCTTCAAGTTATTTCTGGCTGACATATGGCGGCGGAAAAATAACCGTTGTAGCCAGCGATGGTAATGATGTTGAACCTGTAGAAGTCGATCGATTGATTATTGCTGTTTCTGAAACTTATGACGTAGTTGTAACAATTCCCGAAAACAACAAATCTTTTGCTTTTTTGGCTACAGCCGAAGACAGAACTGGATCAGCTTCTTTATTTTTAGGTGAAGGAACTAAACAGCCTGTTTCTCATCTTCCGAAATTGAAATATTTTGAGGGTATGCAAATGATGAATGACATGATGAAAATGAACGGCGAAATGAATGATATGGGTATGAAAATGTCTCTCAACAAAATGGACATGAATGCTGTGATGTATCCTGAAATTTCTGGAGAAGAGGAATCAATGAAAAAAGTAGATCATTCGAAACATAATATGGGCGACATGAAAATGCCAAGTGATACGACTGAAACGACTGAGATCACAACGCTAAATTATGGAATGCTAAAATCGCCAACGATAACAACGCTGCCCAAAGATGCTCCTGTAAAAGAATTACGCTTTGAATTATCTGGGAACATGAATCGCTATGTTTGGAGTTTAGACAATAAGGTAATCTCTGAAACAGATAAAATCTTAATTAAAAAAGGCGAAAATGTACGTATTGTATTGTACAACGGATCAATGATGCGACACCCAATGCACTTGCACGGACACGATTTTAGGATTTTGAATGAACACGGCGATTATTCTCCGCTGAAAAATGTTATCGACATTATGCCAATGGAAACAGACACAATCGAATTTCAGGCAAACGCTGATGGCGATTGGTTTTTTCATTGTCATATTTTATATCATATGATGGCAGGAATGGGACGTATTTTTACTTATGAAAATTCAGCACCAAATCCGTTGATTCATGATCCTAAAATGGCAGACAAAATGCTGAAAATGGATGATCGTATGTTTCATTTTATGGCCGAAAATGATTTTGCTTCGAATGGAAATGATGGAGAGGCTATGCTTGGCAACACTCGCTGGAGTATTGGAACGGAATGGAGATTGGGTTATAATGACAAACATGGTTACGAAACCGAAACACACATTGGCCGATACATTGGAAAAATGCAATGGTTTATGCCTTTTATAGGTTTTGACTGGCGATACCGAAAAATGGGAATGGATGAGCAGGAACAAAATATGTTTGGTCAAAAAAATACCAAAGACAATCGTTCGGTTTTTAGTGCTGGTATCGAATATACTTTACCAATGCTGGTAAAAGCACAAGTTGAGGTTTACACTGATGGTAATGTGAGAATACAATTTGAACGAAAAGATATTCCGCTTTCAAGACGCTTGCGAATGAATCTAATGTGGAATACAGACAAGGAATATATGGCTGGTTTAAAATATGTAGCGGGCAGAAACTTTGGAATCACAACGCATTATGACAGCGATATGGGAGTTGGCTTTGGAGTAAGTTTGAATTATTAACACCAATTTTAATGCTTTTTTTCTCTCATTAACTTATTGTTGACAATTTCCAAGACTAAATCGTGTTATATTTGACTTAACATTTTTCAATCAAAAAAAGAATATTACCTAACAATTAAATTACACAAAAAATGAAAAAATTATTTACCGTTTTAGCAATCGCCTTATTTACAATTGGTACACAGGCACAAGACACAAAACCAGCTCCAAAAAAAGAAAAAGCTAAAAAAGAATCTTGTTCTAAAAAAACAGATGATAAAAAAGACAAAAAATGCTGCTCTAAAAAATAATTGCAACATTTATTAAAAGCAAAAGGCCTCAAATATTTGAGGCTTTTTTTTTATGTTTTTTTTTCGCCACGAATTTCACGAATTAGCACTAATTTAAAATACGCTTAAATTGGCACAAATTAATTCGTGCAAATTCGTGAAATTCGCGGCGAGAAACTCGTAACCAACTTTGACCAAGTTTTAAACCTTGTCAAAAGTTCATTTACAAAGAAATCCTTTTAATCTTTTAATCTGTGGCAAAAAAGCTTCAAAAACTATTTCACCGTTGCCACATTTCCTGTTCGTGTGAGAACTCCCCAACTTTGACTTTCGCCTTTTATCGCTCTTCGTAATGCTTTAAATAAAATTACATACATCAATTGCCTGTACACAAATCGCTGTGGAATTAACCATATTAATTTGGTTAGTTTTTCTTTCTCAAAAATAAAAGCTATTACACTAACCAGCATATCAACTAACATAAATGCTATGTAGTAAATTAGTATTTTATGAAGACTGTCCGGATCATTATAATTCCAAAACAAACTTAAAATAAGAACTAAATCTGCCAAAGGTGCAAAAATAGGCAGTACAATTTGAAAAAGCAGAATGTTGGGCAAAGCAACCATTCCTAAGCCTTTATATCTTGAATTAAAACACGCATCTCTATTTTTCCAAAAAGCCTGCATAATACCATAACTCCAGCGGAAACGCTGTTTCATAAACTCCTTCAAACTTTCAGGAGCTTCTGTTACCGCTACTGCTTCAATACAATTTATAATATGGTAGTCGTTTCTTAAAATACGAATCGTTAAATCGCAGTCTTCTGCAAGAGTATCAGTTGTAAATCCTCCTGCTTTTTCTATAGCTTCTTTTTTAAACGCACCAATTGCTCCGGGAACAACCGTAATTCCGTTGATTAAATCAAAAGCCCTTCTATCAAAATTTTGCGCCGTTGTATATTCAATACTCTGCCATTTCGTAAGCATTGTATTTTCATTTCCCACTTTTACATTTCCTGCAATAGCGCCAATTTCTTTATTGTTTTTTAACTGAATTCTAAATCCTTTCATTAATTGCGAAACAGCATCCGTTTTTAGTTGTGTATCAGCATCAATACAAATTACATAATCATTTTGGGTCAACGCAATTCCGTAATTTAATGCCGATGCTTTTCCTCCGTTTGGTTTCGTATGTACTTTTACTTTCGGGTTATTAGCAAAAGCTTCTTTGATCATTGCAAAAGTTTTGTCTTTAGAACCATCATCAACAAAAACAATATCAAAGAAAGGATAATCCTGACCCAGTAAATTTTCGATTGTTTTTACGGCATTTATTTCTTCATTATAGGCAGGAACAATAATACTTACTGTTGGAAGCTCACCTTCGAAGTCTTTATAAACTGGCGGATATTTGTGGTCTTTCCATTTTTTTATAAAAGCCATTACAGCCATTAACGCAATTCTTAAGAACCCAAGAAAAATGGCAACCCAAAATGTTGCCGTAATAAAATGTCCAAACCAATATCCAAAATCGAAAATAAAATTATCCAATGAAATAAACGGCCCCTTTGCTTCCGGCATAATCTCCTCTTTAGTTTTACCCAGCAAATGAGAAACAGTTGTAAACTGAATATTTCTATCTTTAAAATATTTAATGATTCGAGGTAAAGCTTCAACAGTAGCTTCTCTGTTTCCGCCTGCATCATGAAGCAAAATAATTCCTTTATCAGGATTTGCCTCATATTGCGATATTGTTCTCTTATAAATAGAATCGGCACTTACGCCTTTTTCCCAATCGTTAGGATCTATACTTTCGCCAACTGTATAATAATTTTGGGCTTTACTTAAAGCAATTGGTTTGAGTTCAGCTTCGGTGGTTGGCTCAGCATCTGCATTATAAGGCGCTCTAAAAAGAACCGTACTTCTTCCGGTAACTGCTTCGATTAATAATCGTGTTGTTTCCATTTCTTTAGCAGCTCTTTCCGGGCTTACCAAAGCAATATTGGGATGAGTAAAAGTATGATTCCCTATCTCGTGACCCTCTTTGTAAATTCTTTGCAGTAACGGAATATTGTTTTCGCCTTGAATACCAATGACAAAAAAAACAGCGGGTACTTTTTCTCTCTTTAAAATATCTAAAATCTCTGGCGTATAAATAGGATCAGGCCCATCATCAAAAGTTAAAATAACTTGTTTGTTTACATTTCCAAATTTGCTGATTACGTATTTTGTTGGTAATTCTACATATCTCTGTTCTGTAATGATTGTTTCCTCTCTATTGATTTCCAATTCAATTTTTCCAGGTGCAGGATCAGCAATAACATTTAGTATTTCTCCATCTCCAATATAGGCAGGACTTTCTATTCGTGTATTGACACGTTTCATCATTTTAAAATCAAAAGGCTTTTTCTTGAGACTTTCGTTCGTTAAACTTCGCTGGTAGTAAGTCCACAAACGTTGATCTTCACTTCCTAAACGCCATAAAGCAGTTCCTGCTAAGCCATATTCATCACTAAACCTGACTGTGTTAAAATTGGTTGCCGCATCTTCAAAATCTACTTCATGTATTTTCCCATTGCTGTCTGTATACTTAAAAGAGTTATTGTAGCTGTTATTATCAAACTTTATTGTCGCATTATATTGTTTCGCAACAGCAATTGCTTGATCGTAGGTAATGGTTTCGCCTTCCTGTTTTTCCTGCCAATCGTAACCATATCCAGCAAAACAGAGAATGATTTTGTCTGACGGAATTTCTTTGGCTGTCTTATCTACTATTCTTTCTATCCATTTTTGACTGCTTATTTCTCCAGGAATACTGCCGGCATAATGCTCATCATAAGCCATAAGAAACATATAATCATTGTATTTTGACAATGCTTTTATATTAAAATCCTCATCGTTTGCCATAATATCCTGTGTAACTAAATATCCCAACGGATGCAATTTTTCATATAATGATTTTTGAAAAGCAATTATGGGTTCGTCGCTATTCTCTTTAAACTCCTCAAAATCGATATTTATTCCTTGCAAATCATATTTTTTCAAGGTCTTTACGATGTCATTAATAAGTCTTTCCTTTTTGTTTCTATCATGAAGAATACGATGAATAAGATCCCCGTCAAATTCGCCTTCACCTAAAGATTCATTTATATTATTAATTATAGGAAGAATTTTAACTTTCCCCTTTTTCATTACTTTTAGTGCTGCTGTATCGATTTCTGTTCGCAGTAAATCTGTTTTAGGATCAATAAAAAACCATTCAGGAATTACCATATTGAGTTTGTCAATATTTTTTTGGAGTGAAAATAAACTTTGCGGATCCCAGTCTACATAAAAAGCCGCCCTGACTTCTGAAGCTGTTTTTGCAACAGCAGGCTGTTTTTTTAGTTATCAATTTTGCTTTTTGCTCTTAAGAAATAATCAAAACCTTTAAACTTTTTAAGTTCTTTATCACTTAGACTTTTGGGTGTAACAGGATTCTCCAAACTATGACCTGCGTGGCTGCTATTGGCTAAAAGTGGTAATGGCGGTTTTAATCCTCTTTTTAAAGTGATAAAAAAGATGGGAACCATTAAAATAAGAATAAACAAAATAAGCCGACTTGACCATTGAAAAGTTTTCCAGCGTTTTTGAGTAACAGTCTGAAATACTTGTTTTTTACCATCCATATACTTTTCTTTTTAAGTAAATGCTATTAAAAAATCTGAAATTTTTAAAACTTTCAACAACATTAATAAAAATCTACTTCTTCTTATTAAAGAAGTATTTATCCTACAAATGTAATTTTTTAAATTGTAAAATTAGTATTACTAAATGAAGATCGAATTAATAATCTAACTTTATAAACAGCCGTAATCTCGAATAAAATTACAAAAGAAAAGCTCACTAAAGCACACTAAAGAAATAAAAATCAATCATTTACAAACTAAAAAGCAAAAAAAAGACCTGTTTAGAACAGGTCATATAATATATTGTATTGCTATTTTATTTAAGTCGAACACTCCATTCAAAATCCATTTCCGAAACCTGAACTCCATCTTCGTTTGTTCCAATAGATTTCATCCAGAACGTTTGACCGTCGCCTGTTGCAATAGTTCTTTGAATTGCATCGGCAATTAAGTGCCCGTCATTACAAACAAAAGTAATTCGGCCCGTTGCTTTTTTGGTGAAATTTCCTTTATTATTAGCAACAAGCATTGATATTTTTTTACCGCTTTCTTGTATCTGCGAAATAACCAAAGCTCCTGTAGTTAATTCGGCTGCCATTGCTTGAACCGCAAAATACATTGAATTGAAAGGATTCTGATTTATCCAACGGTGTTTAACACTTACTATACACCTGTCCTTGTCGATTGCCTTTACACGTACTCCGCAAATGAATGCAGATGGCAATTTGAATAATACAAATTTGTTGAGTTTGGAAACTGATACGGCCATAGAATTTAATTTTTTTTGTAAAAATACAAAAAAACTATGCACGCACAATAAATTGCTTTTACTTTCCTAAATCAGCAGTAAAATCAGTACTTCTGAATGGTTTTCAGCCTTTTATAGTCAATTTCAAAATTCAAAACATGTTAAGATTTTGTTAATATTTGGTACTATGCAAAACAAGATACTGTCTTTTAGCCATATATTTGTATAAGAAATTACTATATACTTTTAATCATGGAAACAACAACACCACTCATCATGGAAACAACATCAGAAAAGAACACTGCAACGTTCACACATTTAAGTACGTTAACTCAGTACATTATTCCGTTTGGAAATTACATTTTTCCAATATTAATCTGGACGAGTTACAAAGACAAATCAGAATTTGTAAATCACCACGGAAAACAGACATTGAATTTTCAATTGAGTTTATTGCTTTATACTTTAGTTTTAGCTTTAATTGCAATTCCAATTTTCTTTGCCGTTTTTCTACAGAACATTCCGATGCAAGCAGTTTTTAATGACGAAAATTTTGTCATCAGAAATTTCAACTTTGAAGGAAACATTGGATTAATAAGTGTGGGTTTAACAGCAGTTTTACTTTTTGGAGTTTTAAAATTTGTTGAATTCTTTTTAGTGATTTACGCTTCGATAAAAGCTTCAAACGGAGAATTATATAAATATCCGCTAACGATTCCTTTTATAAAGTAATCAACAAATTAAAAGTTATAGTCGAAACTTTACAAGCAATCAACAAGAATCGTTTCGAATTCAATCATCAATCATCATCAATCATCATCAATCAAAAAACGAATTGTTCAATCTAAAAAAAACAAAATGAAATTATGAACATTGAAAACACAAAAGCACAGATGCGCAAAGGTGTTCTTGAGTTTTGCATCTTATCAGTATTAAAAGAAAAAGACGCATATACATCTGAAATATTAGACACTTTAAAAAACGCAAAATTACTAGTTGTTGAAGGAACTGTATATCCACTTTTAACTAGGCTGAAAAATGACGGTTTACTAAATTATCGCTGGGAAGAATCGACCTCAGGGCCACCTCGAAAATATTATGGATTAACCGAGATAGGACAAACATTTTTAAACGAACTTAGCGGCACCTGGACAGAATTATCTGATGCTGTAAATCTAATCACCAATCAAAATCAATAAGTCATGAACAAAACAGTAAATATTAACTTAGGCGGTATGTTTTTTCACATCGATGAAGATGCATATTTAAAATTGACACGCTATTTTGACGCTATAAAAAGATCTCTTAATAACTCGTCTGGTCAAGATGAAATAATCAAAGACATCGAAATGCGCGTTTCTGAATTATTAACAGAAAAACAAAAAAGCGAAAAACATGTTGTAGGACTAAAAGATGTTGACGAAGTGATTACGGTAATGGGACAACCTGAGGACTACATCATTGAAGACGAAGAAAAATCATCTCAATCTTTTAATAATTACGGTGCAAGAAAACACAAAAAATTATACCGTGATAAAGAAAAAGGTATGATTGGCGGTGTAGCAACTGGATTAGGACATTATTTCGGAATTGATGCTGTATGGATCAAAATCGTATTCTTAGTATTTGTTTTTGCTGGTTTTGGAACAGGAATTCTAGCGTACTTCGTACTTTGGATTGTAACTCCTGAAGCGGTAACAACTTCAGAAAAACTGGAGATGACTGGTGAGCCGGTAACCATTTCAAACATCGAAAAAAAAGTACGTGAAGAAATTGATTCATTATCTGATAAATTTAAAAATGCAGATTATGACAAAATGGGAAACCAAGTAAAGTCGGGAGCTGAGAGAATAAGTAGTTCATTTGGAGACTTTATCATGACCATCTTTAAAATCTTTGCTAAATTTTTAGGCGTAATTTTAATCATGTCTGGAATTAGTGTTTTGATCATGTTATTGATTGGAGTTTTTACTTTAGGAACTAATGTTTTTGTTGACTTTCCTTGGCAAAACTTCGTTGACGCAGGAAACTTTACAGATTATCCTATATGGTCGTTTGGTTTATTAATGTTCTTTGCAGTTGGGATTCCGTTTTTCTTTTTGACTTTATTAGGTTTCAAACTATTGTCTCCAAGTTTAAAATCAATCGGAAACATCACAAAATACACTTTGCTGGCAATCTGGATTATTGCTGTTGCAATCGCAATCAGCATTGGAATTAAACAAGCTACTGAAATTTCATACGACAATAAAACAGTAGAGAAAAAAGCACTTAACATTAGTACAAAAGATACTTTGTTTGTAAAATTCAGATACAACGATTATTATGCAAAAGATCTGAATCACCGCAGCGAATTTGAATTTGTACAAGATTCAGCAAACAATCAATTAATCTATTCTAATGATGTTCGCTTACATGTTTTACACACTGATGAAGCTGCTCCTTATATTCAAATAGAAAAAAGCGCAAGAGGTAACTCATTTATTGCAGCAAAACAAAGAGCAGAAAAAATTGATTATAAATTTCAGGTTAAAGGAAATTCTTTAATTTTGGACAACTATTTTCTTACAGATGTAAAGAACAAATTTAGAGGTCAAGAAGTTGACGTATACTTATACTTACCAGAAGGGCAGTTATTTAAACCAGACGCATCTGTACAAGATTACGATGATTCTGATGATGATTTTTTCAATCTGCATTTTAGCGGAAACTATAACTACAAAGTTGAGGGATCAAAAATTAAATGTTTAAACTGCCCAGCTGATGAAAATGAATACGATGATGTAGAGCAAATAGATGAAATTGATAATGACACCGTAAAAGAGGTTTCTATTAAAATAAATGGAAAAGAAGTTCTTAACGGAAAAAAAACTAACGGAAAGCTAACCACTGATAAAAACGGAGTTGTAATTAAAATTAACTAAGCCATGATCAAAATAATCATTCATATTACAAAATTTATTGTTGCGACTATCACCGCATTATTATTTGCCTCTTGTAATTTTAACATGAATACAATTGAAGGAAGCGGACACGTAACCACTGAGAAAAGAATTGTTCAAGGAGATTTTCAGAACGTAAAAGTCAGCAATGCTATTGACTTAGTAATCGAACAATCTGACGCTACCGAAATTGTAGTAGAAGCCGATGATAATTTACAGAAAGAAATCATCACAAAGGTTGAGAACGGAACTTTAGTTATTCACTGCAAATTCAATTCTTTCCGAAATATTACGATGAAAAAGGTGACTGTAAAAATGCCTGTTATTAATAAATTAGAGGCATCAAGCGCATCATCTATACAAGGAAAAAACGTCATTCAGGGAGAAAACATAGAACTTGAAACTTCAAGCGCTGCAAATATGAATCTTAACATTGAATCTGACAATATCATTGTAAACGCAAGCAGCGGAAGCGATGTTAAGATAGAAGGAAAAGCATTGCGAGTTCAAACAAAAGCTTCGAGCGGTTCAAGCATTGACGCAAAGAAATTACTTGCAAACGAGGTTCAAGCAAAAGCCTCAAGTGGCGGAAGCATAACTGCACACCCAATCGTGAGTTTAAAAGCAGACGCATCGAGCGGAGGTGATATTGATTATGACATTGCTCCTAAAACAATTGAAAAAAATGTAAGCTCAGGCGGAAGTGTAAGCCAGCGCTAAGCTGCCCTTAACTGTTAAATATAAAAGAAATCATTCATCAAAAGTGGATGATTTTTTTATATTTGCTAAAATCAAATCTAGAATTAATGAAAAAAAATACTGCACTGCTGCTATTGCTTTTAGTTACAACATTAACTTTTGCTCAAAAAAAAGAAAAATAAAAGGTTCTAAAATTGTTACTACATCAATTAAAGAAGTAGGAAGTTTTGATGCCATCGAAGTAGAGGACAATATCGAAGTTTACCTTGAAAAAGGAGAAAAAAACGAAATTAAAATTGAAGCTGATGATAATATTCATGATATCATTGGAACAGATTTAAAGGAAAAAACACTGCGTTTATTCACTACAAAAGAAAGTACTATTTTTAAAAAACTTGCTGTACATGTTATATACACAAACTCCCTGACAAAAGTCAGCGTTAAAAATGACGCAATTGTATATGCAATTCAAGAAGTTCAATTAGATGATATTACTTTTAAGAGCATAGATTTTTCAAAATTATTCCTGAATGTAAACTCAAAAAAATTCAATTTAATTGCGGATGACAGATCAAAAACAGAACTAAACTTAAAGTCAGATGAAGCTAGTTTACAATTGAGCAAATATGCCTCAATAAAAACTTTAGTTTCTGCTATGAAATTTAAATGCGATTTGTATCAAAAAGCAAATGCTGCAATTGAAGGAATTGCCGAAAAAGCAACGATTCGTTTAGACAACAATTCTGTATTTACAGGAACAAAATTTACCTTGAAAGAAGCAAATGTTACAACTGAAGGCTCTGCCATTGCTTCTATTTTAGCAGAAACGGCTATCGCAATAGCAGCTGGAGACAAATCTGAAATTTCATTGTTGGGTGATCCAAAAATAGAACTTACACGCTTTAGTGAAGAAGCAAAACTGATTAAAAAACCAGGAGCGCCAAAACCAAAAGCAACAACATTGTAAATAGCTTTCTAAACCACTAAAATTTAGAAGAAACCAATAAAGCAAAAAAGTCCCATTCAATCAAGAATGGGACTTTTTCATATTTGCATTTTTCACATTCAAAGAACATGAAAGGTAATCCTTTTAGTTTATTCTTTTGAAGCCAAATATCTTTCAGCGTCAAGTGCAGCCATACAACCCGTACCAGCAGCAGTAATTGCTTGACGATACACATGGTCTGCAGCATCTCCAGCAACAAAAACACCTTCAACATTTGTTTTAGATGTTCCCGGAGTATTTACAATATAACCTGTTTCGTCAAGAGTAATATAATCTGCAAAAATATCTGTGTTTGGTTTATGACCAATTGCTACGAAAAATCCAGTTGCAGGAATATCAAAAACTTCACCAGTTGTTTTATTTTTAGCTTTTATAGCATGAACAACATTTTCATCTCCTAAAACTTCAACCGTATCGTGGTTCATTAAAATCTCGATATTTTCAGTTTTACGAACACGTTCTTCCATAATTTTTGAAGCTCTAAATTTTTCGCTTCTTACTAACATGGTAACTTTTTTACAAAGCTTAGATAAATAATGTGCTTCTTCGCAAGCAGAATCTCCTGCTCCAACAATCACAACTTCTTGATTACGGTAGAAAAATCCGTCGCAGACAGCACAAGCAGAAACTCCGCCGCCCATTTGTAAATAATGCTGTTCTGAAGGCAATCCTAAATATTTAGCAGATGCTCCTGTAGAAATAATAACCGTTTCACAGTGCAACTCGATTGTATCATTAATCCAAACTTTATGAATATCGCCTGAAAAATCAACTTTTGTAGCCCATCCATCACGGATATCAGCACCAAAACGTTTTGATTGTTCTTGTAATTGAATCATCATTTCCGGTCCCGTAACACCATCAACATAACCTGGGAAATTTTCAACTTCATTAGTCGTAGTCAACTGACCTCCAGGCTGCATTCCTTGATATAATACTGGATTCATGTTTGCTCTGGCTGCATAAATTGCTGCAGTATAACCTGCAGGACCAGAACCTATAATAAGGCATTTAATTTTTTCTATTGTATCTGACATAACGTATAGTATTTTTTGTGATGCAAATGTAAACTTTATTATAAAAAATAACACCCAAAATAAATCCGAAATAACTATCCCAAAATAAGTTTTATTTATTTTTCATTTTTCCTTTTGTAAACAAAATTTATTACTATATTTGCATCCGCTTACGGGCAGTACAACAAATACATCTTCGGGGTGTAGCGTAGCCCGGTTATCGCGCCTGCTTTGGGAGCAGGAGGCCGCAGGTTCGAATCCTGCCACCCCGACTTTTTAGACTTTCAAAGTCAGTCAAAACCCCTTAAATCATTGGATTTGAGGGGTTTTTCTTTTTATTCAACTCCAAAATATTCAAGTTATATCAAAGAAAATGGGACCTATTCGGCTACCCCTTTTCTTTTTTTATCTTTAGGTCCCAAAATTCATTTTAATATTTTAAAAATCAGTCAGTTGCACTAAAATTTTAACATTTTATGCTACTCAAATCATGCAGTTTTTCAAAAGAAAATCGAGCTTTCTTGAGACCCATTTAATGTGCAATTGATCTGAAACATTAAATTTTTGAGATATGAAAACAGCAGGAATTACATTCGGGGTACTCTTTTACCTAAAGACCCAAAAAACCACGATCCAAGGTTCGGCTCCTATCTGTGCCCGAGTAACGGTAAATGGAAGACGAACTGAGATTTCAGTCAAGCGCTCCGTTAAGGCAGCCGAATGGGATGAAAGAAAAGGCATGGCTAAGGGAAGCCGCAAAGAAATTACTGAACTCAACATTTTTCTCAGCCAGTTCAAGGCAAAAATCATAAATACCTATCAGCAGATGCTGCTGAATGATGATGCTATAGACGGCACTGCGATACGCGAGCGGGTAATGGGCACAGATAGCACAGCTCCAACTCTAATGGCACTGATGGAATATCATAATGAACAGCAGATGCATAAACTTGCTCCGGGAACCATGAAGAATTACCATACCACGCAACGGTATATAAAAACATTCCTGAGGGAGAAACTCTACAGAAATGATATTGCCCTTTCGCAGCTTAAGTACAAATTTGTTCTGGATTTTGAACGCTATCTATTTAATTATGTTCCCAAGGATCACCAGAAGCCACTTAATAACAACGGCATCATGAAGCATATCGAAAGGCTGCGAAAAATGATAAATATGGCTGTCAAGCTGGATTGGCTTGCTAAAGATCCTTTTGCCAGCTTCAAAAAACATTTTGACAAAGTAGAACGGCATTCATTGAACGGTAAAGAACTTGCATCTCTGGCAGATAAAAGATTTACTATCGAAAGGCTGAGAAATGTTCGGGATATGTTTCTGTTCAGCTGTTATACGGGTCTTTCGTATATTGAACTCGCTGAATTAACTCCAAACAAGATTGTTACAGGTATAGACGGTGGTCTATGGATATCTACAAGCAGGGCAAAAACAGACACAGGAGTACATGTGCCTTTACTTCCTCAGGCGACGGATTTAATGGAAAAATACCGTGATGATCCACGGGCACTGAACAACGGCACGGTATTTCCAGTAATTTCAAATCAACGTATGAACGGCTATCTGAAAGAGATAGCTGACCTCTGCGGAATATCAAAAACGCTAACCTTTCATATCGCACGGCATACTTTTGCAACTACTGTTACCCTTAGCAATGGAGTACCTATTGAAAGCGTATCAAAAATGCTCGGGCATACAAGCATCCGTACCACTCAAATCTATTCTAAGGTGGTTGAACAAAAACTCAGCGAGGATATGCACAAACTTAAACAGCGGATGTCTACTCATTTATTAGACGATTGAAAGCTTGGGAATTTTGACAAAGGCAGTCTAAATTAACGACTGCCTTTCTATTGGTTTAATCTAATTTGATTTGGTCATGACTTTTTTTAGCAGAAAAAAAGAGCAAATGCCTGCCAAACAGAACACATTTGTGCTTTCTAATTCTACTATACTTTTATTTTGTTTCGATCTGAAGCCAATACTATTATGGTGATGAAATAGTAATGTAAAACTGAGTCTTATGAATGTAGATCTTATTACAAGAGATGACCTTGAAAATTTTAAAAAAGAATTACTGGAAGAAATCAAGCGATATCAACAATACCCTCGCAAGAAAGGCGAGGAAACCCGCGTATGGCTTAAAAGTTATGAGGTGCGTAAACTTCTAAATATTTCGGCTGGAACGCTTCAAAATCTTAGAGTAAACGGCACTCTTCCCTACAATAAAATTGGCGGGCTTATGTATTACCGCTATGACGATATCCAAAAACTGATGGACGGCTTAAGCAATACTAAGTAAATTGAAATTCTGATTTACATTCTTCCAATAATTTTACAAAATCTTTTCTTGTAAATCTTTCGAGCTACTTAATAACTGCATTCAATACTTATAATTTTAGTTAAAAATTATAAACTATTACTGCTAACCGAAACAGGCTTTCAATTATATCTTGTCCCTCCAATTCTGACAGTGTCTCAAAACCTTTACAGCTTCTTAATTCTTCAATAGTTAATTTTTCAGCTTTTTGTTTCTGATCGCAAAAATTGCTTTCTTTTTGTTCGAGTCTTATATCCCGACTTTCAGCCTGTGGCTTTACAAAATTTCTACCTGCCATGATTCTTCTTTTAATAATTTATTTATTTGTTATCTTTCACCTCCTACCATAAAAGGCAAAAGACCATTTTAACGATCTTTACTACTTACACATCATTACTATTTTAATGAATATAAAGATGCATGCTTAAATTCATTTCAATAATAGTTTCGCTTGTACTCTTTATCTTTTAAGATCGTAATCTTCAAAACAAAAAATACAGACTGACACTTTATGATGGTATAAATTAAAGCTGTGGCAGTATATAGCTATTCGTTTGATAAACAGCAATTAATAAAATATTACGAATGTATCTTATCAATTCTTTATATAGGGTACACTAAAAAATCATGTTTCATACATTGTATATGAATCGACACTAGTATAAATTTACTATTCTTAGAATTTCGCTGTCATATCAAGACTCTTTTTTCATATGCTTTTCTTCAAATTCCTCTGTGAGCTGTATTATCTTTTTAGATAAAACAGCTAATTCAATTGTCTGCTTTTCGAGTTTGTACAGATATGCCGAAGCTTTCTTTTCAGAAAATTTTTGATATAAAATCTTGACAACCTGATTATAATTTACTCCAACAGCCCTAAACTGGCTGTAAAAGGAGGTTAGGCGCATATAATAATCCATTGCCGCTTTATCGATTTTAACGGTTTTTATTCCTTTTTGAAAAACACACGCTGTAATAAAGTGCGCCATTACATGCATTCCTGATATTTCAAAAAGAGTCAGGAAACGGGCATTTTCTTCTGCAGTAAGACTGATGGAATAGCGGTGGACTGCGGGATCTATTTTGGAAGGTCTGCCTCCTTTATGCGGGTTCTCTTTTTCTTCATTTTTCATGACTTTAATTAATAGTGTTACTTAAAAACCAATATATTTTATAATCAGTATTGGTAACCTACTATGGAAGTACTTGGGAGTATTTGGAAGTATTTGGCTTACCTGTTGCAAATACACTCTTATATCTTTAGGATTGGACATCCTCTGCCAAATAAAGCCATCAGAGGACACTTCAAAAGAGCAGGGCTTTTTCAGAATTAATTTTCTGAAAATATAAAATTATGCTCTGCAAAGAAACTGTTACTTCGGAGATGTGGGAACTTCTCCAAAGGCTTATGAAAGATGAAAATTTGAAAGACCACATATTAGTTGGCGGTACGGCGCTGGCCTTAAGATTAGGACACCGCTTATCGGTAGACATAGATCTTTTTACAACAAAAGATTTTGATCCGCAGGCGATGATTAAATATTTGCATGCCACTTACAACGCAAATAAAGAGATAAGCAGACTCTACAATAACACAGTTCTTACCTTCATCGATAATATAAAAGTCGATATTGTTACACATAATTACCCTCTCCTGAATTCTGTAGAAACAACGGAAGGAGTCCGCATGATTTCCAATGAAGATATTGGGGCAATGAAACTTCATGCAATCCATCAGAGCGGTACCAGATACAAGGATTTTGTCGACATGTACTTTATGCTTGAGCAAGAACCTCTAAAGTTTTATCTGCAAGCCTATCAGAGAAAATATGACAAAGATCCGTACTGGGCTTGCAGAGGCCTGAATACTTATGACAAGATTACCACATTTGAAGGTGTAGACATGCTCAAAGAAAAAGAGCAGAACTGGAAAAACATCCAAAAACGTCTAGAACTGGCAGTAAAAAATCCTTTATATAAATTTAAATCAGAAAGCCAGGATTTACCAATTAACCCAAATAAAAAGAGAGGTTTTCGCAGGTAATTCAGCAAAAAATGCTTATATTTGATACTAACCATTATTCAAAAAACAATGGAGAAATTAACTAGAAAAATACCCAATCTTCACCCTAAATTCTTCTGGGATTTTAGATTCGACAGCATTGACTGGAATGGAGGATATAAAATGGTTATTGCCCGTATTTTGGAGCGTGGAGGTCAGGATCAAATTGACGAAATCGTGCGTTTTTATGGTCGTGAAAAAGTAATTAAGGCAGTCCGTGAAGAAATTTCCTTTCTTCCCAACTATGCCATTGAAGATGCCCTTAAATTCTTTCCCGAACTCAAAAAAGAAGAAATGTACTGCTACCTCAACCGCAAGGACAAGCCATACCACTGGATTTAGTTTCAGTGTTAAACCATCGCAAATAAAGGGTCATATCCTACCATTAACTATAATTTTATCAATCTATTCGATTGTCTATAAAAAACAATAACAAATATAAAATTTATACTGGAAATTTCATTTCAACATTTAATGCAATAATACTTATCTTGTTCTTTGTTTTTGTCTGCGTGTATTTTATAAAAGGCGTTTTATCAGGGAGCGTTGCAGGCTGGGTCGGTTTTCCCATTTTTTTTGTTTTTTTTTCAATTTTCACATTACCAATGAATTATTTTATCTTAACGGATAAAAAACTAATATCAAAAAATCCCATTTGGTTTTGGAAAACAAATGAAATAGAGTTTGACTCTATTTCCAGCATATCAATTGTACAGCCTCCTAAATCTGCTATCTCTTTAAAAATAGAAACTCAGGATTCAAAAAAAGTTATACCAGCATGCAGTTTAAGAGATAATACATGGAAAGAATTGAAAACACATTTAATTAAAGAGAACATTGTTTTATATGATAAAGTGGGCGTTTAAGTTAAATATCTTTTTTTCGATTGATTTCATATTTTGCCAGTAGTTAAAAAAAATAACAGAGTTCCTAGTTTGGATCGCATCTTTTTTTGGGATTTCGATATAGATGCTATGGACTTTAAAAAAGCCTACAAAACCATTATTGCCCGTATTGTAGAGCGCGGAGGGCAGGGTGAAATAGATAAAATCGTACTTTTTTATGGAAATGGAAAAGTTATCAAAACTATTCGTGACGAAATTTATTTTCTTCCTAATTATGCCATTGAACGTGCATTAAGATTTTTTCCCTAACTTCAAAAAGAAGAAATGTACTGCTACCTCAACCACAAGGACAAACCCTATCACTGGATATAGTCTTTCTCCTGAATTTATTTAAATGAAATTCTTTTTATTTATATTTTATCCAAAGAAGTAATAAAAAGAAACCCAAGATATGACGGGCTTAACAGTCTGGCAAAAAGACTTCGGCATAATGCCTTGCTCGTACCTCACAAGACACCCTTCGGGACTTATTCCGATTCCTTTTGGCCTGTCTGCATCCCGTCCTTTTAGATTGCTTTCTTTTTCTTTTTTTCCTTTTTCTGTTTTCTTTTCGAAAAATATTTTTGTTTCTTCTTGGTAATGCTAGACTGCTGGAGCATCTGCTAGCCTGTGCGTATTCCTGCAGGCTTAACTGCGTGACTGCCCGCTGGCTTGCAGGCAAGCAGGAATGCAAACCTCCATACATGCACACCTGCCTACATTGTTATATGAAAACATGCCTACTTGAATGCCGGAATGCCTGAATGCTTGAAGACATGTTTTTCTGCATGCATACATAGATAAATAATTATACATAAGTTAATTATCGCCATATATTCAGCATTATTTTAAAACCTTAGTTGTTGTTCAGGCTGTACTGTATAGCTCAGCATTCACTGCATCCTTAAATACACACTTTATTGCCAGTAGCATAAAAAAAAGGGCATCAAGCCCTTTCAATTAAAATATATTCTAATAATGTGTTCACCAGAACACGGCAAGTTGTGTTTTGAGATGCTTGAAATGAATTCAGCATCTCAAAACAACTTGCCCTGCGGGGCTGGGAAACGCCTCCGAAGTCGGCGTTTTTTAAAATTGCTAACACCGAAAAATCAGTCCGCACTGCTTTTTTTATTCTGCTTTAAATATTTCCTGTGGAGGATATCCAGCAGATCACCTTCCTCCAATGGAATCAGCATTTCAATCACTTTGAGAAGGCTGTAAACATATCGTTCAGTCTGCTTGTGATTGTTCTCACTTATTTCAATTCCTTCCAAAGCCAGCATTCCTGCTTTCAGCAAATCCATGACCATGGTAAAAAGATCAGAATACCCACTAACATTTATGTTGAGATTGTAAATATCTTTTCTTGTTCTTGACGCTGGCTTGAGCATTACAAAATAATGCTCTGGATTCTCAACAATATCCCTTAATTTGATTTTATTTTTTTTCATATCAATATATTTTATCAGTTAACATCGATCATTTCCGAAATGATACAATAATGTCATTATCCTTCATGATCTGTACTCAGGCTCGCTTTTTTATTTTTTCAATCCCTCTATCGCGCATAAGCTGGCTCGCATCAAGCATCTTGACAAGATAGACATAGGCGTGATCAGGTCATAATCAAATTCTTCAGTGCATGATGACAATGACAGATGAGAGATTTCAAAAAGAAAAAAATCAAATTTATCAATGGTATTCTCCTCAAAAGCTTTTTGAAATACTGTGAAAGGATTCTCATATTCCCGCTCTGTAAGTGAAGCCATATCAAGTTTTGATTTACAGACGTCTGATTCCTTTACTTTCCATTTTCTGCTTCTGTACTGCAGAAGAAAGCAAGCTTTAACAAAAGATCGGAAAGCGCTGTGAAAAACAAACACCTGTCCGGGATATCTTATCCTGCATACTTCTGTTTTATGGATATAAAGAAATATCTCGCTGAGCACTTCCTTATATGAATCAAGATGGGCAAAGTCAAAAAAAGCATCCATAACCTCAAAAGGCTTTTTAATCTCATAGCCAGCCCAAAACTTGGTTTCAAAGGATTTTATATTCTTTTTCATATCATGTTACTTTTTTATTTTTTTCAATGCCTCTTTCATTGATAAGCTCTCCTGCATCCAGCAGTTTTATCAAGTGGATATAGGGAGTGGTTATATCAGAGTCGGGATCTGAACCGAAAGGAGATAATGACAGTTCCGTGATTTCGCTTAAGAAAAATTCAAACTCCTGAAGTGTTTTTTCTTCAAATGCATTTTGAATCGCCAGATAAGGATTGTCATATTCTTCTTTGGTAAGGGACGAGAGATGAAATACCGTTTCAGAGCGGGTTGATTCTTTCACTTTCCACTTTTTACTTTTAGACAGCATCCAGTAGCAGACTCTGACAAACGAACATACAGCTATGTAAAAAACAAAAACATTGCAGGGAGTTTCCTGTTTATATACTTTACCCTTATAAGAGTGGAGAACCGCTTGGGTTAGGTTCTGTTTGTAGTAATCAAGATGGGCAAAATCAAGAACCTCTTCTAATGCATTGAATGGGTTTCCCGTTCTGAAGCCTGCCCAGAATCTTGTTTCGAAAGATATTTTATTCTTTTTCATAATTTCCAAAGATTATCCGTTATCATTTTCCTCATTGATCTCTAAATAAAGCTTATGCAGTTTATCAAGTCCTTCGGCTTCACAGCATGGAAGGAGCTGTACTGCAATTTCCAGAATGCTTGTAAGATGGAAAGCGGGATCCTCGATCTGGCTGGAGTTTTCCAGATCGGAATTCTCAAGCGTGTGGAGAGCTATTTTCAGAAGATCCTGTACAGTAAACATCAGATTGATGTAGCTTGTAAATTTTAGGCTTGCATAATAAGAGTCATTTTTGTCTTTCTGCGGAGTCAGGGTTCTGAAAAAGAAGCTTTCTTTCAACTGTCTGATAAATTCATCCGCAGTTCTGGTTACATTTGTTTCCATAATTTCTTCTATTTTATTTTCTCAGGTTCTTCCTTTTCAGCTTTCTCCAGCCTGTCAAGTTCATCTTGTATCAGAATATCAGCCTGCATTCTAAATTTCCCGCATCTTTCTTCCATGAGCTGGTAATAGAGATAATCAACGTCGTTAGCCTTGGCGAAACGCAGTACGTGGGACTGCTGTTTAAGCAGGCTGAACATAGCCCTATCTTCCTTGGTATGGCGTGGAAAGAAATCTGCAGTAATACTGGAAAAGTATTCGCAGAGGCTGAACAGATGCTCCATTGCAAAATGGCTTGGGGTATAGCCTGTAAAAACACGGATCAGGGAAAGGCAGGTCTGTTCCACTATCTGATGAAGGGAAAACATTTTCACCTCATCCGAACTTGAAGCATCATCATCATTGTAAACCCAGTCCCAGATTGTAGCAGTAATATTTCTCCTGCTTGCAATATAGTTTGATGCAAGTTTTAAGTTTCGTTTTGGGGTTTCGCTAATGTTTAAATAGGGAGGATTGTCAATGTCTTGAAATAAAAGCTCAGCATTCTTCATTATTTGCCAGAAGAAAAACTGCTGGTCTTGCCCTACACTTTTCAGGCTCTGTACATGGTGCAAAAGAATAGTTGTAGTTAAGGTCCCTTTCGTCTTTGTTTTAATCTTATCGCTTATATCATTGCTTGCATTCTCTACAGTTTCCGATACAAAAACGAGAAGGTATAAATGGACATGTTCTTTCTGCATCCCATGGTCAGGATAAACCTTTCTGCTTGAGCTGCATACTGTATCGTTACTGCCGAAACAATATATTGCCGATGTCTTGATGTGCTCTGTAATTGCTTCAATTACTTCTTTCTGCCGTGAAATTTCAACTGCTTTCATAATTTTACTTTTTTTAATTAATACTTGTGTGAAAAATTGTATTTTTGTTTAACACACAGGCAAGTAAGTGATTAGTCGTACTGTACCGTATCAATTTGTATCATACCGTACAGTAAATTTTCTATATCATACAGCAGACTTACTTTTTTATTCTTAATTATTATCTTTGAGCTATGAGTACATCAACAAAACCAAGTCACATGGGGCGTAAAATCAGCCGTATCCGTGAACTGAAAGACATGAAACAGGAAGCACTGGCACAGGCTATGGGAACTAACCAGCAGGCGATTTCTATTATGGAAAACAGCGAAACAATCGAGGAAGATAAATTAAAAGAAGTAGCAAAAGCTTTAGGTGTAAGTGTGGAAGCAATTAAAAACTTTTCAGAAGAAGGCGTATTTAATTATTTTAACACCTATTATGACACAAAAGATAGTACATTTAATTCAGGAAGTCACTCAGGCAATTATTGTACTTTTCATCCATTAGACAAACTAATGGAATCCGTAGAAGAGAATAGAAAGCTTTATGAAAGGTTATTAAAATCTGAGCAAGATAAAATCGAATATTTAGAAAAATTACTAAAAGCTAAATGAT
>NZ_NRQU01000036.1 GCF_004119495.1 Flavobacterium sp. YO12
GCTATTTCACCATAATTTAACAATAATGAACGTAAGGATTTTAATTTTTAAAGAATGAATAATCTGAAAAGTTTGCATTTGATATAGCTAGTTTCTCTAATTTATTAAAACTACTTAAAACAGAGACATCTATAATTTTTATGCCTTCTAAGTTAAGACCTATAATTTCATTTTTAGAATTTAATTCAAAGCGATTTCCATTGCCATAATCTAAAATAGCATATTTATTGTCTAATAAATTTAATTCAGTTTGTATTTCTTTTTCTAAAATTAAAATCTGGTCAGGTTTGGTCATTATTTTATTTTTAAATGAATTAATTAGATGTGTCAATATCAAACATAACAAATTTTACTTACAAAAAAACAAGTTTTAAGAATAAAAAGAAAACCACAAATTATGCGTAAAAAAAGTTAGCGTAATTTGTGGTTTCTATTTTAGAAAAATGGATAGTAATTCTTACCCCAAGAAACTTTTCAATTCCTCATAAGTCCCAATCTTCACACTAACTTTCTCCTCATTAATAACACTCTCAATTTGAGCAGGAATGGGAAGCGTAATGCCTAAAGCAGGTTCAACAACATCTAAGAATTTAATAGGATGTGCTGTTTCTAAGAAAATACCAATTGCATTAGGGTATTTTTCTAGTTCTTTTTTCAAACCTAAATAACCAACAGCGCCGTGCGGTTCTGCGATATAACCATCTGTGTTATAAATTTTCTTTAGAGCTTCAAGCGTTTCTTCATCAGTATAACTATAAGAAGAGAAGTCTTTTTCGAAAGCTTTTAAGTCATTATTGTACAATTCCTGAATCCTAATAAAGTTGCTTGGATTTCCAACGTCCATGGCGTTAGAGATTGTGGCTTTAGAAGGTTTTGGGTCGTATTTTCCGTTTTCTAAGAATCTTGGCACCGTGTCGTTTACGTTTGTAGACGCTACAAAATGTTCAATTGGTAAACCTAATTTCTTTGCCATAATTCCGGCACAGATATTCCCGAAGTTTCCGCTTGGGCAAGAGAAAACTAAAGGTTTGTTTTGGCTTTTCAACGTTTTGTAAGCAAAGAAGAAATAAAACATTTGCGGTAACCAGCGCGCAATATTAATAGAATTTGCTGAGGTCAGGTTTTTATGCGCTAAAGTTTCGTCTAAAAACGCTTTTTTCACCATATCCTGACAATCATCAAAAACACCGTCAACTTCAAGCGCTTTAATGTTTTGCCCTAAAGTAGTCAATTGTTTTTCCTGAATATCGCTCACTTTTCCTGACGGATATAAAATCACAACATCAACGCCGTCAACGCCAAGAAATCCGCTCGCAACTGCTCCGCCTGTATCTCCAGAAGTTGCTACTAAAACGGTGTTTTTAGCATCTTTTTTGTCTTTATTGAAATATCCCAAACAACGTGACATAAAACGCGCTCCAACGTCTTTAAAAGCCATTGTTGGGCCGTGAAATAATTCTAACGAATAAATTCCATCTTCGACTTTTACAACAGGAAAATCAAAAACCAAAGTGTCGGCAATGATTTCTTTTAGTTTGTCTGCAGGTATTTCATCGCCAACGAATTGTTTAATCGCTTCAAAAGCAATTTCTTCATGGCTTAAACTTTCGATTTTATCAAAAAATGAAGAATCTAAAGCAGTGATGTTTTCTGGGAAATATAATCCTTTATCACTCGCTAATCCTTGTATAACAGCTTCCTGAAAAGAAACTTTTGGGGCATTGTGGTTTAAACTATAGTATTTCATTTTTTTATGGCTTTAGGCAGTAAGCTTTAGGCTTTAGGCTTTTCCTATTGCTGTGAATAGCTTATTGCTTTTTTTTAATGCTTTAGGCAGTAGGCTTTAAGCTTTAGGCTTCTTCCTATTGCTGTGTTTAGCTTATTGCTGTTTTTGGTTTTATATTTTTCGCAAAGGTTTAAGCTTATTGCCTAAAGCCTATTGCTTACAGCGTCCCATCCTAAAGGATGCGGACACCATCGGGATTTATCTTCGAAACGTGAATTTCATACGGTAAACTCATTTTTTCGTACACTTCGCTCATGGCTTTTGCGATTTGGTCAGCGGTATTTTTTCCTCTGCTTAATGCAAAAATCGATGGACCGGAACCTGAAATTCCAGAACCTAAAGCGCCGTTCTCATAAGCCGTTTGTTTGATTTGATCGAATCCTGGAATTAAAACACTTCTTAAAGGTTCAACGATTTCGTCATGAAGCGATCTTCCAATCAAATCGTAATCTTTGGTGTAAAGACCCGCTACAAGTCCGCCCACATTTCCCCATTGCATAATAGCACTTTTCAACGAAACGTTTTGTTTTAAAACCGAACGAGCATCAGACGTTTTTAATTCAATTTGCGGATGAACCACCGTTGCGTACAATTCTTCTGGACCGTCAATTCTGATAATATCAAGCGGAGCGTAACTTCTAACCAAAGTAAATCCGCCTAAAAGGGCAGGAGCAACGTTGTCGGCATGCGCATTTCCGCTGGCTAATTTCTCGCCCTGCATCGCAAACTGAACCAAATCTTTACGAGAATATGGTCTTCCTAATAATTCATTAATTCCGAAAACCGCTCCTGCAGAACTTGCAGCACTGCTTCCAATTCCGCTTCCCGCTTTTATGTGTTTGTAAATTTCGATTTCGAATCCAAAATCCAAATCGCCTAAAGTTTCAAGCATAGCCAAAGCCGCAACTCCAGAAACATTTTTCTCGGTTTCCATAGGCAGATCGGCACCTACAATTTTAGTGATTCGAACTCCTTTTTGATCGACTTTTCGAACAATCATTTCATCGCCCGCATTGTCTAAGCAAAGTCCAAGTACGTCAAATCCGCATGAGAGATTGGCGATAGTTGCTGGGCAAAATAGTTTAATTTCCATTTTTAAGGTTCTGAGGTTCTAAGATGCTAAGATTCTAAGGTTTCTGTAGCAACTTTTTATTTTTTAGTTTCTAAGGTTTTGAGATTCTAAGAGGCTAAGATTAGTTTTGAAAAAAAACTCAGAACCTTAGCATCTTAGAACCTTAGCACCTTTAAATATTCCCTATTCTAATAACGTCGGCAAAAATTCCCGATGCTGTAACTGCTGCGCCCGCACCAGCTCCTTTTATCAATAAAGGCTGATCTACGTAGCGATCTGTGTAGAACAATACGATATTGTCTTTTCCTTCTAAATTGTAAAAAGGGTGATCTTTTGGAATGAATTGCAGACCAACGCTTGCTTTTCCGTTTTCGAATTGTGCCACGTATTTCAATCTTGAATCTTTGGCTAAAGCTTCGTTGTAAATACCTTCAAAATGAGCAGCGTGTTTGATTAGCGAAGCAAAAAAGTCTTCGTTGTTTGTTGTTGCTAAACAATCTGCAGGTAAGAACGATTCGTTTGCAATCGCGTCAATATCCATTTCGTAACCGCTTTCGCGAATTAGAATCAGGATTTTACGAGCCACGTCGATTCCGCTTAAGTCAATTTTTGGATCGGGTTCTGTAAATCCTTGAACTCCCGCTTCTTTTACCACATCATGGAAAGAATTGTTCTTGTCGAAATTATTGAAAATGAAATTCAAACTTCCAGATAAAACCGCCTGAATTTTATGCACTTTATCGCCAGAAGCAATTAAGTTTTTTACGGTATCTATAATTGGTAATCCCGCACCAACATTTGTTTCGAATAAAAACGGAGCGTTGTATTGGCGAGATAAGCTTTTTAGTTTTTTATAATTATCATAAGCAGATGAACAGGCAATTTTGTTGCAAGTTACAACGGCAATACTTTGTTTTAGGAATTGCTCGTACAATTCAGAAACGCTTGCATTTGCTGTAATGTCAACAAAAATACTATTACGTAAATTCATTTCTTTTGCACGCAGGATAAATTCTGCAGCATTAACTGGTTCGCCTTTGTCTAAAGCCGATTTCCAATCTTTTAATGAGATTCCGTCTTCATCAAAAAGCATTTTTCTAGAGTTTGACAAAGCGATTACACGAACATTAATTTTTAAATTGTCTTTTAAAAATTTTCTTTGATTGTGAATCTGCTCGATGAATTTTTCGCCCACATTTCCAACTCCCATTACAAATAAGTTGAGCTGTTTTGTGTTCTCTTCAAAGAAATTTTCGTGTAAAGTATTCAGTGCTTTTTTAACGTCTCTTTCGTTAATTACAGTCGAGATATTTCTTTCGGAAGCACCTTGAGCAATGGCACGAATATTTACGTTGTTTTTTCCTAAAGTACTGAACATTCTTCCGCTTAAACCTTGGTGGTTTTTCATGTTTTCGCCAACCAAAGCAATAATGCAAAGGTCTTTTTCAACGATACACGGATCAATTTTGTTTTGAAGTATTTCAATTTCAAAAGCTCTATTAATCGCAGCTTCGGCATTATCAGCATCCGAATTTAAAATTCCGATACAGATTGAATGTTCAGAAGAAGCCTGAGTAATAAATATAACGTTGATTTTTTCCTGAGACAAGACTTCAAACAAACGTTTTGATGAACCTGAAACGCCAATCATTCCCGGACCTTCAAGTGTTACAAGCGAAATATTATCGATATGACTGATTCCTTTTACAACAGTATCTTTTGAGGAAACATGGTTGGAAATTAAAGTTCCTTCGGCTTCTGGTTCAAAAGTATTTTTGATTAAAATGGGAATGTTTTTTCTTAAAACCGGCTGAATTGTAGGCGGATATAAAACTTTGGCACCAAAATGCGATAATTCCATCGCTTCCTGATACGAAATGTCGGCAATAGGTCTTGCTTGCTTTACAATTTTTGGGTTTGCAGTAAACATTCCGTTTACATCAGTCCAAATTTCCAATTGTTCCGCTTCAAGAGCACCTGCAACAATTGCAGCTGTATAATCAGACCCGCCGCGGCCTAAAGTAGTTGTAATTCCGTCAAGAGTTTGTGCAATAAAACCTGGTAAAATATTGATTTGCGCTTGATTTTGTGCAAAATATTCTTGAATCAAATTATTCGATGCTTCAAAATTTACAACCGCTTTACCAAAGTTGTTATTTGTTTTTATCAATTCGCGGCTGTCTTTGTAAACCGCATTTTTGTCAATTTGCTGATATGCCTGTGCGATGATAAAAGACGAAAGTAATTCGCCAAAACTCAAAATAGTATCAGCAGTTCTTGGAGATAATTCCCCTAAAAGGAAACAACCGTCTAGTAAAGTTTCCAGATGATTTATGATTCTTTTTACATGGCTCAACAAGCTGCTTTGCTCGCTTACAGGTATAAGTTCTTTTAGCGTGTCAAGATGTTTTTTCTCTATTTCGGCAACAATATCTCTAAAACTCTCGTCACTTGCTGCCGCTTTTGCCGCTGCTAATTGCAATAAATCGGTCACTTTGCTTAGTGCAGAAACTACAACAACTAATTTATCTGTTTTTGATTTTTGATTAACAATTTCGAGAACGAGTTTTATATTTTGAGCATTGGCTACCGAAGTTCCGCCAAATTTTAATACTTTCATTTTGATATTTTTTTTCTTTTATGCAAATATTTTATCTATCCAATAACTCTCTTCTTTCAAGAAAAAAGTATAGGTAACCTAGGATTATATGTAAAAATGTATACCCCTAAGGGGTAGTAGTTGTTGTAGTAGAAGTAATGGTAGCAGCAATTGCAACTCTAGTTTGAGTTGTTATTGTAGAATGATATTTTGTGCTGTTACTTTTCATTTTGATTTTTCAAAAGTACTGTTTTTTTAGATGTAATTAAAACTCCTTGGAAGTCCTTTTTACGAATTATTTTTAATAATTACAAATCTCAAAATTTCAATATTGAGTATTTGTTAAAATTAGATAACCTAAATTGAGGTTTTGATATTATTAAGAACGCATTTTACAATAAAAACCTATTGCAATGAGTTGATTTTTAATGAAAAAATAATCAAAAAGCGGTGAGAGACTCGATTTTTAGTATTAAGAAAAAAATAAAAGCAAAGAATGTCTTGTGTCAAAATTTTAATTATTGTGATAAAATGTTGCTTTTTAATATTGATTTGTTGAATTTTGACATCTTAAATTGAAAAACATCATGAGAGAAATCCATTATATAAGTACAGAAACATTAAGTTTAGAAGCTTTACAAGAAATCATCGTTCTAGATAAAAAACTAGAATTGTCTGAAGAGGCAAAAGTAAACGTGCAAAAATGCCGTGATTATCTAGATAAAAAGATGGCTTCGCATTCAGAACCTATTTACGGAATCAATACCGGTTTTGGATCGCTTTGTAATGTAAAAATCTCCAATGAAAATTTATCGCAGCTACAGGAGAATCTTGTTAAGTCACACGCTTGTGGAACAGGTGAAGAAGTTCCTGCTGCAATTGTAAAAATGATGCTTTTACTTAAGATTCAATCTTTAAGTTACGGACATTCTGGCGTACAGCTTGTTACATTAGAGCGTTTGGTTGATTTTTATAATAATGATATTCTGCCGGTTATTTATACACAAGGTTCATTAGGAGCTTCTGGAGATTTGGCACCATTGGCACATTTGTCTTTGCCATTATTAGGCGAAGGTGAAGTGTTTTTTGAAGGTAAAAGAATGGCTTCTGCCGAAGTTTTAAAACATTTTAATTGGGAACCAATTGTACTTCAGTCAAAAGAAGGTTTGGCTTTGCTAAACGGAACGCAGTTTATGAGTGCTTATGGAGCTCATATTTTATTAAAAGCCTATAAATATTCGTATTTGGCAGATTTAATTGGAACAATTTCATTGGAAGGTTTTGATGGAAGAATTGAGCCGTTTAACGAATTGATACATTATATACGTCCGCACAAAGGACAAATTGTAACGGCAAAACGTATTACTGAATTTTTGGACGGAAGCGAAATCATTGCTCAAGAGAAAAAACACGTTCAAGATCCGTATTCTTTCCGTTGTATGCCTCAAGTTCACGGCGCATCAAAAGATGCCATTGATTATGTTAGAAAAGTATTCAAAACAGAGATTAACTCTGTAACAGATAATCCAAACATATTTATTGAAGCCAATCAGATTATTTCTGGTGGAAATTTCCACGGACAGCCTTTAGCTTTGGCTTTAGATTTTATGGCAATTGCTTTGGCTGAATTAGGAAGTATTTCTGAAAGAAGAACTTATCAATTAATTTCAGGATTGCGTAATCTTCCGGCTTTTTTAGTTGATAATCCGGGATTGAACTCTGGTTTCATGATTCCGCAATACACGGCGGCAAGTATTGCAAGTCAAAACAAGCAATTGGCAACTCCGTCAAGTATAGACAGCATTGTTTCGAGTAATGGTCAGGAAGATCACGTAAGTATGGGAGCCAACGGAGCGACTAAAGCTTTACGTATTATGGACAATTTAGAGCGTATTTTGGCAATAGAATTGTTAAATGCTTCGCAGGCAATTGCTTACAGAGAACCTTTGAAATCAAGCGATTTTATTGAAATGTTCTTGAATAGCTATAGAGAAGTAGTGCCTTTGGTAAAAGAGGATAGAATCTTACATTATGACATTGAAAAGACTATTTCGTTCCTTGATAGTTTCCAAATTGAAAACGATTTGTTAACAATGGCTTAACATTGTAAAATATTATTGAAGTAATTTTGCACTATCAAAAATATAAAAATGTCAATAAACAGTATTTTCCAATTTTTAGTGCCGAAAGACAAGAAATTCTTTCCACTTTTTGAAGAGGCTTCAAGCAATTTAATTGAATTAGCTTCTAATTTACACGAAGCTGTAAACCTTCCATTGAAAGAAAGAGAAGTTCTTTTTCAAAAAATTGATGAATTAGAGCAAAAAGGTGAAGATATTACGCGTCAAACCAATCTTGAATTGAGTAGAAATTTTATTACTCCATTTGATAGAGAGGATATTCATACCCTGATTACTTCTATTGATAACGTTGCTGATTACCTTCATGGTGCGGCAAGCCGTATGAAATTGTATCAAGTTGATAAGATTACAAAATCGATCAGAAAAATGACCGAAATCAACCTTGAAGCTTGTCAAAATATTGACAGTGCAGTAAAAGAGTTGAGAAACTTAAAGAATTTTAAAGTTATCAAAGATTCTTGTGCTAGAATTAACAAGCTGGAAAACAAGTCTGATAATGTATATAACAAAGCAGTTTTTGAAATTTTTGAAAACGAAACAGATGCTAAAAATATTATTAAATATAAAGAAGTGTTATCTGTTTTAGAATCAGCAACAGACAAGTGTAAGAGTGTTGCGAACATACTAGAATCTATTTCTGTAAAACATTCTTAATTCAATTTTTCATTCTGAAGTTATAATTTTATGACGCTACTTATATTAATTATAGTATTAGCTTTAATATTTGATTACATCAATGGTTTTCATGATGCGGCAAATGCTATAGCGACTGTTGTTGCTACAAAGGTTTTAACGCCTTTTCAGGCCGTTCTTTGGGCAGCATTTTTTAACTTTCTGGCTTATTGGGTTTTCGGATTTGGTGTTGCGGATACTGTTGCTAAAACAGCGCACACAATGGAAATTAACCTAGTGGTAATTCTTGCCGGTGTTATTGCGGCAATCTGTTGGAACTTACTAACTTGGTGGTTAGGAATTCCTTCAAGTTCTTCACATACTTTAATTGGAGGTTTTGCGGGAGCGGCTGTTGCACACGCAATTGCAGTTCATGGTTTCTCTGGTTATATTGGTGAAGACGGAACAACACATTATTGGTATGAAATTGTAAGCTGGTACAAAGCAGGAAAAGATGGTGCAATGCCTTCGGGAGTTCTTATTATCATTGCATTTATTGTTTTAGCGCCTTTATTAGGAGCTTTGGCTTCGTACTTAATTTCGATCTGGCTTTTAAATGCTTCTCGTAAAAGTATTGGTCCTAAGATTTTTACAGGACTTTTAATGATTGCAACTGTATGGTTTGTATATACTCAAATGATACCATATTCTGAAATCGAAAAACCTAGATTTGATTCGCATTTTTGGAGTGTTGCTTTTGAAGCTCATAATATTAAATGGTTTTTAGTTGCCTTTATTATTTTAACGGTAAGTACTTTTTGTTTAATATTCAGTAGTTTGAATCTTCATCAGGCTGATGCTGCTTTGAAAAAAATGCAATTATTATCTTCTGCAGCTTTTAGTTTAGGTCACGGAGGAAATGATTCTCAAAAAGTAATGGGTATTATCGCTGCTGCGGTTGCGGTATATATCAATACAAATCCTGGTGTTCATATGGATGCTTGGTTAGATGTTGTGCTTCCAAATGATGATACTGGTGTTAAAGGAGTAATGCCGGGATGGATTCCGTTAGCGTGTTATTCTGCAATTGCTGCGGGAACTTTAAGTGGTGGGTGGAAAATTGTGAAAACAATGGGTTCTAAAATCACAAAAGTAAGTTCGTTTGAAGGTGTTGCTGCAGAAACTGCGGGTGCATTAACGCTTTATTTTACAGAGCATTTAAAAATTCCTGTAAGTACAACGCATACTATTACTGGATCTATCATTGGAGTTGGATTAACTAAACGTGTATCTGCAGTAAGATGGGGAGTTACAGTAAGTTTAATTTGGGCTTGGGTATTGACTATTCCGATTTCAGCTTTATTGGCTGGTTTAGTTTATTTTGTTCTAAGCGTATTTATTTCGTAAAATGAGTATTGTGAAATGTGAGTTATAAATTGCATTTCATTTAAATATTAAAAAGCCGATTTCAATTTGAAATCGGCTTTTTTTTTGTTTTAAAACTTTTGAAGGTTTTTGCGATTGTGTTTTCGTTTGTAATGTGTTTGTTTTAATTTCTTTTGGTCTTGCGAAATAATGCTGATTGTACCATCTATTTCTAGCATAGCGAGCTTTATATCTGTTAAATGTTCTAGACCATGTTCACGTGCCGCTTCTTTTAATTCGTCGTGTGAGATGTCTAATTTGCTTAAGGCTTTAAAATCAAGTTTGCCGTTATGAATAAGAATCTCGGGTTTGTCTAAAAGTAAATTGTTTAATGTTTTATAACGATGAGTCAGCTTTTTTATCGTGAAGTTAATTACAAATAAAACCAAAGCAGCTACTAAACCGCCAACAAGACTGGTATCTGGACCAACCATTGCATTCTGGACTGAATTACTGATTAACAGAATTAAAATTATATCGGCTGTATTTAATTGCGAAAGCTCTTTTTTACCGAATATTCGTAAGGCAATTGTCATAAAAAAGTAAACCGCTACACTTCTGATTATTATATCTAAATATGGGAATTGTATCATTTTTATTCTTTTGTTTTACTAAAGTTAAATAAAAAAAGCTTTGCCAAAGTTTTAAACTTCGGCAAAGCTGCTAAATTATTTATGCGTTATTAAGTTTGGATGAACTTAATTATAGTTTGAAATTTTTCTCAATGGCTTTAATCATTTCTCCGGCAACATCTTTGTTTGTTGCACCTTCGATTCCTTCAAGACCTGGGGAAGAGTTTACTTCTAGTAATAAAGGTCCTTTAGAGGAACGAATAATATCGACTCCAGCCACTTTTAAATCCATTGCTTTTGCGGCTTTAATGGCGATCTTTTTCTCTTCGGCAGTTACTTTTATTACAGATGCAGTTCCACCAAGGTGAATATTGGCTCTAAATTCGCCCGGCATAGCCTCACGCTGAATGGCGGCAACTACTTTTCCGTCAATTACAAAGCAGCGAATATCTTTTCCGTTGGCTTCTTTAATAAATTCCTGAACTAAAATATTAGCATTTAAGCTTTTAAAAGCATTGATAACACTTTCTGCGGCTTTTTTTGTTTCGGCCAAAACAACACCTTTTCCTTGTGTTCCTTCTAATAATTTGACAATTAAAGGTGAGCCGCCAACCATTTTAATTAAGTTGTCTGTATCAAGCGGAGAATTAGCAAAACCAGTTGTTGGAATATCAATTCCGCTGTTTAAAAGTAATTGCAGTGAATATAATTTATCGCGAGATTGTGTTATGGCTGTTGCTGAGTTTAAACAGAAAACTTTTAAAGCTTCAAACTGACGTGTTAATGCACAACCGTAGAATGTAATACTTGGTCGGATTCTTGGAATAATAGCGTCAAATTGATTTAAAATTTTTCCGCCTCTATAATGAATTTCAGGAGTTTTGGCATCCAGTTTCATGTAGCATTCTTTGATGTTTAAAAAATGCATTTCATGACCGCGCATTTCTCCTGCTTCCATGATTCTTTTATTACTGTATAATTCAGGATTACTGGCTAATAGTCCAATTCGTAAGCCTGAACTGGCTTTTTCTGAATTTTGATATAATTCTTTAAGAGATTCTGGCGTAGGTTGTCCAAGAAGGTATTTTTCTTCTGGATCGACCAATACACGACCGCTCATGGCTTCGCGTCCTAAAAGCATTCTAAAGCCCATAGAATCACGATTGGTTAAAGTCATTTCGATTGGCCATTTTGAATCGCCAATTTTAATGCTGGTTTGAATTACGTAACGATGTTCTCTAAAACCGCTTGAGCTTTTTACAATTCTTTTGTCAACCAGCGGTGCTTCACAATGAATGATGGTTTTAATGTTGTTTTGAATTGGATTAATGTCAAATTTCACCCAATTGGCATCATTTTTTATAAAAGGAGCTATGTTTATGGCGTGCATTGCCGAAGTTTTGGCACCAGAGTCAACCCGAGCCTTGATTGTCGGGATTCCTAGTTCTGGAAATGAACACCATTCTTCGCTGCCTAAAATGACTTTGTGTTGAAGCATACGTTGTTTTTTATTATAGAATTTAATATCCAAAAATAGCTATTTGCTTTTACTAAAGATAGTAAATTATCCAAAAAAAATACCCGTTATGTTATGAAAACGTAACGGGTATATTATTTTTGTTATAAATTTAAATCATTTTATTGATTTGTAGGCTCTTCAGCTTTGTGAATTTCTACTGAAAGCTCTTGCGAGTCGTCTTTTAAATCCATCATGATTTCATCACCTGAATGTATTTTTGAAGTGATGATTTCTTCGGCTAATAAATCCTCAACATATTTCTGAATTGCTCTTTTCAGTGGTCTTGCACCAAATTGTCTGTCAAAGCCTTTTTCAGCAATAAATGCTTTTGCTTTGTCAGTTAAGCTTAGTTTATAACCTAATTCAGCAATACGAGAATATAGTTTTTTAAGTTCAATTTCGATAATTAAATCGATGTCAGCTTTTTCTAATGCGTTGAATACAATTACGTCGTCAATTCTGTTTAAGAATTCAGGAGCAAAAGTTTTCTTCAAAGCATTTTCGATAATGCTTTTTGAGTTTTCATCGGCTTGAGCCACTTTTGCAGCAGTTCCGAATCCTACACCTTGTCCAAAATCTTTCAACTGACGTGCTCCAACGTTAGATGTCATGATAATAATAGTGTTTTTAAAGTCAATTTTACGACCTAAACTATCTGTTAAATATCCATCATCTAAAACCTGAAGCATCATATTAAATACATCTGGATGCGCTTTTTCGATTTCGTCTAAAAGAACAACACAATATGGTTTTCTACGAACTTTTTCAGTCAATTGTCCGCCTTCTTCATAACCTACGTATCCTGGAGGCGCTCCAACTAAACGAGAAATCGCAAATTTTTCCATGTATTCACTCATATCGATACGAACTAATGCATCTTCAGAGTCGAATAATTCTTTAGCCAAAACTTTTGCTAATTGCGTTTTACCAACTCCAGTCTGGCCTAAGAAAATAAATGAACCAATTGGTTTGTTAGGATCTTTAAGTCCGGCTCTGTTACGTTGAATAGAACGTGCAATTTTAAGAACAGCTTCGTTTTGACCAATTACTTTGTTCTGAATTAATTCAGGTAATTGAGCTAATTTGTTACTTTCTGTTTGTGCAATTCTGTTTACAGGAATTCCAGTCATCATTGATACAACATCGGCTACGTTATCTTCTGTAACTTCAATTCTGTTGTTTTTAGAATCTTCTTCCCATTGTTCTTGCGCAGCGGCTAGATCTTTTTCTATGCGTTTTTCATCGTCGCGAAGTTTGGCAGCTTCTTCATATTTTTGTTTTTTAACTACCATGTTTTTCATTTCACGAACTTCTTCTAACTGGCGTTCTAAATCAAGAATTTGTTTAGGAACATCAATATTGGTAATGTGAACGCGAGATCCTGCTTCGTCAAGAGCATCAATCGCTTTGTCTGGTAAGAAACGCTCAGACATATATCTGTTTGTTAATTTAACACAGGCTTCAATTGCTTCTTGAGTATAAGTTACGTTGTGGTGATCTTCGTATTTATCTTTTACGTTATTTAAAATTGCAATTGTTTCTTCAACAGAAGTTGGTTCAACAATTACTTTTTGGAAACGTCTTTCTAAAGCGCCGTCTTTCTCAATATATTGTCTGTACTCGTCTAGAGTAGTAGCACCAATACATTGAATTTCTCCTCTTGCTAATGCAGGTTTGAACATATTTGAAGCATCAAGTGAACCTGTTGCTCCGCCGGCACCTACAATAGTGTGAATTTCGTCAATAAAAAGAATAATATCGTCGTTTTTTTCAAGCTCGTTCATTACGGCTTTCATTCTTTCTTCAAATTGTCCTCTGTATTTTGTTCCAGCAACTAAACTTGCTAAATCAAGCGTTACAACACGTTTGTGGAAAAGAATACGAGATACTTTCTTTTGAATAATACGTAAAGCAAGTCCTTCTGCAATAGCAGATTTACCAACTCCAGGTTCTCCAATAAGAAGCGGATTGTTCTTTTTTCTACGGCTTAGAATTTGTGAAACGCGTTCAATTTCTTTTTCGCGTCCAACAACTGGATCTAGTTTTCCTTCTTCCGCCATTTCTGTTAAATCTCTCCCAAAATTATCCAAAACAGGAGTTTTAGATTTTTTGTTTGACTTATTGGCTGGATTATTGAAACTACTTTCTTTTAGACTGTCATCTTGTCCTGAATCGTCATTATACGATTCGTTTCTTGGCAAGTTTTCTAAGAATTCTTCTTCGTTTGGCGTCATGTTTAAATATTGTTCTTTAGCTATGTCATAATCTATTTTTAGTTTATTCAACAGCTTGGTTGTTGGATCGTTTTCGTTTCGTAAGATGCATAAAAGCAAGTGAGCTGTACTAATTGATGAGCTTTGGAATACTTTAGCTTCAAGAAAAGTGGTCTTCAGGGCTCTTTCGGCCTGTCGGGTAAGATGAAGATTTTTCTTTTCGGCATTTACTTCCACGCTGTGGTTAGCTGGACTCAGTATTTCTACTTTCCTGCGTAAATGATCTAAATCGACTGCTAGGTTATTAAGTATATGAATAGCTTTTCCGTTACCATCTCTTAAAATGCCCAGCATTAGATGTTCAGTACCAATAAAGTCGTGTCCTAAACGAAGGGCTTCTTCTTTACTGTATGTAATAACATCTTTTACTCTTGGTGAAAAATTATCATCCATAATATATAATTGGTATTGTAAATTTAGTGAATTACTGTTTGAAAAACAAAAACCGTACCCATCGAGAACTCCTGTCAGCTAATTGACAAAAAAAATAATAAAAAAACAGTTAAAAAACGCTTAATTTATTAACTAAAAGGCAAAATAAAGTTGTTAATAAATCATTGAAATAAGTGTAAGTAAATAGCTGAAAAAATTCCAAAAAAACGTATCTTGGCACGCTTTGAAACTAATATAATTATTTAAACATAACAACTTATGTCTGAAGGAGAAAAGTTAATTCCTATTAACATTGAAGATGAAATGAAATCAGCTTACATCGATTATTCGATGTCAGTAATTGTATCGAGAGCGCTTCCGGATGTTAGAGATGGCTTGAAACCAGTGCATCGAAGAGTTCTTTACGGAATGTATGATTTAGGTGTGACTTCAAGATCAGCCCACAAAAAATCTGCGAGAATTGTAGGAGAGGTTCTGGGTAAGTATCACCCGCACGGAGATACTTCGGTATATGATGCAATGGTGCGTATGGCTCAAGAATGGAGTATGCGTTATTTATTAGTGGATGGTCAAGGTAACTTTGGATCTGTAGATGGAGACAGCCCGGCAGCGATGCGTTATACTGAGGCCAGAATGCGCAAGATTTCTGAAGAAATTATGGCAGATATCGAAAAAGAAACTGTTGATTTTCAATTAAACTTTGACGATACATTATATGAACCAAAAGTAATGCCTACAAGAGTTCCTACTTTATTAGTAAACGGAGCAACTGGTATTGCAGTTGGTATGGCGACAAATATGCCGCCGCACAATTTAACGGAAGTTATTAATGGTACTTTAGCATACCTTGATAATAATGATATTGAAGTAGATGAATTAATGACGCATATTAAAGCTCCTGATTTTCCAACTGGAGGTGTAATATATGGTTATGAAGGAGTTCGTGAAGCTTTTAAAACAGGTAGAGGACGTATTGTAATGCGTGCCAAAGTTGGTTTTGAAGAAGTGGATGGAAGAGAGTCTATTATTGTTACTGAAATACCTTATCAAGTTAACAAAGCCGAGATGATTAAACGTACGGCTGATTTGGTTAACGAGAAAAAGATCGAAGGTATCGCAAATATCCGTGACGAGTCTGATAGAAATGGTATGCGTATCGTTTATATTTTGAAACGTGATGCTACACCAAACGTAGTTTTAAATACCTTATATAAGTATACTTCATTACAATCTTCTTTCAGTGTAAATAATATTGCATTGGTTAAAGGACGTCCTCAATTATTGAATCTAAAAGATATGATTCACTACTTTATTGAGCACCGTCATGATGTGGTAGTTAGAAGAACACAGTTTGAATTACGTAAAGCAGAAGAAAGAGCTCATATATTAGAAGGTTTGATTATTGCTTCAGATAATATTGATGAAGTAATTGCAATTATTAGAGGCTCTAAAAATACAGAAGAAGCTCGTGATAAATTAATCGAAAGATTTAGTTTGTCAGATATTCAAGCTCGTGCTATTGTTGAGATGCGTTTACGTCAGTTAACAGGTCTGGAGCAAGATAAATTAAGAGCTGAGTTTGAAGAATTAATGAAATTAATCGAGCATTTGAAAGCTTTATTAGCAGATGTTAATTTAAGAACGAATTTGATTAAAGAAGAACTTGAGGAAATTCGCGATAAATATGGTGATGATCGTCGTTCTCAAATTGAATATTCAGGTGGAGACGTAAGTATAGAGGATTTAATTGCCGATGAAAATGTAGTAATCACTATTTCTCACGCTGGTTACATCAAACGTACAAATCTTACTGAATACAAAACTCAAAATAGAGGTGGAGTTGGTCAAAAAAGTGCAGGAACAAGAGATCAAGACTTCCTTGAGCATATGTTCGTTGCAACAAACCACCAATATATGATGTTCTTTACACAAAAAGGAAAATGTTTCTGGATGCGTGTTTACGAAATTCCAGAAGGAAGTAAAACGGCTAAAGGAAGAGCAATTCAGAATTTAGTGAATATCGAAAGCGATGATAAAGTAAAAGCTTTCATTTGTACACAAGACTTAAAAGACAAAGATTATATCAATACTCACAATCTTGTAATGGTTACTAAACAAGGACAGGTTAAGAAAACTTCTTTAGAGAAATATTCTAAACCTCGTGCAAATGGTGTTGCCGCTATTACAATTAAAGAAGGAGATGAGTTACTTGAAGCGAAATTAACTGATGGAGAAAGCCAAATTATTTTAGCAGTAAAATCAGGTAAACTAGTTCGTTTTGAAGAAACAAAAACACGTCCGATGGGAAGAACGGCTTCAGGAGTTCGTGGAATTACTTTAAAAGATGAAACTGATGAAGTAATTGGTATGGTTACTGTTGCTAAAAATGATGTAAACGATTCGCAAATTCTTGTTGTAACTGAAAATGGATACGGAAAACGTACCAAATTAGTAGATGAAGATGGTGAAGACGTTTATAGAATTACAAACCGTGGAGGTAAAGGGGTTAAAACTCTTAATATCACTGAGAAAACAGGAAAACTTATCTCAATTAGTGCTGTAACAGATGCGGATGATTTAATGATTATTAATAAATCTGGATTAACTATTAGAATGGCTATTGAGGATTTACGTGTTATGGGACGTGCGACTCAAGGTGTGAGATTGATTAACCTTAAAGGAAAAGATTCTATCGCTGCGGTTACAAAAGTAATGAAAGATGATGCTGAAGAAGTTGTTGTAGATGAAGATGGCAACGTTATTGAAAATGCAATCGAAAGAGTTAAACCAGACTTAGAAGTTCTTGAAGACGACGGTGTTGTAGATGATGACGATGATGATGATTCTGAAGAAGAAATTGAAGACGAAGACGATTCAGAGGAAGAAGAATCAGAAGAATAATTATAAACCACTAAAATAAAATTAAATATACAAATTGAACATTATGAAAAGTAAATATGTAATACTTGCATCAGCTCTACTGATTTCAGTAGCTACTTTTGCTCAAAAAGATCAAATTAAAAATGCTGAGAAGGCATTAAAAGGCGGTGATGCTCAAGGAGCGATCACGATATTAAAAGATGCTCAAAACTTGATCGCTAATGCTAAAGATGTTGAGCAGGCTCAGTACTATTTTGTACAAGGAAATGCTTTTTTAGGGTTAGCAAACAAAAAAGTTGAAGAAAGTAAAAACTTATCTGCAGCTGCTGACAGCTATAAGAAATTAATTGAAGTTGAAAAGGCATCTGGAAAACAAAAGTATTCAACTCAGGGAGCAGCATCGATTACTGAAATTAAAGGTAAATTGATTAATTCTGCAATTGCTGATACTCAATCTAACAAAAGTGCTGAAGGAGCTAAAAAATTATATGAAGCGTATTTGTTAGATAAAAATGACACTATCAATTTGTATTATGCAGCTTCGACAGCTGTAAATGCTCAAGATTTTGATAGCGCACTTCCAATGTATGAAGAGTTGAAAAAATTAAACTATTCAGGGAAAGGAACGATGTATACTGCAGTAAATAAAGCAAACGGCAGTGAAGATGGTTTTAACAATGCAAAAGAAAGAGATTTAGCTGTAAAGTTAGGAACTCACGAAAAACCTAAAACAGAAACTATTCCTTCAAAAAGAGGTGAAATTTATAAAAACTTAGCGTTGATTTTAGTTCAAAAAGGACGTACTGAAGATGCTAAGAAAGCGATTTCTGATGCTAGAAAAACAAATCCAGAAGATACTTCTTTGATTTTGACAGAAGCAAACTTATACCTAGAAACTAAAGATTTCGATATGTATAAAAAATTGGTTGGTGAAGCTTTAGAAAAAGAACCAAATAATGCTGATTTAGTTTTTAATTTAGGTGTATTAAGTGCAAATGCAAAGAATACTGCTGATGCTGAGAAATATTACTTAAAAGCTATCGAAATCAATCCTAGTTATACTAATGCATACCTTAACCTTGCTGCGTTAAAATTAGAAGCTGAAAGACCAATTATTGATGAGATGAATAAATTGGGAACTTCTGCAAAAGATATGAAACGTTACGATGTTTTAAAAGCACAAAGAGAGCAAGTTTTCAAAGGAGTAATTCCTTACCTTAAAAAAGCAAACGAGTTAGATCCTAAAAACGAAGATGTTTCTAAAACATTATTAGGAGTTTACAAAGCGTTAGAAATGACTGCTGAAGCAAAAGCTTTAAAAGCGACAATGAACTAATCTTTTACCCGTTATATAAAGAAAAAAACCATCAGCCGCGGCTGATGGTTTTTTTTATGCTTTGTTTTCAGCTTAATTTACTAGTACCGCTGAAAGAGTAATTGTTGTATTTAAGAGTTTAGAAATCGGACAGATTTCTTTTGCTTTTGCGGCTGTTTTTTCAAACTCTTCTGCAGAAATTTCAGGAACTTTTCCTTTTAAGTCCAAATGAATTAAAGTAATAGAGCCGTCTTCAAAAGTCACTGTCGCTTCTGTAGATAAATCATCGGCAGTAAAACCTGCCTCGTTAAGTAAAAAACTTAATTGCATCGTAAAACAGCCTGAATGAGCTGCAGCAACTAATTCCTCAGGATTTGTACCAACACCATCTGCAAATCTAGTCTTAAAAGAGAGTTGAGCTTTGTCTAAAGTTGTGCTTTGTGTACTTATGGTTCCTTTTCCTTCCATACCGGTTCCTTGCCAGTTGGCATTTGCTTTTCTTGTAAATTTCATTTTCTGTTGTTATTAGAATTAATACTAGTGTGGTTACTTAGTTGATTATCAAATATAAACATTATTTTTTATAACGGTTTTACTAAGTTTGATGAGAATGTTAAATTTAGGGTTGAAATGAGATTAAGGTTGGGGCTAATTTTACCTCAAAGCACGCTAAGATTTTTGTTTTACATTGCGGTTAGAAAAATACAAAATTTGCAAAGCTTCGTATTGAATCAGCTTTGCAAATTTTGTGTGTTTATAACAAGTTTGCATATAAAAACTTTGCGCGCTTTGCGGTGAAAAAAAACGTTATAACATAAAAAAGGTGTAACGAATAAATCATTACACCTTTTTTTATTGTTTAAACTTAAAACGTTATTCTTGACCTAAGTTTCTTAATTGTTTCAATTTATCTTTCCAGACATCAAGACTTTCTTTGTGAATCGCTATGTTTTTGCGAACTTCAAGAACAATCGAATTCTCTTTTTTAGCGTTTTTGGTATTCGCAAAAAACTGAATGTTATTTTCTAATTGAAAAATTTCATTTTGAACTTCTTCAATTTTTCGCATCAAGAAAATCTTTTCATTGTCTAATTTGCGAGTGTCGTTACTATCGCTCAATGAATCAATTCGATTAGAAAAACGAATCATTTCAGTTTCCTTTTTGCTTAAGCTTAATTTTTCAAAAAGAGCATCAAGGATTTTGTTGAATTTTCCTTCAATATGACGTCTTGAAAATGGAACTTTTCCGTAACCTTTCCAAATTTCAATATGTTTTTTAATCGCATCTAAATCAGTTTTATGATCTCCTGTCAACTGATAAGTACGAAGAATATCTAAGTAGGCTTTTTTGTTGTCAAAAGCAGCAACTTCGTCACCGTTTTCTTCTGATTTATGTTCTTTTAGTTTGTCAAAATAATGATTGCAGGCATCTTTAAATTCTTTCCAGATTTTGTCTGAATATTTTTTAGGAACGTGACCAATCTGTTTCCATTCTTCTTGAATTTGTTTCATGATTGGAGTAGTTGCATTAAAGTCAACACTTTCCTGTAATTCTTTAGCTTTAGCGACAAGAGCCATTTTTTTATTCAAATTGTCGTTTTGATCTTTTTTAATGTCTTTATAAAACGAATTTTTAAATGCATTAAAGTTTCTAACGGCAGTTTTGAATGCAGCCCAAGTCTCTTCATTTACTTCTGATGGTACTTTTCCTGCTGCGAAAAACTCATTTCTAAGCGTTTCAACTTTTTGAATTTGTACCAGCCATTGCGAATGTGAATTTACTTTTTCAGTTCCTAGAACTTCAATCTTTGCAATGATTTCTTTTTTTACTTCGAGATTGTTGTGTTCGTTTGCACGCTGACTTTCAAACAAAAGTTCTCTTTTGTCATGAATCTTTTTTGTCAGTTCACTAAACTTATTCCAAATAGTATCACGGTGTTCCTTAGAAACAGGACCAATGTCTTCTTTCCAAAGTCTGTGTAAATCTTGTAATTCACGGAAAGCCTTGCTTATGTCGCTTTCGTTTACAAGTTCTTCAACTCTTGCAATAATTTTTTGCTTTTGCTCTAAATTGTGTTTAAAGTCTAAGTCTCTTGCTTCACGATCTAAATGCAGATAATCATAAAAATTTTCTACATGAAAATGGTAGTTGTTCCAAACGTGATTGTATTTGTCTTTAGGAATCGCTCCAGCATTTTTCCATCTTTCTCTTAAATCATTAAAATGTTTAAGAGTATCTTTTATGTTTTCCTGCGGATTTATCAGCTCTTTTAGTTCTTCTACAATCGCAAGACGATTGTCTAAGTTTGATTTTAAGTTGCTTTGCAAATGTTTAAAGTGAGCATTTCTTTTCTCTCTAAAAACATTATAATATTCATCAAATTTAGATTTCAAAGGAGAATGATATTCAAACTCTTCGTTTGGATCTTCTTTTGAAGCGTTAAACTCTTCTTTTTTCTCTTCTATAAGATGATTGTATTGTAGTAAAAATGATTTCTTTATTTCTTCAATATGGTCTTTTACAGACATTACTTTGTCTATACTTACCAGTTTCTTTAACTCGTCAACAAGGGCGTCTAATGTAAACGTGTGATAATCCTTCATAGGAATATCATGACGCTCTTTCAGCGTTTCGTCTTCACTTTCTTCAGCATTAGAATTTGTGATGGCATCCAGCGCATTTTGATGATCTGTCTCTTCAGTTTCTACATTTTTTTCTTCTTCAATTTCAGTATTCGAAATTGAATTTTCAGATACTGTTTCAGAAACGGGAGTTTCTATAGTATCGTTTTGTGTAGAATCAGTAGTATCGATTTCTAATTTTCCGTCTGCTTCTTGCAGGTTATCATTCTTTTCTTCTAACATTTTAAATGTATAAGGTTTTTACTTTAACAGTGCGAAAGATAGTAAAGGTGTTTCTAAATACAAAATAAATCGTTTGTTTATACGCTATTTTACGATGAAATTCTTATTTAATGAAGATGTTTAGAAATATGATATCTGTTTTTTAGATTTTTTTTTGAAGTAAATTTAAATTGAGAATAGATATCCTTTTAAGAAAAAAGCTTGAAAATTTGCATTTCTATTGAGGAGTATTACTTTTATTATAAGAATGGAGAATAGGAGAGATCGTTAAATAATCTTTTATAGAAATTTTTTAAAACAGAATCAACATCCCGACTTCGATACCAAAGTTGTAGGTTTTATGACCGCCAAAAGCAACGCTTGGATGAATATACGCCATATCATTTTTAGTGATTTTTCTGCCAAACTCAACAAAAGCATTATTAGGAAAGCCTTTGTTTATGGCGTTGTATCTAAAAGCAGCGTCGGCGGCAATCCAGTTTTTGCCAATAATGTACATAAAGTAGTTTTCGAATGCAGTGGTATTAATGTCATTTCTATTGCTGGATCCTGCAAAACTGCTTTGATTTTCTAATGAGGTAATCCATAGAAGTCTATTGGGAATTAGATATTTTCCGAAAAATACTGCAGGAGCAAATATCCATTTTCCAGATCCTAAAGCTGGATCGGCCGCTGAATTTGAAAGCACTCTTGCACGAAAAGCAATACCTCCATTTTTTTGTTCTAAGTAAGGAATATAACTGACGCCAACACCAATATCTCCAATTCCAGTTTTATTGTTTGAGGAAGTATTTGAAGAAACTAATGGAAGATCCACTCTTAAATTCCAAGCTTTGTTTCCAATTGGATGTAAGAATCGAAGTTCAGTTGTATTAAACGAGCCATTATCTGTATCTAAATATTCATTAAAAAGTAAAATTGTTTTTAGATAGTAATGATATCGGGCTTCTGAATAAAGGTTTGATGAATTAATGTCGATATCACTAGAGTCCTGTGCCTCTGCAGAAAGAGTAATCAAAAAGCATATAAAAAAAAATAGTGGCGATTTTTTCATAACTACTTATTAATGAGTAGTCTAATTTATAAAAAAATACGTTACTATTTTATTTTAGGAGCATATTACTTGTTCCATATTTTCCAAGCTTTTTCTGCCTGAAAAATAAGCATATCGTATCCATTTTTTATTACAGCTCCTCTTTCTTTTGCATTTTTTAAGAATTGAGTTTCTGCCGGATTGTAAATTAAGTCGTAAGCAATATGCTTGTCTGTAAAAAACTCGTACGGAAGATCTGGACAAGCTTCTATATTTGGACTTGTACCTACTGGTGTACAATTGATAATTATTTTGAAATTATCAAAAGTAGTAGCGTTGATTAAATTATAGTCAATGATATTTTCTTTTGCTTCTCTAGAAACAAAAATATACGGAATATCAAGTTCGTCTAGAGCAAAGGCAACGCCTTTTGATGCGCCGCCTGTGCCTAGAATAAGTGCTTTTTTATGATGTGGTTCTAATAAAGGCTTTAACGATTTTTTAAAACCGTAATAATCAGTATTGTATCCTTTTAGTTTGCCTTTTTTAGTAAATTTAATCGTGTTTACAGCGCCAATTAGAGTTGCTTTTTTTGAAAGTTTATCTAAAAAGGGAATGACTTGCTCTTTGTAAGGAATTGTTACATTTAGTCCTTTTAAATCAGGATTATTCTTGATTAATCCTTTGAAATGTTCAATTTCAGAAATATCAAAATTTTCATAGGTGTTACCTGCAAAAACTTCATCGTTGAATTTCTCTGTGAAATAACCTTTTGAAAATGAGTAACTAATATTACGACCTAGTAAGCCAAAACGTCTTTTTAAAATACCAATCATTATTGTTTTCTGTGTTTTTCGATATAATTTTTAACTGTTTTTTTTGTCCAAACTACTGGAAATAAATCTTCGATTAAAATATAATTATCGAAGTTTAAGCGTAATCCATTGCTTAAATGAAATTTTGCTTTTGTGTTATCCTGAATCATAAAGTACAATCCTGCCAAACGATATTCGATTTCATTTTCTTCTGGGAAATATTCAGAAGCTTGTAATAAAGTTTGTATTGCGCTGTCAAATTCTCCTAAAAACTGAAGAATATCAACCCAAAACAACCAGGTATCTAAAGCATGATCGCCAAATTCGACTGCTTTTCTATAACCAAATTCAGCTTCTTCAAAAAAGTTCATTTGTTTGTTTATGGTTGCATAACGCTTCCAGTACAAACGATTTTGATTGTCGATTGCTAAAGCTTTATTGACAAAAAACAACGCTTTTTGAAAGTTCTTTTGGCGAACATAAAAATCTGTAATAGCAATCCATCCTTTATCTAAAAGAGGATCTTCGTGTACAGTTTGATTGTAATATTGTAACGCTTTTATCGAATTTCCAAGTTTTTCGTAGCATTTTCCAATACGCAGTAAGGCATAAGAAGTAGCGTCGTCTAATTCGATTGTACGATTATAGCTTTCTATCGCTTCATTGTATTTTTTTAGACGCTCGTAAGCTTTGGCTTTTTCCATAAATGCACCTAAAAACTCATCGTCTATAAGGGTTGCATAATCAAAAGCGCGAATTGCATTTTCGTATTCTTTTACTCCGTAATGCAAACGCCCAAGCTGATGCCAAGCGATTTCGCTGTACGGATTTTTGTTAATGTATTGGTTAAGATAGAGAATGGCTTCTTGGTTTTGATCTAAAAATTCAAAACAATAAACCACGTTGTATAAGGCAGATTGATCTTCTAAGTCTTCTTCAAGACATTTGATAAAGCTGTCTTTTGCCATTTCAAGGTTATCCATAAAAAGATATTCCATTCCAATCAAGTTGTACACGTCAGCATAGTCATCTGTATATTGCAGTGCTATTTTAAGCAGTTCTACTGCTTTTTCGTGTTGATCTCTTTTCGAACAAATATTGGCTTTCTGGATATAAATTTCCTCGTTGTTAGGTTCAATCGCATATAACTCGTTTAAAAGCTTTTCAGCGATTTCAAGTTTGTCGTCATAAACCAGCATTTCTACTTGTACTAATTTTAAGCCTGTAGATTTTGGATGTTGGTCTAATGCAAGTTTTAAGGCCTTTTTTGCTAAATTAGCCTTGCCTATGTCTAAATAATGAAGAATGATTTCTTCAAATTCTTCAGAATCAAAAAAGAGTACTTTGTTAGTTTTTAACATCGACTCAAATTTGGATAGGGATAGGTTATAATCTTCTTCTTCGTTGCTTAATTGCATACTTTGTTTTATTTGAAATTAGCCTGTTATAAAATTAGGCAACCATATTATTGATGTGGGAAAGGAAAATTAATTGTTGTGAACAATTTAATTAACAATATGGACAGAATTCCTTTTCTGTTTTTAGTCATAATCTTCTGATAACAAAAAGATTATTTGATTATTATTTTAGTAACTGAGATGTCAAACAGGTTCTAATTACTGTTGAAATAAGCCTTGCTATTTATTATGCTTGTTGCTTTTTCAATATTTCATCCATAACATTTAAAATTATGGAACAGCCTTCTTTTATTTCTTCTTCTGAAATCGTTAATGGCGGTGTTATTCTTATAGCGCATCCTTCAAAGAGCAGCCAGAATAAAATTAGTCCTTTGTCTTGACAGTTTAAAATGACCTGATTAGTTATTTCGGCCGTTTCAGTCATAGCGGCAAGCATTAATCCCTTTCCTCTTACTTCTTTTATCAAAGGATGTACCAAAAGCGATCTAAAAAGTTTTTCTTTCTCTAAAGTTAGCTGCATTAGATTTGTTTCAGTTAATTCCTGCAAAGTAGCAAGACAGGCTGACGCAATGACAGGATGACCTCCAAAAGTAGTGATGTGTCCAAGTTTAGGATTCTCGGTTAAAAGATCCATTTTTTCTGCTGAAGCTGTAAATGCTCCCACAGGCATTCCGCCTCCCATACCTTTTCCCATTACCACAATATCTGGAATAACATCATAGTTTTGAAAACCAAAAAGTTTTCCGGTTCTTCCAAATCCAGGCTGAATTTCATCTACAATAAACATTGCGCCAACTTCATCACAACGCTTGCGTACCTTTTGCAGAAAATTATTCTCGGGCTGAATAAAACCAGCTCCGCCTTGTATAGTTTCTAATAAAATTGCCGCTGTTCTAGTTGTGATTTTTTCTAAATCGGCTTCGTTATTAAAAGTGATAAAATCTACATCAGGAAGTAAAGGACGAAAAGCTTGTTTACGCTCTTCAAATCCCATTACACTCATAGAGCCCATTGTGTTTCCGTGATATGCGTTATGACAAGAAATAAGCTGGCTTCGTCCAGTTACTCTTTTAGCTAGTTTTAAGGCGCCTTCAATTGCTTCTGTACCCGAATTTACTAAATAGGTTTTATTTAAAGATTCTGGAAGCAGAGAAGCCATTAATTTGCAATATTGAACAGCAGGACTTTGTGAGTATTCTCCGTAAACCATTACATGAGAATATTTGTCCAGCTGGTCTTTAATAGCTTGATTGACTCTTGGATGCTGGTGTCCCAGCGTACAAGCCGAAACTCCGGCAACAAAATCTAAATATTTTTTATTACTAGTATCGTAAATATAGGAACCAACGGCGTGCGAAACTTCCATTCCTAATGGATATGGAGATGTTTGTGCTTGGTATTTTATAAAATCTGGATTCACTATTGTTTGTTTTAAAAGTTTCAGGTTTCATGTTTCAAGTTGACTGAAAACTGATACTGTGACTGAATTTAACCGCAAAGATCGCAAAGTTTGCTAAGTTTTAAATCAAGTTTGTATTATTAAAATGCAAAGTTCGCAAAGTTTCTAAAATGAAAACTGCGACTTACGCTACGACTAATTTTATAGTAAAGAAATGAAACAGAAAACCGCAACCGCGACTGAGAACTATTTTTTAGTATTAGTGCTTGCTTTCGTAGTATTTGCTTTTGCAGCAGATTTCTTTTTGTCGTAATCTCGTGTCTCTTTCCTGACTTTCATTGGGACATTCTCTTTAGCTTCTTCGTCCTTTCCTTGCTTTATTAGTTTGTCATTCATTTCATTATCTTCGGCAGTAAAAATATCATCTTTTGATTTTATTCTTTCGTCGCCGCGCCAGACGAAACCTCGTAATTTACGTGCATTTTCAGGTAGATCTTCTTCAGGATAAATATCGCCGTCGACTCTGTTAAAGAATGTAATAGTTTCTACTGCGTTATTTTCTAGAATCAAATTAATTTTACTGCTTACATTTTTATTAATTCCAATTAATTCATTGGCGTCATTCCGCATAAAATAAACAACTTCGGTGTTTTTAATAACATCTACATCGTGAAGTTTACCTTCTCTGAATTTTCCAAATAAATTGAGTCCCTTGACTTGATTGTAGTCTGTTCCTATCGTATCCTTTGAAATAAGAAAAGTATTGTTGAGGACTTTTAAGGAATCTAGTTTTTTAGTGTTATTATCGCCAATTAAATGCATAATATCACCAGTAATCTGACTGCCGCCATTCCATAAAATTGGATTTCCAATAAGCTTGGTTAAAGCCGTTTTAGAATTAGAATGTATCGAATCACATTTACCGCTCATGTCTGTTTTGTAGAAACGTACATTTTTAAAAGCTCTTAAAATACGTTCACCTTCTTTTCCTGTAACCATTAGTTTTTGACCGTGAATATATACAGAATCATTTTCTACAAAGTTAACCGCAACAGCTCTTTTGGTTACAAACATAGAATCTTTTAGTTTGTAAACTTCGGCATAATGACCTTTTACAATACCTCGATTTATAGAATCAGTGATTTTTACATTTCGAGTTGCCGATGCAAATTCGGTATTTCGATTATAATACAAACTATCTCCTTCTATAAGTCGATCATCATATTTTATATACGATTTTCGCAGAAAATGCGCGAGGTTTTTTTTGGTATCATAAAAACCTTTTTCTGTATAAATATAGTTAGCTTTACTAGTTATAGTCGATGGTCCAAGTAAATAAGTGTGCCCCGAATTACTGTAATAATCTAAGTGATTCGATTTTACAACATATTTTGGGTTGGTAAGAGTAACTGCAGTTAAAAACTGAAATTTTTTCTCTGCAACAAAATATTTTCCTGATTTACTGACTAACGTATTGTCTTTGTTGATGATTGTACCTTTGGTATTATAAAAAACTTCTTGAACATTTCGGTCAAAATTGATCGTATCTGTTTGTAAAGTTGCATCTGGAGAAGTCATTACAGCGTTTCCTGTTGCGAATGCTTTTTTGATGTTTCCGCTGTATTCTGCATATTTACTGTTTAGGAACAAAGTATCACCTTGCACCAGTTGTACATTTCCGAACGCTTTTAGATAATTTTCTTTTTGAAAAAAGTAGGCTTTGTTGCAAGTAAGAACAACGCCATCATGATTTACCTTTACATTTCCTGTTAGTAAAATTCCATCAGGTACTAAAACTTGATCAACATCTAAGAAATCAGAATGCTCTATGTTAATTTTTTTTGGTGCCTGAGCAGTTTTTGAAGCTTGTGCAGAAATGAATTGTATACTTAATAGAAGCAGACAAGATATAAAAAAGAGTAATTTCTTCAAGTGATTAAATTTTTGTCAAATTTATGAAAAAGGTTACAACCTTATATTGTTATTAGCATTAATTTATAAATGTTTATTTTTAGGATCAGAGGTTCAAAGAAGCAAAGGTTCAAAGTTTGTGTTTGAAACATATTTCAAGTTTTTTACCTTTTTTAAACCTTTGCGCCTTTGAATCTTTGCAACTTTGAACCTTTTTCTGTAATTTATCAACAAAACGTTTAACTCTCACGTTGTAGTGATGCATTTTTGAAGTTAAAACGTGTAAATCAAAATTTGTGTTCTTTGGGTTGTAGAAAATAAACTAAATTTAGGAATTAGTTTTTGGATTAGGATTTAAGGTTCTGGTTCAAGAAAGTATGTCTTAGATTTAAAAATATGATAAAAAGTAAATTATTTGCTGTTGGAACAGCCGTAACAATTTTGTTTTCGGGCTGTAAAACAAAAGATTTAAAAATGAGTGAAGTAAAAGAAGAAAATTCAAAAGAACATAAAGTTGTAGTGTATCAGGTTTTTACCCGATTGTTTGGGAATAAAAATAAAACCAATAAACCTTGGGGAACAATTGAAGAGAATGGAGTAGGGAAGTTTAATGATTTTACGGATAAAGCACTTAACGAAATTAAAGATTTGGGAGTTACTTATATTTGGTACACTGGCGTTCCTCATCATGCTTTGGTAGGAGATTATACAGCATACGGAATTTCAAATGATGATCCTGAGGTAGTAAAAGGTCGTGCGGGATCGCCTTATGCAGTTAAAGATTACTATAATGTAAACCCAGATTTGGCAGTAAATCCGGCAAATAGATTACAGGAATTTGACAACTTAATTACTCGAACGCATAAAGCGGGTCTAAAATTGATTATTGATATTGTTCCCAATCATATTGCGAGAAAATATGAAGGAAAAAATAATCCTGAAGGTGTTAAAGATTTTGGTGCCGATGATGATGTAAATGTAGAGTACAAAAGAGACAATAATTTTTATTATATTCCAAAAGCACACTTTGAAATTCCTGATGGAGATGTTCCGTTAAACGGAGAAAAAAATCCTATGGTTGATGGTTTTTTTGATGAGAATCCTGCAAAATGGACAGGAAATGGTTCACGTAAAGTAAAACCAGACCAAAATGACTGGTACGAAACGGTAAAGGTTAATTATGGAATTCGTCCTGACGGCTCAAAAGATTTTCCTGAACTCCCAGCTGGATTTGATCAGAAATCATATCAAGAACATTTTGCATTTTGGCAGGATAAAGATGTTCCGGATTCGTGGAAAAAATTCAAATCAATTGCTATGTATTGGACAGCAAAAGGTGTTGACGGTTTTCGTTATGATATGGCAGAAATGGTTCCGTATGAATTTTGGAGTTATATGAACTCAGCGATCAAAATGAAAAATCCAAACGCTTTTTTATTAGCAGAAGTTTATAATCCAAATGAATATCGAAATTATATTCGTTTAGGTAAAATGGACTATTTATATGATAAAGTAGAAACTTATGATAAATTGAAAGATGTTATTCGCGGAAAATCTACTCCAGATGGATTATCAGATATTCAAAAAGGAATGTCAGATATTGAGCATCATATGCTTCACTTTTTAGACAATCATGATGAGCAGCGTTTGGCTTCGCCTGAGTTTGCGGGAACACCAGAAAGAGGAAAGTCTTTAATGGTAGTTTCAACAACTTTAAGCACGTCGCCTACGATGATTTATTTTGGACAGGAAGTAGGAGAGGCTGGAAACGAAAATGCAGGTTTTGGTACTCGTTCGAGAACTTCTATTTTCGATTATATCGGAGTTCCAAATCATCAAAAATGGATGAATGATGGTAAGTTTGACGGCGGACAGCTTTCAGAATCAGAGAGAAACTTACGAGATTTTTACAAGCGCTTATTGAATTTCTCTATAAAGAGCCCAGCTTTAATGGGAAGCTTTCAGGAAATACAATCTGAAAATCGTCAAAATAATGTTGGATATGACGAATTGCTTTATTCTTACCTTCGCTGGTCAGAGAAGCAAAAGCTAATCATTATCGCTAATTTTTCTTCAGAAAAAACTAGTGAATTCGAATTGAAAATTCCCGCGGATGTCATTGCAAAATGGAATTTAAAAGAGGGGGAGTATAAACTTACAGATCAATTGTATCAGCAAAATTCTGTATTGCTAAAAGTAGAAAACAGAGTGGGCAAGGCTAGAATTAAAATTCTGCCTTCTGAATCATTTATTTTTGAGTTGCAATAATGTAAAAAGCTTGTTTGAAGTGATTAATTGATTCTTCAAACAAGCTTTGTTAGATATTCGTTAAAAGGGAAAGGATTTCGGTAATTGAAAATTTCGCACCGCAGACAAACTCATCTGAAGCTCCGTAATAGATTGTCAGTGTTTCTCCATCGAGATCTAAAATATGACCATTTGTAAATACAACATTTCCAAAAAAGCCGCTTAATTCGTAATTTGTTTTAGGAAACATAATTGGGTCTTCTGTTCTGGCGAGAACTTTTGTTGGGACTTCAAGATCCATTAAAAAAGCACCTAAACAATATTGATGGTTTTCATTGGCTCCATGATAAATTTCTAACCAGCCTTTTGCGGTTTTTATTGGTGCAGCACCAGCGCCAACTCTTTTGCTGTCCCAGTGCTCTTTTCTAGTTTTGATAATACAATGATGATTTCCCCAGTGAATACCATCTAGAGATGAAGCTATCCAGATATAATTGCCTCCAATGTCTACGCTGCTAGGACGGTGTAATGCGTAAAATAAGCCGTTAATTTTTTCTTCAAAAATAGCGCAGTCCTTATTGTGAGGGGGTAATATCATACCGTGTTTTTCAAATTTTTGCCAATCTACAGTAGTTCGTAAACCAACACCAACACCATTTTTTGATACAGAAGTAAAAGTCAAATAATAAACTTCATCAATCAAGACAACGCGGCAATCTTCGATTCCAAACGTTTCCAGTATGCCTTCTCCAACCAGTGATGGGGAATTTTTTGGCTCATAAAAAGTGCGACCATCTTCACTGCATAATAAGCGAAGATGTGAAAGTGTGGTTAAATAATCAGCACCTTTATAGTTTATTACTCTTGCATCTGTTGCGATTAATTCGGGATCGTCTTTTTTAATCTCAATGATTTCAATAGTCCCTTTATTTGTCAATATTGGAAAAGAGATGCTGTTTTCCATTTGTTTTGGTCGTTCAGCAACTCTTACAAGGAGCCAAATTTTATTTTGAAATTGAAATACTCCAGGATTTAAAAGGCAGGTTATTTCCAGTCCTTCTCTGCTTGGTGTTAAATCTGAAGGTGACAGCAGAGGATTTTCTTTAAAACGAACAGCTATATCTTTCATACATTGTGTATTTCTGTTGTAAATAAAAAAAAAGCTGATACAAATTTTGTATCAGCTTTTTTGTGTTATACTTTTTTTACTTTTTTCAAAGCTTCAATATAATTTTCGTTTACTTTTTCCCAGTTTATATGTTCGTAAAAAGCATCGATATAACTACCTTTTCTATTTTGATAATCCAAATAATAAGCATGTTCCCATAAGTCAATACCTAAAATTGGTGTTCCAGGAATTAATGCATTTTTCATTAATGGATTATCCTGATCTTCAGTTGTGGTGATTTGTAATTTGCCATATCTGTCAACAACAAGCCAAACCCATCCAGAACCAAATTGTTTTTCAGCTTGTCCTTTAAACTGACTGGTTAAGTTGTTAAAAGATCCAAACTCTTTATTAATAGATCCTGCTAGAGTATCTTTTGGAGTTTGTTCTTTTTGAGTTAAGATGTTGAAATAAAGAGTATGATTGTAATATCCTCCGGCATTCTGGCGAAGTTTTGCGTTGCTTAAATCTAATTTCTTTAGAATATCTGCAATTGGCATGTTTTCATACTCAGTCGACACAATTTCTTTGTTAAAATTATTCGTGTACGTTAAATAGTGTTTAGAATAATGAGTTTCTAAAGTCAATGATCTTATTGCAGGAGATAATCCGTCATATCCAAAAGGAAGTTTTGTCATTTCAAATGATCCTGGATCTGCCTTTACATCATTTGGCGATCCAATCATTATTTTTTCCTCTTTAGTAGGAAGAGGAACCTCGACAACTTCAGTTAGTTTATTATCGTTACAAGAAAATAATAGTAAAAATGAAGGCAAAATGCTGAAAAGGACAATGTTTTTCTTCATAATGTTAATTTATTTTGATGTTAATGAATTGATGATCTCGATATAACACTCTTTAGCTTCATCAACAGAAATATGACTAATCTGCATCCAGGCATTGGTTTTGAAAGCATCTCGTAAATCAAAATTTTCAGATTGATTGTACACAGCAGTTCCAAAAGTTGCTTGTTTGTAATAGGCATAAAGTCTTAGCTGCACATCTTGCGGCAGTGAGGCTTGAGTCATTTTTAGAGCAGTTTCAACAGCCTCTGAAAAACGAGTATCTAAATCTTTTTTTGTCATTTAAGCTTTTGTAGCGATAATAGTTTTTCCGCCAATTGCTTTTTGGTCCAGAACCACATTAATTGGCGTACCTAAAGGTAAAAATAAATCTACTCTTGAACCAAATTTTATAAATCCGGCATCAGTACCTTGAATAACTTGCATTCCTTCTTGAGCGTAATTTACAATTCTGCGTGCCAAAGCACCTGCAATTTGTCTGTATAATACTTGACCAAAAGTATCATTTTCGATTACCACAGTTGTTCTTTCGTTTTCTTCACTAGCTTTTGGGTGCCATGCAACCAAAAATTTACCAGGGTGGTATTTGCTGAATTTAATAATTCCGTCCATTGCGTAACGTGTAACGTGAACGTTTATTGGCGACATAAAGATAGAAACTTGTAAACGTTTGTCTTTAAAATATTCTCCTTCATAAACTTCTTCAATAACTACCACTTTTCCGTCAACAGGAGCAAGAATATGATCGCTGTTTCTAACCGCAATTCTTTTTGGGTTTCTAAAAAATTGTAAGATGATAATTAAAATCAATAATGCTGCTATTTGAACAAGCATTCTCAGCCAATTGATATCTATAAATCTATCAGCAATTACAAGTACGGCAACAGTAAAAACTGTTCCTAATAAAATAGATGGGGCTCCTTCTTTATGAAACATAATATAAAATTTGATAAAATAAAAATATAATTGGTGCTACAAATATAACACTATCTAATCGATCTAAGATACCGCCGTGTCCCGGCATGATAGAACCACTGTCTTTTACGCCTGCAATTCTTTTAAATTTTGATTCAATCAAATCACCAATAGTACCAAAAACACTTACAATTAAAGCGATTATAGTCCATATTAAAATAGATTTTGCGCTAAAAGCTGGATTGGGCTGAATGTATAATTTTGAAATCAAGAAACCTGCAAAAGCGGCAAATACAGCTCCGCCAAGAAATCCTTCAATCGTTTTTTTAGGAGAAACACGTTCAAAAAGTTTGTGTTTTCCCATCGATTTTCCAACTAAATAAGCGAAAGTGTCATTTGTCCAGATTAAGATAAATAAGCCAAGAATAATTTTTGGGTTATAATCATTAGTTCCAAAGGAAATTTTGACAATAAAAACAAAAGGAAGTGTAATGTAGCCTAATAAATATAAATATTTAGATGAGATGCTTACTTTTTGAACGGAGTCGTAAAATAAGAATAGAATACATTTAATTGAAACCACAATTGTAACAGCAAGAAGTACTAGGTCTAACTGCTGTATATTGAGTTCTAAGTTTAAATTTGATTTGAATAAATTGTTTAAGTAAGCGGCTGTTTGTTTACCGTAATGGCTCACAAGTACTATGGCGCTGTAAAGCAAGGTTCCAAATAAAATTGAAAAGACTTTATTGAGATTTACTAAGTTAGAAAACTCATAAATCGTAATAACTAGAAAAATGCCAAAAAGGAGGATAAAGCTTTCAGTCGAAAACAAGATTGAAGTTAATAACAGAGCAATATAAACAGCACCAGAAATGGTTCTCTTGAGTGTTTCATTCATCTTAAAGATCTTCTAAGAGCAGTAAATATAAATTCTTGGCAACACTTCCGTATTGCGTAAAATCTTCTTCTTTTGCTTTTTCGAAATATTTTATTGTGGTAATATTAGTTGGAATATCTCTATCGTATTTACGTTTAATGGCTGTTAAACCATCACTTTTCATAGGTAGAATTTGACTTGTAGTGGCAATAATTACAATGTTTGCCGGTAACTCGTTTGGTTTGTTTTGTCTAATTTGCTTTGATGAAAATAAAATAGAACCCTCATCGGCTATAAGATTCTCACATACCGCTAAAAGAAACTTTGGTTTAGTTGGTGCAGTATAAAATAATTTATTTTCATCTAATAAATTAAATAGAGCTGGTTCGTAGCATAGTACTTCACTCTCAAACCAATCATTCTCTTCAAGGATGTTTTCAAACTGTTCAGCAAGTTCTTGGTTGTTTTCGCAATACAAGAATTTTCCGCCATTTTTTTTGAAATTGAAAATGAATTGTTCGTCAAGAGACAAATGACTATTTTGGACTGGATTTCCTCCATATTCACTTTCATGTTCTTCGTCAGAAGCGGATTCACTGGACCCAAATATTTTTTTGAAAAAATTCATTTTTATATGAAATGCTTTACATGTTAATTGAAAACGTTCAAAGATAAAAAAATCTTAATTCAAAAGGCTATTTTGAATTAAGATTTTAAAAAATATTACATATTTCCTGATTAATTTACGAAACCACTTCTTCTAAATTTTTGTCAAAAGTACGTTTTCCGAAAATTGCTTCTAAGTCGTCTTTAAAGATAACTTCTTTTTCTATTAAGATATCAGCAAGCTGATTTAACTTGTCTTTGTTTTCTTCAAGAATCTCAATTGCTCTTTGGTATTGACCTTCAATTAATTCTGAAATTTCTTTGTCAATAATTTTAGCAGTTTCGTCAGAATATGGTTTTGAGAAATTGTATTCACTTTGTCCGCTTGAATCATAATAAGTAACATTTCCGATTTTATCATTCAAACCGTAAATCGTTACCATAGCACGAGCTTGACGTGTTACTTTTTCTAAATCGCTTAATGCGCCAGTAGAAATTCTGTCAAAAGTTACTTTTTCAGCAGCTCTTCCTCCCATAGTAGCACACATTTCGTCCAACATTTGATCTGTTCTTACGATTTGTCTTTCTTCTGGTAAGTACCATGCCGCTCCTAAACTTTGTCCGCGAGGTACAATAGTTACCTTAATAAGTGGTGCTGCGTGTTCCAGCATCCAGCTTACAGTAGCGTGGCCCGCTTCGTGAATAGCAATTGCTCTCTTTTCGTCTGGAGTGATAATTTTGTTTTTCTTTTCTAAACCACCAATAATTCTATCTACAGCATCAAGGAAATCTTGTCTGTCAACTGCAGTTTTGTTATTACGAGCTGCAATTAAAGCGGCTTCGTTACACACGTTTGCAATATCAGCACCTGAGAATCCAGGAGTTTGTTTTGCTAAGAAATCTAAATCAAGACCTTCAACTTTTTTAATCGGAGCTAAATGCACTGCAAAGATCTCTGCTCTTTCGCGAATGTCTGGTAAGTCTACAAAAATTTGTCTGTCAAAACGACCTGCACGCATTAAAGCTTTGTCAAGAACATCGGCTCTGTTTGTTGCAGCCAAAACAATCACGTTAGAGTTGGTACCAAAACCATCCATTTCAGTTAATAGTTGGTTCAGAGTATTTTCTCTTTCGTCATTTCCGCCAGACATATTGCTTTTTCCTCTTGCTCTACCAACGGCGTCAATCTCATCAATAAAGATAATAGCAGGAGATTTTTCTTTAGCTTGTTTAAATAAGTCACGTACACGTGATGCACCAACTCCAACAAACATTTCTACGAAATCAGAACCTGATAATGAGAAAAATGGAACTTGCGCTTCACCGGCAACAGCTTTAGCTAATAATGTTTTACCAGTTCCTGGAGGTCCTACAAGTAAAGCTCCTTTCGGGATTTTACCTCCTAGATTAGTATATTTTTCAGGGTTTTTAAGGAATTCTACAATTTCTTGTATTTCTTCTTTTGCGCCTTCTAAACCAGCAACATCTTTAAATGTAGTTTTGATATCTGTTTTCTCATCAAAAAGTTTAGCTTTTGATTTTCCAATGTTAAAAATTTGTCCGCCGCCTCCTCCAGCACCGCCTGACATTTTACGCATAATAAAAATCCATACACCAATAATGATGATGATTGGAAGCAGACTGATTAAAATGTCGCTCCAGTTATTTTTTTGCAAGAAATTGAAATCTTTCAGTTTGCCTTCGCCAACTGCTTTTTCAAGTTTTGTTTGAAAGATTTGATCGTTACCAATTTCCAAAGTATAGTGTGGACCTTTGTTTGGTCTTTCAAAAATATCTTTAGAAACTTTTTTATTTGCAGCATCTTTAAGAGCTGCTTGAGTTAAGTAAACTTCGGCCTCAGCTTTGTTATAAACGATAACTTTTTCAATTTGACCTTTCTCTAATAAAGTATTGAATTTAGATGAAGTTAATTGAGCAGGTTCGCTCATACTTGATCCACCGGTTGCAAAACTTATAAATAAAAAAACTAGAAGTATTGCGGTGTATATTAACCAAGGACTTATTTTAAATTTACTCGGATTTGGATTATTATCTTTAGCCATTAGAAAAAATTTTCTTTAGTATTTGTTTTCGATTGTAGTTATTTTGGCATCACCCCAAAGACTCTCGATATTGTAGTATTCACGAATGTGCTTCTGGAAAACATGTACTACGATGTGCACATAATCCATCAGAACCCATTCTGCATTATCGGTTCCTTCTACGTGCCAAGGTTTGTCTTTTAAATCTTTAGAAACTGTTTTTTGAATTGAGTTGACAATGGCGTTAACTTGGGTATTTGAGGTTCCGTTGCAAATTACAAAATAGTCGCAAACCGCCGTATCTATATCTCTTAAGTCAAGAATATCGATGTCATTTCCTTTTACTTCTTCAATCCCTTTGATTATGTTCGCCAATAGAACATCATTATTAATAGTCTTTTTCGCCATGAATTATTTTATATGAATTTGTAAAGTTACCAAATTTTGTGATTATTTTTGATGCTTAACAAAATATTAAATTAAGTTATTTAAATTACTTAGATGAAACTAATCAAACTCGATGCCATAGATTCTACAAATGATTTCTTAAAATCATTGTCAAGTCAAGATGAACTGGAGAATTTTATGGTCGTAACTGCTGAAAATCAAACAAAAGGCAAAGGACAAATGGGGGCGAAGTGGGAGTCTGAGCTAGGTAAAAACTTAATTATGAGTGTTTTGGTAAAGGATTTTGTGTTTGATTATGAACGAGTTTTTAATTTAAGCATTGTCGTTTCTTTAAGTGTTTTAGAAGTCTTAAAAGAATTAAATATTCCTGAATTATCTATAAAATGGCCAAACGACATTATGTCATATAATAAAAAAGTAGGTGGCATACTTATCGAAAATACCTTAAAAAGTGATGGCAGAATCGTGTCAGTTGTCGGATTAGGGTTGAATGTTAATCAAACTAATTATGATGAATTGCCAAATGCTTCTTCTCTTGCCGTTATTTCTGGGAATACTTTCGATAAAGAATCTTTAGTTGTTTTGATCGTTGAAAAAATGAAGCAGAAAATAGATTTATGGCAGTCATCAGCTTCATTTTTCTGGGACGATTATTTTAATTTCTTGTTTCGAAAAGGAGTTCCAATGCCTTTTAAAGATCTTAATCCAAAAACATCGGGACATAATTTCATGGGAATTATTCAAGGAGTATCTTCAGTTGGTAAATTGCAGGTTTTGTTAGAAGACGATTCCGTTTCAGAATTTGATATTAAGGAAATACAGATGCTTTACTGATAGGTGCAAAGGTTAAAAGTGGCAAAGGTGCAGAGGTTTTTTATTTGGTGAATCTTTATGTTACTTTTAAACTTCGATTGCTTTTGTGTTTTTTGGCGCTATTTTTCTATTCCAATACATGATATAGATTGTTCCTAAAATAGAGGGTGCCATCCATGTAATGATATTTCCTAACCCAATTCCAGCGACTATAAAAGCTGTTATAGAGGCAATCAATGCACCAATCATTTTGCCAATATGTTTTGACAGCCATTTTTTCTTTATTTCTGAAACGTTTTTGAAGAAAATAAAATCTTTTACAGTCATGTAAAATCCAAAAGCGCCAAAGAAAGTAAATAAAATACCATTTGAAATAGCGTTTAATTGGCAATACAATCCAATAGAAATCATTAGTACAGAAAAGAATAACATACTTCCTGAAATTAGTTTGTCTGTAAAATCAGCTTTTTGTTTGTGTTTAAAAGTTAAGGCTCGATTTCCAGAAATAACCAGATAAATGGTAAATAAGCCAATTAAGAATAAAAAAATGTTTTGATGTTTTGGCATCCAGCAGATCGGAAGAGAGATAAGTGAACTAGTAATCATTCCGATAGAGAAAAGTTTCCCCATTCTTTTGTGTAATACACCGCCTTTTTTAACGATGATACTTCCAATTCCAGTAATTAGCCCAATTCCGCCAAAAAAAGCGTGAATGTAAATTAAGATCTTAATAGTTGATTCCATTTTGTGGTTTGTTAGTTTTGATGGATCAAACTTCGGGCAATAATTTATTTTGTAATAATTTATTGTACTGAACTGTATTTTTTTGAGGATGAAATGTTTTTTTTGGAAGGTTCTGAGGCTCTGAGTAAGTAAGGTTTTAAATTGACATGACAAAAAAAAGTCCAATCATTTCGATCGGACTTTTCATTTATAATTCACAATTAATAATTCATCATTATTAAAGTTTCGTCATATTTGTTGCTAGAGTTTCAATAAACTTGCTGATAGGTCCTTTGATCATCATTCCCATCATGGCGTTAAATTCACCATCAAATACTAATTGAACAGCGCTTTCTGAATCAGAAACACTGTCAATATTTGAAACTAAAGTAAACGGAAGTTTATCGCTTGCAGCGCCCAAAACAATTTTGTTTGGAGCTGTTTTTTCTTTCATTTTAAGTTTGATTTCCGGCATACCTTTCAATCCAAAAATAAAAGCGTCTTCACCAATTACTTCAAATTTAGCAATATTATCCGGCATTAATTTTTCGAAATTCTTAACATCAGTCAATAAATCAAATAGATCCTGAGCTGATTTCTGAACTGTAACTTTTGGACTTTCTAAGTTCATATTTTTTTTGTTTTGTTATTTGTTTTTTACTGCAAATGTTTTTTTACCGCAAAGGACACAAGGTTTTTATGTTACTTTGACTTTATTTAAGTTCGCAAAGCTGGAATTAAAAAAAGAGCGAAGCGATTTTTTAGAAAATCTAAAATCTAAAATCTAAAATCTATTCAGGTTGTCCCCAAGTTGATGGACTTTCGTTCCATTCAAGCAAAGTCGATTGTTGATCTTCGGTAATATATTGTTTTTGAACAGCTAAATCAAGCAGGTTTTCATAATTGCTTAATGTATACAAATCGATATTAGCGTTTTTGAAATTTTCTTCGGCAACATTAAAGCCGTAAGTAAAAATCGCTGCCATACCTTTAATGTTTGCACCTTCATTGCGTAAAGCTTCAACAGCCATTAAACTGCTGTTTCCGGTACTAATTAAATCTTCAACAACAACAACATTTTGTCCTTTTTGTAAAAAACCTTCAACTTGATTTTGTCTTCCGTGCTTTTTTGCTTCTGGACGCACATATACAAACGGCAGTCCAAGACTTTCAGCAACCAGAATACCAACTCCAATCGCTCCAGTAGCAACACCGGCAATTACGTCAGGTTTTCCAAATTGTTTTTCAATGTTTTTCGCAAACTCATCACGAACGTAATTTCGGATGCTTGGAAATGAAAGAATTAACCTATTATCGCAGTAAATAGGAGATTTCCAACCAGAAGCCCATGTAAAAGGATTTTCGGGATTCAATTTAATTGCATTTATTTGCAAAAGCAATTCGGCTGTTTTTTCGGCAGTATCTTTATTAAAAATCATAGTACAAATGTATAAAGTTTTTGTGAACGACAAACCACTTTTTTTGACAAATGAAATCTCAAGAGAGACCGATTTTCAATTATTCTTGTTAGAGAGTATTGATATTGAGCAGCTTATTGTCAAAATGTTTCAAAATAAAATTCAAAAGGCTTATTTGTATCATCCTGACGAAAAGGAGATTATGAAGACTCTTAAAGCCAAAATCCCTGTAAATAAAGCGGGAGGCGGTTTTGTTTACAATAAAAAAGGAGAGGTTTTATTTATCTTCAGAAACGGAAAATGGGACTTGCCAAAAGGCGGTATCGAGAAAGGCGAAGAAATCGAAGCAACTGCAATGCGTGAAGTTGAAGAAGAAACAGGTGTAAACCAACTTCGAATAACAAATAAACTGCAAAAGACATATCATATTTTTAAACGCAACGGAAAATATAAACTCAAAGTTACGCATTGGTTCGAAATGCATTCTGATTTTGAAGGAACTCCGCAAGGTCAGCTTGAAGAAGGAATCGAAAAAGTGGCGTGGCTGAATCCTGAGCAAATCAAAGAAGCTTTAAAAAACTCTTACGAGAATATTAAATTATTATTTGCAGAAGAGAAAAAGGTTAAAACAGATTAAAGTTTGTTTTTCATATATAAGACTTTTTTTTTGTAGTAATAAGCTGAATATTAGAGTATAGAAATTAAATTTAATTTGTATTTTCGTTTACATATAAATTAACTTATTAAATGTAAATTCTATGTCATTTCAAGCGTATTTAAAGACAATTAAAGAAAAAACGGGCAATGGTCCAGCTGAATTTAGAGTTTTGGCAGAACAAAAAAGCTTTACATTAGACGGGAAACTTAAACCCGAAGTAAAAGCCGGCGAAATTGTAAACTGGCTTAAAGAAGATTTTGATTTAGGACAAGGACATTCAATGGCAATTTACGCTTTGCTAAAAGGTATTAAAGACGAAAACAGCAAATAACGATTTTAAAGATCTGGGATCTAAAAGAAAAAAGCAACTCATTTCTAAGTTGCTTTTTTCTTTTATCGTCTTTAAAACTTATCGTTGCGCACGCAAAGTCACAGTCATTTGCGCAGCGTGAGACACTTTGCGGAGCTGGGGTTAGTTTTCTTTATTCTTCATCTTTTGTATTTCTTCTATTATTACAAAAACTGCTTTCCCTGTATCCCAAAGAATATCTATTGCATAAATAAAAACTGTTATTAGCAGAGTATTACAGATATCATCTTTAAAATCGAATTTAATTTTTTGACTATTTTGAATTATTAAACAAACGACACTTATGATTATTAAAATAATTTGTTCTAATAATGAAGTTTTCATTTCTTTTATAGTACTACTAAAATCAATCTCAGGTTTTTGAATTACGAAATCCTGTATTTTTGACGCGATTAACCCCGAAGTTGCAGTGTTTATTGCTAAAAGAGTTATTAAAAGACCAATAATGTTAGTTTGTAAGTATGTAAATAAAAAATCGGAATCTAAAAAATTACCTATTGCGGTCATTGCAAATGCAATAACAAGAAAGAAAGATATGTTTTTTAAATTTTTCATTCTTGAACAATTGTTTGATAAAGTTTAATGACTTGTTCGGCAGGACCTTCTATATCTAATTCACGCACTTGTAAAATTACAGGATTTTCTTTGGTGTTAAGTTGTTTTCTAATGTTTTTAACTTTTAATTTTATACTTCCAGCGCCATTTGATGTATATTCAACTAATCCTTCAATATTTTTATTTGTTTTGTCGATGTTGTCTAATGTCCCTTTTTCTGGTGCTTTTATTGAAATTTGACTTTCGTGACTATTTACATTATCAGCAAAGTTTTTAAAAACTTCTGGTAATGACTTTGAAATGTTAGCTAAATTTGGTTTAATAAATTGAAAATTTATAAAAGTTATATCTTTTTTATGCTTGTTAACAAATTCCCAAAAATTTACGGAATCGAATAATTGTTCGATCTCAATATTTAAGCCTGCATTTAGTAGTTCACTTCTAAAAACTTTTTTTAAAATATTTTTGACAACATCTGGGTTACTAAAAGCGTCAATATTGTCACTAATCGCAACTTTTTGAACAGTTGGATCATTATTAATAATTACGTACACATATGGTTCATTGTCAACTACTAGGCTTTCAAAGTTTTGTGTTATTGTTGTTGTCTTTTTTTGTGCAATTTTAAAAAGATAGAAGCCATTTTGACTATGTTCAAGTTTTAATGGATAATTACTGTTTTTTGATGATGTTAAATTATCTAAGGTTTTTCCAAAAAAAATATTTTTTTTAGCTTTTATTTCTTCGTGACTTAATGATTTGCGTTCAAACAATTCTATTTGTTTACTTTTAGAATCTAGAGGTAATAGATGATATCTATAAATATGAAAATTAATAAGTTTGTTTTCCATTTGGTTTTTTAGTTTTGCTATTCTTCAAAAATAATCAATTAATATTGTGAATAAGGAAAATTGTAATCTATTGCTTAATAGTTTAATTTTACAAATGTAGAATCTTAATAAGATAAAATATTACGGATAACCGTAATGAAATTAATTCTTGTAAGATTTTGATCACTTTCGTATGGATTTAAAAAACGTATAAAAACCTAGACTAAAGCTTTACTTCCTTATCATTCTTTAACTCAATCAAAAGCAAAAAGATGCATTCTCTGTTTATAAAAAGTTAAAGCACTCGATAAACAGGATACTGTAAATGTGCCTTTTCATAGTAAACAGAATGTTTGTAAATCCAGTTTAATTGCGCGTCAGGATTTTTAGCAAATTCTGTGTCAGTTTGTTTTTTAGCTTCTAATTCTGCTTTTAGAGTTGGATTGTCTTTTAAAAGTTTTGCGGCCGTATCTTCAAAAATATATTCTGAATAATGTTCTTTTTGTTGCAAAATAGGATCGAAAAAATTCCAGTTGAAGAACGAATCAACGCCTTCGGGTTCAAAAGCTTCTACAAGATATTTTACACCTTTTTGGTTTGTTGATACGATGTAATCACCTTTGGCGAAAGCCATTTTTACAACTTTAGAAGTTACTGCGGTATTGTAGTGTAAATAATGTCCTTCATAAGCGTTTGGAGCCGTTTTAAAATCGGCAATTTTATAGCTTTCAACCTCGATAATCGTATCGTTTTTAAGCTGAGAATAAGAGATATTGTTATTCTTTAAAAGATCAATAATATTCCAATATCCACGCGGAATAATATAAGCAGTCGGAATCACAACTTCTTTCACCGATTTGAATTCTTTGATATATGGAACGTCTTTTTTATACGGCTTATTTCGGTCATAATATAAACGGTTTCCAGTTGTGGCTTCGCTTTTTTTGTAACCAGCTTCATATCCTAAAAACGAAAATGTAGTCGCTTTTGTACTATCCAATTCCCATTTTAATGTATAGGATTTTTTAGGTTGATATTGCTCTAAATTTTTTACTCTTAAATCTTTTATCTTTTGATAATTTGCATCGGTAAAATCCAAAGTCGATTTTGTGTATTCGTAGGTCATTTTTACACGTTCGGCATATTTTTTCAGCATATGTGTTTCAACGACAAAACCAATTGTATTAAATAGCGACGTATAGCCTGTTGTATATCTTGGGTTATCTACAAATTGTCCAAAACCTTTGTCTGGTGTATCTTTAAAAGAATCTACATACGGCGTTGTTTCAATTTTCTTTTTCTGTAAATCTTTAACTAAAGCAGGCATCATTTCGGTATTCATAAAATCGCCCAAAACGGTTCCTAGCTTATTATGTTGCGTCATAATATAAGTTAGTTTGTATTGATAATCAGAACCGTTGCTTACGTGATTATCGATAAAAACATCTGGATTTATTTTTTGAAAAATTTCGACAAAGCTTTTTGTATTTCGAGTGTCGGATTTCATTAAATCGCGATTTAAATCATAGTTTCTGGCGTTTCCTCTAAAACCATAAATTTCTGGTCCGTCTTGATTGGCTCTTGTAGTCGAGTTTCGGTTTAAAGCGCCGCCAATATTGTAAACAGGAATGGTAACTAAAACGGTGTTTTTTGGTGCTTTTATTTTTCCTATTGCCAAATCTCTGTAAAATTGCATTGTGGCATCGATTCCGTCGGGTTCACCGGCATGAATACCGTTATTGATAAAAAGAACGGCTTTGTTTTTCTGAATTTTATCAAAATCAAATTCCTTGTCAGGATTATAAACAATCATGTGCAAAGGTTCTCCAGAATCAGTCAAACCCATTTCTTTCATTTGAATCGTTGAGAAATCAGTAGCCAATAATTTGTAATAGACAATAGTTTCTTGGTAAGAAGCGGTTTGATTTCCGTTTCCTTTTTCGAAAAAGGTATCGTATTTTTTATTGTTTTGAGCGGAAATGGTTATTGTAAAAAGTGAAAAGAGAATGGTAAAAAGTTTCATGGTTGTGGTTTTAATCAAAATCAAATATAAGTTTTTTGTTTCAGGTTTCAGGTTAATCACTTTGCGGTTTTGGTTTCACGCAGATTTTGCAGATTTGAGCTGATCAAAAAGGATTTTTTAAATAATAAAAATAGAAATCTGCTCAAATCTGCAAAATCTGCGTGAAACATTTTTTATGATTTCTACCTAAAACTTGAAACTTGAAACAAGAAAAAACTTGAAACAATTTTTTACCTACTTTTGCAAAATGAATAAAAAACACCATTCCAACAATATACTTTCGAATTTAGGTATTGAAAGCTTAAACGAAATGCAAGAAATGGCGCAAGATGCCATTTTGAACGAAAACAATGTTTTATTACTTTCTCCAACAGGATCAGGAAAAACATTGGCTTTTTTGCTTCCTATTTTAGAATTATTACAGCCTGAGATACTTTCAGTTCAATGTTTAATTTTAGTGCCTTCGCGCGAATTAGGGCTTCAGATTGAACAGGTTTGGAAAAAAATGGGAACGCAGTACAAAGTAAATATTTGTTACGGAGGACACTCAATTGATACTGAAATTAAAAATTTGAGCAATCCGCCGGCTGTTTTAATTGGAACTCCAGGAAGAATTGCAGATCATATTGACAGGGAAACTTTTCGAACAGATAAGGTTCAAACTTTAATTTTGGATGAGTTTGACAAATCGCTTCAATTAGGGTTTCATGAACAGATGTCTTTTATAATTGGTAGATTACCTAAAGTGAATAAAAGAGTTTTGGTTTCGGCAACATCTGATATTGAGATTCCAAAATATACAAGAGTGGTTAACCCAACTGTTTTAGATTTTATTCCTGAAGAAGAGGAAAAGACTAATCTTTCTATGAAAATGATTTTGTCTCCTTCAAAAGACAAATTAGAAAGTTTGTTCAATTTGATTTGTTCTTTAAAATCGCAATCGGCTATTATATTTTGTAATCACCGTGATGCTGCAGAACGTATCAGCGACACTTTGAACGAAAAAGGGATTTACGCTACGTATTATCATGGCGGAATGGATCAGGATGAGCGTGAACGTGCATTGATTCAGTTTAGAAATGGAAGTGTGAGTTATCTTGTTACAACTGATCTTGCAGCGCGTGGATTGGATATTCCGGAGATGAAACACGTTATTCATTATCATTTGCCTTTAAAAGAAGACGAGTTTACGCATCGTAACGGACGTACGGCACGTATGCAGGCAACTGGTACGGCATATGTTATTGTTCATGAAAGTGAAAAACAATTGGATTATATCGATTATGATATGGAAATCCTTGATGTGAAGAATACGACAGCTCTGCCAAAACCACCTGAATTTCAAACGATTTACATTAGCGGCGGTAAAAAAACAAAACTGAATAAGTTTGATATTGTTGGTTTCTTTTCTCAAAAAGGGAAATTGGAAAAAGGTGATTTGGGACTTATCGAGGTAAAAGATTTTGTTTCGTTTGCGGCAGTAAAATTCGGAAAAGTAAAAGAGCTGCTTAAGAATATTAAAGATGAAAAAATGAAAGGGAAAAAGTTTAAAATTGAGGTGGCTCGTAATGTGGTGAAGAAAGAGGAGGAGAAGAACAATAAATATTAAATAACAGAAAATTGCTGGTAATTTACCAGTTTTAATTTTATGTAATTGTATATCAGTATTTTAATTGTTTTGCGTTTGTGGTTTGTGATTTTATGTTAAAAAAATAACGATTTGATAGGTGTTTTTTCATTATTTCTGTGTTTTTTTGTTGCTGTAAAAATTATAAATCCCAAATTTATTATGAAAAGAACTATTACCATTGCCGTTTTGTTCTTTAGTCTTGTGTCGTTTGCACAGATTAAAGTTCTTGAAACAGTTCCTGTTGAAAAATTAGGAAAAGTAAATAACAATTACATTCAGAAAATTGGCGATGAATACACAGTGTATTACACTAGTATTCAAAACGATGATGAAGATGCGTCAAGTTTAAGAAAATTTACCTTCAAAAATGTTGACAACGATTATGTAAATCTTTACAACATAATTGTAAATGGTTTTACAGCAACTCCGTTGTATGATATAAAATTAGAATTACCAAACAATTATATTTGGTTACACTATACAGGAAACGTTGTTCCAGACAAAGCGACAGTTCAGTTTATGGTTTCAAGCAAAGATAAAGATGCTGCGACAAACAATGTTTCTGAGCCGTTGATCAAAGAGCAAATCAATAAATTATTTCAACGATAATTTTTAGTTTCAGGTTTAATTTGTTTCAAGTTATTTCCAGAACCGAAAAATAATAAAAAAGGCTATTCGTATTTTGAATAGCCTTTTTTTATTGCTTCAAGTTTCATAAGTCAAGCAAAAAAAGCCTTTGCAACTTTGCCTCTTTGTAACTATGAACCTAAAAAAAAAATTATATCTTCTTCACATATTGCGTGATAATCACAATTTGTTGACCATCTACTTTTCCTTCAATATATTCGGCATTTTCATGGTCAAGACGAATGTTTCTTACTGCAGTTCCTTGTTTGGCAACCATACTTGATCCTTTTACTTTAAGATCTTTGATTAAAACAACTGAATCTCCGTGTTGTAAAACTACGCCATTGCTATCGCGGTGAACCAATTTGTTTTCGTCGTCTTCGCCTTCGCCGGTTGCTTGTGCCCATGCCAGCGTGTCTTCGTCTAAATACATCATGTCAAGTAATTCTTGCGGCCATCCTGCAGCGCGCATACGGCTTAGCATTCTCCAAGCTACAACTTGTACAGCGACATTTTCGTTCCACATGCTGTCGTTAAGACATCTCCAGTGATTTAAATCGACGTTATCAGGATTTTCAATTTGGTCAATACAGGTAGTACAAGCTAAAATACTTTCGTCAAGACCGACTTTTTGAGTTGGTAATACTTGATATACTTTTAGGTTTTCTTCAGCGCCGCAAAGTTCGCATTTAGATCCGCTTCGTTTGTTTAATTCTCTTTCGATACTCATTACTTATTGTTTATTTTAAAAATGCGAAATTACTTATAATATAGTTTCATTGCAAGTTTATATTTTTGACAGTTTTTTTTGGATAGACTAATTACAATTTTCAATACATAATAAGTCGCAATTGTATGTTTTGGTTTTAAAATCTTTTTGGGTTACTTCTGTTTTTTCAGAATACCCAACAATGTTTGGATACTCGAATGGCATTACTATTTTATTTCCTAATGATAAGATGCCATATTTATTATTTATTTGCGCAATCACTTTGTTACAAGATATGTATAATTGCTCATAAAGAATGGGAATTAGGATCTTATT